>JACRFZ010000043.1 GCA_016212515.1 Candidatus Melainabacteria bacterium
CTGTTTAGACTGTGACATACAAAAGCTCCGTTTTTTTGGTTGAGTCTGGGTCTTGGTAAACACAGATTGTGAGCCAACTGACAGGGCTTTTGTGCCTTTTAGAACATTACTTTGGTATCACTCCTGTGAATAATGCGGGTTTCACCTTCTTCCGCTTTTAGCGCGGCAGCTTGAGCCGGTTTGTAAGGCTCGGCTCGAAGGATTTCGTCCATATAGCTAGTTCCCGCTGTCTTTTCTTCGATGATCGGGGCGGCCTGTGCCTGCTTTATGACCAGGAGGCTTAGGGCGGCTGCTAGTACGGCGGCATGCTTGAGGGCGGACATTGTTTTCTTTTCTCCCTGGGTAACGTGAGACTCAACCCGAAGGTAAGGGAAATTAGGAGGGCCAAAAAGGTCGCCTTGCCAAGGGGGGGGCTGCCAAATCTGGCGCCATGCCTGTGCGCCTGAGAGCTGAAGTAGTAGAATGCCAGAGGTTGGAGGTGTCATGAGTCTTGGTTTGTATCTAAAAGGCAGGTTTTCCCCTAAGAAAAAGGATGGGGAAGAGGTTGCTTTACCAGTTTTCGATCGCGGCAAGCTGGAAGAATTTGAACGGTGGATCTCCAACGTTGCTTTTGATGAAATGGAATGGTCCCAGTGGACCGAGGACGATGAAGGAAATCCCTGTCTGATGCTTTTATTGCATCCGGGGGCTGAGCCGATAATGCTTTCTCCCCTGGCTGATGATGAGCTTCTGGTGGCTGCCGCCACCTCTTCGGCCGGACCCGGCTATCACATCTTTATATGCGACCTTTTGCGCAAGCTGGGGCAGTTTTACGGCTTAGACTGGTACGCCGAAGAAGAATCCGATTGCCTTGATGAAACAGGCTATTTTGAAACAGGTGACAAAGCTCGGCTTTACGAAGAGTTCAACCGCTGGATGGGGGCTCTCGGTAAGCGTGTGGTGGAGCTTTCCAAGGAAGGGGCCAAGTTCCATCTGGCCATGCCTTTCGATGGTCATCAATTCGATGTGACCGAGCCCATTTTGACCCAGCTCGGACCCCGTGACATGCGCTGGCTGCAGGCTGTCATAAAGGAACCTTCCCTGGGGCGTGATATCTTTCCCTGGTGGGAAGACGGCCATGGTGCCGAATATCACCTGGGCCGTGCACTTTGCTATATGTGGAACTCCCTGCGCTGGCGCGAGCCGCTCACGGAGACGGAAGCGGAGTTGCTGGAGACGATTTTGCGTCATCTTGACAGTGCCTATGCCCTTGATCCCGATCTGGAGTTTCCCTGGCGGGAATGGTCGCAAATCATAGATTTTCTGGGAACCAACTATGAGCTTTCCGACTTTGTTGAGGAGATGGCCGACAAGTCCGATCTGGCTTTCGGACGGCTTTCCCTGGTTGGTTACAGGCGCTTTGATGTGCGTAAGAACCTGGGTGGCGGCTGGTCGGTTGCCATTCCCGGTACCTTTGTGGAGGAACTGGAAGAAGGGCAGACATTCCTGGCTTACGATGAAACCCGGAATGTGCGGGTAACCTGCATGTCGGCCACCGACTCGAGCGGCAACACCCTTGATGCCGCCGAGATTCTGCGCAAAATCAGGGTCATTGATGATCCAATCAGCTATGAAAAAGGCAAAGTGCTGGGGCGGGCCTTCTTTGAAAAGATTGAAGAAGAGGACGCTACTTTCTGGATGCTGCGTGGCGTGTCGGCGGCGTCCGGTACTTTTGCCCAGGTCACCATCTGTTTCGAAGAGGAAGAGGAACAGCCATGGGCCCTTTCTATCTGGCGTTCTCTTGATCACCGCTCCAGTCACGAACCCTAGAGTCCGGCTTACGCCCCGTCAAGAATAAGTTGACCGGATAAGTGAAAATTACCGGCTACCACTCCCCCGGCTACCATGGGAACGTCAAGGGTGGCTGCGTCAATGCACACATCAAATTGGACTTTACCGACTGTCACTAGCGCCCATTGAAAGTAGTAGTGCGTAAAGGGATTCTCGAAAACCTGGGTGCGCTCCACCACGCCGCAGATATAGGCTTCCGGTAGATAGGCGGGAGTGGCACCGGCATTGGCAGCCGAGCCTATTACAGAGCCCACCGGGCAGATTTTGTCTTGCTTATGGTTGTATTCCTCTACGGAGTTATAGAGGCTTACCTCTCTGGCTGCTGCTGCCAACTGAACCGTGACGTTGCAGGGAATTTCTACAAAGTTGTAGTAAGCAAAATTCGGGCATTCGAAAATGATTGTATATTCCCCCGGGGGGCCGAAACCGGGTGTATTGCCGTTCGGATTCATCCAGGCCAGGTAACGTCCATCAAGGGGCTTGTTGTTGTACTTGATGCGCTGAGCCAGAAGCACGGGGTTGCGCGAATCGCCCTCGAAGTGGGGACAAATCGAATAGGGCCGGTTCTCTTCGTCGAGTTTGGCCCAGAGCTGCGATCTCGTGCCGGTCTTGAGCACCATATAGCTGCCCAGAGCGGTTCCGACACGCTCGCCCCGCTGCGCCACGACGGTAGCTAGTTGCGCGGCTTCTTCCGTGCTAAAAACTTTAAAGCCGACACTGGCAAGAGGGGTGGTCATGTTCGCGGTCCTGATTGAAACTGAAGCATGGATTCAGGCAGATTAGCACATTTGCTACCGCATTTATGACCTTAGTTGCCCAACTTACAGGGGATAGACTTGCTTCTCGGACCCTTTCTATATTAATCTTTACGCAGCGTTACTTCCAGACCAGTGAAACAGTCCTACACCGGAGATCCCCGTGAGCCATCGCAAGACAATTCGTAAATCGATTCGAACTACGATGACGATACCATATACGGTGGCGGGGATGGACCCCGAGGCGCTCACCTTTGACCCTGAGGCTTCGCAGTCTGAGATAACGCTGGTTTGTTATGACGGCGAAAAAATGCTGGAAGAACACAATGTGGAGATGACCAGGGTTGTGTCCCAGCTTGAGAAGTGGCCTGTGGTTTGGGTGAATGTGGAGGGGCTCGGTAGTTCCAAGAAGATCAAATGGCTTGGCGAGCTGTTCAAGATCCACCCCCTGGCTCTCGAAGACATTGTTACCGTGCACCAGCGAGCCAAGTATGAGATCTTTGATGACTGTTGCTTCTTCATCGCCCACATGATGGAAGCTAAGGGCGAGCTTTTGCAAGAGCAAGTCAGCCTCTATTTCAATAAGAATGTGGTACTGACCTTTCAGGAAGGCCCTATCGATGCCACAAAGCCCGTTCTGGAGCGCATCAGAAAGTCGCAGGGGCGGCTGCGCTCCTCTGGTGCCGACTATCTGGCCTATGCCCTCATTGACAGTGTCATCGACTTGTATTTCCCGGTGCTGGAGTACTTTGGAGAAAAGTTGGAGAATCTTGAGGATGCGATTCTCGATCACCCTGACAAGAAAACCGTTAGCTCCTTGCATATGATCAAACGAGAACTCCTTGCCATGCGCCGGGCCCTTTTCCCCTTGCGTGAGGCTTTGAGTTCAATGATGCGCTCCAGCCCTGCTTTCTTTACACCCGATACGCTCTTACACTTGCGCGACAGCCATGACCACGTGGTGCAGATTACCGACTTTATCGATACTTACCGTGAACTTTGTTCCGATCTGATGGACGTGTATCTATCAAGCATGTCGAACCGGTTGTCGGAAGTCATGAAAGTTCTTACCGTCATTACCACTATTTGTGCGCCACCGACTCTGGTGGCTGGTATCTATGGTATGAACTTCAATCCCGATAGTTCGCCGTATAACATGCCTGAACTGAACTGGTATTTCGGATATCCTCTGGCTCTGGTCTTGATGGTGGCATTGTCGGCAGCACTCTTTATGTTCATTTTGAAGCCGCTCAAGCAATTGGAAGGTTCCACCATTATTCCGCCGAATGTTCCGCCGCCGGTTGCTCCCGAAAACGGTCAGGGCAATGGCGCAAGCTAGCTTGCCGTCCCCGCCTTGCGGCAATGGTGCCATTTTTGATAAAAGCGGTCGCTATCGCTATTTGCTCTGGCGAAATCTTTCCGGCACAGGTGCAAACGTCCTCTCCATCATCATGCTCAATCCATCCCTGGCTGATGCCGATTCTGATGATCCGACTATTGCCAGTTGTGTGCGCCTCACTCGCAACAATGGTTATGAGGGCTTGATAGTAGCCAATCTTTACGCTTTTCTGACGCCCTATCCGCGAGAATTGTTTGCGGCTCGTGACCCGGTGGGACGTCTTTACGGTCGCAACAACGATGCCTATATCGAACTCAGTCAAAGACTCTCCCGCTCAACCCTGTTAGCCTGGGGCAACCAGGCTCTAGTCGATAGGGCGCGCATTGAGAGTGTCTTAAAACTGCTCGATAGGGAGCGCTGTCTGATGCTGGGGCTGACCGAACGCAGGCAGCCCCGTCATCCGCTTTATGTGGCGGCGGCGACTAAAATGCAGAAAGCCACAATGCTCTGGCCCTAACCTGGCCCATTATTTGGGTTCCATTCCTGTAGAATATGACAGTTCCTGCCGGAGATACGTCTTGAAATTTATACGGGTGTGTTCACTCTGCCTGGCGCTGTTTGCTTTCGCTGCTGCCGCACAGGCGCAAGTAAAGGTATCTGCCGAGCCGTGGCAAAAGAAGAGTTTGACCGGTTTGAACTCTCTCAGATACGGCATCGCTTACGATCCCACTGGCGCCCTGGGCAAGCAAGTGGTACCGGCTATGAAAGATTTGAAGGTGGCTACAAAGTCAGTCGATCTCAAAAGCGATGGTAAAGTCCTCCTCAATGACAATGAGGGACGCCTCAAAGTCTATGTGGATGAGAAGCGTGAGGAAGGTAAAAACTGGGTGGGTATCTCTCTGGAGCAGAAAGCTCGCTTGAGCCGTCTGGAGGCTGTTACCTTTGATACGGTCACTTATAAGATTGGTACCCTTTGTCCGGCCGGTAATACCAATGCGGCCTTGAAAGAACTGCTGGCTGAATTCGTGAAAGACTTTCAGGGCAGCCGCAAGCCCTAGCCTGTCGAGGCAGATCAGTTGGAAGAAAAACCACTGAAGGTGAATGAAGAGTTGAGCGGCGAGTCGTCGCTTTTTTTAACTGCGTCCTCTCCTGAACCTCCGGTACGGCCTTTGCTCGGCTCCCGGTACGAAGTACAGAACTTGCTTGGCGAAGGCGGCATGGGTTTAGTCTGGCAGGTCTTAGATCGGGAGCTGAAGGCGGTTCTGGCCGTCAAAGTTTTGAAGCGCGCTCTTTGCCGAGATGCCGCTGCCGTCAAGCGCTTCCAGCAGGAAGTGGTCGCTGTTTCATCTCTCAAGCATCCTTCCCTTGTCTCGATTTATGGCTTTGGCACCACTGATGATGGCTTGCCCTATCTGACTATGGAGTATTTGAGGGGGGAGACTCTGTCCGCTTATCTTGAACACCACGGCACCATAGACTTAGCTCTGTCGATCAAGCTCTTTTGTCTGATTGCGGAAGCACTGGCTGCCGTTCATGCTGCCGGCATCGTGCATCGCGATCTCAAACCAGGCAATATCTTTCTTCAGCAAGTGGAGGGTGATATTCATATCAGACTTGTGGACTTCGGCATTGCCAAAGTGCAGGCTGTAGAGGGACGCGATGCCATGACCCTCACTCAAACCGGAGAGTTTTTCGGTAGTCCTCTCTACATGAGTCCCGAGCAGTGCAAGGGCGAAAAAATCGACGGCAGATGTGATATCTACGCCCTTGGTTGCGTCATATATGAGTGCCTGAGCGGAGTCAGTCCTTTCCAGGAGCAGGCGGAGAACCAGTTGAAGTTGCTTCTGGCTCAGATTTCCAGCCCTCCCGCCCCTTTCCCGACCAACTTGCCGGTACCTGCGGCTCTCAACGCGGTTATCTTTAAATGTCTTGCGAAGGAGCCTTCCGCTCGTTACTCGACGGCACATGCGCTACTCAGAGATCTGGAGCGCATTGCCTGCGGCAATCAGGCGGGCGGGCTAGTGCAAGCAACCGTGGCGGAGTCGACTACTACCGGTGGTGCCTGGTCTCAGTCGATAGTCTGGATTGCCATAACCGTTCTCATCTTCTATTGTTTGTTTCCGCGCATTTTGCCAGAGCCGCTCAATTTGATGCTGGCTCTGTTTCTTCTTTCTGCTCTGGCCTATGGGTTTTACAAGCTTTTCCAGTCCGACAGAGGACTGCGATTGGAAGATAATAACTACAAGTGCCATACACTAGCCGACATAGAGACCGTGGAGTCGCTGATTAGTACCTTGCCCAGTCATGGATTTCCCCTCAAGGGGATAGATCGCTTCTGGGGTGGTTTTTCCATTTTGCTGCGACAAAACGATCGCAGTGTGATGCAGGGCCGCTGCTACTATCCGGAAATTTATCACCGGGATGACGGCAGCAGTTATGACAGTCTCGATTTTATTGAAATGAATATAGATATGCGCGCCAGTGAAAAAGGCACCGATGTAAACGTGATTTTTTCCGGCACAAGGCTATCTTCAGAGCCCGCTCAAGCTCTGAAAACCATGACCAGCGCCCATATCTATCGATTACTTTCTGAGAACTACCTGCAACTGTCGAAGACCGATAAAGATAAGGAATCTCAGAGTTAGGCCTTATTGGTGGTGGTTTTGCCGGCTGGATTGACGGGCTTTCCCGAATCTGCCTTCTCGGCTTTTTCCGGTTTGGCGGCGATGATATTGGCGCTGCCTTTCATGTCGGCTTCTTTTACCATGGCTTCCACAAGTCCGACAAAGAGCGGATGCGCTTGATCGGGGCGGCTCTTCAGCTCGGGGTGGAACTGGCAGGCGACAAAGTACGGATGACCGGGCAGTTCGATCATTTCCACCAGTCTTTCGTCCGGGGAAAGTCCCGAGAAAATAAGACCGTGCTTGGAGAGATCTTCTCGCAAGGCGTTGTTGACTTCGTAGCGGTGCCGGTGTCTTTCTGAAATCTCGGTCTGTCCATAGACGCGGGCGGCGATGCTGCCTGCCTTCAGTACGCAGGGGTAGCGGCCCAGACGCATGGTGCCGCCCTTGTGGGTGACATTGTGCTGATCCGGCATAAGGTCTATGACGGGGAAGGGGCTTGCGCTATCAAACTCGGTGGAATGAGCCTTATCCATTTTGGCCACACTGCGGGCAAATTCGATTACGGCGATTTGCATGCCCAGGCAGAGTCCCAGGAAGGGAATATTATGCTCACGGGCATAGCCGGCGGCGGCAATCTTGCCTTCGATGCCCCGGTCGCCGAAGCCGCCCGGTACAAGAATGCCGTCTACATCGGCTAGATAAGCTTCGGCCGAGTGTTTCTCGATATCTTCCGAGAGCACCCATTTGATGTTCACCTGGGTGTGCAGTTTGGCGCCGGCATGTTTGAGGGATTCCACCACCGAGATATAAGCATCGGAGAGCATGACGTATTTGCCGACAATGGCCACGGTAACTTTCTTGGCCGGATGCTTAATGCGCTCCAGCATTTCCTTCCATGCCACCAGATCCGGTTCGGTGTTGGGCAGGCGTAGTTTCTCCAGTACGCGCTCGGCCAGTCCTTCTTCTTCCAGGCAGAGCGGTACTTCGTAGAGGTGTTCTACGTCGCGACACTGGATGACGCAATTGGGATCTACGTCGGTGAAGAGAGAGAGTTTTTCTTTGATGGAAGTGCCGATGTTCTTCTCGGTGCGGCAGGCCAGAATATCCGGTTGAATACCGCGACTGCGCAGGGTGTCGACGGAATGCTGGGTCGGCTTGGTCTTCAGTTCGCTGGTAGTCTTGAGATTGGGGATCATGGTGACGTGGATATAGCAGCAGTTGTCCCTGCCTACGTCCTTGCGCATCTGCCTGATTGCTTCCAGAAAGATGAGGCTTTCAATGTCGCCGACGGTGCCGCCGACTTCTACTATGACCACGTGCGCCTTGGAGGCCAGGGCACCCTTCCTGAGAAAGTTTTTGATTTCATTGGTGACGTGGGGAATCATCTGTACGGTACCGCCCAGATAGTCGCCCTTCCGCTCTTTCTCAAGGACGCTCTTATATATGGCACCCGCCGTGATGTTATTCATGCGTCCCAGATTGACATTGATGAAACGCTCATAATGTCCCAGGTCGAGATCGGTTTCGGCACCGTCTTCGGTTACGAATACTTCGCCGTGCTGGTAGGGGCTCATTGTGCCCGGATCAACGTTCAAATAGGGGTCGAGTTTGACAATGCTGGCCGACAAGCCTCTGGCTCTCAGAAGTCTACCGAGGGAAGCCGCCAGTATGCCTTTACCTAAAGACGAGACCACCCCGCCGGTAACAAACACAAATCTGGTGTTCATATTGCCTCCTTGTTGAACGTATGTGAGCCTTGGTGGTTAGAAAAGGTGACAAAACGGGGGGTGGGGGAGCTACACCGTTTTGGCGCTCCCGTTTCGTTTCTAGTGCTTGCCTTCATGGATACTATTCCCCTATCTTCGGCACTCGGAAGAAGTTGCCGTCTCTGAGGGGGGCATTGGCCATGAGAACTTCCCGGGGAAGCGAGGGGCAAACTTCGTCTTCCCGTAAGACATTGACGGCGGCGATAGGGTGGGACATGGGCTCCACTCCTTCGGTGTCGACGCTCTTTAGTTCATCAAAGTAGTCAATGATGCGCGAAAGCTGCTCTGCGTATTGGCGGCTTTCGTCTTCAGTCAGGCTTAACCTGGCTAATTTGGCCACATGTTGTACATCTTTGATGGATATCATTTTTAGAGTTTATAGGGAATTTGCCGGTTAATCCAACAAAACTTCTGGTATTCTCGCAGAAAGAACCCCGGGTGTGAACTGTGATCCTTGACTTAGTTATCCTCGTCTTCACTCTAATTTTCATAGTCTTCTGTTCCGAGCTCTTTACAAATGGAATTGAGTGGCTGGGCCAGCGTTTGCAGCTCAGCGAAGGGGTGGTGGGCAGTGTCCTGGCCGCGGTCGGTACGGCGCTGCCGGAGACTCTTATTCCTGTGGTGGCTCTCATCTTCTTCGGCAAGCAACACGGTGCAGAAGTCGGCATCGGCGCCATTGCCGGAGCGCCCTTCATGCTATCCACGCTCACCCTGGGGCTTTGTGGGCTGGCCTGCCTGGTCTTCACCCGCTCCGGGCGGCGTAAGCCCGGACTGGAAATTAAAAAGGGTGTAATCAAGAGGGATTTGCGATTTTTTATCGCCGCCTACGTTCTGGCCATGGGGGCCTCCTTCCTACCTTCCACCGGCTTCTGGCGTCCGACCATGGCCGTGCTGCTGGTTCTTATCTATCCTTTTTATTTATATAAATCTTTCAGCCATGAAGGTGAGGTGGGCGAGACTCCCGAGACACTCTACCTGGATCGTCTCACCAAGATTGGTTCCAACCGGCTGCGTTTGATTGTTCCTCAAATTTTTCTCGGCCTGGCTGGTATCTCCAGCGGTGCGTATTTCTTTGTCGAATCCATCCAGAATCTCTCCGATGACTTCCATATTCCGCCCCTGGTGCTCTCTTTGATCATTTGTCCGGTGGCTACGGAATTGCCTGAAAAGATTAACAGCGTGCTCTGGCTCAAAGCCAACAAAGACACCATGGCTCTGGGGAATGTTAGTGGGGCACTGGTCTTCCAGAGCTGCTTCCCGGTGGCTTTCGGTGTGGCCTTCACGGCCTGGCAGTTGGATGCAGGCACCCTGCTTTCAGGGCTGGTGGCTATTGCTTCTGCTTCCATCTACCTGGGGCTTCTCACTTTTGCCAGGTTACAGCCGGTGCATCTGGCATTTGGTGCTCTGGCATATGCCTGCACCATCGCCGCTATTATTCATTTAGATCTGAAGTAGCTCAGGCTTCGGGCTTGTCTGCCGCAGGAGCGCTTTCCACCACCGCCGCCGCTTCCTTCTCTCTCATGAAGGCATGGTAGCCTTCTTTACCGGCCGGCGGATAGAAAAAGTCGAGTATTTCCTTGATGGAGGCGGCCACTGGAATGGCTATGAGCATGCCGAGAGCGCCGGCCATGACTTCACCGCAGAGCACGGCGAAGATAATGGCCAGGGGATGCAGTTCCACCGCATGACCGATGAAACGGGGGACTACCACGTAGTCTTCCACCAGGCGGGCGATCCAGTAGCCCAGGATGATAAAGACCGCCACATGGACACCTTGCTGTGATACACCAACGATGGTGGCAATGGTGATGGCGAAGAAGGGCCCCAGTACCGGAATGATCTCCAAAAAACCGCTCAAGATAGCGATTGGCCCGGCGTATTTGATATTCAGCCAGAAATGCAGGATGCCGTAGGCCACACCCGACATCAACACCACCAGGAAGATCTGCCCGCGCACATATTTGCTGAGCATGACATTGACCTGGGAAGAGAGTTTCTTCACCGCTTCGTGCTTTTCTTCAGGGATGAAGCGCAGGCAGAACTGGCCGACGGAACGGCTGTCTATGAGCAGGTAAATAGAAGAGACGATGCAAACCAGCACTGAGAGCAAGCTCTTGGATAGGAGCCCGCCCAGATGCACTATTTCTTCAGGGGAGCCGACGTTTTGCTCGATGCTGCTGGTCAGCTCTTCCGCTGTTTTTTCTACGTCCAACTGCCAGTGAAAACCGTCCGAGATCTGCTGCACCAGGCTTGTGATGATGTCCTTGCGCTGGGCGGCAAGGGCCGAGAACTGCTCCATGATGGACTGGCCGAACCAGGTGCTGGCGCCCACAATTAGGGCCAGGGCGCCGATATAGATGATACCGACGGCCAGACCCGGTCTGATGCGAAAGGTAGTGCTTACCTGATTTACCAGGGGCAAAAGCAGGTAAGCAATAATCGCGCCTACGATAAACGGAGGAAAGACCTCTCGAATAAAGTAGAGGAACCAGAAGAGGAGCAGTACAAAGAGCCATTTGAACATGGAGTATGTTCAGCCTTTCTAAATTAGCTTACGCAGGCGGGTTTCTTACCGTATTCGCTCAGTTTGTGCATTTTTGCACCCACTAGTTTGCTCAAGAGCCAGGACGGTCTGAAGCGCTCGTTCAGGACATCTTTGCCGTTACCGGCTGAGACATAGGTACCGCCGGAGGTGGCATAGGCGTTCAGCTCATCGAGGCAGAAGCTCAGCCCTTTCTCGTCGGCCAGAGCAATCAGCCCTTTCTTGAAGCCGCAACCGTTCTGCATGGCCAGATCGATGTCTTTCACATCGACAACGCCTTCTTGCAGGCAGTAGATGGCTTCGTTGAGCATGGGCAGGATCAGCCTCAAACCATCGAAGCTGCGGCTCGATTGCTTGAGGGGAGTTTCTTTGTTGGCTTCTTCTACCAGCTCGGCTACCTTCGGGTTGACTTGCTTGGCTTCGCCTTTTGCCGGTACCGCTTTGTCGTGCATGAAGAAGCCGGCGCCGGTCTTCTGACCAAGTTGCTTGGCCTTTACCATTTTTGCAAGCAGGGGCGAAGGCGAGAAGCGTTCTCCGTATTGCTTGAAGAGAAACTCCGTGACATGGGCGCAGACATCGATGCCGGTCATGTCGAAGAGAGCGAAGGGACCCATGGGCAGACCAAATTCTACTGCCTTGGCGTCGATTTCCTCGATGGTGGCGGTGCCTTCCTGCAGCATGTAGAGGGCTTCGTTCATATAAGTGAAAAGTACGCGGTTGACCAGGAAGCCCGGGCACTCTTCAACCTTGACGGGAGTTTTGCCCATTTCCTTGCAGAGGTCCATGGCTGTTTTCACGGTCTCTTCCGAAGTATGAACGCCGGGGATGACCTCGACCAGCTTCATGAACTGGGCGGGGTTGAAAAAGTGCATGCCCAGTACTTTGTCCGGACGACTTGTGGCGGCGGCTATTTCCGAGACGGAAAGTGCCGAGGTGTTGGTGGCCAGGATGGCTTTTTTGGGGCAGATTTCGTCAAGGGTCTTAAATATGTCCAGCTTGACTGAAATTTCTTCGAAGGCTGCTTCAATGACCAGGTCTACGTTCTTAAAATCATCATAAGAAGTGGTCCCCGTCACCAGGGCCAGGAGCTTGTCAGCCTCTTCCTGGGTATTGACGCCCTTTTTGACACGGGAGTCGTACATTCTTTTGATATTGCCAAGACCACGGTCCACCGCTTGCTGCTCGACATCTTTGAGCAAAACTTCGATACCGCACTGGCTGAGAACGCATGCAATGCCGCTGCCCATGGCGCCGGCGCCTACAACTGCTGCTCTGAGTACTCTCATTTAAAAGCCTCACTGCTATAAAAGAAGGAAATTTGGCGCTATGCTAGCATTTTTGTTTCGCAGGCTCGCCAAATCGTAAGGAATTAGTATATGTCGCTGTTGACAACGCTGATGCGCCGTACCACAGATGCTGATTTCGGCGCCGCTGCCGATACGCCGAAGCACCTGGGCTGGCTCATGCTGACAGCCCTTGGCATTGGTGCCACCATCGGTGCCGGTATCTTCGCCATGCCCGGCATTATCGCCGGCAAAGCCGGACCGGCGGGCATTCTTTCCTTCGTGATTACAGGCATTGTGATTATGATCGTGGCCATCTGCTACGAGAAATTTTCGGTTAAAGTGCCCCACGGCGTTTCCGCCTACAGCTATGTTTACTACTCCATCGGGGAAGTGATGGCCTGGATAGTGGCTTTCGGCCTCTTTCTTGAATATAGCTTTGGTGCCTCCGCCGTCTCCATTGCCTGGGGCGAATACCTGAAGAATGCCACGGGCTTGAAAATTGATCCCTTCTGGTGTGGACCCGTAATCGATCATGCCGGGCAGTTTCACTTCGGGGTCAATATCATTGCCATCGGCGTTATCTTCCTGGTTTCTACAATTTTGCTTTTAGGGGGCGTCAGCAAGTCAGCCAAGCTCAATTTCTTCCTGGTGCTGTTGAAAATGACTTTGCTGGTCATGTTTCTTGGGTTTGGTATCAGGCATGTCAATCCGCAGAACTGGTTCCCTTTCATGCCTCATGGTTTCGAAGGCGTGTTGAAAGGGGCTGCTACGGCAGTTTTCCCTTATGTAGGGTTTGATGCGCTCTATACCTTCGCCCGCGAGTCCAAGAGCCTCAAGGACACGAGATTGGCCACCTACTGGTGCGTGGGCATAGTGGCTTTCCTATATATATCAGTCATGGCCGTAGCAACCGGTCTTGCCCCCTGCACCATAAACGGGCATCCCAACGAACTCTTTGTGGGAACGGAAGCGGCTGCGCCCCTGGCTAAGCTTCTGGCCAGCGTGGGCGAGGGTTGGACTTCGGTCTTCATCTCTTTTGGTGCCGTGCTTGGAATTTTCAACGTGCTTCTGGTCTTCTGTATGGGTGGGCCTCGTATCTTCAAGAATATGGCCGAAGACGGTCTCCTTCCTCCTGTCTTTCAGAAGACTTCCAAGGGTAATCCGGTGCTGGGCATTATCTTGAACGGTATTATCGTGGCTGCCATTGCCGGCTTTGTGCCCTTCGGCAGTATTGCCGACATGATGGTGCTGGGTACCCTGGTGGCCTTTGTGCTGGTCTGCCTCGGTGCACTCCGCTTGAAGCTGGTTCATCCCATTATCGCCATTTTGGGCGCGGTGGGTTGTTCCATTCTGGCTTGCAATCTGGAGCCCATGGTGCTCAAGGTATACAGTATTACCCTGCCGGTTGGTCTTTTGATCTACTTCTTTTACGGCTTCAAGAACAGCAAACTGGGCAAGTCTCGAGCTGCCGCCAAGGCTTCCGAGGTTGAGCCCGTCAATTCCTGAGTACGACTTTCTTTCTAAGTTCTCGTATTTCCCGCAAATCATTGCCACGCTTTAGTCACGTGTGGCGACGCATAATGGCGCTGGTCAATATGGCGGGAATATTTTATGCATGCAAACGGGCAAGAGTTGAATTCCGGTAGGCGACTGGCAGACAAGTTGTATCGACGGTTGGTCTTTTTAAGACGGGATTTGCAAATGCACCCGGCCATTGTGGAGAGCGATCTATTCCGGGAGTATCTGGCCTGCGCGGCTCCCTGGTTGCGGGCCAGCTATTGCCTTATGGACTTACTGGAGCGGGTAAAGAACTTCGGTCTGACCGGCTTCTTTCTCGATACCGGGTGGTGGCAACAGTATGAGACTACCGAGGCTCTGGCCCTGGTAGGCGCCCAGGTAAGAGAGCAGTTTGAGCTTTCCAGGCAGAGCTTCGACTCGGGGCTTGATCCTGATGTCGGTCTTGATAAAGAGCGCTTCTGCCAGTCGATACTGGAGGCCTTGTGCCTGCATTTGAGCCACGAGAGCGAAGCCGCTTATGATTGGCTGGTGCTTATGAATCGATACGGTGCCCTCGGTTCGCCTGCCGACTCGGGTACGGCCCTCGCTGCTGATGTAAATGTGGTGGCGGCCAGAGGCAACGCCATCAGCCCTTATGGCGTGCAGGTGTTTAGCTGAATGGGCAGCCGCTATTTAGCGTCCATCCAGTTTTTCGCCACGCCGAAATCGACCTTGAGCGGCACCCTGAGCGGTTGATCCAACTGCATGGCTTTGCCAAGCAAGGCTCTGGTGGCATCCAGCTCTTGATCTGGTACTTCCAGAATCAGTTCGTCGTGCACTTGCATGATCAATTTGGCCTGGAGACCGGACTTACTCAATTCCTGGTCTAGCTTGATCATGGCCAGTTTGACCAGGTCGGCGGCGCTGCCCTGGATGGGCGCATTGCAAGCCGCTCTTTCATCAGCTTTGCGTACGTTGTCGTTTCTGTCATGCAAGTGGGTGAAATAACGCTTGCGACCCCATATGGTCTTGGCGTAGTCGTGCTCCCTTGCTTCTTCAATGGTGTCTTGCAAGAAGCCTTTCACCTTGGGATAGCGGCTGAAATACTTGTCGATAAAGGCCTGAGCCTCTTTGGTGGAGATGCCCAGATCTTGCGCCGTGGAGTAGGCTCCCTGCTGGTAGACGAGGGCAAAGTTGATGGTCTTGCCCACCCGTCTGAGATCGGCGCCCACTTCCTCAAGGGGCACCTCAAAAATTTCTCCGGCAGTGCGGGCATGAATGTCCTGGTCTTTTTCAAAGGCGTCTATCAAAAGCTCATCTTGTGACATATGGGCTAGAAGCCGTAATTCGATTTGAGAATAGTCGGCTGAGATAAGCGAGTGGTTTTCTTTGCCGGCTACAAAAGCTCGTCTGATGCGCCTGCCGATCTCGGTGCGAATCGGTATGTTTTGCAAGTTGGGGTTGGATGAAGAAAGTCGACCGGTGCTGGTCACGGTCTGGTTGAACTCTCCGTGCAGGCGACCATCCCGCCTGGATATTTCCTTGGGCAGGGCATCTACATAGGTAGATCTCAGCTTGGAAATATGCCTGTATTCGAGAATGCAGGCAATGATCGGATGCTCATCCTTGAGGGCTTCCAGCACCGAGGCATCAGTGGAGTAGCCACTTTTTGACTTTGTCTTACCCTTGGTGGCAAGACCTAGTTCTTCAAAGAGAACCTTCTGCAATTGTTGGGTGGAATTGATATTGAAGCCGTGGCCGGCATGTTTGTATATTTCCGTCTCCAGGCGGGCCAGTTCGCTGGCCAGCTCCGTAGAGAGGGCTGAGAGATATGGGAGATCAAGGGCGATGCCGGTTTGTTCCATTTTGGCCAGCACCGCGCACAGTGGCAGTTCCATTTCATAGAGCAAATAGAGCTGCTCTTCGTCCATGGTCTGACCATAATATCTGGCCAGTTCCAGGGTCAGCCTGGCATCGTCGGCGGCATAGGGGGCAACTTGCTCCAGGGGCACCATGTCGATGGAAATTTGTTTCTTGCCGGTGCCAATAAGTTCGTTGATGCGCACCATTTTATAATTGAGAATGCGATCGGCTTGATCTTTGAGACCGTGCTTATTGTCCGGATTGTCGATATAGCTTGCCAGCATCGGATCGAAGACGACACAATTGAGTTTGATGCCCACTAGCGAGAGAACATTCATTTCGAACTTGGCGTTCTGGGCGATTTTTCCCACATTGGGGTCTTCCAGAATGGGCTTCAGCTTCTCCACTACATAAGCCGGGTCGAGCTGGTTTTTGCCGCCGGTGATCTGGTGGCGTACCGGGATATAGGCAGCCTTGATATGGGCGGTACTGAAACTGGTGTCTTTGGCCGCCAGCGTCTTCAATCCTTTTTCGTCGACGGCCAACTTGAGGGTTTCGTCAAAACTGATGGCCCAGCCTACTATTTCCGTGTCGAGTGAGTTGACACTGGTGGTTTCCAGGTCGATGGAGATAACCGATTGGCGACGCAAATCATTAAGAAGTGCTTCCAGCTCGGCTTCGCTTGTCACCACCTGCGGTTCTGGCATGGGGGCAATGGTTACATCTATCTGGGGGCGCTTGACGGTGACCATTCGACCACGCCCGCCCTCGGCCAGAGCCGCCAACTCACGATTGAAATTGCCGCCCTCTTTCATGGTCGGAAAGAGAGTTAGTTGTCCGCCCTTAGTCATGGAAGTCTCTTCGCCCCTGACCGCTTGCACGGCTACCGCTTCTTTCACGGGCGGTAATTCGGGCATGCTGCCGTCAGCAGCAAAGCGAGCCAGCACCTTGGGGATACGGGCTGTCAGAGTGCGGAAATTCAAGCGCTGAAAGTATTCACTGACGGCACTCAGTTCGGGCATGGTGAGAAGGCAGTGGTCGAAATCGAAGTCGAGGGGAACGTCGAGCCGAATGGTGGCCAATCTCTTACTGTCGAAGGCGCTTTGCCTGCCGTCTATGAGTTTTTGTTTGACCGAGGCTGATTTTATTTCGTCCAGATGCTCGTAGATATTTTCGATGGTGCCGTGGGCGGCGAGAAGCTTGGCGGCGGTTACTTCCCCTATCCCTTTGACGCCGGGAATGTTGTCCGATTTGTCTCCGCACAGACCTTTGTAGTCGGTAATTTGCTCGGGGTAGACCCCTAACTTTTCAAAAACCTTATCGCGCTTATAGGTTGTCAGCTCGCCTTTGGAGGGCATCAGTACTTCGATGTTGTCTTTCTCGCCGGCCAGTAGCTGGAAAGCATCCTGGTCACCGGTGAGGATGATGACGCGCATGCCCTTTTCTTCCGCTTGTTTGGCTACGGTACCGATAACATCGTCGGCTTCCCAACCTGATAGTTCATAGAGCGGTATTTCCAGAACCTTGACGCCTTCTTTGATGATGGGCCATTGCTGGGCCAGTTCGTCCGGCATTTCGGCGCGGTTGGCTTTGTAGTCTTGAAACTCTTCGTGGCGAAAAGTCGGATCGGAAAGATCGAAGCAGACTGCCAGCATGTCCGGTCGCTGCTTCTCAATCAGGTCGAAGAGGGAGGCAAAAAAGCCGTGTACGGCACCAGTGGGGGTGCCGTCCTTGGCTCTCAATCCTGATTTGAACATGGCGTAGAAAGAGCGAAAGGCAAGCGAACTTCCATCCACCAGCACCAGTGTCTTTGCTTCGTCCACGGCAAATTTTCCTCTCTTATCTGTCTAGCTTAGCTCTCGGTTACTGGGCTGCGGCGGGACCGGCTTCCTGACCTCGGGGTCTCACCGGTCCAACAGTCTGGGCCAGGGCAGGCGCCAGGGGTTTGCCGTCGCAGAGGGACGGGGCCTGGGTGCCGGTGAGGGCGGCGATGGTGGGAGCCAGATCGGCCGGGGTGACGGCCTGACCGTAACGGCCGCCCTGGATGCCGAAACCATAGAGCACCATGGGTACCTGGGCATCGGCGCTGTAGGGTGAACCACTGGCGGTTCCATTACTTTCGCTGGAGAAGATGAAGCCCGGCTTCGGTACAACATAGAGTTCGCCGCTTCTTTCCCAGAAGTAACTGCGTCTCACACCTTCGCCGTAGGGACCGCTTGGAACTTGATTGGAATAGAGTTGGGCGGTGGTGATCACTTCCGCGATGCCCGGAACGGAGTGGGCAACTTTGGCGCAAAGTGCTTCAACATCAGGCTGCCTGTATTTGTTTTTGTCGATGGCGGCAAAGTTCAAATGCACATAGGGCGGTTCGAAGGATTCAATCCAGTCGTCCGCTCCCAGTCTGTTGTCGAGGCTGGTATCGAGGAAGGTCTTGAAAGTTTTGGCATCGATGCGGCCGCCGTCCAGTCCGCGTTCTTTTGAAAACTCCGGGATCTGTTGGGCGCCACTACTGGCGGTGAAGGCGATCAAGCAATTTCCCAGACCCACCTTTTGATCAAGATAAGAAAGCAGGCCGCTCAGCCCCTGGTCCATACGCAAGACCAGGTCCTGGGCTTCCTGGGAAGCCGGACCGAAGTAGGATATCAGTTTGTCGCCGGCGGAAAGTCCGACCACGAGAAGGTCGGTATCAGTGTGATTACCGAGACTTTCTTTTTCCACGGCTTCTCTGGCCAGATCGAAGACCATCTGGTTGGCCATGGGCGTAACGGCCAGGGTGGAGTAAGCGCCTTCGCCGGGTACCGGCGTGTTGATCACATGGGGGAAGGCTTTGCCGTCTCCCACCAGGGGACGCTCGTGGGTGTAATCATCTCGGGTTGAAACACCGTACTGAGTTTCCGGCAATAGTCTCAGCCAGGGTTTGGCCGTATAGCGCTCGGCCGGTCTGGTGTCGTTGTAAGCCTTGACCCAGTTCGGCAGGTCGCGGCTGTATTGGGAGGAGGTGACGAAATTACCTGTCTTGACGTCGAACCAGAGGGCTATGTTGGCCAGGCGACCGCCCAGGAGCATGGCCTGGCTGTCTGAGACAGCCAGGGAAATGACTTTGGCCCGCCCATTGGTAGCCAGTTTAAATTCATCGCCGATGGTTGTGCCTTTCAGCAGTTTGGAACTACCGGCCGGGGCATTGGCGCCGGTCATCTGGGTGTTTTCATCGAAGACGCAACTGATTGCTTTACCTTTGCGGCGGTCGTACCATTGATCGGCGATGATGCCGTTGGCCCAGGGACCGGCTCCTGTGGCAATGGTGGCATTGCCGCAGGCGCTGAAGGTGGCGGCCTGGGAGTAAGTGCAGTTGACGAAATTGGCGCCGGCTTCCGTCAGGAACTTGAGCCCGCCGTTACCCATCTTGTCCTGGTAACGAAGAAGGCTGCCATAGGGCATTTTGTCGGCCACCAGCATGACCACCAGTTTGGGTTTGGTCGGGGTGGCGCTGAATCCCACCTGAGACTGGGCGCTCACTTGATTTATAACGGCGCTTTCAAGATTAAATGCCAGAGTCAGCATTAGCGCCAGGCAAGCCTTAAGCCTTGCATTCATTATTATCACTCCCCATTAATTCCAATTTTTTACTAAGTTCTGCGCGAACCAGCCCTCGTACTTGCTGCCTGCCTTTCCGGCATTAAGCTGGAACGCGCCCCGCGGTGGCAGCCAAGGGCTGGATATATATTCTTTCCGAGAGCCTTTTGAGCTTTCGGCAATTCCATATTTTACCGGCAATTACCTCATGAAAAGTAGCGCCTTGAGAGCCATTTGAAAGGAATTGTGTTAAGGATTATCTTGATATCTTTGTGAAGAATGAGACAAAGATGCTTGATGAGAAATAGAATTGTGCGCAGAAACCCATCCTTTGTGCACATTGTCATTCGCTCCCGCACCGGGGAGCGAGAACTCAGGAGTAAAACATGTCTGACCGTACCAAATTGCTGAAAAAAGCCGTTCTCACCAGTGTCGGCGCCTCCTCCAACGTAGAGCGCGTCAAAGATGCTCTCAAGGAAGCCATGCAAGACCTCGTTAAAGTAGGGCAGGAGCTGATCGACGATCTGGAAGAGAAAGGCAAAATCAAGACTGAATCAGCACAGTCTTTCTTGAAAGGACTCTCGGAAGAAGCTGCCAAGCGCACCGGAACCATCGAGAAGAAAGTCTCCGGTAAGTTCCAGAAGAAAGTTAAAGACGCCGCCCGCGAATTCGGTTTTGTCTCTTTAGATCAGTACGAAGAAGTAGTGGAGCGCCTCAAAGCTCTGGAAAACCATCTTGGTATCACTCCCGTGGTCAAGTCTGCCTGTGAAGATGCCGTCGAATGTGACGTTGAAGCTGAAAGCGGCTGTGAGACCGAAGCAGAAGCCGAAGGCGGCAAAAAGAAAAAAGGCAAGCGCCAGGACTAGTTCCGCAGGCTTTGCCCTAAAGTAATTCAGCTCCGGCTGGTGGAATCTGAGGCACACGCTGACCGCTCTTTGGATCGGTCAGCGTTGCTCCTTTAATGGTGTTTTGTAGATCGCTGTCGGCCGGCATGAGGGGGGAACGCAATTGCCATTCTCCGGTCAGAGCCGGACAGGTTGTGTCTTCTTGCCCCTCTTCGTAATTGAAGGCGCCTTTGCACCAGGAAACATTGCTCGGGCTGGGTGAGCTTTGCTGTTGCGTTAAAGGGCTAAAGGCATTGAAAGCATCTTCGTTTTCCCGGGCTGAAGCGCCTGACTTGAGGCTGCCGCCGTAATCTCGGGCCAGGCTCGACCAGATTATCTGGTTGGCGCTCTTATAGGCGTCCTGGCAATAGAAAACTAGCTGCCCTTCCCGGTTGGAGACGGAGGCGAAAGGATAATCGGCGAAAGAAAGAGCCTGATAGCGGGTCTTAGAGGGCTTCAAAGCGCGGCAATCGATGGTGATAGTCTGGGGTCTGGCCCGCAGATAGTCGCCCTGAGCTTTCAGTTCACTCAGGCTCTTTCCTTCCACCATGATCTGGGTGTCGGGCTTCTGGTAAATGCCGCGGGCTGTACCGAAGACTTGCATCTTACCGTTCAGCCAGGGCGAGTCAAGCTTAACCGCGGGATTTTCGGTGAGAGCCAGCGCGCTTTCGTAGAGTTCGCTTTCAGAAAGTCCGCTTTCTACCGGTCTGAAGGCAAAGCGCTTGCCGAGAATGAAACTGTCTTTTTCTTGATCGGGTCGATTGATGCCTCCGGCCGCCAGGAGAAAGAGATGGGCGCCGCAGTCGAAAGAAGCAGCCGCCACTCTGTCGGCATTGGCTTTGGCTGCTGCTGCCAGTTTGCCTATATTGAGCAGGAGCTGCTGTTGCTTGCGTTCATATTCAATGCGGGATTCCCGCAAGGTAATTTCCTCATTCAGTTTCTTCTTCTCTGCCGCTGTCTGGCTTACGCCTGACTTGCTGCGCAAATAGGCCAGCTCTCCCACCAGCAGGTAGTTTTTGTCGGTACTGTCTTTCATGCGCTTGAGGGCATTGGCTTGCATGATGCGAGCTGTGGCCAGGGTGTCGTTAGCGGCCAGATTGGTGTTGTAGAGGCTGGTTAGAAGGTCTGTGACCAGCTTCTTTTGAAAAGATTTTTGCCCCGGCAGGGCCGGTTCGCCCCGGGCCGAAACCACCACTGGCAGCGCCGAAGCCGGGAACCTTCTGGAGCCGTTCTTGAAGGCTGCCGCCACCGCCAGTTGACCTTGTTCTTTGGGCCCGCCTTTGTAGAGATAGGAAAAGCTGCGGGCATCGGTATTCTGGATCAGGCAACTGTTTGCTTCCGTCTCTATGGCTTCGTCGATTTCAAGATAACTCTTATAACTTCTATCGCTTTCTCCCAGTGGATCGTCGGTGAGGGTGCGCAGGCGACTGTTGCCGGCTTCCGAGAGGCTGTCGGTACGAGGTGGAGGGGGTGGAAAGGTCTCATTGACGACACTTCGCAAGTGCCCGGGAGAGATGGGGGTGGTCTGGTTGCGCAAAAAGTGATAGAGCAGAAGCGAAAGCGAGTCTCCCGGACTCATTGGTTTGATGACGGGATTGGCTGTGGGCGAGAGTCTGCCGCTGCCACTGCCGGTGTTGCCGGCATATTCGGTCCAATTGCCATTTCCCAGCCAGGTCTTGCACTGCAAGAGGGCAGCGAGGCTGTCCATGTTCTCCAATCGGCCATGGGGAAAGGAGATCGCCAGGCAGGTGGGGGAAGGCTTGGGCAGCGGCGCTGTCGTAACCGATTTTCTGTCCGAAGCGCCCAGGCTTATGCAAATGCGCCTTTTGATAAAGCTCACCGCCCCTTTGCCCGAGCGGCGATTGTGCTCTTCCAGGGTGGCTTCCAGTAAGAGCGCCGAGGGCAGGGTCTGTCTGTCGACCAGGGGTACGAAGTCGCCGGTTCTGACTATCTTTGACTGCAGCGGTTCCTGGTGGAAGATGAAGGCGGTCGGAGTTTTTAGTGGTATCGGCACTGGTACCATGGTCTTGAGCAGACCGTTCTCTACATAGGGTGCCTTTTCTTCATCACTCTCTGCCGGAATTTTGCTCAAGCCCTCGCCGTGTTTTAAGGTACCGCATTTGATGCTCAGATCAGTCAGTCTTTCCGACTGGCGCAGGCTGCCCACAATGGTTTGTCTCACCCGCGCGTAAGTGTTGGCAGGCAGGATAGGGACTCCGTTTGGGGCGGGCTTATCGCTTGCCTGCATCGGCTTCAGATTCGCTTCCACTAAAGAGAGCAATCTTGCTCTCTGGCTAAGAAGTTCGGCATAGTCTTTCTCTGCCTCTGCTTGCACGACTTTCAATTCCAGGCGGTTGGCCAGGTAAAGGCTGGTACGCAAGAGGCTGACAACGGTATTGAGGCTGCGTGCCCCCTTCAAATCGTCCGGTGGCTGATTGAGAACCAGTGCTCCGAAGTCCCTGTGGTGCACCGCTAGATTTGAAACTTCGGCAGCAGCCTGGTAGGCGGCGCGGTCTATGGGGTCGATATCTATATCTTTGATGTTGAGCCAGGCGATGGCCATGACATAGAGGCTGATAACTCCGCTTACGGCCAGGGTGGCGAGCCATAAGACGGAGAGGGAATACCAGTCGGTGCCGCCCTTCTTGCTGCTTACGGAGTTGCCTGATTCCGCCGCCTTAGACTTTTTGTCGGGCGAAGTCTGTCTGCTAAGCTCCCCGGGTTCCATCAAGGGCGTATATCTGCTCTCGTTGTTGTCGAACATGGCCATTCTTGGTTGAACGGCTGTGTCTATCCTAGCACTTGCCCGCTGCTTTTCTTTGCCTGTTATTTTGTTTCTGGTACCATGCTTGGTGGTGGTTTGAATCGGTAATTGAAGTATGCTTCACCGCTTTTACTATTTTCCAAAAGCGCACTTTGGTGAGCGCCGCGCTCTGGGCATGCACCTGACCCTCACTCTGGCAATGGGGCTGGCCATGGTACCGGCTCTTGCGGTGGTTGCCATGGGTGACTCCCACCCCTCTCCATCGGTCCGCCCTCAGGCCGGCAGTAGACCGGCCGAATCGGAGCTTTTGCAAGTAGAAAAGCTCATTGCCGAAGGTTCACTGATGACGGCCAGACCTCGATTGGAAAGGCTTCTGATGCAGTATCCCGCCGACGGCCGGGTGGCCCTTACGGCAGCTCGGCTTTATCAGGACATGGGTCTTTCCGCCCTGGCTATCATTCAATATGAGCGTGTGCGGCAACTTCAGCCGCATCTGGTGGAGCCCCTTGTGGCTCTTTCCCGCTTGCACCTGGAGAACCTCAGCAGTGCCCTGGCCCTCAGCCTGGCGGAAGATGCCGCGCATATGGCGCCGGCAGATAAGGAGGCTCGCCTGGCGCTGGTGGAAGCCTTGCTGGCCAATCAAAATTTGCGTCGGGCCAGGGAGCAAATGGAGAGCTTACTTTCGCTCTATCCCAATGACGGCAATATCTTGCACGCCGGCTCCATGGTTCTGCAGGCCTGTGGTGAAAACGAAAAGGCGCTGCAACTGCTGGAAGCGGCTACACGCAGGGCTCCCGCCAAGCTGTCCTGGCAGACCGAACTGGCTAATCTCTTGCAAGTGCAGGGCGCTTTCCGTGAGGCCCGCAATACCTTGCAGTCAGTCATCGAGGCCGATCCTTTCAACCTGGAGGCCCTCACCGCCCTGGCCCATCTCTATGAATTTGATCTGGGTCAGTATCTGGAAGCACGGGAAGTCTATCGTCGTATTTTGCAGTTCCTGCCTGACGATACGGGCAGCCAGGCCGGTGTAGAACGATGCACGGCCAAGCAAGCCGATCTTGCTCTCTGGTTCAGGGGGATGCTCTACCGCACCCTCGGTATCTCAGCCGGCGAAAAAGCCCGCAACTGAGTGGCGGGCGTTTTGGCTTTCGTTGCTGTTTCCGGTCTACTGTTGGGTGGACTTGGTCAGAACCCGTTTGGGTCCGTGGATGGGATCTTCTATAACCACGGTCTTATCTCTGGTCGGTCCGACTGAGACGATGGCTACGGGGCAATCCAATTCATCGGCGATGAAATCCAGGTATCTTTGCGCTTCCAGGGGCAGTTCCTTGAAGCTGCGCAGATCACCGGTGGGTTTCTTCCAGCCCGGGAAAGACTTGTAGATTGGTTCCATATGTTTGAAGTTGGAACCGATGGAAGACATTTCTTTGTGGGTGGAGCCGTCTCTCTTATCTTTGTAGGCTACGCAAATTTGAATTTCATCGAACTCGTCAAGCACATCAAGTTTGGTGATGGCCAGGCAGTCGAGACCGTTGATGCGCACCGAGTAGCGACCGATCACGGTGTCGAACCAACCGCAGCGACGAGGGCGACCGGTGGTGACGCCTACTTCCGCCCAGGCTTTGCCTGTCTGGCGGAGCATCTCGCCTATCTCTCCTTCTTGTTCGGTAGGGAAGGGACCTTCGCCTACGCGTGTCATGTAGGCTTTGGATACGCCGATGACGCGGTCGATGATGGTCGGACCGATACCGGCTCCGATACAGGCTCCGCCTGCAGAGGGGCTGGAACTGGTGACGTAGGGATAGGAGCCGTGGTCGAGGTCGAGCAGGGTGCCCTGGGCGCCTTCAAAGAGGATGTTTTTGCGAGCCTGTACGGCGTTGAAAATGTATTCGGAAGTGTCGCAGACATACTTGCGAATCTGCTCGGCATAGCCGCTGTACTCTTCCAGAATAGCTTTGGCGTCGAAAGGAGGAATGTTGTACATGCGCTCCAATAGAACGTTCTTGCGCGGTACCATCCATTCCAGTTTTTCTCTCAAGACTTCTTTATCGAGCAAGTCTTCCATGCGAATACCGCTTCTGGCGCACTTATCGGCATAGGTTGGACCGATGCCGCGCTTGGTGGTACCAATCTTGTTGGCGCCGCGGCTTTCTTCTTCAGCGGCATCGAGAGCCAGGTGGTAGGGCATGGTCACGTGGGCCGAGGCTGATACTTTCAGCTTGGTGTCATCGAGACCGCGCTTCATGAGAGCACCGAGCTCGTTTATGAAGGCTTTGGGGTCGATAACCATGCCGGGGCCAAGAATGCAGGTCTTACCCTCGTAGAGGATACCGGAAGGGATAAGGTGGAACTTGTAGGTCTCGCCATCGACCACAACCGTGTGACCGGCGTTGGCGCCACCCTGATATCTCACAACTACGTCGGCGTTACGGGCCAGGAGGTCTGTGACCTTAGCCTTTCCCTCGTCTCCGAACTGTGCACCGACAACTATTACGTTAGCCAAGGTCAAAAATCTCCAAATGAGGAAGTAAGAATTCTCACATCTCGGTCAAAAATAACGTCTTCCAAAGCTTTTTCACGCCACAAGGCTGCTTCCGGCTTGAGCCATTAATTTCGTCAACCGCTAACCTCTGTTTGGTTGGGTCGCCGAAAACGGGGCTCATCCCGGGGAAAGGGCATAGAAAGTTGTCTTTCACCTGAAATCTGAAAGAAACTTCCGACGCGTTTTTGACCCAGATAGTCTAGGTCACTCGCCAAGAGCTGTCAATTTCCAGGGCGCAAACCGGTTATTATTACTTACTTATGCAAAGCATTTTCAGCCCTGCCTTGACTACTATTCAACCGGTTGCCACCAGGCTTTTTGCCAGTGCTCAGAGCTCCGGTCGCATGGCTCATGCTTTCCTGCTCACCGGCCGCGATCAGGCTTCCAAGTGGCTCCTGGCGCGGCAATTGGCTATCTATCTCAATTGTGAAAAGGCGGAAAAAGCCGAGCTCGGCCCCTGCCTGATGGTAGGTGCAGGTCATAGCTCCGGGCGTCTGGAAGAAGAGGTCTTAGGGGCAGACGAACTGCTTAACAATCCGGCAGTCTTTTCTCGGGCTTGCCAGAACTGCCGCTGGCTATACCGAGATGCCCACCCCAAGGCCTGGTATGTGCTCAGTAACGAGAGTGGTGCCAGCGGTAAGATTCCCGTTGAAAAGGCCAGGCAGTTGTCTGAGGAGCTTTCCCTCACCACCAGTTATGTCCGGGTGGTGGTGGTGGATGACGCTTCTGAATCCGCCTTTCATAGACCGGCCGCCAATGCACTTCTCAAGACCATCGAAGAACCGCGTTCCAACTGTCTTTTTCTCTTCTTTGCCAATGCCGTTGATGATGTGCTTGCCACCATAGTCAGTCGCTGCCAGGTGGTGCCGCTCTTGAATAGCCGGGCTGAGAATCTCGGCATCCTGGCCCATGTTGGCCTTCTGTCGGGCCGTCGCCTGGAGCCTCAGGACGAAGCGGCCAATAAAGCTTTCTGGGAAAGCACCGTTGTTAAGGAACTGGCCGCTGAGAACTTCTTGAGCGAGGCCGACCGCCATCATGGCGCCAGACTGGCCCAGGATGCCCTTGCTCTGGCACACAAACTTCTCGATCTGCTTGAGGAGGAGCATGCCCCGGAAGAGATTTTCGATGCCCTGCTTGCTCTTGAGCTTAGGCGTATAAAAACGGGCAAGGGTGCCAATCTGGCCCGCTATGCCGGTGCGCTGGTGGCTCTGACGGAAGAAGCCAAGCGTCGAGTCGATCAGTACGTGGGAAAAAAGGCTGTTTGTGAATCTTTTGTTTTAAGTTGGCAGCAACTGAGGCAAAAGAACTTTATCTGAGATAAAAGCAAGGTATAAGCTTTATTAGGCTAGTCAAGCAGAGAACATTATCAGACCGAAATGGCGGTCGAAGCAAGCTGGGTAGAGAATAAGACAAAGGACCTGTGAGAAGCGATGTTTAAGAAGAAAACCGACGGTAAGGGCAAAGGCGATGCTCCGGCACCAGCGCAAGAACCAGTTGCCGCTCAAGCTTCTCCCCCTGCCGCGCCGGCGGCCCCGGCTCCTTCGTCATCGGGCTTGGGCCTGACGCCGCCGTCGGCTGCCGGTCCCAACCAGTCCCAGGTGGGTTTGCCCGGCACGCCTCCCGATAGTGCCCAGGGCGGCAGAAATCCTTACAAAATCAGCATCGTCTCTGATGTGCTGATGCCTCTGGCCCTTGCCGGTGTCTGCGTCGGCGCCTTCGGTGCCACCTTCAAGATTGTGCCTGATAAGACCGGTGTCTACGGTGTGGACAAAGAGATGGTCGGTCTGGAAGTAAAAGATGCCAGCCTGGTTTCGCCCAAACTGCTGGAAGAGGTCGAGCAGCTCGAACCGGTGAAGCTCATGCGCAAGGGCGATAATGCCGCTGCCGTGGCCGCCGCCAAAGCGCTGGCAGCCAAGAAACCCGAGGATGTGCGGGCCCTTATGGCCTGTGCCAAGGTGCTTATTGAAGCGGGCAGCAAGGCCGACAAGGAAAACGGTTTGAACCTGATCGGCAAGGCTTGCGAATTAGTTACTTACAGCCCTCTTTTGCAGCTTGAATATGCCAGAGACTTGAATCTCCTCAATCGCGACGACGATGCTGTTGCCGCCTATGAAAAAATCGTGCGACGTTTTCCCGATTCAGCCATGCAAGCTAAAAAGGAAGTGGCTGATCTCTATCTCAAGACCAATCGCTCTGCTGATGCCGTCAAGACTTTGACCGAACTTATTGCCAGTGATCCCAAAGATCCGTCCTTCGAAAGGAAATTGGGTCTGGCTCTTGCTCAGGATGGAAAGCAGCAGGAAGGATTTGAGGAATTTCGCAAAGGCTTCACCAAAGAGCAAGACGTGCTTGGCTATCCTTATGCTGTGCACGAACTGGTCTCCAGGCATGCCGGTCTCGTGGAAGCGGCTCTCAGTGAGACTGAGAAGAAGGTGGCTAAGAATCCCAATGATTTGCAGGGCATGCTCACCCTGGCCAGGCTTTATATCGGCACCAATAAGTTGAAGGAAGCCCGTGACACACTCGAGAAAGCGCGCAAGTTGCAGGAATTGAACCCTGACTTACACGAAATCATGGCGGAAGTGATGTGCAGGCAGAATCAGTCTACATCAGGCTTTGATGAATTCCGTATGGCTGTATCTAACTTGCATTTGAAAGACTAGCTGCTTATTGGCGCTGTTTTTCAATCCTTGCCAGTTCGCTGTACAACTCCCGCTCTTTCTCTGAAATTTCCGTCGGTATGACGATCTTGGTTCTCACCAGTTGATCGCCGGCAACTCCGCCGTCTCTGCTCGGTAAGCCCTTGCCCTTCAACCTCAGCAAGCGACCGCTTTGGGTGCCCGCCGGGATTTTGATTTTTACCGGTCCTTCAATGGTTGTCACCACCGCCTCTGAGCCAACCACGGCTTGTGCCGGACTGACTGGCAATTCGCAGACGAGATTGTCACCGTCGATGGTGAAGTAAGGATGTGGTTTGACTTTAATGCGCAGATAGAGGTCGCCCTTGACAGTGCTACCGCCGGCAGTGGCACCTTCGCCGGGCACCCGTACTTTTTTCCCGGGTCTCAGTCCGGCCGGGATCTTGACTTCAATGGTGCGAGGTTTGCCGCCCGGTGCGCTCAGTTGCAAGGTGCGTTTGGCGCCTCTGGCCAGTTCTTCCAGGGTCAATTCCACGTCCGCTTCCTGATCGAGCACCTGTCGCCTGGTCGTACCGCCATGGGCTTTCTGCTGTTGGGGTGAACCGAAGGTTTGACCAAAGAGCATGTCGAAGAAATCCGAGAACGACTTGTTATTGTGCAGGTCGCCCAGATTTCCGAAGTCGAATGTGAAGCCGCTGTCGGGCGGTGGTTTGAAGTTGTCGCCACTTTTCCAGTTGGCCCCCAATTGGTCATAACGGCTGCGCTTTTCCGGGTCTTTGAGAACCTCGTAGGCTTCGTTTATTTCCTTGATGCGCTCTTCTGCTTTTGGATCGTTTTTGTTGGCATCCGGATGGTATTTCCTGGCCATCTTGCGATAGGCTGCCTTGATATCATCGGCGCCGGCTTTACGTTCCACACCCAGTATTTCGTAGTAGTCCTTGAACTTGACCATTCAGACCTGTCTTTCAGTACGGAAGCTAAGTGTAATTCTATAATTAATAGCATGAATAGGCCGGCAAGCAGCACTCATGACACTCGATTCAAGCAAGAGTGCATGAATTGAGACCGGTGGGCTCAGTAGGAAACTACAGCCCCTTTAAGGACAGCTATCTTCGTCGTGCCGGCAAGGAAACTCAAGGCGTCTGTGTGTTCTGCAGCCCGGTGGGAGGAGATGGTTATTCGCACCGGTGCTCCTACCAGTGGCACCGAACTGACGAAGGGTACCGAGCCCAGATTGAGGAAGGGACCAATGTCGTAAGTGGCTCTCACCTGAAACTCGTAAATCTTGTTGGTGGGGTCAGGGGTGACGGTGACGCCGGTGTTGGGACCGTATTGGGTGGAAACTTTTGTGGTCAGGTCGGTTTCAGTGATGAAGAGGTCGCAACCGCAGCCGTTGAAACCGCCTACCGGTGCTAACTTGGCAAACTGGCCGATGCCGGATGATTTCGTCTGGTTGGCTGAATTGCTCATCTCTTGCAGCGCTTGCGCGTAGGTGGAAGAGTTCGAAGCTTGCACGGCACTGTTCTGTGCTAGAAAAGCCAGTGAGGCGTAACCGGTGGCAAAGCTCAAGAGGTTGATGAAAGGCAGCATGATGACCAGGATGAAAATCATGAAAGCCGGCGCAAATTCAGCCATTTGAGCCGATGCGCCGATGTTCCTTCGTCTTTCCTGTGAAAGTATTCTTCTTAAACTGACCATTTCCCATCCCCCAGCGCCTGTTCAAGTTCTACCACGGTGGAGCCTAAACTATGTATATAGGTCCAAAATTCGGTGCCGGCCATTAATTGCCTGTACAGGGGTGCAAGTCAGCAGGCCATACCGGATAAATATTTTTCGAATTGTTGTGAGAATTGCCCAAAAGTGGAATAATCGAATTAGCTTTGGTTAATCTTGTGCCGGGCATGCGCTCGTCAGTTTGGGGCGTCTCTATTTAGTGCTTCTTCTCTGCTTTCAGGTTTTGCTTATGCCGGGTCAGGTAATGTTTTCATACTCATCGAATCGCTTCAGGCCGCGAGGACAGTCATCGGTTGAACTGGTGGCCGGACTTATCATCCTCGTTCCCATTGTTTTAGTGCTCTTCGACCTGGCCGTGATTGTGCTTGGTGTGCAAATCAACGACTCCACCTGTCGAGAAGCGGCCCGTGTTGCGTCCATCGGTGATCCTACCGATTGCGACAAGCGAGCCCGGGCGGTGGTAGCAAGAGCCAACGCCCAGGGTAGCTCGATGCTGTCCAATTTCCAGATGTTCAGTTGCACCAGCACCGTCACGCCCGCCCAGGTTAATGCCATGAAGCTCAATTTCGGCGGTCCGGTGAGCGGTACGGTGACCGTCGTCACCCGGGTCGATATACATCCCTTCGTGGTGCACTATGCCTATTCCGGTGGGGCTCCCATCACCTTCCAGGCCACCCAGACCTATCCCTTCACCTATGTGGTGCCGAACACCGCCGGTGGACCGTAGCCAGCATTTTGACCGTTGACAGGCACGGATAGGAAAACGGGCGGTCATAGACCGCCCGTTTTCATTAACCTGGTTCGTTGTGATTCGGCCTCAGGCCAGAAGAACTTTGGAGAGTTCTTGCAGGGTGGTCAGGTCGATTTTGACGCCGGGACCCATGGTGGTGCTTACTTTTTTGGTCTTGATGTAGGCGCCTTTGACGGAAGCCGGTTTCACTTTCTGGACTTGCTCAACTGCTGCCGCCATGTTCTTCAACAGTCTGGCATCGTCGAAGGAGAGCTTACCGATAGCCATCTGCACAACGCCGCCGTCTTTTTCAGCACGGAAGGATACCTTACCGGCTTTCAATTCTTTGATGGTCTTGCCTACGTCAAAGGTGACTGTGCCGTCTTTCGGGTTAGGCATCAGACCTTTCGGTCCGAGGATTTTACCCATTTTGGAGAGCATGGCCATGGCATCGGGAGTGGCTACCAGTTTGTCGAAGTCCAGGAAGCCGCCGCCGATTTTCTCGACCAGCTCTTCCGCTCCGAAATGATCAGCACCGGCAGCTTCAGCTTCTTTCAGTTTGTCGCCTTTGGCCACGACTGCCACTCTTACGTCTTTACCAGTGCCACCGGGCAGGTTGACGGTGGAGCGAACTTGCTGATCGTTCAGCTTGGGATTGACTCCCAGTCTGAAGTGCAGTTCCACGGTCTGGTCAAACTTGACGGAATTCTCTTGCTTGAGAGCTTTGATAGCTTCTTCAGCAGTTACCGCTTGATTGTGCTCGGCGTAAAACTTATCGAGCTTTTCACGTCTTTTAGTCAGCGTAGCCATTTTTGAAAATTCCCTGGTTCTTTATTTATGCGTCTTGCGATTTACTTTGTGGTCTTCTGATTCGGAAGATTCCGGGAGTCAGTCGACTACGGTGATACCCATATTTTTGGCAGTGCCGACAATCATGCTTTCGGCTGCTTCCAGAGTGGTGGCATTCAAGTCAGGCATTTTTACCTTGGCTATTTCCGTCACTTTGGCTTTGGTCAGGGTGCCGACTTTGTTTTTGTTGGGGGCGGCAGAGCCTTTTTCCACGTTGGCGGCTTTCTTGATAAGTTCAGCAGCCGGCGGGGTTTTGAGAATGAAGTCGAAGGAACGATCTTCATATACGGTGATTTCCACCGGTACTACGGAACCGGCTTTGTCCTGGGTTTTGGCGTTGTATTCCTTGCAAAATTGCATGATGTTCACGCCGTGCTGACCGAGCGCCGGACCGATGGGCGGTGCGGGGTTGGCTTTGCCAGCCTGAATTTGAAGTTTTACCTTGCCTACTACCTTTTTCACGGTTCTAATCCTACGTAGCTATCTTGAATGGTGATATATCGAATGTATTATGCGCGGAAATATGGATCATATGGTAGATACGCGCTTGCGTCCACCACATTTACACTTTTATAACCTGATTGAACTCCAGTTCGACTGGGGTTGCGCGTCCAAAGATGATAACAGAAGCTTTGATGCGCTCTCTCTCCAGGTTTACTTCTGTAACTTCGCCGGTGAAGTCGGCGAACGGTCCACCGGTGATGCGGACGAAGTCTCCGACCTTGACGTCGATGGCGGCTGGTTTCTTGCCCTTCATGCCGGTCATGGCCATCTGGCGCCGCAGTATCTTGCGAATTTCGGAGTCTTGTACCGGTGTCGGCTTCTTGCCGGCGCCAACATATTTCGTTACACCGGGGGCTTCTCGCACCACTCTCCAGGAGTCATCGTCAAGAATCATTTCCACGAAGACGTAGCCGGGGTACTCACGCTCGCGCTTCTCGACGCGCTTGCCGTCTTTGACCTTGGTGACCATCTTCTCAGGCACAATCACGCCGAAGATACGGTCCTGGGCACCCATTGTCAGGATGCGCTTCTCGATGTGTTCCTTCACTTTGTTTTCGTGACCGGAGGCGGTTTGCACCGCATACCATCGTCTTTGACCGTCAGTCTTGATAAAGCCCATTGTTTGAAATTGCTCCTTAACCCCTGCCCACGCCGGCGCCGTGGATGCGAGCCCAGTGCTCAAGTGGTCCGAAGATCACGTGTCCCAGAACCCAGTCAATCCCCAGGACCATTATTGTGATCGCGGTGACCAGGAAGATTACGCTCCAGGTTTCGCGCACAATTTGACGGCGGTCAGGCCAGGTGATTTTGCGGTGCTCGATGGCTACTTCGCGCAAGAACTGGGCGGCCCCTGCAAAACCGGACGGCTCTTTTTCCGTCGGATTTTTCCTGGGTTGCTTGTCTTGCTCTTCGGACTTCGACTCAACCATCTTCACGCCACCAGCTTTGGTTTGGGTGCCGACCTGCTCGCCGTCATCTTCGTTTGTCGTTGCCATCTTGTTAGCTTATCCACTATATAATTCGCGCCCTGAAGGAATCGAACCCTCATCAAAGGTTTTGGAGACCCCCGTTCTACCGTTAAACTAAGGGCGCAATGAGACCCGACAAGCGGGTCCTACCTTATTTTGTAAGGTGTTTATTTCTTGGTCTCTTTATGCTCAACAGTGCGACGGCAGAATTTGCAGTACTTGTTGAGGTTGAGTCTTTCGGGATCGTTTCTCTTATTTTTCATGGTTGTGTAGTTGCGTCTTTTGCACTCTCCACAAGCCAGGGTGATGATGATCCGATCATCTTTCTTAGCCATGACTAAACTCCCACGGACTAGTTCACTACGGTATAAAGCGTTCTCAAAAAAGAACGCAAACCAAAAAGGCCTCCTCGGAGGCGTCAAGTCAGTATATCCAAGAGCCCGAAAAACTGTCAACAAAGCTAGAATATCTATTTTCAGGTCCAACCCTTACCAAAATTAGTCAGCGGTAACTTTGTCAGCGAGATTTTCTACTTTGAGGCTCATGAGGGCGAAAAAACTCAATTCAGGGGCTGAAGATGGCAGGCATTTAATTTGCTTCGTTAAGAATCGTCTCGCAACTCTTGTTGCCAGGGGGCGGAAACTACCTCTTGGAGACAAATCCGTCATCACAAGAGGGCTCTCATCGTTGACCCTCATCGTTCTATTTATATGTACTTGTTTTATTCAGGGGGGCTGCACCGAAGACCCGTCCCATTTGCGAAAACCCTATGAAGACGGGGTTCTGCGCGTAAACCTGGGCACCGAGCCCCCTGGTCTCGACTGGCATACTTCCACCGACTCCACCTCTTTCGATGTGGTTTCCAATTTGATGGTAGGGCTCACCCAGTACACCAATGAGTTGGAGGCAAAACCAGCCTGCGCAGCCAGTTGGGAAGTTCTGGACGGCGGCAAGCGTTATCTCTTTCATCTGCGCCGCGATGTCTTTTGGACCGACGGTAAGCCTGTCACCGCCTACGATTTCGAATTTGCCTGGCGTCGTCTCCTGGCTCCGGAAACGGCGGCCCAATACGCCTTCTTCCTCTACGACATTGTCGGCGCCAGGGCTTTCAACACAGGTGAGAGCAAGGACGTAAACACGGTCGGTCTTAAAGCCCTGGACCCCTATACCTTTGAAGTGAAATTGGCCAAGCCCGCCGCCTATTTTATTTATCTGACGGCATTCTGTCCCAGTTTCCCCCAGCGCAAGGACATTGTGGAGCGCTATAAAGATCGCTGGACCGAGCCGGAGAACCTGGTTACCAACGGTCCTTTCAAGCTTTCCCGCTGGCAGCACGAATATAAGATCGAGTTGGTTGCCAATGAAAAATTTTTTGAGGGGGCTCCCAAACTCAAGCGCATCAAGATGTTCATGGTGCCGGAGGCTTCCACCGCCTTTGCTCTTTACGAGAATAACGAACTTGATTTCGTGGACAATCGCAGCTTCTCGACTCCGGATGTGGAGCGCTTTCGTCATTCCCCGCAGTATAAGAATTTCCCGCTCCTGCGGGCCTACTATCTGGCTTTCAACGTCAGTAAGAAGCCTTTCGACAATCCCGACGTAAGACGGGCCTTTGCCCTCAGCATAGACCGTAAGGTCTTTCCCAAGATCTTGCGTCGGGGCGAGAGACCGACCAGTAGCTGGATTCCACCGGCTCTCGGCGGCGGGGGCAGCGACTCCGGACTGGGGTTCAATCCCGAAGAAGGTCGCCGCTTATTGGCCCGGGCCGGTTATCCTGACGGCAAAGGCTTTCCGGAGACCAAACTTCTATATCCCAATCGCGAAGATGTGCGCCTGGTAGTGGAAGCCACCCAGGATGAGATCAAGCGCAACCTGGGCGTCAGGGTGGAACTGGTCAATCAGGAGTGGAAGGTTTATCTTGCTACTACCCGTAAGGATCCGCCGCAGATGTTCAGAGATTCCTGGGGGGCCGATTTCCCCGACCCTGAGACCTTTATGAATCTCTTCACCAGCTATAACGGCAATAATCACACACGCTGGCACAGCGCCGACTACGACCACCTTATCGAAGCGGCGGAAGGGGAGCAGGACCGAACCAAGCGGGCCGAACTGTACAGGCGGGCTGATGTAATGCTCTGCCGGGAAGCGGTGCCGATTGTGCCGGCCTATCTGGCCACGCAGAACATAATGGTCAAGCCCTGGGTAAAAGGAATCGCCATCAATCCTCTAGATTTCCAGTTCTTCAAGACTGTCACCGTGGGCGATACCGCGGCCGGGGAGGTCTCGACGGCGCCATGATCTTTCCCATTCTTAAAAGACTCTTCATGGCCGTGCCGGTGCTCTTGATTGTAGCCTCCCTCACCTTCCTTCTGGTGCGAATCGTTCCCGGTGGTCCCTTCGATTCGGAAAAGAGTTTGCCTCCTGAAATAGTGGCCAACCTGAACGCCAAATATCACCTGGACAAGCCTGTGCATGAGCAGTATGTGCTCTATATCGGGCGCCTCTGCCGCGGTGATCTCGGGGTCTCGTACAAGTATGTAAACCGCACCGTCAACGACATTCTCTTTGATGCCTTTCCGGTTTCCTGTCAGCTTGGTTTTGTTGCTCTTTTCCTGTCCGTGGCTTTCGGTGTGCCTCTTGGTGCCGTCGCCGCTCTCGGCCGGGGCGGGCGGCAAGATTTTCTAGCCATGTTCGTCTCCACCCTGGGCGTATCCGTACCCGGGTTTGTAATAGGTGCCGGTCTCATTTATATCTTTGCCATTCAGTTGAAGTTATTGCCGGTGGGACTCTGGGAAAGCCCCTGGCATGTGATACTACCGGCAGTGACGCTGGCCTTCTCTCCCGGTGCCTATCTGGCGCGCCTCACCCGGGCCAGCGTTCTGGAGATTGTAGAAAAGGACTGGGTGCGCACGGCGCGCTCCAAAGGACTTTCTTATCAGGCTACGGTTCTGCGCCATATTTTGCGCAATTCCCTGATCCCGGTGGTGACTGTGCTCGGTCCCCTGACAGCTATCGTTATCACCGGCTCCTTTGTGGTGGAGTACATCTATGCCATACCAGGCATGGGGCGCTTTTTTATTACGGCAGTAATGAACCGCGATTATGATTTGATACTTGGCACTACCCTGGTTTTTGCCTTGCTACTTGTCATTGCCAATACCTTCGTGGACGTGGCTTACCAGTTGCTCGACCCGCGCATGCGCATGAATGCGGAGGATTGAGACCTTGTCCGAGAAGCGAAAGAGCGCCCTGCAAAGGTTGAGCAAAATACCCACGGCCATGGTCGGGCTCTTCATCATTCTTTCTATCTGCTTGGTGGCCTTGCTTTCCGGTTTGGGAATCGAGCTGACTCCGTTTGCCTATGATCAGACCACCACCAGCTACCTGGCCGGTCCATCCCTTGAGCACCCCATGGGCACCGATGAACTGGGGCGAGACCTATTGTCGCGGGTAATTTATGGGGCCAGGCTTTCAATCTCCATCGGTCTGACCACCGCCCTGACAGCCTTCCTCATTGGTAGTGTCTACGGGGCCATTGCCGGTTTTGCCGGCAGCAAGATAGACGGTTTGATGATGCGCGGTGTGGATATCGCTTATAGCTTGCCTGACCTTCTGGTCATGATTCTGGCGGGCGTGCTTTTGGGGCGGGGAACCACAGGCATTCTCATTGCCCTCGGTCTGGTCAGTTGGATGGGCACCGCCCGCCTGGTGCGCGGACAGTTCCTGCAACTGAAGAACGAGGAATTTATTGAAGCGGCCTATGCCCAGGGGCAGAGCAGTGTCAACGTCATTCTCAAGCACCTTTTGCCCAATGCCCTTGGTCCCATCATCGTGGCCCTGACCTTCACGGTGCCTTCGGCCATACTCTCCGAGTCCACCTTGAGTTTCATCGGTCTCGGTCTTTCGCCGCCGGCCTGCTCCTGGGGTACCCTCGCTTCCGATGGTTGGCGCAGTCTGCGGGCCCATCCGCACTTGATTTTCTTCCCTTCCCTTTTCATCTTCCTGACGGTTCTCTCCTTCAACTTCCTGGGCGACGGTTTGAGGGATGCTCTTGACCCGCGTACCCGTCTGGATAAATTCAAGGGTGGCTCGGGGCACTGATGAGCAGGAATTTGGCAAATCTGTTTTTATTAGATTGGTAGAGGGTAGAAAACCAGTGGTACGTGCTTTTAGTAGAGGACAGGAATGAACAAGCTTCCAGGCTCTTTCAAAGTGGTATGCAGGGCTCTGGCGCTGCTCTTGGCCCTGACCGGTCCACTTTCGCAGCCGGCTGCCGCCGATGAACGAGGATGGGTCTTGACCCAGCGCTCCACCAATTTCGGAGATGCCTATATTTACATCAGCCCCTCCGGCATGAAAATGGTCTCGCCCAAACTCGGCTGTAACATCGTCACCTGTGCGCCGGGCTGGAGTGTCGCTTTCTACAACGATAAGACTAGGCAGTTTTATTCCACCACTTACGAAAAGTGGACCAATGATCTAACCGCCAAGATGGCGGCAAAAGGGCAGAGTCTCTCGGAATTGCCATGGACCCGCGGTTCTGTCGGCGGTGTGTCCGGTCTCAAGGCTACTCAATATTCCATCAGGAACGCCAGGTTGTCGCCCCGTGGTGGTGCCAGAAGACAGCAAGTCAGCGCCGCCGATTGCTGGGTGGCTGACGAGATTCAAGTGCCGTCGCAGGTTTCGGCTATGATCTCGAAGGCTTACGGTTTGCCGAACACCAGATCTTTTCCACTGCGCATTTCCCTGGTCACCAATGGTAATCCTCAGACTGTGCTTGATACTTACCGGGCCCAGTCCTGTGCCATTCCCAATACATATTTCGGCGTGCCGGCCGGCTATGCCCGGGCCAATAGCGAAGCGGAAGTGATGATGGACGACGAAACCAAGCAGATGTTCAACGATCTGGTTTCCGATGCCCCCGGAGTCTCCGGCGGCAATAACCCAAGCGCTCCTACTCCCGTGCAAAATTACGGTGGTGCCTCCGGTGGTGGCAGCCAACCTACCTATGCCCAACCCACCGCCGGCACAGCTCCGGCTACCGGCACTGGTGCCAGTGCTTCCGTCGCGTTGCCGGGCGGCTATTCTCTCGATCGTGAGAAACTAATCAAGATTCGCGATGCGCTCATGAAAGGCAACAAGTAGCTTCAGCCGTCTTCGTTCAGATCTCCCATGGCGGTGAGGGCGTGAAAGCCTCTCAGCGTTGCAATTTCACCCTCCACAAGGGCTTTCTCCTCTCGGCGTCCGGCCAGGTTCAGGCAGTGGGAATAAGCTTCCAGGGTCTTCAACAGCCCGACGAAATTGCCGCCCCGCCGCCGCCTTAAAATGCAGGAGGCTTTGTCGAAGTAGCTTGCGGCCAGGTCCAGTTCTCCTTCGAGCTCAGCCAGTTTCCCCAGCACGAAATAAGGGGAAGCCTTTGCAGCTGCTGTTTCCGTCAGGTAAAAGCTCCAGCTCCGCAGGGCTTTGTCAGCGAAAATCTTGGCTTTCTCGCGTTCATCCAGACCCAGGTACATTTCTGCCTGGGCGGCATTGGCGCTGCCGGCCAGGCATTTGGAAGTCATTCCGGCGCTTTCATAGTGTTCCCGAAGGAGACCGGCATAACTTAGAGCGGCTTGATAGTCTTCCATAGCTACGGCTCCCCAGAGCAGGCCCTCGTATGTATAAGCCGTGTTTGGCGTATTTTGCGGCGGCGAAGCCGCTAGTTTTTTAGTTTCCTCCCAGAGCAGTGCGGCTATCTCGTCTTGACCTAAAAGCTTTTCCCATTTGACCAGGTGCCCTTTGAACTGGCAGCCCTGCTCCCAGGAATCCGGATTCAGCCCCTTGGCGAGTACTCTGTCTACGGCTTGGTTGACCTCTGTCAGGCGCGATTGGGCCTCATCGCTTCTACCTAGATTGATGAGAGCTTCGGCTTCCACCAGGGCCAGAGCATTTTTGATAAAAGCCGGTACGAGGGGATTGTGTTTGTAAAAGCCTTGCAGGATGCTGACTAGAGTTAGTACCAGTCTGTAGCGGCCCTGGTCTTCGTAGCGGGAAAGCAGCAAGATCAGGGGTGTAGAGGCGGCGAACAGGAAGGGCAGGGTGGGCAGACTGAAGAAGAGACCCAGGTAGCCGCAGGTTTCCGAAAGCCTTGCTCGTCCGCGGTTCTGCAACCAGAGCTGGAGGCTCGCCAGCGGTATGGTCGAGCAGAAGCAGAGGAAGGTGATGAGCAGGAAGGGATGGTGCTGCAGGGGCGGCTGGCAGACCAGGACCACGGTGCTGAGAACGGCCGCGCCCAGACCGAGAAAGAACGCCGTGGTGGTCTGCTTCCTTTCTGTGGCCAGATCTCTGGTAATCAGGGCATCAGCATCGTAGAGGTCCATGAAGCTCCTATTCCCAGATTCATGTTTATCAGACCGCCTCCCCGAGACTGCATGAATTTAGGCTGTTTTTCCTGTGAGGCGTGGGTTTTTAAGGGCCAGTGGGTAAAATGTGCAATGTGGACTTCCCCAACAAGCTTATGCGCCTAAACGTCAATCTCAAAATATCGCATAAAGGTTTCATCCTGGTACTTGTACCGCTTGTCTTTGAATTGGTGTTCTTGATCATCCTTTCTGTCCTGCTTCAAAAAGCGGAAGAGGAAGTGCAGAGGCAGGTCCGCTCCAAGGCTATTATTTCTCAGGCAAACGCCCTCTCCAAGCTTTTCTATGATGCCGGCGTGGCTATGGGCGGCTATTCCATCACCAAGAGCCCCCTCTTCTCGGATCGCTACGACAAGATTGTGCGACAGATTCCGATGGATTTGACGGAGCTGTCTAATCTGGTGGGCGACAATGACAAGCAGCAGCAGATTCTGGTCAGGCTTAAAACCATCACCTCCGACGGTCTCAAGATTTTGGGCGAAGCCAAGTCGGCCATCGACGATAACAGGGTGGATGTGGCTCAGTTTCGCGCCCGCCACATGTACAAACAGATTCGTCAGCTTGCCGACCAGTTGCAGGATGAACTGAAGGGCTTGACCGAAGACGAGCGCAAGATTGAAAACGAAAGTCCGGAGCAGCAGAACCGAAGTCGAACTATGGTTAAGGTGTTCCTGGTGGTGGGCGTGGTGGTCAACATAGCCATAGCCTTCCTGCTCCTCTATTACTTCCTGAAGAGTATCTCCATCCGTCTCAATACGGTCACCGACAACTCCTTCCGCCTGGCTCGCGGTCAGCGGTTGAATCCGCCCCTCACCGGTGCAGACGAAATTGCCCAACTGGATGACGCCTTCCGCAGTATGGCGGAAGCTCTGGCGGAAGCCAGCCGCAAGGAAAGAGCCGTAATTGAAAACGCTGCCGACGTTATTTGTTCCATCGATATGGACGGTAAGTTCGTCGCCATCAACCCCGCTTCCTACGAAAGCTGGGGTTATTATCCCGACGAACTGATGGGGCGTCGCTTCATCGAAGTGATTGTGCAGGAAGATGTGCCTGAGACGATTCGCTCGGTGCGTTCGGTGCGCGGCGCCACCGGCAAAGTCAGCTTTGAAAACCGGGTTAAAAAGCGTGACAACTCCCTGGTGCACGTCTTGTGGTCGGCAGACTGGTCAGAGAAAGACCGGGCCCTGTTTTGCGTGGCTCACGACATCACCCAGCGTAAGTTGGCGGAAGAGACCTTGAGAGCTTCCGAAGAGAGAATCAGAAAAATCATTGACCACATGATCGTCGGACTTTTGATTATCGACAAGGAAGGTCGAGTGGAGTCGGTCAACCCCAGGTCCGAATCCATGTTCGCCATGCGCAGCCACGAGATGGTTGGTCGCCATATCATGTCCCTCTTTGCCGACAGCCGCATTTTCTCCGTCAATGATCCAAGCGACCGGGCCGCTTTCATGGAAACCCTCTTCACGAAAGCAAACAGCCGCATCGGTGAATTCGACTGCTTGAATGCCCGGGGCGAAGATTTCCCTGTGGAGCTGTCTCTGGCGGAATTCGAGTATGGGGACGGTAAAGTTCGCTACATGGCAAACATTCTCGATGTGTCGGAACGCCGAGAAGTGGAGCGCATGAAGAAGGAATTCGTCTCCACAGTATCCCACGAACTGCGTACACCACTCACCTCCATTCGCGGCTCCCTCACCCTCCTGGCTGTGGGAGCTATGGGCGCTCTGCCTGAGCAGGTCAAGAAAGTGGTCAGTATCGCCGAACGCAACACGATCCGCCTGATCGGCCTGATCAACGACATTCTCGATATAGAAAAATTGGAAGCCGGCAAACTGGATATGGTCTTTGAGAATTCGCCCCTCACCAATATCCTCGAGCGTTCCGAGCAAGCCGTTTCGGCCTTTGCCGCCAATAATGGTGTCACCCTTGATATTCAGCCCACCAGCTTGATGGTGCATGCCGATGGCGACAGGCTAGTGCAGGTCATCGTCAACCTGGTCTCCAACGCCGTCAAATTCTCACCAAAAGGAGCCGCCGTCACGGTGGCTTCCGAAGAGATACCGGGCGGCATGATCGAGATTCGTGTTATTGACCGTGGTCGTGGTATCCCCGAATCTTTCAAGAACAGACTCTTCCAGCGCTTCCAGCAGGTGGAAGCTTCCGACGCCAAGAAGAAAGGCGGTACAGGCTTGGGACTGGCCATCTGTAAGGGCATCGTGGAACAACATGGCGGTAGCATCGGAGTTGAGTCGGAAGAAGGACGCGGTTCCATGTTCTGGTTCCGTGTGCCCAAGGCCCAGGTGATTGTCGCTCCAGTTTCGGCGCAACCTGCTACCGATGCAGGTATGGTCACCATGAGTTTGCATCAGTAAATTGTGATTTTATCCACTCAATAAAGGGAATGATTTCCTTGAATATTTTCAAGGGGATAAGATGGGTCTTGAGAGGTAGCCATGAAAGTTCTCATAATCGATGACGAAGAGGACTTTCGCACGGTAGCAAGTTCTTGTCTGGGACTTTTGAACGGTGCGGAAGTTTTTGAAGCCGGCTCCGGGGCGGAAGGGATTGATCTGGCCTGCCAGGAGAAGCCCGATGTTATTCTGCTCGATCTTTGCATGCCCGGCATGGATGGCAAGCAGACTTTGCGCAATTTGCGAGAAAGACCGGCTGCTTCCGACGTGCCTGTAATTTTTTGCACCACCGTGGGTATGTTTGAGCAGTTTGAAGAGATGAAGAGCATGGGCGCCCTGGCCGTCATCACCAAGCCTTTTGATCCCCTCAAGCTCTACGAGCAGATCAACACTATCCTGGTTACCGCCGGGAAAATGCCCGCCTCTGAAGGTGAGGAGAAAGTTCAATATAAGCTGGTGGAAGTGGCCGGCGACCCGGAAGAGAATGTTCCTCCTCCGGACGAGTAAGGGATTTGCCCTTTTGGGCGTTAAATAAATGTAGCTGGGTATTAAAGCTATAGGGGCAAATGTTTGTCCGTCTTTTGGCAAGAATTTCAACAGCGTTGGCGTCTGAATTTCAATTCTATTTTTAAGGAGCACCCCACTCATGAGAGTTCTCATCATCGATGATGAAGAAGATACACGTCAGATTGCTTGCATGAGCCTGAGTTTGCTTGGCGGGCTTGATGTGATCGAAGCGGAAAACGGACAGGACGGTGTCAATAAGGCGGCCGTAGAGCAGCCTGATGTCATACTTTTAGACATGATGATGCCCATGATGGATGGACCGTCTACCCTGGAAGCGCTTAGAAGCAACGACCGGACGCGCAATATTCCGGTTATTTTTCTTACCGCCAAGGCTATGACCTCGGAAATTGAGAAGCTGAAGCGTATGGGCGCCAGAGGGGTTTTGACCAAGCCCTTCGACCCCACGGTGCTGGCCAATCAGATGCGAGCCATTCTGGAGGGTTAGCTTGAAGTATGGCTAACTGGCAGGAAACCTTTTCGGAGCTAAAGAGTCAGTACGTCCAACGGTCTACTGATAGATTGGCTCAGATTATCGAATTGGTGACCAAGCTCATCTCCAATCCCATGAATAAAGATCTGGTGCAGCAACTGTCCCGGCACTTCCACTGGCTGGCAGGTTCAGGCAGCATGTATGGTTTTCAGAAAGTTTCGGCCATGGGTCTTGAAGGCGAGCGCCTCTGCGATCAGATTGTCAGCCAACCGGGGGCTGCCGCCCCGCAAGATCTTGAGAAATTGAAGTCGCTTCTGCAGGAGCTTTCGGTGCAGTTCACCGGACCGGAAGAATCCGGCGATACCACCGTCAATTTGAGCAAAGCCCGAGCCGTGGTCAATTCCGGCAAGCAAGAAGTGCTGGTCATCGATGAAGATCAAAAAGACCTTGAGAGTTTGCGCAAGCAAGTGGAGGAAAGCGGACTTGCCTTCCGCTCCGCCCGTTCTTTTGCCACCACTATTGCCGAACTGGAAAAGCGCATGCCGGAAGGACTCATTTTAGAGATTCCGCTGCCGGACGGTGATGCCTACGAGCTGGTGGAGCGGGTACGCTCCATGCCGGGCGGCGACGAGATGGCCATCATCATCGTCTCCAAGCAAACCGGCTTCCTCGACAAGGTGCGCTCCATACACTGCGGCGCCGATGCCCATTTTGAAAAGCCGGTGGACATGAAGGCCATGTTCAGGCGCCTGCGTTATTTGCTCGATAAACGGTATCAGGAAACGCCGCGGATTCTCTCGGTGGAAGACGATCCGGACCAGGCGGCATTTATCAGAGCCTTTCTGGAATCGGCTGGCTATCAGGTAAGAACCTGTACTGATCCCAAAAACTTTGAGTCGTATATGTCGGCTTTTCAGCCCGATCTGGTTTTGCTCGATGTTATGTTGCCGGGCATGACCGGTTATGAATTGGCTCGTTATATCAGGCAGGATGAGCGTCATGCCACCTTGCCGGTGCTCTTTCTTACCACCCAGGGGCAAATAGATGCCCGCATCGAGAGTGCCAGATCCGGTGGCGACGATCACCTGGTCAAGCCTGTGCCGCCGGCCTTGCTTTTGAGTTCGGTCAGTTCTCGCCTGGAGCGCGCTCGTTTCCTGAAAACCCTTTTGCGCCGGGATGGACTTACTTCTCTTCTGAACCACACTTCCTTCATGGAACAGGCTCAAACGGTGATTGCCCAGCGCCGTCGCCATGCCGGCTACACGGCCTTGATTTTGCTCGACATCGATTACTTCCGTTCCATCAACGAAAGGCATGGCTATCCCGGCGGCGACAAGGTGCTTGTGGCCCTATCTTTGCTTTTGCGCAGGCGCTTGCGGCAGTCGGATATCATCGGGCGCTATGCAGGCGATGAACTGGGCATCATTGCCGATGGTCTGGATGAGGCTGAGGCTCTGCATCTTGCCGGTCGCCTCCTGGCTGACTTTGCCGCTATTCAACATTCCACCCTTTCCCATTCCGGATTTTATGCAACTTGTTCGGCCGGTATCTCCATACTGGATGCTAAGAATATGACGGTGGAATCGTGGCTTGGTTCGGCCTATAAAGCCTTGCAGCAAGCCAAGAATGCCGGACGCAATTGTGCCATTGCTTATCACGAGGAAGCTGTCAGCCGATAGCTTCCACCAAAATCTAAGTGTAGATTCGCTATAGACGTTTTTGTTCTGGTGCTGGTAGTGCCACTGCTGGTAGTGGCGTGCCTCGGTGCCGGCCGGGACACGCGCACTCTGGAAGATCTGCTTCTTTCCGTTGGGGGCAGAGACAAAGAAGATTACAGTTTTCCCTTGGAAACAGGGGACGGTCGAAACAATATGCCCAGGCAAGCTCTACAATAGATATGCAAAATGTTGAAGGTCGGTCGAAAGGGAAGCAGTTGGCAATGGGGCGGCAAGATGAGGCAGTACCTTTAACCAGGGTGTCCATATTGGGAGCGGGTTCCTGGGGTCTGACCCTGGCTCAGATGCTTGGCCGCAAGGAAAATTACAGCGTCAACGTCTATTGTCGTGATGCCGACCGCTGCCTGCGCCTTTCCCAGCTTCACATCATGGACAAGCCGCGAGAGCAGGCGTTGCCTCCTGCTGTAAGACTTTTCTCGCAGCTCAAGCCCTGTTTGGATGCCGATTACATAATAGCGGCCTGCACATCCCAGGGCTTGCGTTCTCTACTGCTCTCGGTGGCCGAGCTGAAGGTGCCGGTGCCGATTTTGATCAGCGCAGTCAAGGGGTTGGAATTACAAACTCATATGCGCATGAGCGAGGTAGTGGCTTCTGTGCTTCCCGATACCAGGGTGGCGGTTCTTAGCGGTCCCAATCTGGCTATGGAAGTTTTGAACGGCATGCCCACTGCTTCTGTAGTGGCTGCTAGCGATCTGGAGCTTGCCAAGTCGCTGCGCTCCGTTTTAAGCGCACCCAAGTTTCGCGTCTATGCCAATGATGACCTGGTGGGTGTGGAGCTGGGTGGTACCCTGAAAAATGTCATAGCAATTGCAGCGGGAGCCTGTGATGGTCTGGGTCTGGGCGTGAACGCCAAGGCCTCTCTTTTGACCAGGGGGCTGGCGGAAATGTCTCGCCTGGCTGTCAAGCTGGGGGCTAAGCCCACTACTCTTGCCGGTCTTGCCGGTATGGGCGATTTGTTCGCTACCTGTGAAAGCCAGCTCTCACGTAACTATCAAGTTGGTTTCGGGCTTGCCAGGGGGCAGGGACTCGACCAGATTCTCACGGAGCTTGGTCAGGTCGCGGAGGGAGTTACCACCACCCATGCCGTTTGTGAACTTTCGATAAGACTGGGACTGGAGCTGCCCATCGCAGAGCAAGTGGAGTCCACACTAAGGGGTATTTCAACGCCGGCGGGCGCGATCATGGCGCTTCTTTCCAGACCTCTGGCCAACGAATAAGTAAAAATTGCGACCTGAAAAGTAGAGTTATGAGCAGATAGAAGGGAAATTACAAGGGGATTAAGGTGCCGAATCGAGTATTGATGCTGTCCTGGGAATATCCGCCGCGCATTATTGGCGGATTGGCTCGCGTGGTCTGGGCTCTTTCCCGTGAGCTGGCCTTGACCGGCGTGGAAGTGCATGTGGTGACTGCCGATCACCCGGGGCAGGCCGAACACGAAGTGGTGGACGGTGTGCACATTCACCGTGTGAAAACTCAGACCGATACTACCCCTGATTTTCTCTCCTGGGTGAATCGCTTCAATTTCGGACTTCTGCAGTATGCCATCAAACTGCACCAGGAGAAACCCTTCGACATCGTGCACGCCCATGACTGGATGGTAACCGACGCGGCCTGGGTGCTCAAATCCGGTTTCGGCATACCAATGGTTGCCACCATGCACGCCACTGAAGCCGGGCGCATGCACGGCATTCACAACGACTTGCAGCGCTACATCCACCAGATGGAATGGCGTCTTACTTTTGAAGCCTGGGAAGTAATCGTCAATTCTCATGCCATGCACGGGGAATTGCAAGCGCTCTTCGGTTTGCCCGCCAACAAGATTGCTGTGGTGCCCAACGGCACCGATCCTTCGGTTTTCGATTTCCAATATGACGCCCGTCAGACACGCAGTCGCTACGTCTCCGAGCATCAGCAGATCGTTCTTTATGTGGGCCGCATGGTGCGTGAGAAAGGTGTGCATGTGCTGCTCGAATCAGTGCCGCGTGTGATCTCGGAAAGACCGGGTACGCAGTTCCTCTTTGTCGGAACCGGCTACTATCTGGATGACTTGCGGCGACAGGCGCAGTATATGGGTATTTCGCACTGCACTCATTTCCTTGGTTATGTGGGTGATGAAGAACTCAAGCATCTCTATAAGTCTGTGGATGCGGTATGTATTCCCAGTCTTTATGAGCCTTTCGGTATTGTGGCTCTGGAGGGAATGGCGGCCCAGGTACCGGTGGTCACATCCGACGTGGGTGGCCTGAAAGACTTTGTGGAACATATGGAAACCGGCGTCACCACCTATGCCGGTGATGCCGGCTCCCTGGCCTGGGGCTTGCTTCAAGTCTTGCGTAATCCCGAACTTTCCAATTACCTGCGTGAGACCGCATACGACAAGGTGCAGCATATCTATAACTGGAAAGTGATTGCCAGGCGCACCAGGGAAGTCTATCAAAAGGTATTGCGCGAGTCTGAAATAGTAGCTTCAGGCCTGAACAATGTAGTGGAAAGCGAAGCCGTCAAGACAGTTGCCGCCAAGGGCAAAGGGAGGTAAGTAAGAGCATGAAAGCTGTGATCATGGCCGGTGGTTCCGGCACGAGGCTCAGACCGCTTACCTGTAACCTGCCCAAGCCCATGGTGCCTGTGGCCGGCAAACCCATGGCTGAACACATCGTCAACCTCTTGAAAGAGCACGGCTTTGACGATATCGTTTTCACCCTGCACTATTTGCCTGATGCCATTCGCGATCACTTCGGCGACGGCTCGGAATTCGGCGTCAAAATAAGTTATTCCGTAGAAGAAGGCAAACCGCTGGGCACCGCCGGTTGTGTCAAAGCCATTCAAGATCACCTTGATTCAACTTTTATCGTTATTTCCGGTGACAGTCTCACCGATATGGATCTCGGCAAGGCTCTGGCTTTTCACAAAGAGAAAAAATCCAAGGCCACACTAATTTTGAAGCGGGTGGAAAACCCCCTCGATTATGGTGTGGTTATTACCGACAACGAAGGCCGCATTCAGCGCTTCGTCGAAAAACCGGGCGCCTCAGAGATTTTCTCTGACACCGTCAATACCGGCACTTATATTCTCGAGCCGGAAATGATGCTTTATGTGGTAATGGGCCGGGAGCAAGACTTCTCCAATGATCTTTTCCCGCTCTTGCTTCTGCGCAATGAGCCCATGTACGGTTATGTGGCCGACGGCTACTGGTGCGACATCGGTAACCTGGCTGTATACAGACAAGCGCACCGGGATGTGCTCGACGGTCTGGTCAACATCAAAATGGACTTGCCCCAGATCGAGCCCGGCATTTTTGTTGGTCACGGCACCCAAATTGATTCTTCCGTGATTTTGGAAGCGCCCGTCATGATCGGGAAGAACTGTCGCATCGGCAGAGAGACCGTGATTTCGCAATATACGACCATTGGCGATAATGTGGTCATTCAAGAGAAAGCCTCTCTCAAGCAGCCGGTCATCTGGTCCAACTCTTATATCGGTAACAATGCCCAGTTGAGAGCTTGCGTAGTTTGCAACAATGCCACCATCCATAATTCCGCCGAACTGTTGGAAGGGGCGATCATCGGCAACAATTCGGTGGTCGGACAGGAAGCTCGCATCAGCCCTGATGTTCGCATCTGGCCTGACAAGAACATCGACAGCGGAGCGAAAGTTCTCACCTCCGTCATTTGGGGCACCCGTGCGCCCCGCACCTTATTTGGTGCCCATGGCGTGCGCGGTCTGGCTAATGTGGATATCACACCCGAATTTGCCGTTAATCTTGCCGCCGCCTATGGTGCCACCCTCAAGGGCGGTCCGGTGCTGGTCAGCCGGGACTACTGGAAGGTTTCTCAGATGATCAGCCGGGCCATGGTCTCCGGATTGGTCTCGGTGGGCATCGAGGTGCAGAACCTGGAGTCTATGTCTCTGCCTATTTCCCGCTACTATGTCAAGACTCAGCGAGCTGCCGGTCTTGTGCATGTGCGGGTATCGCAACGAGAGATAGACAAAGTCACCATCGAATTCTTCGACAGCCAGGGTGTGGCCATCACCAAATCGATGGAACGCAAGATCGAAACCACTTTCTTCAAAGAAGACTTTCCTCGTTGCGCCCCTTCCGATGTGGGCACAATTTCCTTCCCCAGCCGCGTGCGCGAGTATTATGCCGATGAGTTTCTCAACCATGTGAAGGGGCAGGTTTTCGAAGAGGACAAAGTGCCCTTCTGTATCGTGCCCGGTTCCAATTACACACGTAAAACCAAGGTGGGAGGACTGTCCACCCATGCTCCCAAGGTAGTGATCGACTATGCCATGGCCGAGACCGGTGTGCTTTTGCCCGATTTGCTCGGGCAATTGGGCATCGAGACCGTGGTACTCAACTCTTCCATTCGAAATTCGCCGCCCCGGCAGGAAGAACGCATTACCATGCGCAAGCAGTTAGCCGATGTGGTTAAGGCTCTGGGCGCCGATCTAGGTGTGCAAATCGGACGAAACGGCGAGCAGATGACCCTGGTGGATGAAACCGGTCAGATTATTCGAGGCGAGCTGCTTCTGGCTACCGTTGCCGACATCATGTTGAGGGACAAGCCGGGACGTTCCATCGTGGTGCCGGTGAACGCCAGTTCCGTGGTGGAGCGCATTGCGGCCCGGAACGGCTGCAAGGTGGTTCGCTGCAAAGCTTCCGAGACCGAGATCGGCAGCACCACTGCTCGTCTGGAGGAGGCGGTTCTGGGTGGAAGCGCCAACGGCTGCTTTATCTTCCCTGAGTTTCAGAACGGTTACGATGCCATGTTCGCCGTAGGACAGGTTTTGGAACACCTGACTTATCAGGGGCGCACCTTGCAGCAAGCCATAAATGAACTGCCTCCGCTCTACTACCAGGTAGACTCGGTTCATTGCCCCTGGGAGCGCAAGGGTCGTGTCATGCGCCTGCTGGTTGAGAAGCATCAGGACCGTCCCATGGAGCTTTTGGACGGCGTCAAGATTCAGACCCGTCCCGACCACTGGATTCTCGTCTTGCCTGATGCGGTAGAGCCTCTTGTGCATGTTTACGCCGACGGCGCCGATTTGCAAAACACTTCCGCCGATTTGAATGAGTACACTCAACTGGTTCGATACCTGCAAAAAGCCTGATTTTCAGATGCAGGTCTTGATATGCTTCAGAATTAATTTATTCACTGAAGTTGAGGGGCTGAGTAAGGCGATATAGTCGTTTCATAAGGGGCCGATCTGGGCATACCCAATTAGGTTGTGTAGCTTGGGCACGATTTGGCGGGCAAGGGAGAACTGAGACTATGTTCGGAAAGAACGACGGTAGGCACCCTCAGCAGGGGAAGTCTTCCAGTAAAGAGGTGCGCAAGTTCCTCGACGGTAATCCCGGCAAACCTGCCCAGCAGCCCCTGCCGAATCGGGCCGTTGATCGGTCCATGTTCGGAAACGGCGCTCCCGTGCCTGGTCAGGCTGCCGATTGGTCCATGGCCGTTTCCGAGCAGATTCTGGTCTATCACGAGTCTGAACCGGTGGAACCGGGCGTAGACTGGATGAGCCAGCTCAAACAAGACTCTCTGCAATTTCTTGCCGATCAGCGCGGCGTGCATCTACAGGAAGTCTACCGTGAGTCTATTTACAAGTCTGGCATAGCCATTCTCGTAGACAAGATTTACGGGCTTTTGCAGCGCTACATGTTTGAATTCAACCAGGTTGCCAATGGTACCGAGTTGCATGTCTCCGGTTCCATTTCCGGCGACGTCACCGAGGTGACCAAGTACAACCGTTTCAGAGAAGCGGAAGAAACAAAAACATATTTCCGGGCTCGCTTTTCTACCCGGCTTTGCTCCCTGGTGGTTCGTGGTTGTGATGACAAGGTGGAATGCTTCCTGGTTCCTACCAGTAAAGTGATGGCTCTAAGCCGCACCGAAAATGATTATCAGCCCATTGCTACCATTCAGGTGAAGATTACCGAACAAGGCATGATGTGGCGTATGCAAGATGCCAATCCGCCCATTGAAACTCTCGATCAGCTCTGCATGTGGCTTTTCTCCGCCATGATTCAAGAGACAAAAAACTATGCCCGTCTGGGCGGTGAGGAAGCTGCCGGCGCCGTTTAGCGCACAGGCTTGCTGGTAGGTTGTCGATTTTGCTGCTGGGTTGTTACATAGCAGTATTTTCGTTTGCGGCTTTAAACCAGGCCCAGAGCACATTTATCTGCAGCAATACGGACAATTCTCTTGCACCAATCGGTGAGTCTTACAAATCGCCCGTCTTTGCCGAATTTTGCCAAAAATATTTGTCTATCATGATTTAATAATTGTATGCTTTTGCGCCAGAGGTGGAATAAATGGCACAGAGGCCGATTGGTTCTTCTAGAATCCTCACCGGACATAGAGGTGTTTCAGAAATATGGGTGCTATTAATCCCGAAATGCTGCGGGAATTACTCGATGAGTTTACTGAGAAAGAAGCGGTAACTCGGGAAGAAATAAACGTTATCACGCAGCAGATTGGCGAGCTCGAGAAGCGTATCGAGACCAACCAGGGGAAGCTTGAATCGCTGGTGAAGGACAAGGAAAAAGTCCTGGCCATGAAAGAACGCTATCTAAGCGGGAATTGGCCCAAGGTATTCAAGACCGATAATGGCGATGGGGCTCCCGGGAAGGAAGAGAGCGGACCGGCCGTCAGCGCCGCCGCCGCCCAGGACAAAGAACCGGCCGTGGCCGCCGAGGCTGCTCCGGCTGCTCCTGCTCCAGCTGCTCCTGCTCCAGCTCCTGCCGGTGCGGAAGAGAGCACCGGACCTGCAATCTCTGCGCCGCAGACCGCTGCCCCTGTTGTTTCCGCCGTGACCAGCCCGCCTTCGCCTAGCGCTTCCAGTACCGCACTACCGGCGGTGAGTGCCGAAGAGGCAACGCCCGAGCCGGCTATTTCAGCGCCTGTTGCCTCTCCTGTGCCGGTGTCGGTCTCGCCCGCGGACGAAGCGGCTTCGGCCCCCGCTCTGCCTTCCGATGATCCGATTTTGAGTTCTATGAGTGCGCCGCAAACCACAAGCAATTTCTCCTTTGAGAGCGTGGCCGGCAGTACCCAGGTAGAGAGCACCGCCAGTAGTGGCGGTGTGGAAGATTCCGGTTTCTCCTGGACATCGACGGCTTCCGCTCCCGCCGAAGGGCAGCCCGCCGCATCTGAGACACCGGCTGTCATACCCTGGGGTGAACCGGCTACCACTGCTCCCAACAGTTCCAATCCCCTGGCCGATGCCTGGGGGGCTCCATCCAGCCCGCCTACTTCCGCCTGGGGTGAGTCCGCCTGGTCGGAGCCTGCCCCGCAGGCCTCCGCCGCTCCTGCTCCTGCACCTGCACCTGCGCCTGTACCTGCACCTGCGCCTGTACCTGCACCGGCACCTGCCGCTGATAGCGCTGCCTCCGCCTGGGGACAGGGCGTATGGGGCGAACCCAATGCCAACCCTGCGGCACAAGCATCCACGCCTGCCAGCGCCTGGGGTGACCCTTCCCCGGCTGCCGCACCTGCACCCAGTGCTCCGCCACAGGCTCCTTCTCCCTGGGGGGCCCCGGTGGAAAATAAGAGTGCGGAAGCCAGTGCTTGGGGTCAACCGACCAGCCCGCCGGCTTCTCAGACTGAAACAGGCGGATGGGGGCAACCTGCTCCCCAGGCTCCGTCTGCCTGGGGTGAACCCAATGCTAACCCTGCGGCTGCGGCGCAACCCCCGGCCGGTGACGCCGCAGCCGATGCTGGCGAAGAAGATAGACGTTCCTCTCTGGCCAGTGCGGCCGGAGGTGCTCTTATCTCGCCTGTGAGAGGACGCCGCAAGAAAGAGGCGCCGGCCTTCGACTGGGGTCAGTCCGACAGCACGGATAATGCCGGCGGCGCTGCTGCCGGTAGCGACGAAGACGAAAATGTCAAAAAATTAGGGGATACCCTGCGGGGCCTCTTCAATAAATAGAATCTCAAACAGTCGTATAGAGGCTGCTTGGGGCTGGCATTGATAAGATGCCCGTCATATAGTGGCGCCGCTCCTTTGTTACCATATGTTGCCGAAGGCCTCCATCGCGGGGGTCCGCATCAGATTGCTGTGACCACTCATTTCCTGGGAGATACTATTGCCATGAAACAAATTTGCTCCATGATGGCCGGAGTAGTCGTAGAGTTGCTCGTCAAGCCGGGCGACTCCGTAGAGGACGGAATGGATGTTGCCATTCTCGAGTCTATGAAAATGCAATTGCCGGTGGCCTCCACCGAGACGGGTAAAGTCGAAGAAATCAAGGTGACCAGTGGCGACTTCGTTAACGAAGGCGACCTGCTCATGATTCTTTCCTAGCCCGAGTTGACCGTCTTTACAGAGGTGAAGCTGTGTTTGAACGCTTGCCAGGTGAAATAACAGTTTTTGAAGTCGGTCCCCGGGACGGTCTTCAGAATGAAGCCGGCCAGGTTGAAACGGCAGACAAAGTGGCTTTGATTGAAGCCCTGGCTAAGAGCGGGCTCAAGCATATCGAGATCACTTCCTTCGTTTCTCCTAAGTGGATACCGCAACTGGCCGACGGTCTTGCCGTGGCCAGGCAGTTGCAACTGCCGGCCGATGTGCAGACTTCCGCTCTGGTGCCTAACTTGAAGGGCTATGAAGGGGCATGCGCTGCCGGACTCAAGCAAATCAACCTTTTCCTCTCCGCCTCTGAATCCCACAGCAAGAAAAACATCAATAAATCCGTGGCGGAAGCTCTGTCCACAATGAAGGAAGTGGCGGCGGCAGCCCTTGCCGACGGCAAGCGCATTCGCTGTTATGTTTCCACGGTCTTTGCCTGTCCATACGAAGGTCCGGTCAAGCCGGAACAGGTAGTTATGGTGGTGGAAGGACTTCTGAAGATAGGTGTGCATGAGATTTCCCTGGGCGATACGATTGGTGCCGCCAATCCCCGCCAGGTGAAGGAAGTGCTCGACCGTCTCAGTGGTGTGGTGCCGCTTCCTCAATTGGCTTTGCACTTTCATGACACCCGCGGCACCGCTCTCGCCAATGTCGTTGCTGGTATCGAATCTGGTGTCACCATCTTTGACAGCAGTCTGGGCGGTTTGGGTGGCTGCCCTTATGCACCTGGCGCTTCAGGTAACCTGGCCACGGAAGATCTGGTCTACATGCTGGAAGGCATGGGTGTCAAGACCGGCGTCGATTTAGAGCGCCTGGTGGATGCCGGTGCCTTGGCTGAGAAGATTTTGGGCAAGAAACTGCCCGGGCGATATTTGCAGGCGGCTCTTGCTACCAGGGCAAAAGCTTGCGCCGGTTGAGCTGTAGCAATTTCATAGAGGAAGTAAACGTGACCGTAGCTGTGGAGAAAACGAACTTGGCTGAAACTGAAAAGCTTGAACAAGTGCTGGTTGTTGAAAAAGTCGGTGCCGTAGCCTGGCTTAAACTCAACCGTCCCAAGGTCATGAATTGTTTGAACCGGGCTCTTTTGCAGGAACTTTTAACGGCCCTCGACAGCCTGGCCCAGGACCGGGATGTGCGAGTGATTGCCATAATCGGCTCGGGACTGAAGTCCTTCTGCGCCGGGGCCGACCTGGCCGAGCGCAAAGGCATGACTCAGGGCGAGACCCTCGACTACCTGACTTTGATTCAAAAGACCATGCGGACCATCGAGAAGCAACCGCAACCGGTTATAGCCGCCATAAACGGCTCCGCCTGGGGCGGCGGCTTTGAGCTGGCGCTGGCTTGCGACCTGCGGGTGATGGTTGATTCCGCTCAATTGCGGCTGACGGAAGTACGCCTGGGCATCATTCCAGGGGCCGGCGGCACCCAGCGCTTACCGCGCCTGGTGGGCAAGTCTAAAGCGAAGGAACTAATTCTCGGGGCTACTCCCGTGGGTGCCGCTGATGGGTTGAGCCTGGGCTTGATCCATAAGGTTGTTACCGTGGAGCCCTCCTATCTGGCTTCCGAGGAAGGCAAGAAAGTCGCCGATGGCGGTTACCTGGGGCCTCTCATGGAGACCGTCTCCACCTGGGCTAATGAAATTGCACAGGCGGCACCACTTTCCCTGCGCGCCGCCAAATTTGCCATAGATGAAGGCTACGACCGCGATCTGGAAGCTGGGCTGGCTCTTGAAACGAAAGCTTATTTGACTCTTTTGAATTCCAAGGATAGGCTTGAGGGACTGGCAGCTTTCGCTGAGAAGCGGCAGCCCGTCTACAAGGGCGAGTAGTTAGATTAAGGCGAACTGATTTTGTTCAATGACAGAGACGAGCTGAAGAAGCATCCCATGATGGTGGATACTCCCACCAGAGAAGCTTTGCCGCTTTCTTTGACGGCGCTCATTCTCTGTGGCGGTCGCTCCTCCCGTATGGGTCGTCCCAAGGCGTTTCTGCCTTACGGCGGCACGACCATGATCAATCATATTCTTACCAATATCAAAGACCTTTTCGCCGAGACCTTCCTGGTCTCGAACGAGCCGGAATCTTATGAAGATTTCGAGGTGGACGTGGTCAAAGACATCTTGCCTTATCGCGGTCCGCTGGGAGGAATTCTCTCAGGGTTATTGGTATCTCAGTACAGCCATGCTTTTGTCATCGCTTGCGACATGCCCCTGGTGAATGCCCGGCTGGTGCGAGAACTCTGCGCCCGGCGCCATGACCACGATGTGGTGGTCGCCGCCCACGAAGAAGGTCTGGAGCCTTTGCTTGGCGTCTATTCCAAGAACTGCATCAAGCCTCTGGAGGAATCCCTCTTTAACGGCGACCTCTCCTTGAAAGACTTCCTCTCCGCCCTCGATTCTTCCACCTTCGACATCGAAGCGGGGGAGGGCGGCACCGGCTTACCCAGTTATTTCAACGTCAACACGCCCCAGGATTATTCACGGCTTGTAACAGGCGGCTCGGTGCTGGAGCTTAACGTAGGCGGAGACTGAAAAAGTTGGGTATATCCTTATAGGGTAAGAGGGGAACAGTTGTTCTCGCCTCGTGGTTCCGACCGGAGTCGTCCACTGTCCAAAGCCAGCAAGATAGGACTGTTAGACCAGTTAGGTCTGATTTTGAAGAAGGAGTTGCTGCACTCCTTCCGAGATCGCGATGTCTTCCTTTATACGGTCCTGATTCCCTGCCTGGTCTATCCGTTCCTGTCCTTCGTGGGTGTGGAGTTTACCCTTCTCACTCAGAGCGCCGATAAAGATAAGCCCCTCCAGGTCGCTTACATAGAACGAGAGCCTGTATCTCAGGCAGACGCCGAGACGGCAAAAGCCTATGATTTCTTGCAGCGGGCCGTTAAGGCCGGTAAGAACAAAGTCGAATTGCAGCCAATGACGAGAGAGAAAGCCATGGCGGCCCTCTACCGGCAGGATGTCAGCCTGGTTGTCGGTCCGCCTCTGCCTGCGCCGCCGCCCAAAGCCAAACCTGACCCCTCTGCCTCTGCCGCAGCCGCCGGTGAGGCTACTTCGTCGCAGGGGCAGCATCTGACGGCCTATGTGGGGCATAGCTTTGACAGCTATTTGAAGACTGAGAAATTGAAGGACGCCCTCGATAGCTTTCAGCGGGACGAGCTAAAGAGGCAGTTCTCCCTCAAGGGCCTCAGTGATACGCGCGGCGCCTATGGTGCAAGAATGGTCAACCTGCACCCGCTCAAGCAGGAGTCCTATTCCCTGCACTTTGTCATGCTGCTTGTCTCGGTGATGATGATGGGGGTGGGGGTCTGCTACCCCGCCATCACCGCTACCACCGAAGAGTTTGAACGCAAGACCATTGAGAGCACCATGCTCTTGCCGGTTTCTCGGGACGCCATAATTTTTGCCAAACTGGTATCGGTTTGCCTTTTCGGTGTTTTCACCGGGGCTGTCAATTTCTTCTCTATTTTGGCTGTCTTTGCCCTGCTCATTTTCACTGCCAGCCAGGTTCGCACCATAGATATCAATGAACTGAAGAGCTTGCTGACCCCGGTGCAAGTCTTGCTGGTTTGTTCTTCCTACCTGATAATGGGGCTCTTATTGGCTTCCCTCATGATGGTCGTCACCAGTTTCTGTCGCACGGTGCGCTCGGCTCAGAACTGGGTCTCCCTTCCCATGCTGATGGTTATGGTGCTGCCGGCCATATCGCTTTTGCCCTCCCTGACCCTGGGCAAGGGCCTGGCCCTGGTACCATTTCTTGGTCTGGCCCTGACCATCAGGCAGTTCTTCACGGCTCCTACCATTTCTCTTGAACAATATCTGGCCCTGTTTTCCTCCCTTGTCTATGCCGTTTTGTTGACCGGCATCGCCGGGCGCCTCATGTTCGAATTCGATGGTGGTTTCGTTCCGCATCTGCAAGCCGGATTGTCCGGGCGAAAGGGCGCTAAGAAGCTGAACTCCCCGCCGCAATCCTTAGAAGTACCCGCCGATCAGGAGGCTGCCGAAAAGTTATGAGTTTGCTTGTAAACGGTGTATCTAAGCGCTTCTATGATAAGGCCAGGGGTGAGTTCTACGGCTGCCGGGAAATAAGCTTCGAGGTCAAGCCCGGCGAAGTATACGGCTTACTTGGACCCAATGGTGCCGGTAAAACTACGACATTGCGGGTAGTCTCCACCATTTATTCCCCCACCGCCGGTGGTGCCAGCATAAATGGCGTGGATATTGTCAGAGATCCCCAGACCGCTAGAAAAATGTTGGGCTTTCTCTCTTCCACGTCCGGACTCTATGAGAGGCTCACTGCCAGGGAAATACTTACTTATTTCGGACGGCTTTGCGACATGCCTCAGGACGTATTGAACAAGCGAATTGAAAGCTTGATTGATGCTCTGGAGTTTCGCAGTTATGCCGACACAAGAGTAGCTAAACTTTCACAGGGAACCAGGCAGAAAGTTTCCATCGCTCGCTCTATTATTCATGATCCCTTACTTATGATTCTCGATGAGCCAAGCACCGGTCTTGATGTACTGGCGGCCTATGCCATGCATGAGTTTGTCAGGCAGGAGCGGGCGGACGGCAAGTGTATTTTGCTTTCTACCCACACCATGAGTGAGGCAGAAAAGCTCTGCGATCGCCTTGGCATTATCAGTGAGGGGCGCCTCCTCGCTTCCGGCACTATCGAGGAATTGAAAGAGCTGACCGGCAAGTCCAACCTGGAAGAAGTCTTTGTACACCTGGTGCGCAATGCAGCGCAGGCGGCGGCACTGTGAGCGGCAATCCGATCCTTTCTCAGATACTCCTTGTCACAGGCAAGGAGCTTATGGACATGTTGCGCGACTATAAAGCCCTTGTTCCCGGGGTGTTGCTTGGTCTATTGCTCGGCCCGCTGCTTACTTGTTTCGCACCGCAGATGGTGGTGGGGCAGGTGCAAAAGGCCGCCCAGGAAAATTTGCATGTGGCTCTGGTCGGCGATGGCGGTCAGCTTTATAAAATGCTCAGGAGCAGTCCCGGCCTTAAGATTGTGCCTCTTTCATTTGAAGCAGCCGGCTCATCCGGCGCTATTAACGATTACAGCGAGGAACAGTTACTGAAAGAACTGGAGCAAGAGAAGGTTCAGGTAATAGTGCAAGCTCCCACTGGATTCTCGGCAAGTATTGACGGTTTTGCCGCCGGAGTGCCGGGACCTGCCGTCAAGCCGGAACTGAAGATTCTCTACACGGGACGCAATCCGGAGAGCAGTTATGCCGGCATTCGCATGCTTTCGGTATTGAACAGCAGCAAAGAAAAATTCATGGATGCCCGCATCAAAGTTGCCGGCATAAAGGTGGAAGAGGCACCGGTGCTGGATATGAAAGTGGTCTCGCCTCCGACGGATGGACTTTTTGCCAGCCCCTTTCTGGCAAGAGTACTGTCCTCCATCCTTGTCTTTGTAGCCTTTATTGGCGCAATTTATCCGGCCATTGATCTGCTGACGGGTGAACGGGAACGCGGCACCCTGGAACCCCTGGTCATTACTCCCGTTAGTCGTCGTTGTCTCTTTGCCGGTAAGCTGATAAGCGTTACCTGCATAAGTTATATGTTCGTCATCGCCAACCTGATTGGCTTCTATGTTTCGCAGTTCTTCCAGCCGCCCTTGCTGGACATCTTGCCTTTCCCGCTGGCTGCTAAATTGCCGCTGCTCTGTGCGGTCTGGGCTGCCCTTTTGATGTTGCCTCTCTGCTTGAGTCTGGCTGTTTCCATGCTAGCCCTGGCCGGCATGGCTCGCACGGTGCAGCAGGCTCAGGGCTATTTCACATCATTGATGTTTGTGGCGATGTTGCCCATGGGGCTTGGCCTCAGCGGTGATGTGCATTTGAATCTGCCACTTTCGCTGGTGCCCTTTCTGGGCAGTCTCGTGACTATCAACGACATTCTGGAAGCCAGGTATAATCCGGCTCTAATGGCATTATCCGTGGTTGTTTCGCTGCTTTTTACCGTGCTTCTGGTGTTGGTGGCGGCGCCGACCATGGAGAGGGAAGACCTCATGTTCGGGGTGGAGGAGGCACCGGCGCGCCGGTATGAAGCCGGAAAGTTTGGACGCGAGCTTTTCTTGCTTTGCTCAGCCGTTTTTCTCTTGATGTTTTACCTCTCCCAGTCCCTCGTAGTTATGCATCATATCTGGGGACTTTTGCTCACCCAGATACTGGTGGTCTTTGCTCCCGCTTTCATGCTAGTTTATTTCTGGCTCAAGCTGCCGGTTAGAACCGTATTTGGTTTGGAAAAACCTTCAGGCGGTGTCGTCTCCTGTTTGGGAGCGGCCCTGACGGCGCCCCTTACCTTTGTGGCGGCGCTTGCCATTGCCCATTTGCAGTCGCAGTTTCTTCCCAGCAGCAAGGCCCTTGAAAAAATGATGGAGCAGATTCTCGGCCTTGGCCATGAGCCGCTCTGGTTGCTTCTTCTAATTGTGGCCCTCAGTCCCGGCATTTGCGAAGAATTGCTCTTTCGCGGTCTCATTTTCTCTTTGCTGCGAAAGCGCCTCCGGCAAGGGCAATTGATTTTGGCTGTTGGTGCCCTCTTTGGTCTCTTCCATATGAGTGTAATGCGCTTCTTACCTACGGCCATTCTGGGTATGTTGCTTACTTTTATACGTCTGCGCAGCCGCTCCATTTATCCCTGCATGTGCCTGCATGCTGCTCATAATGGCATGGCTGTGCTGCTTGCTTCCTATGTTAAATCCGATCTGCCCGCTCACTATCTTGTAATTGCTGGTCTTACCGGGCTCTGCGGGCTTTCTCTCTTTCTCTGGAGCACTCGCAAAACCTAGCTCCGTCCCTTTGTAAATAAACACTCAGCTTGGTTGACAGGAGCGAAGTCCTTGCCATAATAGTGCCATGATGAATGCTGCAGATAGAAGACCACCAGCCACTCCAGAATCACTTTGGGGCTGATACCTGACATCAATTAGATTGGTCATGAGCCCCGTTAAGGGGCTTTTGTTTTATTTACCGAGAAGGAAAAATTTATGCGCTGGTCCAAGTTGTTTGCTCCCACCCTGAAGGAAGACCCGGCTAATGCCGAGAGTGTAAGCCACAGGCTTTTACTGCGGGGTGGTTATATTCGCCCACTGGGTTCCGGCATCTACAGTTTGCTGCCTCTGGCTCAGCGTGTACGCAATAAAGTGATAGATCTGATTCGCTTCCAATTGGATAATATCGGTGCCCAGGAATTTATATTACCGGCTCTGCATCCGCAGGAAATCTGGGAGCAGAGCGGAAGGCTTGCTGCCATGGGCGAGATCATGTTTCGACTGAAAGATAGAAAGGGGGCGCCTTATGTTCTGGGTACCACCCACGAGGAAATCTTCACTGGCATTGCCGTCAACGAACTGAACAGCTATAAGCAATTGCCCCAAATGTGGTATCAGTTTCAGACCAAGTTTCGCGATGAACCCAGACCGCGCGGCGGGCTTCTGCGTGTGCGGGAGTTCACCATGAAAGACTCCTACTCTTTTGATCTTGATCAGGAAGGGCTGGACAAATCTTTCGAATTGCACAGGCAGGCCTACTGCAAAATCTTCTCAGCCCTGCATCTGCCATATCTCATGGTGGAGGCCAGCTCCGGTTCCATGGGCGGCAGTCAATCGGTGGAATTTATGCTGGCTTCCAAGAGTGGCGAAGACACCCTGGTTACTTGTGCGGCTTGCGGCTACGGCGCCAATTCCGAGAAAGCCTGTGCCGCCATTTCTTACGGCGGCACTATGCCGGCCCGTGTGGATGCGGAGGTTGAGAAGTTTGCTACCCCCGACATCAAAACTATCAAACAGCTGGAGGAATTTGCCGGCGGTGCTCCTGCCCAGGACCAGATCAAAACTCTTGTTTATGCTGTTGACGGTCTGATCAAGGTAGTCTTGATGCGCGGCGACCACGAACTGAATCTGGCCAAGCTCACAGATCTCTTCGGTGCCACGGCCATAAGACCCTGCCAGGATGAGGAAATTGTTGCCGCTCTTGGTGCGCACCCCGGTTCGCTTGGAGCCGTCGGCGTCACCAGCGAGAATCATCATCTGGTGTCTGAAATTGTGGCCGATGAAAGCCTGAGAGGTCGTTTCGCCATGGTCACCGGCGCCAATCAAGACGGCTACCACTACCGCAACGTAGACGTGGAGCGTGACATTAAGGTAGACCGCTTTGCCGATTTGCGAGCTGTGGTGGACGGAGACGCTTGCCTGGCTTGTGGTCAGTCGTTAGCTCTGAGCAAAGGGCTGGAGATAGGCCACATTTTCAAACTGGGTGTACGCTATTCCGAAACCCTGGGCGCCAGAGTGCTCGATAGCGAAGGGCAGAAGCGAGCCATATTCATGGGTAGCTACGGTATCGGCGTAGAGAGGCTCATGGCTGCCTGCGTGGAAGCTTTCAGCGACGAGAAGGGTATCGTCTGGCCTGTTCCCATCGCCCCTTACACTGTGGTCATAACCGTTATCGGTGAAGACACTGAGATTGTTGAGAAAGCCGAGAGTCTTTATTATCAATTGCAAGAACACGGTGTGGACGTGCTGCTTGATGACCGCGAAGGTAGCCCTGGGGTCAAGTTTGCCGAGAGTGAACTTCTGGGTATTCCCTACCGGGTGACCGTGGGCAAGAAACTAAAAGCCGGGCTTTTGGAGTTGACCACCAGAGCCGGGCGCAAACAGGAGGAGATCTCCGCCGAGGATGCGCACCTGGTGCTTCTCAAGCGCCTCGGGCATTGAAGCTCCCCTCGACTTGTCGACAAGACCTCCTAATTCCCGCTGTCCAATAGTTGCCTCTCTACCAACTTGAGTGATGTTACTTTGGGCTTGATGAGACTATGGCAAACGATAAATTCCCTTTCGGCGGTGCAGTTAAGACCCTTGCGGAAGTACAACCTGTACTGAAGAAGCTGGCCGAAAAGTCGCCCCGCTTAGCTGATGCGGCCTTACTGTTTACAGTGCCGGGCTTCCATACCGACTTCAAGAATGTTCTGGTTCTAACCGGTGATTCAATAATTGAAGGTGATTTCGTTCTTGACTGCAACCAGAAATGGGTGCAGAAGAACCGCATTTGTATGGTTCTCTCGCTTGGTAATTTGCAAGTAAAGAGAGATATCTTGAACCGGGACGAGCACTTCTGGCCATTGCTTGCCGTGGATGGAGATCTTAGGGCCGTAAATCTCGTCAAAGGCGGCATGCCGCTTTTGATCTGGGGCAACCTTGAGCTTAGCGGTTATATGGTGCCCGATTATAACGATGGACCGTTTCGTCTTGGTAAAGATTTGAGGGCTCTCGGTTATGTGCCGGCCTGTCGCGACAGCAAGGACGGGCGGGGGCATGTTATCGGCGGCCAGGTGCTGGCAAAGGTGCTTGACGCACGGGAAGGGCTATCCGGCCGAGAACTCAGGAGACTACTCATACCAGGGTCCTTCCAGAAAAGCTGGCTCGACAATGATGCAGTGCTTGCCTTCGGCCATGAAGGGCGGGATATCTTTCGAGAAGAGCCGCTGCCTGAGGAGCCTCAGCCGCAGCCGGTTGAGATTCTTGCACCTGATGGTGTCGACCCGACTGTTTTGGGTACGATTGAGTCTCCCGATCAAGTTTTACCACTTTTGCTAAGGAGAATCAGCGAGAAAATCCACTATGACCCGGACCGCTACTCTTATCCGGAGAGTTTTGCGCAGTATGTAAAAAGTCACTTTGAATACAACAAGTCTATGAAGGTGCTGACGCTTGCCGGCGGCAGCGTGATTGAGGGCGACTTGCTGCTCGACTTTCAAGAAGCCTGGGCCATGGAAAATGATATCTCGGCAGTAGTATGCGACGGCGACCTGACTGTGGCGGGCGATGTGCTCAATTCCATGCTGGAGGGAGGCATCCTGCTCTTTGTCTCAGGCAATTTGCAGGTTGAAAACTTGATCAAGGGTGGCGCCACCGTTATGATCCTGGGTAATGTCCTGGCCGGCGGGCTCGTCATCGGAGTCTATAACGATGGAGTGCTGCGCATCGGTGGTGATCTGACGGCATCCGCCTATCTGCTACTTGATCATGACGGTTTTGTGCGCGGCAAGATAGAAGCGCGCAGCCATACCGATGATGACGGTGATTGGTGTGAGCTTCTCATGCCTTACGTCTTTGACGATGAAGAGGACTACCATCCCAACGTCGATAAGATTCGCGCCTGCCAGAAGACCGGGCGGGCTATTTTTGCTTCCGTCTGATTCTCTTGCAACTCATCCACTTCTAGTTCACCTCAAGTTCACCCGCTCCTGCTTAAATGGAGTTATTAGGTGCTAGAGGTTGTTTCCATGTCGCCTTCCAAAAAGTCAGTGCTTGTGCTGGGGGTTGCCGCTCTCGGTCTTGGTATCTACGGTGCCGGCGCTGCCCTGGCCCACTATGAAGGACCACCTTATGAGGTGCTCAAATCCGACGGCAAGTTCGAATGGCGCCGTTATAAGCCGAGAATTGTTGCTTCCGTAGACGTGGAAGGCGAATATCGGCAATCTATGAACAAGGGCTTTGGCATTCTGGCCGGTTACATCTTCGGTAAGAACGTCTCCCGCAGCAAAGTGGCCATGACCAGTCCGGTGCTTGTGGCCAGTGCTGATTCTCAAGCATCCCTCCAGTCTGAGCGGCAAGCTGAAAAGGAGAAGATTGCCATGACCGCGCCGGTGGTGGTTGAAAATGAGCCCGGCCGGCAGGCGATGACCATGCGTTTTTTCATGCCAGACCAGTACAGCCTCTCCGATTTGCCTACCCCCGTCGATGAGCGCATCAGGGTGTCTACCCTGCCGGAGCAGACCTTTGTGGTTGTGCGATTTTCAGGTAGTTGGAAGCAGTCGGAGTTTGATAAGCACGCGGAAGAACTGCAGACCTACGCCGATAGAGCCGGGCTGAAAGTTACAGGCAAAGCGGCGTCTGCCTTTTACAATCCACCCTTCACGCCGCCTTTCCTGCGCCGAAATGAAGTGCTTTTGCCAATTTCATATTGAGACCACTGAGCCGCATCTCACGCAGCCATACTGTTAAATTCAATAGGTTCTCTCGTAAAACCTTTGTCGCTTGTGGAACTGCTCCCGCAGAATCGGTGTTTCCGAGGTTGTGCGGGGCTCTGGAAACTGCTCAAATTGTGACAGCTTTCTTCCGGCCGTGAGAGACTGGATTTATATGAGTAAGTTAGAGAGCGCCTATATCAAGTCGTCGTGCACTGTGTTGAGCATTGCTCTTGTCTGTGCTGTATTGGCTGCCGAAAGGTTGAGCCGGATGCCGGTGCGGGTTGTTGGTTTGCCTCCTCGGCACCAGGCGCTGCAAAAGCTTGACTCTCAGGCACAGCCGCAAGAGCCGGAGCGAGCTGTATTTATGCGTGAGTGCCCGGAGCATAGTGATGTGCTTGCTTCAATAGCAGGCGAAAGAGACCTTCTAAGAGAAACCGCAGCGGCCCTTGAACAGTCGCGCGGACAGGAATACTCTTTGCGATTGGCGGCTCTGGAGGGCAAGTTGTCCTCCTGGCAGGAGCAGAACCAACAACTTATGGGGAACTGTGATTTGTTACTAGGAGCCAGTGGTAATTCCGTCTTCCCGGAGATCCCGCTTTCACTGGAAAATCTGACCATGGGCGGCGATTGGCTGAAAATGGCAATGGAAGCTCAAAAGAACGGGAGACTGCGTGAAAGCAGGCTCTATATCAAGGCCGCGAAGCAAGCCTTGAATCAGGCGGAGAAGGTGCTCGCTAAAAAGGTTAGACTGAATAGACGCTCAGCCCTAATCAAGCCGCCGCACTATCTAAAGTCGATTGCGAATTAGAGCCCATCCTCAAGATATTTCCGCTCTCTAGTATCGCAAGAGGCATATGAGTTTTTCCGGATGACGAAAAAAATATTCGGCCAGGCCAAAGAGACCCACGGGCTGTTCGATGCCGTAGTGGTGCGTGCGAGCATACCACTGCTGAACCACTATCAAGGCTAAGGCCCATAGAAGCACCCATAGTAGTGTGCCTGTTCCCGTATCTTCTCCAGTGTCTAGTTCCCGTCCCTCGCGGTTGTTTTCTTTTCTTGTGTACATGCTACTTACCTGCGTTATTGTGCGTGATTGTACGCTTTTGTCTTCATTAGACGATCAGGGCGCAGGATTAAGCGAGGTAGTGCCACAGTTTTCCAACTGTTCAACCCTATGCGTCAGTCGGCGCTATTGAAGATCTGGCACCGGCAGACGACACAAGTGCTGAGGCAGGCAAGAACACAGAGTGCTCCCAGATGGTAAAGTTACGCTGAAGCTCTAGCCCGATGTGCTTTCTACTGACTTAGCTTTTGTTCGAGCAGCTTTTTAATTTCAGGACTGGGATTACCGAACCAGGTGGTTCTCGGTGCTGGTGCTTGTTTGCCGGGCGGAACATCCTCCAGGACGTAGCGCATCCCCCAGGCTTTCTTGAGATCTTTACTGAAAGCTACGGCGAACTGGTGGTTGCCGCAGTTGTGGGGCTCGCACATCCAGCCGACAATAAAGGTGCCGCCCGCCCCTCTAATTTCTTCGCAAGGGCTGCTCACTCCCTCACCCTTCTTTATCCAGCCGGGAATATTTTTACTGCCGACAAAGAGGGTATTCCATGCCGGCTTGTACTGTGCTTTTGAAACCAGGTCATAGACAGTTTCTTTCATTTCTCTGGCGGAGGCGACGCCGCTCAAACACAGAATCGAGATCGTGGTGAGTGCAAGGACTAATAATCCGACTGGTTTATTGGCAGATGTTTTCACGGCAACCTCGTGGGCGAATATGTCTGATTTGACGATGCTGCCATAATCTAGCACAGACACCGGGAGATTCCGCCAATCAACTAGTTTGCCGCCTTTGAGAGTAGACTTATCGACCTATAAACATCTGGGTGCTGGTGTCTCTTTTAAACAAGCAGTCGAATGTAACAATAGTGATTTTGCGAAATATTACATCAGGGTTTTCAGTCTTTTTGAGATTTGAAACCGTTGCAGCATAAGCCTTTTGGCTGTCAAACAGATTTAATTTGCGGCTTTACATGAGTTTAGCGCTTTTGGGAAGATTTTTCGCAGGACATACCGGCGGTCTGGAGGTCGGTTATTTTCGGCACGGGTTTCCAAATTGCAGGCGAAACACCTTTGGATAGAGCGCTGGTAAAATGGTGATTCGAGGCTCTATTTCATTCAATTGGTTTTTCCTTCAATCCTTTTTTCAATCCTTCAATCTTTCAATCCTTCAATTCTTCACACAAACAAACACTCACTCGCCCACACACACTCTCGCTCTTTCTCTTTCAGGAATAATTGTTTTGCCTATCACCAGGTTGCATGTTGCGGGTTACCGCTCTATACGCAGCATCTATCTTGATTTAAAGCCCGTCAATGTAGTGCTTGGTGCAAACGGTACAGGCAAGAGCAATCTTTATCGCTCCCTTTATCTGCTCTGGTCGGCCGCGGCCGGTAACCTGGCTGGTGCCATCGCCGATGAAGGCGGTATGCCTTCCATCTTGTCGGCCGGCAGTTTGCGTAAGCCCGGACAAAAGAGCGTGACGCTCTCTGTGGATATCGATGATCTGAGCTATCAAATTGTAATTGGTCTGGTGCCTTTGAGTGATCGCATCGGCGATGAGCTGATGGGTTACTTTCAAAAAGATCCTGATATAAAAGTTGAAAAGGTAAATGTCGATTATCGCGGCAAACAAATTTCGCTACTGGCAAGAAAACGCGGCTATATCTCCGCCCGCAATATGGACGGAAGACCCATAGAGTATCCTCTGGTGGTGGCTCATTGTGAGTCGGTGCTGACGGGTTTGCGGGAGCCGCACTTGTTTCCCGACCTATCCAAGTTGCGAAGCGAGATATTGAGCTGGCGTTTCTATCATAACTTCCGCACGGATTTTCATTCGCCTCTGCGCCGACCGCAGGTACCGGTCTTCACACCCGTACTCAGTCATGATGGTCGCGATCTGGCTTCGGCGCTTGCCACCATCGTCGCCGTCGAAGGTGCTGCTGCAATCAATGAAGCCGTCAGCGATGCCTTCCCCGATTCCACCATTGGTTTCGAAGCCGACGATGATGTTCTTGCGCTTACTATGAAAATGCCCGGGTTGAATCGTTCCTTCTCGGCTCTGGAATTATCCGATGGTACCTTGCAGTATCTTTGTTTGATTGCTGCTTTGCTGTCGCCTCGGCCGGCATCTTTTCTGGCCTTGAACGAACCGGAAACCAGCATTCATCCAAGCTTGTACGAGGCTATGGCCCGCCTCATCGTGGCTGCCGGCAGGAAATCACAGCTTTGGGTAACTACCCATAGTGAGCAATTAGCTCGCTATATCGAGAAGGCTGCCGGCATTAAAGCGATTGAGCTTGAAAAGTTAAATGGCGCCACTTGTGTGGTGGGTGCCAAGCTCTCTCCGGAAAGTGAAGAGGAAGAGGACTACGATGATGATGACGATGACCGCTCCGATTCTTCAGGCGCAGGCTAAGGGAGGTTTTTATGGCGCTGACGGATTTCGCTGTGGAGAACTACCGTTCCATAAGGGATGTCTGGCTCAAATTGCAGCCTGTGAATGTGATTATTGGTCCAAATGGTAGCGGCAAGAGTAATCTATACCGGGCTATCTATCTTGTTTCCTGTGCGGCACGGGGGCAGTTTGCCTCTGCCCTGGCCGAAGAGGGCGGTATCCAGTCGGTGCTCTTTGCCGGACCTCGCAAAGAACCTGGTAAGCGAGGGACCTTTAAACTTTCGGTGCGCGTCGGCAAGTTTGAGTACAACTTGGAATGCGGTGTTTGCGGAGACGTCGTCAAACCGGGATTCTTCGCCGGTGATCCTGAGATAAAGAAAGAAGAAGTCTTCATCGTAGAAAACGGCGAACGACATGGCTTGCTCGAGCGACGTCGGCGCTCTATCTGGGCGCGCAACGCCGCCGGCAAGCAGGTCGACTACACGGTGCAGGTGCCTGATAACGAGTCCATTTTAACGGGCTTGAACGATCCGCTCAATTTCCCGCAACTTTCTATTTTGAAAGAAGAATTTCTGAGCTGGCGCTTTTATCATCATTTTAGAACTGATGAAGAGTCCCCCTTGCGCATGCCGCGGGTGGGGGTGATGACGCCGGCGCTGTCCGACGATGCCCATGACCTGGCGGCAGTGCTAGCAACTATTCTGGAGGCAGGCAAGAGCGAGGTTTTGCTGGAAAGGCTGGCGGAGGCTTTTCCGGGGGCCGATCTGGATGTGCGCCATAGCAATTCAGGCTTGAAACTTTCAATGCGCTTTCCTGAGTTCGCGCGTGCTTTTGAAGCACGGGAATTGTCCGATGGAACATTGCAGTATCTCTGCTTATTGGCCGCACTCTTGCCGCTCAAACCGGCGCCTCTGATTGCCCTGAACGAACCCGAAACAAGTTTGCATCCACGCCTGATAGAGCCTTTAGCGCAACTGATTGTGGATGCTTCCAGCCAGTCTCAAATCTGGGTCACTACTCATAGCCGTGAACTGGCGGATGCCATATTGGATAAGAGCGGTTACGACCATTTGGAACTGAAGAAAGAAAAAGGCGAAACCAAACTGGTTGGTGTCGGTTTGGGCGGCTACCTCGAAAAAGATGAGGAGTAGCGGCTCTGTACTTCTTGCAGTAGTTCCCTGGTGTAGCCCCAGCGCCTGAAGAAGCTATGCCAGTAGTCATCTGTCTGACCGGCTTCGCTTGATGCTCCGGCTGCGCTTGTGGCGGCGGCAGTATCAGCCCTTGTTGTTTCGAAGCTGTCTATGGCTTGGCTCGCTGCCTTCAAGGTGGCATCGAGCCCGTCATTACTCAATAGTTGCGCCAGTCGACAATTCCGCTCGCTCACCGCCTGTGATGCCAGCGCTTGTTCGGACTTGCCGCTATTTTTGTGCTGAATGGAAGCAGTGGCCGACATGATTATGTTCTTCACAATCAAATCGTGGCTGACAGCCGGGTGCTCTTGCACGGCTTGCTTCAAGGCTTTGAGAAAGTCGCCGCTCAAGTCTATTTGACTGGTGGAAAGGGCCGCCATAAAGCCCCGGGCAGCAAGATCGCTTGCCAGAAGTTCCTTCATTGTGGCGAGCATTTCTTCGGTGCTGACTGCCGGGGGGGTGCTGTTTTGCGCCTCCGTCCATTTCTCGAGAACGCGCATGGAGTCTGAGATGGACTGTTGAATGGTTTGCATAGTTGTCCCTGTCTAGCGGATTGAAGGCAGATCAAGCTCTTCCATCTGTCCGTGTTCTTCCATTACGGCTTTCTCGTCTCTGGCTGAGACGGAGACCAGATGGGCGGTGCCGAAACTCTCTCCCGGCGCGAGGGTGATTTGTTCGGGCCAGTGGTTGGCCCGCCTGACCAGCGGATCTTTCACCTGAAAGATGGCCTTATCGCCGATGATGCCGCTCAATCTCAGGTATCTGAGCACCGAAGGTTTCTCCGGCGGCATGGGCAGATCGGAAAGGGCAAGACCACTGGACAGCCCGCCGCCTGGCAGACCACCGGGCAGGGGCGGCGGCATATAGCCATTGTGGGGACCGGGCATGGCGCCCAGGTCTTGTTCGAGACCGCTGCCCGTGGGGGGCGGCGGTACCAGTTCCAGTTGGGGTACGTTCTTGCCTGGTATTGCGGTCTTAACGAGCTTGCCGTTTTTATCTTTTACCGTTGGCTGGGTCTCGGCGCCTGCCGGTAGACGGGGAAAGGACTGCAACTGCCCTAAGGGCTCGAAAGGATCTCTTATTCCCAGGGTGGCTCTTGCGGATTGCCGCGCCGACTCTATACTGGTGACGGTCTCCGGACCTCTCACTTCAGTTTGAGCAATTTGCTCCGGTTTCCGACCGACCATACCGTCAGCACTGGCCACTGCCAGGGCCGGCACCAGTTCCGCCGGTGTGGCCTGGGCTCTAAGGGAAGTGTCCGATTTGTCCCCGAAATTGCCTGGCAGTCGACTCTGTACCTTCCTGGCAGTAGTCGGCAACGGTTGGGCGAGCGGATCAGGCTCTGCTTGCTGACCGCCGAGGTTGTTACTCCAGGCATAGGTAGCGCCTATGAGAATACAGCCAATTGCCAATATGAGAACGAGACGCATTTTGAAAAACACTTTGGAAGATTCGGACTGCCTTGTATTTATCATGCCCTAATTCTCAGGGAAGGTAGTAAATGTTGAGCATAAAACTGAGCACAGGCTGACTTAATTTCAACTTTTGCGCCTTTTCCCCTGCTGCACTTTTATTTTGACCGTTGGGAGAACTGGCCAGGGCGATGGAGAGGGAATTGACGGAGAGCACTCGCTGGTAGGCCTCCATCCGTTTCATGAAGTCTATCAGGCTGTTGTAATCGCCGGTTATATAAACCCTGCGACTGAGCTGCTTGACGCCCATATTGTTTTGTTCGGGCCCTTTGTTCTCGTCCTTGGCTTTGTTCGGTCCCGTCCCTTGCACCTGATTGGACAAGTTTTGCAAAGGAGCAGGCAGGTTTACTTTGCGGTCTTTCACCCCGGCGGCCTCCAACACTTCCAGGTCGGCACCGTCGGCGGGTGTTTGATTATTGCCGCCCTTCTCTTCTTGTTTTTCCACGCTGATTATGTCCACCCTGGAGGCCAGTGCCATGCGTTCCAGGTCAAGCAAGAGCAGGTCCAGGTAGGGTGCGTGGGGGACTTCGTTGCGAAGGCTGTTTATGTCTTCCTGCAGTGCTTTGTGGCTGGCATCGGCGGAGGCTTTGTCAGTCAGCTTGCCTTTCACTTCTTGCAATTCGAGTTCTTGTTTGGTCAGCTCTTCATGTTCGTGCTGACTATCTAAAAATGCCGGATAGGTCAGGGCCAGAGCCCCAGTGGCGGAAACTGCCAGGGGACCAAAGACAATCAGCATTCTGGTGCGGCGGTTCATCTGGTCAGACCCCCGCTTACGCCGGCTGGATTGAGAGCTGTGTGATTGGGGGTTGAGTTGATGGGACTCTTGTCGGTTTTGCTCTCGCTTCGGTTCTCGGAATTGATCTGTGCCTTCAGGCTGAAGGCTACTATTTCCGGGTGTTTGTCCGGGCGCAAGGCATATTCGATATTCGATTGCGAAACCGTAGGGTGGCTGCCCAGGTTGACTGAAAGGTTGCCGACGCTGGCAAAGTCCACGGCGGAACCGTCCAATTTCAATTCTCCGTCGCTAATGGTAACTTCGCAGAGCTGGATGCCTTTTGGAGTGTTGTCCCTTACCACTTCCATCGATCTGGAGAAATGTTTGACGCCCCCCACCAGCTTGGTTAGCAAGGCTTTGCGGCGAGCGAGAATATCATTTTCTTGCCTGGTTTTCTTTAAGTTGGCGATGTCGCGTTTTCCCTGCACGATGTCCTGGGCCGCCTTTTCTGCGGCCTGCCTGGTGCCGGGAATGTCAAAGGCCGTCAGGTAGAGGTAGGTGCCGAAAGTTGCCACCATGGCCAGTGCGGCGGCGGCAAGCCCTGGTTTGAACCAGCGCGGCACTTCTTCTCGAAAAATCTCTTCGGCTATGTTCTGGGTGCGGTTTTCGTCCAGCGACAGGGGAATGCGACCTTCTTTGTTAAGGTCAAGATCGACGGTGATGCTGGGGTTCCAGGTCGGCTCAATGGAGGAACCTACCAGGGCAGTGAGGATGGGGCGCATGCGAGAAGAGATGAAGCGGTCATCCACGGTCATATCCCGCATGGGGTCGCCCAGTATTGTCTTCATACGCAGCTTACTGCTGAAATATTCCTGCATATTGGGCAACATGCAACCGGGGCCGGTGAGAAGTACCTGGTCGATTTTTACGTCGCCCACCTGTGACTTGTAAAACTCAAGGGAGCGCATTACTTCGTCGCCGATGTCACTGAAAATGGTGCGGGCCACTTGTCCCGCTTGTCCCATACGGGCGTCGGTGGGCGTGATGTTGAAGACCGGAATTTCAGGCAGCAGTTCCATGGCTTGATCGAAGGAAATGTCCAGGCTGCGTGCCACCGATTCTGTCAGGGCTTCCACCCCCAGGATGATGGAGCGACCAAAGAGGGGCATGGCGCTGCGTACGATATTGATGTCTGTGGCATCCTGCCTGATGTTGACCACCATGGAAAGGTGTCCGGAGGAGCCCAGATAGCCGGCCAGAGCCAGGGCCCGAATTACCGAAAGGGAAGATACTTCCACCCGGCCAAGTTTGACGCCGGCGGCATCGGCCATGCGCCAGTAAGATTCCACTATCGAATGTTGGATGGCAGCCAGAATTACATCGACGCGCCTTACGCCGTCCGGGTCTGTACGCTCAGTGGCATTCATCTGGCACCAGTCCAGATTGGCCTCGCTGATGGGAAAGGGAACGTGGTTTGTCGCTTCCTGGGTGACCACGTCGGCCAGTTCTTCGGGCGGCATGCCGACCGGTACGGGCATCAAGCGGATCACTACCCCCTGAGCCGGCACGCAGATATTTACAGAGGGCGACTGACCGCCGGTGGGAACGCCGCTATCTTTTAGGAGATCGGCAACAAGAGCGCCCATGGTGAAGGGGTCGGTGACCAGTCCTTCGCGCACACAATTGGGTGGAGTGGGTTGACAGGCAAAGTGCGCCACCTCAATGCCGGCCTTGGTCTTCTCAAGGTGAATGAGGGTGGTGCTGTCGCTGTTTATATCGAGACCGAGGGTGGCCCCTTTCTTTTTGCCGAAGCTAAACAATCGAATCTTACCTTAACCCGCTACGCCATCCTATTATGCCCCTTTTCCACCCCAAAATTGCCTTAAATGCAGGTCGGATGCTCCCATTTGGCATTAAATAAGGCTGCTCAGTAGGGCCCTGCTTTCATGAAGCTGTCGCCGGTGGTGGTAATCAGGAAGATGGCAAAAATTGCCCCCACGGCAAGGGCCGGGCCGAAGGGGAAGTGCTTGACCATTTTGGGTCCCGGGGCTGTCATGATGCCTATTGTGCCGCCGCCGAAGCCAAGGGAAAAGATGAGCAAATAGGTGGCAGGGTTAGACCAGAGTCCCGACTGGGGGAAGCTATGATCAAGACCCAGCATGGCCAGGGCCATCACCCCGGCAAAACTGAGGAAACCCAGGATGAAGCGCTTGAGAGCCGGTGCCAGCATTCTTTCTTTGCGCAATTCCACCAGTAAGTAGAGACCGCCCATAATGGCACCTACCAGGAAGCCGATGATGAGCGCCGGTATGAGCTTCTGCCAACCCAGCCAGGCGGCAATCAGGGCGCTCAAGACGGCGTCGCCGCCGCCCATGACCATGAAAGGTTCGTCTGCTTCATCTGCTCTCAGATAGCCCACTTCCATCGTGAAATCTATCTCGTCATCGATACCGACCTCGCTCTCCGGCTCATTCCTTTCTTTGAAGCCCGGATGCGTCCAGTAGTAGAATTGCACGCCGAAATGATCTATGAAGTCGAAAATGAGATAGCTGGCTCCGATACCGGCCAGGGTACCCAGCAAGTCATGCCTGATCACGGTACTATATATGATACCGAGGATAATGGCCGGATAAGTGATTTCGTGAGGAATTAGCTTCTCTCGAAAGTCGGTGATACAAACGGCGATCAAGGTAGAGGCGAAAAAGAGCATGGCCAGTATAGTGGCGGTGATTTCCAGGTCGCTGAAGTTGGCTGCTGCCGTCCAGTAAGTAGGACCGAGGAAATGCACAATGGCTGCGAAGGTAAGTGCTGTAGCTGCTTCCACCAGCGGATATTGCCAGTGAATTTTGGCCTGGCAATGTTTGCAGGTGCCTTTCTGCATAAAGTATGAAAGCACCGGAATTAGTTCCATGACCCCCAGGGGCTTCATACACTGGTCGCAATAAGAGCGTTTACGCCAGATTGATTCGTCTTTGAGAGTGCGCAGAGAGAGAACATTCAAGAAGCTTCCCACGCAAAGCCCGATCAGTCCGGCCAGTATTTCCAGATAGGGGCTCGGCAGTTGGTAGATGTTCAGGTTTTGAAAGAGGTTCAGATCCAAAATCTAAATCCGATCGGTTTGCTCAGGGTAGTTCGCGTTTTTCAGAGACGAGGGCGGCAAGCACTAAAAGTATGATGACATAGGCTATGAGATAAGCCGATAGGTAAAGGGTAAGTTCACTGGTCGGAAGCTTGCCGTACATGATCACTGCCCGTGCCCTGGTAAGGCTTTGCAGGTCGGGCAAGGTCCAGTAGAGAACGGCGCTCAGCTGCTTCATTGCCGGATTTGTGAAGATGCGGCTGAGCTCCTGCAGGGAGGCGGCCGAGTGTCCGATAAGCCAGAACGAAACTGTAAAGACAACAGACATAATCGGTGATGAAAATGTCGAAAAGAATTCTGCCGCCGCAATTATCAGAAGCAGTTCCAGGTAGGTAAGCAGAAGTGAAAGCCCTATCCACTTGAGGCGTTCCGTCATGACCAGAAGATGGGCCGGGTCGGCCAGATAAACGGTGAGAGCGAGAAAGGCTCCCATCCCCAGTATTAGAAAGAGCAGGCAAATCGATAGACCGATATACTTGCCCAGGATAAACTGCCAGGCTGCCACCGGTTTTGTGAAAATCAGATAGCAGGTTTTCTTTTCCAGCTCTTTATAAACAAGATTGGCTCCGGCAAATACGGCAATGATACCGCCGATAGTGCTGATACCGCACATGCCCAGATCGAGAATGATACGCACATCTTGCCCCACCGATAGTGAGCCAAGGGCCAGACCGAAGAAGGAAATAATCACGGCAAAGAGGAAAAAGGTGTAGACCACCTTGTCTCTTGCCACTTCTCGAAAGGTGTTTACGGCAATGGCCCGAACCGGCAAAATCGGGTTGGCGGCAGTTTTGACCGGCGGGACAGAGGTATCGTCTCTCATGGGGCCACCTCTTCGGTCGGCGCTTTAATATGTTTGAGGAAGAATTCTTCCAGCGCCCTGGCATCTCGCTGGGGGCTTATCTCTTCTATGGCTGCTTCTGCTAGCAGTTTCCCTCCGGAAAGTAAGCCCACTCGTTCACAGAGCGCGGCCACATCCGGTAGCAGGTGGGAATTGAAGAATACTGTTTTACCCTTGCTCTTGAGGTCTTCGATGATGCGCCTCATATCCATGCGCCCTATTGGATCAAGTCCAGACATCGGTTCATCCAGAAAGAGCAGTTCCGGGTCGTTGATGAGGGCCTGGGCCAGACCCAGCCTTTGCAGCATTCCTTTGGAGTAGCGTCCGGTACGCTCATCGGCTTTCTTCTGCAAGGAGACCGTAGCGAGCAGTTGCTCGATCCGCTCATTCAGTAATTTTCCACTCAGTCCATAGAGCTGACCGGAGAAAGTCAGGAATTCACGACCGGTCAAATGGCTGTAAAAATATGGAGATTCAGGCAAAAAGCCAATCTTGCACAGGGCGGCTTTGTCTCCGGGTGGCGCTCCCAATACGGCAATGCTACCTTGATCGGCCCGCAAAAGACCCAGTAAGAGCTTGATGGTTGTAGTTTTGCCGGCACCGTTTGGCCCGACAAGACCATAGGTCATGCCCCTTTCCACTTTCAGGCTGAGTCCGTCGAGGACGCGCAAACGCTTCCTCAAAAAGCTTTCTCGCTCTTTTGTGAGGTCTCTTGCTTCTATGACTGCTTTTGATGATTCGACCGCAGTCGCTTCACTCATTAGCCGCCCTTCGGACCGTTGGCTTTCTTACTCTGGGTGATGATCTTATTCAGTTCGGTAGTAGCGGCTCTCAGTCTGCGGGAGACTTGCATCTGGGATATACCGAGGCGACGCGCTACTTCGGTCTGACTCAAATCTTCGTAGAAGGTTAGTTGTACAACTTCTCTCAAACCATCTCTCAACTGTTTGATAGCTTCCGCCAACATGAAGCGGTCTTCTTTAGCCAGTTGGTTACTCTGGTAGCGAGAATCAACCAGGGTGTCGATCAAGGATTGCTCCGAGCCGGCATCGTTGGAGAGGGCCTGGTCGAGGGATATGAGGGTGCGGCGTCTGTCTACTTCGTAGGCTTCGTTCACACGGCTGACAGGAATTTGCAACTCGCTGGCGATCTCGATATCGGAGGGCTCGCGACCGAGTTTGGCGGTGAGATTCTGCACCAGTCTGTTGATGCGGAAGGAGAGTTCTTGCAACTCCCTGGGGGCGCGAATCATGGCTGTCTTATCGCGCAGGTAATGGCGGATTTCACCCGTAATCAGGTGGGTGGCATAAGTCTGGAACTTGGCACCGGCATCAGGTTTGAATTGATCGACGGCTTTGATAAGACCAATAGAGCCGACCTGGATGAGATCTTCGACAGGGTCGGTGGAACGACGAGCCAGACCGTACGCGATGCGCTTCACCAGGGGCAAGGCCGCCTGAATGATGGAATCCCGCAAGGCCGGGTCTCTTGACTCAGCATAGAGAGATAACCAGTTATGAATCTGGTCGGGCCCCTTTATTTCTGCCTTAGGGGTGGCAGCACCTTTAGGTGCCTCACTTTTAGCTTGCAAATCCTTGCTCACCGGGTTACTTGTGCTTACTGGGTTAAGGGAGTTCGTTGTAGTCGTTTCCATTACTATTATCTATAGATCCAATCGCAGATTACCAGACTCATTATATAAATGCTACCGTGATTTCCGCTGCGGGCTGGCTGTCAAGGCAGTTCCGATAATTGCCAAGTGCGTTTCTCCAAAGCCTCTCCTTAAGCCAAGTTCAGGAAGGCAATGCTTTCTGCCAGGGGGCTTTTCGGCTCTCGGAAGTTGCTATGAACCCGGCTGCCGGTGCGGATTTGTTCCCTGGCAGCCGATAATTTTTCGGGGTATGGTGGTTAATTCTTTCTAAGGGTGTCCGTTTCCCCGGTTAACTACAGGCGATAAGTGGCATCGGGCTCATTTTGGACGGCTGCAAGGGAGACGTCCTTACTTGATCATTTTTTGAGGCTGGAAATCCAATCCGTTCCCATTCAGGAAAAGAGGACAGCTAAGAAGAAGGGGTTTTGGCGCGTCTGTTGTCTAGCCACTTGACCAAGAAAAAGCCCAGAGCGAATCCTTCAATTGGACCGGCGAAGAGCCAAAGCCAAAGAGCTTCTACACTCTCAATAGCCCCGCGAGAATGGACCGTCTGCAAGCAGAGCCGGTTCCTCGGGAAAGTAATCGGTGCAGCCGCAAACAACCAGCTTTCCTGTTGGTACTTCGATGTTGCATTCGTTTATCAGATCCCAGTCTCCTGGTGTCTCTTCCGGTGCATCATCATGAACCTCAATCGTTAGCGGCACAGTCATGTTTCTGGCTGTGGCTACACAGATGATTCCGGGAGCTAACGCCAGCTTTCGATCAATTGCTTCCTCTGTCCAGATCTCGCTCAGGTCTACCTCTGCATTCTCGTCCTGGAGACAGAGTTGAAAGTAATCAGCAAACAGGTCAAAGTTGTAGGGCTTTATCATCATTAACGCAACTGGTTGATTACCGTGAAGATAGGCAGGTACATGCCGATTACTATTGAGCCCACGATGCCGCCGATGCCTACCACCATCACCGGTTCAAGGAGTGAAGTGAGGGCTTCCACAGCGTTTTCTACTTCCATATCATAGAAATCCGCTACCTTTGAGAGCATCTCATCCAGGCGTCCGGTTTCTTCTCCTACTGCCACCATCTGCGTGACCATGGTGGGAAAGACGGAAGACTTGGCCATGGGTTTAGAGAGGCTGCCACCTTGCCGGACATCGGTATAAATTTTGCCGATGGAATTAGCCACCACGGCATTGTCGGCCGTGTCCTTCACCACATCCAGGGCTGTGAGCATGGGTACGCCGGCGCGAAGGAGGGTGCCAAAGGTGCGGGAAAAGCGCGCTATGGCTACTTTTGAAATGAGGTCGCCGGCCAGAGGCAGCCCATAGAGAATCGTATCTATGTGCAGGCGGCCGGGAGGCGTGGCATAGTAGCGCTTCAAGAGCCAGCCCGAGACGGCCATGATGATCAAAAATAGAAAGGCCCAGATGGAGCGCATGTACTGGGAAAGGGATACGAGAAACTGTGTATAGGCCGGCAGTTCCGAGCCTATGTTGCGAAATAGTCCTTCAAAGATAGGCAGGATAAAGGTGAGCATGCCCCAGAAGACGCCGACTGATACTACCAGCACCACCAGGGGATAAACCATGGCTGCTCTTACTTTCTGATTGAGTTTGGACTTGGATTCCAAGAAGTCGGCCAGGCGTTTTAGAACGTCGGCCAGGATACCGCCGGTTTCTCCCGCCTTGATCATAGAAACGTAGAGCTTATCGAAGATCTGTGGATGCCTACTCATGGCATCCGAGAGGGAAAGACCGGCTTCGATTGACTGCCTGATGTCATCGAGGCTGCGTTTCAGTTTGCGGTTCGGGCACTGGTCCACGATGATGGTGAGGGTGCGCAGCATAGCTACGCCGGAGCTAATCATGGCTGCAAATTGCCTTGAGAAAACCACCATGTCTTTGATAGTTACTCTCTCGAAGAGGTCAACCTGTAGCACATTGGTTTGCAGGTTCTTCCAGCGCGCTTGCATGTCACCGGCTGCGGTGCTCTCGCGAATCTCGACCACGTCGATGCCGCGAGCCTGTAGCCTGGCTTTCAGCACGCTCGATGATTCGGCGCTGGCGATTGCCTCTTTCAAGCGTCCCTGTTCATCTTTAATCTTATAGACAAATTCCATAGCTACAATTTACCAGAGCTTTCTTGCTTGTTGTGTGCTCCGGGACCTTAAAATCTCCCGAACGATGAGCTACCATAGCCTTTTTCGGATTTTTCGCTATAACTTGATCTGGCTTCCGTTTTGCCTCGACTGCCTTGATTGCCGATCAACTGCTCCAGGTCTTCCGGCCGGCTCGACTTGAGGATGGCTTCCTTGTGGCTCACCAGTCCCTCTCTTACGAGTTTGGCCAGGCTGGCTTCCAGGGTCTGCATGCCCAGCGCCGCTCCCATTTGCATGGCCGTGTAAATTTGCGATGTTTTTGCTTCTCTAATCAGGTTTGCCACGGCCGGATTATTGATCAATATTTCCATGGCCATGACTCTGCCGGCGGTGACAGGAGAATCACCGGCTTCACCTTCTGTTTTGGGCAAGAGAGTCTGGCTCACGACCCCAACCAGAGAATGGGCCAGCATTATGCGAATTTGTTGTTGTTGGTCGGGCGGAAATACGTCGATAATACGGTCTACCGATTGAGGCGCTGAACTGGTGTGGATAGTGCTGAATACCAGGTGACCGGTTTCGGCGGCCGTCAGGGCCAGGTGGATGGTCTCCAGGTCGCGCATCTCACCGACCAGTATGACGTCGGGGTCTTCCCTCAACCCGCTGCGCAGAGCGTTGGCGAAGCTCTTTGTATCGCTGCCGACTTCTCTTTGACTGATAATGGAAAATTTGTTGTGGTGCAGGAATTCTATGGGGTCTTCAATGGTCAAAATGTGCTTGTCCTGCTTCTCATTGATGGCGTTGATCATGGAAGCTAGGGTGGTGGACTTACCGGAGCCGGTGGGACCGGTAACCAATATCAGTCCCCGCGGCTTAGTGAGAAATTCTTTGCAGACCGGTGCCAGCCCCAGTTCTTCCATGGAAGGCATGCGCGATAGCACCACTCTCAGTGCAGCAGCCCAGGAGCCCCTGTCACGGTAGACGTTGACACGGAAACGCCCCAAGCCTTCTACTCCGAAGCCGCAATCAAGCTCCATGTTCTGTTCGGCAAAGCGTCTTTGCTCTTCACTCAGGCATGAGAAAATCAGACGTTTTGTATCGTCATCGGTGAGAATTGGCAAACTGATGCGTGTGAGCTTGCCGGCCGCTCTGATAATGGGTGGCTCTCCCGCCTTTAAATGCAGATCGCTTGCCGCTCTGTCCACGACGAGTTGCAACAATTCCTGCATCTCAATCGACATTATTCACCTTCTTTTCTTTCGCCTGTTCCGTTTCCGTTTTCTTCTACCGGGTGTTTCAATTATTGCTGGCATTGAATCCGGCTGCCGGTCTTTCCGCCTGGCAGTAGGGGCAAGTGTGCCATTCGCCGAAAATTTCCGCCTCACAACTGTGGCAGCAAAATTCGTCGGCTGTGTCTATATTGGAGTGTCCGCACTTGGGGCAACTTTGCCAGCCGTCTTGTTGCAACATGCCGCAGCGTAGGCAGGACACTTTTAGATCATGCTGACAGAAGGGGCATTTGATAAATTCGTCGGAGATAGGGTTGCGGCATTTGCCGCAGAGTTTCTCTTCTCCGGAGGTGTCGGAGAGGGTGACGCGTACCACTTCGTCGGCGGTAGTGAGACCTTGCCCGACCAGGCGCAAACTGTAGTCTTTCAGGGGTATCATGCCGGACTGCTTGGCTGCCAGTCTGACCATGGCCGTGGTGGCATTCTTACATACCAGGTCGCGAATTTCATCGTTCATGCGCATCACTTCGTAGACTCCGATGCGGTTTTTGTAGCCGGTCTTATTGCAACTTTCGCAGCCTTTGCCGCGGGTGAAGATCGGCATACCCTCGTCGTCCATGCGCAGGCGGTAGTATTGAATGGTCGATTCGGCCAGACGCTCCTGGTTCTTATCCATGAGACCCAGATACTCGAGAGTGCTTCTTTCCGGGCGATAGTCTTCTTTGCATTCGGCGCAGACGCGCCTTAGCAGTCGCTGAGCGATCACGCCTACGGTAGCGGATGCCACCAGATAGGGGTCTACCTCCATTTCGGCCAGACGTGTCACCGCCCCCGGTGCGTCATTGGTGTGCAGGGTGGTGAAAACCAGGTGACCGGTGAGTGCAGCTTCTACCGCTATTTTGGCGGTTTCTCTGTCGCGAGTTTCTCCCACCAGTATGATGTCCGGGTCTTGTCTCAAGAAAGATCGTAGTATTCTGGCGAAGTCCAGACCTTTCTCCCGCAGCACTTGCACCTGAGTGATGCCGGGCATCTCGTATTCAATCGGGTCTTCGGCCGTCAGTATGTTTACTTCCGGTGTGTTGCGTTCCGCCAGGGCTGAATACAGGCTAGTGGTTTTGCCGGAGCCGGTTGGTCCGGTTACGAAGATGATGCCATAGGGCTTTGAGACCATCTCCCTGATGATGTTGAGGGTGTCAGGGTCTGAGATCAAGTGGTTCAAGCCGAAGGTGGTGCCCGATTTATCCAGTTGCCTCATCACCACTTTTTCGCCGTGTTTAGAGGGTATGGTCGAAACACGGAAGTCGATGTCTTTGCCTGAGAAACGCACCCTGATGCGGCCGTCCTGGGGGAGGCGGCGCTCGGCGATGTCCAGGTCGGCCATGATTTTGAAGCGCGATACGAGCGCAGCCAGAATGGCTTTGGGCAGTCGCCTGTCTACGAAAAGCACGCCATCGAGGCGATAGCGCACCATCAAGTGTTTGTCCTGGGGTTCGATGTGTACGTCCGAGCATTGCCTCTTGATGGCTTTCGCTAAGATCTGGTTGGCCAGTTGCACAATTGGTGCGTCCTGGGCTTGCCTGGCCAGGTCCAGGTCGTTTATGGCGTCGTCCGTGTCTACCAGCACGTTCAAGCTGGAAAGATCCACTTCCGACTCAATGAAGGTCTGGTCGGCTTGCTCTTCCCATTCTTCCGTCAGCTCGTCCTGGCGGGTGGAATAAATGGTTTCCATGAAGTGCTGGAAATCGTCTTCGGTGCAGACCACCGGCTTAATCTGCATGCTCTTGAGGCGATACTTGACGTCGTCCAGGGCAAGCAGGTTGTTGGGGTTGACCATGGCTACGGTGAGGAGTTTGCCGTCCAGAAAGAGCGGCACTACCTGGTGCTGGCGCATGACTTTCTCAGGCAGCAGTTCGAGGGCGTGAGATTCCGGCTCAACTTTGGCCAGGGAGATGTAGTTGACGCCGTATTGAGTTTCCAGAGCGGATTTGAGGTGGGTTTCGTTGGCCAGACCCAGGCGCGACAAGATCAGGGAAATCGGTTCTCCCGTGCGCATACGCTCCTGCTGGACCAGCTTCAGCTCATCGGAGGTGATGAGCCCGTTGTCCACCAGCAGTTCGCCTATCTCCTTCCTGATTAGTGCCATGATCGAGTTTCCATAAATATATTAGAGTGCCTGTGGTTTAAGTGCCCGCCTGGAGGTCCCTCTAAACCAGGAGACCCCTTAGCTAGGCGATGCCCTCAATTGCCGGTTTGGTACCGTCTGCCTGCTGGAGAAGGCGATTGTGCCAGCCGCCTGGTATGGTGAATGGGCTGGGGTTTCAGGGACTTTCCTGGTACCTTGACCGATAATACTTTTAGACGGCCGGTTGGCCGCTGTGTGGTACAAATTTGTCTTACTACTTTGCGTCAAGGTCAGGGGGGTTCCATTTCATCTTCATCTTCATCTTCCCGGAGTCCAGGCACTGAGGATACCGAAGTGCAGGTATTAAAGCCCAGTCTTTCCCACCGGGTCTATACCACGGTGGGCATAGCCTGGCCGGTCTTTGGCTTTCTTTTCCTGACTCTCTTGTGCGGTACCTTCTGGTTTTCGCTGGAACCGCTCTACATTTTCCCGTTTTTTGCCTTCTTTTGCCTTGTGGTCGGTCATGCTCTGGCAGTTTTGCTGGAGTCGAGAGTGGTTACGCGCGCGGTGCGCTTCTTCAAGCACGGCCAGCCGCTTATCTATTTCAACCGCTTTCTCTCCCTGGAATTGGAAAAGGTTGGTAGTACTTCCGATGATGTGCGGCTCAAAGCCATCGTGCTTGGTCAAAGAAGAGTGCTTATCTCTTCGGTGAGTGAGCTTTATCTGACCTTTCTCGGCACCCTGGAAGTGAGATCCCTTGCTGTGTGCGGCGACAATGCCAGCCTCATGGGCGGACGGACGGTGCCTGATGTGGTGGCGCGCCTGCCTCTTTCGACAGTGGATCTGGCCAAGCAGAAGCAGCTCATTCGGCTCTTTGAACTTTCTTGCCCGGGGCTGATCGTCAACAAACGGCTCAAAGACCGCCTGGATTCGCCGGTGGTCAAAGGGCAGATGTTCTTGCAATTGATGGGTGCTGCCGTTATCACCTTTGCTCTCTTTGATGTGGCATATGCTACCTCTGCCTGGTTGACGATGTTACGAGCCCATTACGGTGCCCAACTATTGCTCCGCAATGTCGATATTGCCGAGACGGAGTTCTTTCGCAAAGGCCGAGCGGAGAGCGATTCCAAGAAACTGGCACTGGCTCTTTACGATAGTGCCGAAGCGGTGCGAGAGCATCCCTTTCCTCTCTCCTGGGCCTACAAGGCCCTCTTTTCCAACCACAATTCTCAAGCACAGTTAGCGGCCATGCGGGCTGAGACTCTCTTTCGTCTGGGGCGTCAAAAAGAGTCATTGAAGCTCATGGAGGAAGCTATTGCCGGCAGCCCTTCCGGTTTCAAGAATCAGCTTATTTATGCCCGCTATCTTTATGAGGACGGGCAGGCAGAGAAAGCCAGAGCGGTGCTGAAGGAAGTACTGGAGAAGCACAAGGACGTCTTGATGCCGCGCATTTACGATCTGGCTCTGGTTACAGGGGACAAGGTCGCTCTTGAAAGGCGCAAGATCTACGATGAGAGCATGAAGGTTCTTGATGAGCAGGTCTTCGGTCCGGAGCCGGCCTGGCCGCCCGGCGGAGAAAGACCGATTATGGAGATGTGGCGGCGGGATGATCTGGAGTTTCTCTCCCGGCAACTCTTGTTTCCAAAGACAGGCAAGCCGGCTATCTAGACCCGGTCTCAGGGCATTGAGGTTTTGCGTTTTTCTATTTCTGCCTTTACTTTCGCCGCCTCTATTTTGTTTGCCTGCAGGGCTCCGGACATTTTCTCTTCCCAGTTGGAATCTTTCAGACCAACGCGCACAATGGTTTCAAATACACGTTGTCTCAGGATCTCAGGGTCTTCTTTGTGGGCTTCATAGTCGAAGTCGGCTTTCAGGATGACATAAGTCTCATTGCGGTGCTTGTAAATCTCATCAACGGTAATTATGTGATACTGCTGTAGCGTCTCGATCAGTTTGAGAAGGGCCGGCTTGCTGCCATCGAGGTAGAGCAAGAGGCATGTTGCTCCGGTCTCTTTCAGTCTTGCTGCATGGATGCGATAGAGTGAACTGTCTTCTGAAAAGTCATTGCTCAATTCGAATTTGTCGATAAATTCGATCAGGTCGCTGTCCATGTTTTGCCTTTCGCCTCGATTTCTATTGCCACTTTCCTTGATGGGCGGGCTTGCCACCAATAGCAGTGCCGTGCTTATTCTTCAAACTGGCCACGATATCGGCGCGGCTTGCCGTTGCTTCGGCGATAGCTTTCACGAGCTTGCCGCCACCCCAACGGTTTAAGTGTACCGTGTCGAGATAATCTTTGTCGGCCAGGAAGCGTTTGTCATCGAAGAGGTCCACATAGGTGCCGCCATAGGTATTGGTTGTCCTGGCCAGGAAACTCCGGAATTCGGTCCAGAAGCCCTGGGAGAGAAGCTGGCGGTTGCAGGCCTGGGAGGGCATACCCACCACTATTACTTTGATGTCCTGGTCGGCGAGGAAGCTCAAGAGTTCCTCAAAATAGCGACGTTGTCCCTCTGCGCAGCGTGGATGCTCATTCTTGTAGCGCTTGATGTATTCTTTCGAATTGTCCATGTAGAGGTAGGGTGGGAAGGCCGGCAGGACCCACTCGCCTTTTTTGACATCACCGGCCGAACCGGAGATGGCCCTCAGTACCTGGGTTGTCACCGGCTTCTTCTCTGTGGATTTCACTGCTCCCTTGCCTTCCGGGTTGGTGAAGCTGGGCTTGGTTCCCAGTGAAGGAGGCAGGTCGCCGGTAACCAGAAGGTTGGCTTTCTTGAGGGGCAGGTTTCGATTGATCAGGTAGTCGAGATAGCCGAAGCTGTCGTCGAAGGAAACCGGTGCTAGTTTCTCAAGATCGGCATAACCGGAGAGGAAGTGAAAGGTATCGGTAGCGCTGGCCGAGGGCAGATTGTTGTCGATAAAGTCTCTAGGATTGACACCGATGATGGCCACTTTTGGTTTGTGCTCTCCCTTGAAGAGTGTATTAGCCATCAAGTAGTGGTCTGATACCATGGCGCCACCCATGGAAAAATTGAATACCTCGGGCTTGCCTGTACCAGCTCTGGCCAGTTCGGCGGCCAGCCTGGTGACCTGTCTGTCGTCGGTGGTATCGACAATGGCGCCGCGGTGGTCGGCCTCGGCGGAAAATATGGCCGAGCCCATCTGGGAACTGCCCAGTAGTACCACATCCGGTGTGCGGGGCTGGGCCAGGAAAGTTTTGGTAACCCACCAGACCCAGGGACCTTCCGTCCGTTTCTCGTAGTTAGTGGCTCGCAGTGCTTCTAAAGTCAATTCGCGTTTGCCGAATATATTGCCTTGCGCAGACATAGCAGACATATAGCAATAGAGAGCGAGATTGACCATGGCAAAGAGAGCCACAGCCCAGGGGAAGGCTACTTTTCTTTTACTTGTGGTCTTACTCTCGGCGGCCATTACATTGCTACCCCCGGCTCATCATCAAGGTCTTGTTCGTTCCCTTGTTTGTTTTTATTGAGACGGGCGCCGATTTGCCGTCGCAGGCGATCGCCTTCTTGTTTGACGATTTCTCTAAGTTTACTGATGGAGCCGTGCCCCGAGCTGGTTTGAATCAGGTTGTGTTCAATTAGTTTTTCTTTCAAGCGATGAATGCTGTCGGTCGCATCATTTACCGGCGTGGCCAGTTTGTTCATCTGCTCTTGTTTCCATAGCTCACGACCGGCCATTTGCATGGCCAGTTGGGCGCGCGGGTCGGAGTTCAAGACTGATACCAGGCTGTCGAGAAACTTGGCGCCGCCGAAGGCGTTCAGGTGCACGTAGTCGTGGTAGAGGTCGGTGTTGTAGAGATAGAAAAAGTTGAGGTCGTAGAAGGGTATGTTGAGGGCGTAGGCGCGCTCTTTCAGGGTGCTGACGTAATCCAGATAGGTGGGGGCGCCCAGCACATTTATGTTTTCTCTGGCGATGGGCATATTGACCAGGATAAGCTCTATGCGCTCCTTCTTGCAGAGGTTGGCCAGTTTGCCCAGAAAATAGAGCTGAGTGGCATAGGTATGCCTATCGGCGCGCTTGTAGCGCTCTTTGTATTCGCCGGTATTATCTTTGAAGGTGGCTTTTGCCACCTCTTTGGTGACGGGATGAGTGATAACGGCATTGGGGTGGATCTCACCGGCTTTATACTTAGGCAGAATGGCGGTGCGTTGCCAGAACGTGTAAGGTTTGCTGCCGTAAGGCAGGGGGGTCAGAATAGAGAGGATGCGATTGGTTTTGCGCTCCAGGAGCATTTGCCAGTCGATGGCGTGGTGCGCAAAATAAAGGTTTCTGTTGATGAACCAGGAGAGTCTGCCGAGGGGATCGCGGAAGAGCCCGCCGGCGCAGTCATCGGTGGAGACGAGGCGACTGAGAAAATGGAAAGGCTCGGTGTCGGTGGGGCTGCTCAACTGGCTGTCGATAAAGTCACGGGGGGCCACGCCGTAAATAACTACGTCGGGACGGTGTGCGGTGCTGAGCATACCTTTCAAGGTCAGGTAGGCGTCTGATGGCATTTGCCCGGGACCGGCCAGATTGTAGCTGCGGAATTTGCCTTTGAAGGTGGCTTCCAGTTTGTCGTCTAAGTAGAACGAGCGGTGGTGCTCGGTCAAGTTGAGGGGGCGATTCAAATAGTTGGCATCACAGTTGTTGACGGCTGCCACCATCAGTGATGAGCCAAGCAGGGCTACGTTGTGAATTTCCTGAGTCGCTCTCAGGTCATGAAAGCTCCACCAGCCCCAGCCCTGGTAAGGATAGTTGAAGGGGTTGAATTTTATGGGGGCGAAAAAAGAGAGGGCCAGATTCAAAAAGAGAAAGGCGGTAATGGCGGTTATGGCTGAGCTGAGACGGCGCTTCATGGTGTACCGTCCGTCAAGCCCAGGGCTCGTTTTGTAGCGGCATCGGCAGACATGAGTTTGGACACTTCAAAGAGCAGCTTGGCGCCGCCGCCGGAGTGCAGGTGCACAGTGTCCTGGAAGTCGGATAATTTGAACTTGCCGGTTTCGTGCATGTCATGAAAGGTGACGCTCTTGCCTGTCGACGCCACTTCCCTGAGGCTGTTTTTATAAAGAGCCCAGGAACTGTCGGGCAGGAGATCTCGGTTTACCTGGGTGATGGGCATGGCTACCAGCACCACGTGGGTGCCGCGCTCATTGGCAATGGCAATCAGGTCTTTCAGAAATTGCATTTGGGCGGTGAAGGTGGACATTTTTAGCGTCTTATAGCGCTTGCGATATTCCGCCACGTTGTCCTGAAAGCCGCCGCGGGTAGCCTCGGTGGTCGGGCGGAAGAAGCACTCTTTGCGGTTTACTTCATAAGGCAGGTAGTCGGGCAGAAGCTTTCTTCGAAGGGCCACGCGGTCGGCCTCCGACATTACTTCCGGTCTTCTAGCGGCTCTATCGAGAAAGGCTTTCAGCCCGCGATTGACATCGAGGGCAAGCTGACCGCGGTTGCCGTAGATGTAGCAGACCCTGGTCAATTCGTAGTTGAATCTTTCCTGCCAGTCAGGCATGAGCAGACCGGCGTGGCTCTCCAGGGAGCCGAAACGGGAGAGATAGCGGTAAGGATCGGTGGCCGCCGGAGAGGGCAGCAGGTTGTCCATGAAGTCTCTGGGACCGACACCGTAGACAAGCACTTTGGGCGCTTTTTCCTGCTTCAGCAGAAAGTCGGTAATGAGGTAGGCATCGGAGGGCATTTCCCCCGGCAGGGCGAAGTTATAGCTCTTGAGGCTGTGACCGGTGTCTTTTTTGAAGGCATCCTCGAAATATAGTGAGCGATGGTGGGCGGAGGCATCGATGGGTTTGCCCAGGAAGTCGGCGTCAACTCCGTCGAGGGGCACCAACATTAAGGAGGAACCCAGGAAGACCACATCGTTCTTTGGCTTCTCTTGCAAGAAATCGGTAATGGCCCAGGTGGTCCAGGTGTTGACGGGAAAATCGCCTGGTTTGAGTTTTTCGAATTGATTCAGTGAAAGACCTACACTCAAGACGGCAAAGAGAGCAAGTGCGGCCAGGAAGCTGCTCTTGCTTCTTTTGGCGCCTTCCGGCTGGGAGTCCAGCTTATAGCTGGCTTCCAGTTTTTCTTGCACCAGGACGTTTACGGCGGAGCCGCTATCAACGTCTAGAGAGTGGTCGGTCTTTGCCACGAAATGCTCCCGAATTGCCAATGGCCGCCATGGGCGGTATCACTTCCTAGAACTGGAAGTAGATGAAGGACGGCGAGCTGTCAGGGCTGAAGATGGTGATTATGCACATGAGGGCCACCATTACACTCACCTGGAGAGCCCAGGGCGGATTTTTGTAGATGGTTTTGTCATTGAGCCAGTTGACCACCGGTTGGGCAATCATGAGGATGGGCAAGAGCACCAGCAGGGCCGGGAAGATTATCGGGTCACGAATCTGCAGAACGGCTAGCTGGGCGGCGCTGAAATGCATCAGGTCGGCCGGCACTTGCAGAAGTTTGGTGATGATGACGCCGGCAGTCTTCATGTCTTCAGCGCGGAAGAACACCCAGCCCACGCAGACAATGTGGAAGGTGGCTATGACTGAAAAGACATGGTAGACCTTAGCTAGAGCCGGGGACTCTTTCAACTGCTTGCCCACGCCGATGGCGTCTAGAAGGCGTACATATTCCTTATGAAGGATAAGCACGATACCTTGATAGGCACCCCAGGCCAGGAAGTGCATGGCTGCACCGTGCCAGAGACCACCCAGAGCCATGGTGATGAAGAGGTTTCTGTAGTTGAGCCACTTGGAGCCTCTCGAACCGCCCAGGGGAATGAAGAGATAGTCTCTCAACCAGGTGGAGAGGCTTATGTGCCAGCGGTGCCAGAAGTCGGCTACGTTGGCTGCCAGGTAGGGCAGGTTGAAGTTGATCGGTACTTTGTAGCCGAACAAAAGGGCTGAACCACGGGCGATGTCGGTGTAACCGGCAAAGTCGAAGAAGATCTGGAAGGCGAAGGCGTAGGTGATAAGCCACATGTCTACGGAAGAGAAATTCTCGGGATGGGCGAAGCCTGCCTGCACCACCAGGGCCAGATTGTCGGCCAGAAGAACTTTCTTACAAAGACCCATGAGGATCAGTTGCATACCTTCGTCCAGGTATTCCCACTTGAACTTGATTTTCTCAGTCAACTGAGGAACGAAGTCCTGGTACCGTTTGATCGGTCCGGCTATTTGAGTGGGGAAGAAGCTGGCGAAGAGGGCCAGGGCCGAGAAGGATTTGACTACAGGCTTACCTCTGTACACTTCCATGGCGTAGTGAATAAATTCGAATACGAAGAAGGAGATACCCAGGGGCAGGATGATATGCAAGTGGGGCTCGTTCCAGGTGACGCCGAAGAGTCCGAGACCGCCCTTGATGGTGTCCATGGTGAAGTAAGCGTATTTGAAAATGCCTAGGGTGATCAAGTTAACAGCGATGGTTATGCCGAGCCACACTTTGGGGCTGAAAACATGCTTGCCGCCCTCTGCTTTGGCTGCCTTATCGATGTAGGGCACGATCAGGAAGTTGGCCAGGGTCAAGCCGAAAATCAGAAGACCGTAGATTGGTCTCCAGGAACAATAGAACACATAGCTTGCCACTAGAAGCAGTGGCACCCGCGCTTTTTGCGGGAGAACCCAGTAGAGAAAGAATACCGTCGGTAGAAAGACCAGGTACTGCAGGCTGTTGAATAACAAGGTGGTGCTCCTTGAACTGACTCGGGGCGATCTGCTTCAAGCAAGTTGCCTAACTAACAGATTTGAGGCCCCAGCAAAATGTTTCCAATCGCTCATCGCACATGATATAGGGAGGGTTTCCAATATGTCCAGCTTAAGGCGCTTCTCTTAACCTAAAACGTTTATAGTAAGCCTTTGATAATTCGCCTTGAGGCTGATACCCGTTCAATCTGCGGCGCTTGACAAGCGAGGGTGACAGGAAGCTAATAAAAGGCAAGGTGAAATATTATTCACTGCCCTTTTCTTTGGTGAACCCTTCCGCCACCAATTGATACCCACCACCGTATACGGTTTTTATATATTTACGATCGCCTTTCTCCAGGCGCGTGCGCAAATGCCTGATGTGTACCCGAATGGTGTCCACGTCGTCGTCCGGCGCATAACCCCAGACTTCTTCCAGCAGTTTGCCGGTAGAAACCGTCTGTCCATGGTGCTGCATGAGGCAATGAAGAATTTCAAATTCTGTCGGTGTGAGCTTTTCGATGCGACCGCCCACCTTGGCCTGTAGGTTCTCGGGAATGAGTGTAATTTCACCTGCCGTGAGAATCTCGGGCAGCGTGGCGGAATGGGGCACACTGCCGGCCCGTCTCAGGAGGGCGCGCACGCGTACCTGCAACTCGGGAGTGTCGAAAGGCTTGGGCAGGTAGTCGTCGGCACCGGCGTCGAAGCCGGCCACTTTGTCTTTGGTGGTGGAGAGAGCCGTGAGCATGAGGACTGGTATGGGATTAGTCTGCGGATTTTGCCTGAGCCTCTGGCAGACCGTGAAACCGTCGAGATCCGGCATCATGACGTCGAGCACGATTAAATCGGGACGATTTTGCTGGGCCATGGCCAGACCCTTGATGCCGTCCGGCGCCGTGACAACTTGATGCCCGAGAAGCTCAAGATTGATTTTTACTAATTCAGCGATGGCCAAATCGTCTTCAATGACGAGAATTCTTGACAATGTTTTCTCCGCCTGATCTGTTAAGCCTAGCCTGCCGATGCCTTTATTTCCAGATTTTGGAAACTAGTCGGAAGCTCCGACTGTTAATTTTACTGGAATTTTGAGCGGACGGTTGGCCCTTATCACTGTCAGTGTAACCACTTGGTTTGGTTTCTTGCTCTCTATATAAGACATAAGCGAGTCCACGGAGTTGACCTGGACATTGTCCACGGCCACGATCAAATCGGCGAAGCCCCGCTCTATCTGGCGCCATTCCAGCTCACCGTAGCGGTATACCAGCACCCTCGGACCCTGAAGTCCGGCTGCCGCTGCCGGTCCGCCCCGGGTGAGGCGCATAACCCTGAGCCCGCCGCCTTCTTCGGCTATCACATCGACGCCCATGTCCGGTCTCAGCACCCGGTGGAACTCGATCAACTGGGGGATTATATTTTTTGCAATGTTGATGGGAATGGCGAAGCCAATCCCCGCTGATTGTCTCGTGCCGCTGAATATGGCTGTATTTATGCCCACTACGCGCCCGGACAGGTCGAGCAGGGGACCGCCGGAATTGCCAGGATTGATGGCCGCGTCGGTTTGAATGATGCCTTTGATGAGCCTGCCGTTTTCAGATTTTATGGTTCGTCCGATGGAAGAGACGATGCCTTCTGTGAGGGTACGGTCGAAACCGAAAGGATTACCAATAGCCAACACCCGGCGCCCGACCTCCAGAGAGGAAGAGTCGCCCAGGGGAATGGGTGTGAGAGTGATGCCCTTGGGTGGCTTGATTCTCAGCACGGCCAGGTCGGTCTGTGAATCGTAACCGACCAGGCTGGCTTGCACGGTGGAACCGTCATAGAGAGTGACCAGCAGGTGATCGGAACCCCGCACCACATGGTGATTGGTGAGAATATAGCCTTCCGTGCCGATGATGAAGCCGGAACCGAAGCCGTCCGCCGGTACGGCATTGGTCATCATTTCTTCCGCCGATGACACGGTGGAAATGTTCACCACGCCCCGATTGGAAGCTTTATAAATGCGGATGAAAAGCTTTTCTTCTTCCGTCAATGAAGTTTTTGTGGCGGCAGTGCTTACTTTGGGTTCTCTGACCGCCGGCTTACCACTCTCGGCCTCGGCCGCGGTGACTATGCAACTGCCGCAGGCAGCGGTGAGGGCAGCAGTGAGGAAAAGCAGCCACTTCCTTTTAGGGTTTGCTTCTTTCATTTCAGCTTCCTTCCTTTTTAGCGCCTGTGATGCGGGGCTCTGTTCCATTCATGAGGCGCTTGATGTTGGCCTTGTGGCGCAAGGTGACATAGAGGCAACCGATAATGCTGTATACGACAAAGGCGCGAGGTACGTGAAAGAGAATCATGTAACCCACATTGGCCGCGGCAGCAGTCATGGAGGCCAGGGAAACGATGCGGGAGATGAAGACTATGGCGATCCAGGTGAGGAAGGTAAGCCCACCTGCCGGCAGGGAGAGGGCCAGCATGGTGCCAAGCCCGGTGGCGGCACTTTTCCCGCCGCCGAAGCCTAGAAAAATCGACTTGCTGTGACCGATTATGGCGGTCAGTGCCACTACCACTGGTGCAATATCGCTCAGGTCGAAGGCCAGGTTGCCTGTATTGAAAGTCAGATCGGCGCTTATCTTTTGTGAGTACATCACCGGCAGGTAGCCCTTGAGCAAATCGATGATCATCGTGAGAATGCCTTCGACCTTGCCGACGGAGCGGTAAACATTGGTGGCGCCGGTGGAGCAGGAGCCCACTTTGCGAACGTCTATGCCGCGAGCTTTGCCAATCCAGTAGCCGGTGGGAATGGAACCGATTAGATAAGCTGCCAGAATCTGGAGGATGAGAGAGAGCATGGCGCAGTTCTACTAGAATGGAAGGTTAGGGTTCTTTCTTGGAGCGGGCGACTATTCGGATGGGCGCGCCCACAAAGCCGAAGGCTTCCCGCAGCTTTCTTTCCAGATAGGTCTCATAGTTGCGTCCCATTAGTTTTGCATCCGAGACTTTCAAGACGAAGGTAGGCGGATTGATGGAAACCTGGGTGGAATAATAGACCTTCAGCCTTTTGCCCCGTTTGCTGGCCGGCGGCGGTGAGAGTGCTACTGCTTCATTCAAGATCTGGTTCACCAGACCGGTATTGATTCGCCTTGAGGACTCCGCAAAAGCTCGCTCCGCTGCCTCTATAATTTTTTGCACGCGCAGCTTGCTGATTGCGGAGGTGAAAAGCACTTCCGCGTATGAAAGACTGCGCAACTCGCGTTTGATCAAGTCGGTGAAATTATTCATGGTGGTGGAAGAGCGGTCTTCTATCAAGTCCCACTTATTCATGACTATCACGGCGGCTTTTCCGGCTTCTTCGATTTTTGAAGCCAGCTTCTGGTCCTGGTCTGAAATTTCCAAACCGGCATCCAGCACAAGAATAACTACATCGGCCCGGTCTAGGGCCTTGAGAGAACGCACCACGCTGAAAGCTTCCACGCCATAGTCCACTCTCGATTTCCGCCTGATGCCGGCGGTGTCTACCAGGGTGATTTCTCGTCCGTGAAAAGTGATCTTGGTATCCACCGCATCACGGGTGGTGCCGGGTTCGTCGGCCACGATAGAGCGCTTCTCGCCGCAGAGCACATTAGTGATGGAAGATTTACCTACATTGGGGCGGCCCACAATGGCAATGGAGATCGGGCAGGTGAGAGGGTCTCTCTTATCTTCCAGGGCGTCTTCTTCCAATTCTTTGGCCCGGGCATTGATTACATCGTAGCGATTGTGCTTTTCCTTTTCTCCTTTCTTCTTGCCGTTATCGGGAAAGTGAGAAATGATGGCGTCGAGCATGTCGCCCACTGAACCGGAGCCGGTCATGGCGGAAAGCGGCATGGGCTCACCCAGACCTAAACCGTAAAATTCCATGATGGCATTGGTTTCTTTCAGGGAGTCGATTTTGTTGACTGCCAGAATCACAGGTTTCTTGACGCGCCGGATAATATTGGCTACTTCTTCATCGGCGCCGGTAATTCCTTCCTTGCCGTCTACCATGAAGATAATTACGTCGGCCTGCAGCAGGGCTTGCTTTACCTGCTCCAGTACTTCCTTGGCCATTGGTTCGAAGCTCTTGCCTTCATCCGGCAGTATACCCCCGGTGTCCACAAGAATGAAATCACGACCGGACCAGTCACATTCACGGTAGATGCGATCGCGGGTGATACCGGGTGTATCATCGACGATGGCGTGCTTCTCTTGAATGCAACGGTTGAAGAATGTGGATTTGCCCACATTGGGGCGTCCTACGATGACGACGATTGGTTTAGACATGGGTGAAAACTTTACTTCTTATCCTGGCCTTTATCAGGCGGCTTCTGCCCCATGATAAAGGGCTTGCCTGATTCTTGCGGCTTAGCGCCTGTTTGCCCGCCAAACTTCTTACCGAGCTTGGGTGTTTGGGCCTCTATCCATTTAACCAGCTCAACTTTGGCGTTGTTCAGGTAAATAGCCGTCTCGGTGTCGCCGCCTGTATCGGGGTGAACGCCCGGTTGCGACATCTCCCTTTTCCAGGCGTCGACAACCAATTTGACTGTCAGTTCTTCCGGTCTTACTCCCAGGATCATGCAAGCCTTACGTATTTCCGGCGGCACCACTCGCGGTGCGCTGACGGGGGCGGCTTGTTGTTCCGGGGCTCCGGCGGAGGCTTTCCCTCCCACGAATTTATTGCGCACCCCTGCTTTCAGGCTTTCTGCATCGATGCGGGGGTTGTTGCCGCCGGTCTGCACGGTTTCGGGTGGTGCTTTCTCGGCGGTCTGCGTCTCGTATTCTGCTTGCTTGATGCGATTCTTTACCAGTTCTCTCAGGTCTTGAGAGGCAGCCGGCTTGGCAGCCTGTTCGCTTTCATCGGCGGCTTCTTGCGGTAGTACTACGTCTTCTATCACTTCTATCTGAGAAAGCTCCTCGATGTCTTCCAGTCCCTCGAAGATATCCAGCTTATCGAGGTCGAGCTCGTCGCGGTGGGTATCCTCTATTTTGACGGCATTGAGCGCGTCGTATGTCGATAGTTCCGGTGGTTTCTTTTCCTCGTCCAGGGAATCAGCCATCGGTCCTCCGGCATTGATCGGTCTTGCGAAGGGGGAAGTGCTTGCGGCTTCGGGGCTTTCGTATAGCCCCCCGCCCATGGTCAGGCTGCCGCTGTTTATGTCGTCCATGTCCATATAGCTGCGGATATGGCGTTCTTCTGATTTTTTCTTCTTCTGTCTTGAGACTTCTTCCTGCCGCGCCGCTTCCTCAGCTTTGGCCTGGGCCTGGAAGAAAGCTGCGGCGCCTGGTATGGGTTGTGTTTCGTTCTGATTGGGCCTATCTGGTGTTTCGGCTTGGACCGGTTTTTCCTGCTTGATGGACGGCATGCTGCCGGTCTGGAGCTGTTTTCGATCGGCTATCACCACCGCATCTTCTTCGTCCGCCTCGGGCATCACCGGTGCCTGCACAAATGGTTCGAAGTAGAGGTTGATGTTGGGGCGGCCGGCTACGGCACTGTACTGATAGACGGTTTCAATTTCCCGCCAGGAAAAATTGCCGTAATTATCTTTGCCCTCGGTCGGCACAAAAGAGTTGTGGGCGGCGTTGAAGACTTTTTCGTTGTAAGAAGGCTCCGGCGATGAAAATTCACCGGTATCGGTAATGTTCTCCTCTTCACTCTGCCTGGAGCCGTTGCCGCTGTCGGCAGCCCCCTTCACTTCCGCTTCCTTCTCGGGGGGCGCTGCTTCCGCAGTCGGCGCATTTTGCGGGGGTGGCAAGGTATCTCTCTGGGGATCTCTCTGGGGATCTCTCTGGGTATCTCTCTGGGGGGCGCTGGCCGGCACTTCCGCTTCCACTACTTCATGTTCAACTGTTGTATGACCGACGGCAGGATTATCGCCGGTGTTTTCCTGACTGGCGGCCGGGACTGCTTCTTCCTTGCCGGCTTTCTGCTGTCCGTCCGCCAGACCCTTGTTGTAGCCCAGGTGCCAGGAGTTTTGCAGTTGCATGGCCAGAGTCTCGGCTTCCTGTTCTAAGTCGGTAACCTTGGCTTCTGCGGCCAGCAGTTGTTCTTCTATGGCCATACCCCTGTCGTAAAGTTCCTGGTTGACTTCCGCCAGCTTGGCAAGCTCCTCTTCCAGTCCTCTTACTTTCAAAAGCAGTTCGCTATCCATGGAGAAAGTAGCGCTGTCACCCTGGGTTTTGCGGCGCGCTTCAATAATTCTGCCCATCAATTCACGGCTTTCAAAGAGCAACTCCGGGGCCAAGCCCAGGTGTCTGGCCAGGGTGAAAGGGTTGATGTCCAAATCATCACCCTTGACTGCCTTGATGGCCGCATCTACGACTTCCAGGCTAAGTTCCACTTCTTCCTGTCGCTTGTCTTCTTCTGGCGCCATGTAGTGTCTTGACTTCCTCAGCCTGTCAGCTTTTTCCAGCCTGACCCGTGCCCTAATACTAATCAACTTAATTGGTTAATCGGTTAATCGGTTAACCGGTCAACCGGCGAACCTTTGCCTGAGGAACCACCTTTGCTAAACTCACAGTGATGGTGCCAGGCAATTGGTTCCTCCATTGTAGCCGCTTGGCCATCTTTCTATATTGATTTTATTAAAGTCTGAGTGTTTTAGGAAATTCAGACTTGCCCCTTTAATTCACGGACGATCGCTCCGGTTACCGACAGGGGTGGGCAAGGGAAGTAATTATGGAGAAAAAGACTGTCTATTTCAAAGTAACCGGGCGAGTTCAGGGAGTCTTTTACCGGCAGAGCACACGCTATACCGCCCAGAACCTAGGTCTTACCGGCTTTGTGCGCAATTTACCGGATGGCTCGGTGGAGGGCCTGGCCCATGGTGACGGGCAGTCCCTTGCCGTTCTTATGGATTACTGCCGCCAGGGACCGCCTGCTGCTCAGGTCGAGCAACTTGTGGAGCGGTTTCTGGAAGAGGCTGAGCTTTCCACCTGGCTGGCGAATTTTGCCGCCGCCGAACTACCTGCTGCTTTTCTTGTCTTGCGAGACTGAAACCTAGAGTCTTTTCCATACCATCAAGCGGTTTTCCAGCTTTTCAATGATGAAGGTGAAGACGAGGGCAATCACTATCAGGGCGAAGATCCCCACAAAAACCGTGGCCATATCGTAAAGAGCGGAAGCCTTGACGATCATGCATCCCAGTCCCTGTTCGGAAGAGATGAATTCGCCGATGAAGGCCCCCATGAGGGCCAGGCCGATGTTGATTTTCATGGCGTTCAAGACCCAGATCAAGGAGGAGGGCACCACCACCAGTCGAAAAATCTGGCTGCGTTTGGCTCCCACTACCTGCATCAGTCTCAGGTAACGCTTTTCCACCGACATCGCTCCCATGTAACTTTGCACCAGGGCCATGCAGACGGTGGAGAGAAAGGCCAGCATGATTTTTGAAGTTATTTCGATGCCGAACCAGGAAATAATGATCGGTGAAAGCGCAAAAATCGGTACGGCCGAAAGTGCGGTTATATAGGGGCGGGAAATTTGTGCCACCAGGCGGGAGTACCAGAGTGCCAGTCCCAATAAGGCTCCCAGCGTGGTGCCGAGCAGGAAGCCGGCCAGGGCTTCGCTGATGGTCACCAGGCTATTTGTCCAGAGCTCACCGGATTCTATGAGGCGAAGCAACGCCTGCCAGACTTTCTCCGGGCTGGAGAAAATAAATTGCTTTTGCGGGTCACTGCCTGTGCAAAGGTGCCAGACCAGCAGGAAGAGCAAAAACGGTAGCGGGTAAAGCAGCTTTACCCAGGGGCTGTTTAGGTTTAGTTCGCATTCGTCTTGACCGGCCGTGTTCATATTTCAGGCTGGGCTCCTCAATCTTTGCTGCCGACAATTTGTTTTAATTCCTTCCAGATTCGGCGATAGTGCTCGGCAAAGATGGCGCTGCCGCGTGCTTCGTTTGTGGCGGTGGTCCTCGATTCCTCCTGCTGCGGGGCTCTGATGATAAACTCGCTTTGCAGTTTGCCGCCGTTCATGATATAGGCTCTATCAGCCATAGCTACGGCTTCTTCAATGTCGTGGGTGACCAGTATGGCGGTCTTGCCCTGGTTGCGAACCAACTGGCAGAATTCTTCCTCCAGGCTGAGTTTTGTGTAGTAATCGAGAGCCGAAAAAGGTTCATCGAGCAAAATCAGCTCCGGCTCGAACATCAAGGTTTGAATAATGCTCACTCTTTGCCGCATACCGCCCGATAACTGGGCGGGAAATTTTTTCAGAATGCTTTTGGCGAGATGAAAGACATCCAGGTACATGGCCATTTTTTCCAATGCCTGCGCTTTGCTCAGGGCCGGGTTTAAATCGCTTGCCAGAAGCAGATTTCCTTCTACGGTTCGCCAGGGAAAGAGGGCATCGGTCTGGAAGATGTAGCCTACATCGATACCGGTTTCAACTGCGGATTTTCTTGTCGACAATTGAATTTTGCCGCTGCTTGGTTTTAGTAAGCCGGCGATGAGATTCAAGACCGTGGTCTTGCCGCAACCGCTGGCACCCAACAGGCAGATGATTTCACCGCTTTCCGCTTGCAGGTGAAAGTCGTTCACCACTTTATCTGCATCGGCAAAACCAAATTGCAGTGCTTCGATTAAGAGTGCGGTCATTTTGTGCCGGTACCAGATAGCGCCTTGCGGGCGAAGCTCATATCTACGTTTTCTTTGAAACTGCCGGCGCTCTTCAAGTCGCCGATTTCTCTGCGCAGATTGACGGCATTTTGCCAGGCAGCTTCTGGCAACAAGGTGTCTTTCGGGATAGTTCCCTGGCTCAGCAAACGTTTGAGCGCTTCCCTCACCACCTGTTCCTTGACTTCGGGAAAGTCGGCGCAGGCTATTTTTACCGTGCCTTCATAGTCTTTGCGGATATAAGCCATGGCTCGGGTAATGGCATTGACTGCCTTTTGCACAATTTCCGGATTTTTCTTGAGATAGTCATCGGAAACCGTCAGTCCGGTAAAGGCAAAGTCGCCTAACTTGCCGGCTGGGCTGTAAACTACACGCGCACCATCGGCGGTGGCGATGGAGACAATCGGTTCGATATCGAGAGCCATATCCGCGTGCCTGGCTTTCAGCATGGCCAGAAGGGTGCCGAAGGCTCCCTGCACTATTTTGGCGTCCACCGGGTGACCATTATTCTGCAGCACCTTCTTCATCACCGCGTAGCTGGTGGAAGGGGCCGTGTAGGTTGCCACTCGCTTGCCTTTGAAAGCTTCAGGCTTATCGAAGTTTTTGATGGCGGGATCAAAAGCCACCACCCAAAATGGAACCCCGCGCACGATGCCCGCTACTACTTTGCCCCCCTGTCCCCGCTCCCTGGCGATTGCTGTGAAGGTGGGATCGGAAACACCAAATTGAGCATTGCCCGTTACCACTGCCGTGAAAGTCTTTTCGTCACCGCCGGTGCTGACCAGGCGCACATCCAGTCCCTCCTCCTTGAAGAAACCTTTTCTCAGCGCCACATAGAGCGGCATATAGAGGAAGACATGGCCGAATTGGGCGATAGTAATCGGTTTAAGCGGCAACTCTTTACTTTGCGCGGCAAATGGCAGAATGAGAGTAAGAAGCAGGCATAAGAAAGTGGAAAGAACGGCTCTTGGCATTCCTGGACCTCATTGGTTTTGCTCTTTTCCCCATTGCGGCAGTCCGTTTCCAGACTAGCCGCAATTTTCGCACATTATCGAGAGACCTAAGCTTCCTGGTCCGGTTATTGCACCGCTCCGTCTTCCATATAGATGATCCGATCGGCTATGTCCAGGATGCGGTCGTCATGAGTGACAAGAACAACTGCCGTGCCGCGCTCTCTGGCCAGGGACTTCATCAGGTCCACAACTTCTTTGCCGGAGCTTTTATCGAGGGCGGCGGTAGGCTCGTCGGCCAGGACTAGACGGGGTTTGTGCACCAGGGCTCTGGCCACGGCTACCCTTTGCTTTTGTCCGCCGGAGAGATTTTCCGGGAAGGTGTTGAGTTTGTGAAACAGACCTACTGTTTTAAGGACTTTCTCGATTTCCTGGCAGACCTGCCGGTCAGCTTGGGAAGGGCTCGCTAGCTGCAGCGCCATCTGTACATTCTGGGCCACGGTCAAGTAAGAAAGCAGGTTGTGAGCCTGAAAGATAAAGCCGATTTGCCGGCGTACCTGCACCTGCGTTTCTTTGCTTGCCCCGATGAGATTTTCACCAAGAACATACAGCTCGCCCGTGGCTCCCGTGCGCAGGGCTCCCATCAAGGTGAGTAGGGTGGTCTTGCCCGAGCCCGATGGTCCGCGCATGATCACTATCTCTCCGGCACCGATCTGGAGGTTGATGTTGAAGAGAATTTGCTTGAGGGAAGCGCTCTTCTTTTCTCCACTTTCCCGGAAGGAAAAGTTGAGGTCCTTGACGGCGATGACTTCTTCCCGCTCTGCCTGCATAAGTCTTGCCTCCTGAGCTTTCTAGAAGAGTTCGGCCGGATCGGCTGAGTGCAACTTGCGTGCCGCTATGAATCCGGAAATTGCACACATCAGGAAAGTCATAACGAAGACCAGGGCGATTCGGTCCGGGGTCATGCTGAGAGGATATAGCGTGGCGGCGTGAGCAATTTCGTAAATGCCGGCCGACGCAAGAACCCCCGGAAGGAAGCCCGCTATGGACAAGATCAGAGCTTCTTGCATGATGATACCGAAGAGATAACGGTCGCTATAGCCCATGGCTTTCAGTGTGGCGTATTCCGGCAGGTGATCTACCACATCCGATGAAAGCACCTGGTAGACGATCACCACACCGACGATGAAACCTACCAACACACCCAATCCGAATATAAAACCCACGCCGGTGCTGCCGGCCCAGTAGGTCTTTTCGCGCTCGGCGAAAGTTGGTCCATTCAGTACTTGCACCGAACTACCCAGATATGACTGCACTTGCTGTCTGAGTTTTTCCAGTTTGTCGGTATCAGCGGCAGTGGCAGAGCCGGACTTGATCAAGCCCACTTCAATTTCATCGGGGCTTCGTTTCGGCTCCAGTTTCAAAATGGTCATGTCTGAGGTAAGCAGATTGCCGTCGGCGGCAAAGGAGGCACCCATTGTGAAAAGTCCGGTGCTTTTGAGCGTCTGCTTGTTTACCTCGATGGTGCAGTGCTGCTTACTTTTGAGCACCATCTCGATGGGTCCGAACTCCGGTCTGGAAGCTCTATCGAAGAGTACATTGCCGATTTGCTTGAGGGAGGCCAGGTCGGCCGCGCGGCTGTCCAACTTGAGTCCGGGATAATCGGGATTGATGCCGAATATCAGTATGTCGCGGAAGAGCTTGTTCTCCGGATTCTTCATGGTGCCTTTGCCGATGCGCACGCTGTTGATTGTTTCTACTCCGGGCACGGCCAGGGCCTGGTACAGTTTCCGCCGGGAAAAGCTTTTGATGCCGTAGAAAGTCTGGTAGCTCGGACTGACCAGGAAGAGGTCTCCTTCCATGGCTTTGTGAGGCTTGGTGCAGCCAATGTAGAGCGATTGTTCGAAACCCATTTCCACAAATATCAAAATGCAAGCAAAGGCGATGCCGCAGACGGCCACGAGGAACCGACTTTTGTTTTTGATAAGTTGTAGCCAGGCAAGCGGTAAGTGCATTTTAGATCACCGGCAGGCGCTTGTCTTGGGCGTAATCGTCACCTCAACCTGGCAGTTGGTGAGATGCTTGAGCTTTTCCAGAATGGGCTTATCGGCTTCTTCGTCGATTTTAAGCCGTACTTTCACTTCTACCACTCGGGCGTCGAAGTTGGCGCCTGGTTCGGCTGCATATACGCTTTGCCTGAGAACTTTGTAGCCAATATGTTGCACCACTGCCGGTATCGGGGCCGCAATAGTTTCTGCTCTTACAAGGGCCTGATCTCCTAGATTTACGGCGGCCAGATCGCTCTGGTAGACCTCAGCTACGGCCATCATGGCGCCGGTGTTGCCCATTTCGATAAGCCCTCTGTCGCCTGGCGTTTCACCCGCCTTCGAGAGCACTTTCAGCACCTGGCCGTCCCGGGGCGCTCTCACTTCTGTTTCCTTTAGTTCGGCGACTACCCGCGCAAGAGCTGCTTGACTGGCTTTCAGTTCGCTCATTTGTACTTCTACGTCTACCACTCTTACTTCTTTCACTTTCTCGAGAAGCTGGCGAGCTACTTCGATCTGGCTGGCCAGGGTGTCAGCCGTGGTGCGACCGGCCTCTTGTGCTAGTTTCAGTCGGGCTGTGCTCCGCTCCAGAGCCAGGCGCCGCTGATCAAGTTCGGCCACTGAGACGGCGCCATTTTCAAGAAGGCCTTTGTAGCGATCAAAGTCGATGCGGGCGAAGTTCACTTCCGCAGTCAATTCCTCAAGCTGTTTTTCCAGCTCTTTCAGCTTGCCCTGGCGCTCTTCTTCTGCCCTTTTAAGAGCGGCTTCCTGGGCCAGCACTTCACCTCGTTTGGCTCCCGCTCTCGTTTGAGCTAGTTTGGCCCGGGCTACCAGGACGCGTTTTTCCGCCTCCGCCAGAAGCAATGTCTTGCGCTTGTGGCTTTGCATGCGGGCGATCAGTTGTCCGTCCTTTATTTCATCGCCGGCGTGCACAAAGATAGTTTCGATCACCTCCTGGCGCTCGCCTGCTGCCGGAGCCACTACCAGCACTTCTCCTTCCGGTTCCAGGCGCCCCAGGGCAGTGATTTTTGCTATTTGGGGCGGCGATTTTTCAAGGACAATTTTGTCTGAAGCAGGGTTGTCGGCGTTGACTTTGCCGGGAAACCAGGCTGAGCCCGGGCAGAAACTGCTGCCTGACAGAAGGGCCGCCCCGACCGTGGTGAGGGTCGCCAGGCAGAGGTAGAGGATCGGTCCCCCCCCGGGCAGTTTTGAAATATTAGGCATGTTCTATTTGATCCTTGCTTGCAGGAACTGGAGGAGCAGTTTCTCCTGCTCTACCAGGGAGATTTCGTCGCCTCGTTCGATGCGGTGCACAACCAGACCGCATATGTAGATCATGACGAAGTTGATAATGTCATCGTCATCGGTAGCCAGAATTTGCTTCAGGTGTTGGCTGTATAGCTCGTTGGAACGGCGCCAGGCGGAGCCTTCGATTATTTCTTTCAGCCCGGCTCTCTCTAAGTCGAAGAGGATGGCCGTCCAGTGTCTGAAGGCGGTTTCGTATTCTTCAATGAAGGCAAAGATCAGCTTCACTTTCTCAGCCAGGCTGAGATTCTGCGCCACCAACGGCGTGATTTTCTCTGCTTCCAGCATGCTGTAATGACTGACCAGGGCTTCGAAAAGCTCTTGTTTGCTGGGGAAATAGTGGTAGAGCGTGCCTGTGGAAACGGAGAGTTCTTTCGCCAGTTCGCGCATGGATAAGGCGGCATAACCTTTTTTCGCGAAGACTTCGAAGCTTTTCAGCAGCAGGGTGCGGCGATATTCCTCTCGGTCGACAATTTTCGGCATGGTTTTCGTCTCTGTTTTGTATATCGAACGTTTGATATAAAATGTACCACAAATTCAGGTTGCCGGGCAAGTGCCCGCCGGAGTTTATCTTTAGCCTGTACGGCTTGATTTCAAATTGCCGGCGCTCCGGAGGCTAGCCAATCTGCCTTGAGCCCGGTCCTTCAAATAACTTGTAGGCTTCCTTGACCATTAGTTGTTCGCCGCTTTCCGGCGGCGGCACATTGTTAGACTTTCTGCGCGGTTCTTCCGTTGATAAGAGTGCCACCTCTTCTTTCACCGGCTTTGGCGGCGGCGGCGCCGCCTGGGTGGATTGATCGGCTCTTTCGGACTGATAGGAAGAACGAGGCGCCGGCTCAGGTTCGCTATCGTCTTCCTGGGGAGGGCTCTGACTGGGAGCCGCATCGCGCTGACTTTGCCCGGCACGCTCGGCCGGCTGACCATGATTTTGGCCGGAGTGGGATTGCGGGGCGCGACCCGGATCGGGGGTTTGCACTTTCACCTTGATGAAAAGTTCTTTGCCAAGCAAACGTTTGGCGGCAGTCTTGATGTGGTCGGCTTTATTTTCCAGTGTTTTCTGGAAGTGCTCTTTCATGACGCCTATCACCAGCTCATCTCCTCGCAGGGCAAGGGGGAAGCCGAACTGAGAAACAAGGCTGTAGGTTGGAATAGATTTGCTTTGCAGCTCTTCCAGGAGGTTGGACCAGAATTCATCCACCTCTTCCATGGAAGCCCCTTCTTCATCGCCACCGCCGCGCTGTTCCGCCGGTCTTGGTGCCGGTGCGGGTGTTGGAGCTGGTGCCGGTGCGGGAGTGGGAGTGGGAGCCGGGGTCGGGGTGGGGGCCGGTGCTGGGGCGGGTGTTGGAGTTGGGGCCGGCGCTGGAGCGGGAGCTGGAGCGGGTGCCGGTGCGCTGTGGGCCATTGATGGCGCCGGTGGTGCCTGCACTCGCGGCGCCGGTGTGCTCGGACCAGGGGCAGCAGCGTTGCTGCGGTGCGACGGCGTGATGACGCCGCCTCCGTCGGTCATCAGTGCTTCCAGTTGCTCAATGCGTTGGACCAGATCCTTAATCAGATTGATTTCCTGTCTGTAGCAAAGGGAGAGCAGACCTACTTCCAGCGAGAGGGCGGGTTGGGTGGAGCGGCGCAAGGTCTGTTCCAGTCTATCCAGGTGTTCTACCATCTGGGTCAGCTCGTAGCCTTCGAAGGCGGGAGCCAGGTCGGTAATGGCTTCTATATAACCGGCGGAACCGGAGATGACCTGCGCCAGCGGTGAATCGCCGCCACTGCCTTTTTTCTTGCCCAGATGCAGAGCTTTGGTCATGTTGAGAAAGTGCTTGCTCAATTCCAGTGCCACCAGGGATGGTTCACGCCCCTGGCTCAATAGTCCGTGCACGGCGGTAAGAACCTGCTCTCCGTCACGATCTCGCATGCCTTTGCTGATATCGAGAAGCACATCTTCGTCGATGGCCCCCAGAAGGGTAAGCAGGTCGGCCACGGCCACTGGTTTTTCTTTGGTGGCAAGGAGGGAGGCCTGGTCTAAAAGCCCCATGGCGTCTCTCAGTCCGCCGCCGGAGCGGCGGGCTATCAGCTCCAGGGCGCTGTCTTCGATATGAATATCTTCCTGGTCGGCCACATTGCGCAGATGTTTGGTGAGATCTTCATGATTGACCAGTCTGAACATGAGGCGCTGGCAGCGGCTGATGATTGTCGGTGGAACTTTATGTTCTTCCGTGGTGGCCAGTACAAAAATTACCTTGGGCGGCGGCTCTTCAATGGTCTTAAGGAGAGCATTGAAGGCTTCCTTGGTGAGCATGTGGCATTCGTCTATTATGTAGAGCTTAAAGCGCCCGCCCTGGGCCACAAGCGGTGCTCTTTCGATGAGTACACGGGCGTCGTCTACGGAATTATTGGAGGCGGCGTCGATTTCCAGTACCGCCGGCGATATGCCTTGCTTGATTTCCACGCACATGGGGCAGACCATGCAGGGCTCGGCCGTGGGGCCCTTTTCGCAGTTGAGAGACTTGGCCAGGATGCGGGCGCTGGAGGTTTTGCCGGTGCCCCGTGGACCTGTAAATAAATAAGCATGAGCAATGCGATCGTTGTCGATGGCATTGGTTAATGTCTTGACTACGGAGCGCTGACCCACCAGTTGCGTGAGGGTCTGGGGGCGATGTCGCAAGTAAAGTGGTAGGTATGGCTCCAAGGTTCTTCAGCCTTATTTATTGCAGCAGGCCGGATGCTTGGCCTGAGCAGGAAAGAAGCGGCGTTTGAATTTGCCAAGCTTATTTTAACCGATCAACTGCTCCGGGCTCTCAATCTTGCTTGTCAGGTTGTCAGATTGAATTGACTTTCTATAGCCTGGAGGTGTTTCCGCTTTTCATTTTCAGGAAGGAAGGAGGCGGTGATGGAGTTTTTCGCCAGTTGAATGAGTTCTTCGTCACTCAGTGAAAGGGCCAGTCGGCACTGGTTGTAGTTTTCCAACACATAGCCGCCGAAGTAAGCCGGGTCATCGGAGTTGATTGTGGCTTTCAGTCCGAGGTTGAGCATTTTCTTGAGATTGTGCTCTTTTAGATCTTTGAATACCTTTAGTTTTACGTTGGAAAGGGGGCAGACCGTAAGCGGGATTTCTTCAGCCTTCAGCCTAGCGGTCAAGACCTCGTCCTCCAGGCTTCTGACGCCGTGGTCGATACGGCTCACTTTCAGCAAGTCGAGGGCTTCCCAGACATAGGGCGGTGGCCCTTCTTCGCCGGCGTGGGCCACTGTCAGAAGACCTTCGGCCCTGGCTCGGGCAAAGACTTTCTCGAATTTGCCCGGGGGATTACCGACTTCCGCCGAATCGAGACCGACGGCGATAAACTTTTCTTTCTGCTTGAGCGCTTCCTCCAGCGTGGCCATGGCACTATCGCTGTCGAGGTCTCGCAAGAAGCAGAGAATCAGTGAACTGGTCAAACCAAATTTGGCTGCGGAATTTTTGCAGGCGCGGTGCAGACCGTTTATGACGGTATCGAATTTGATGCCTCGACCGGTATGGGCCTGGGGATCGAAAAAGAGTTCGGCATGAACGACGCCGTCGGCCGCCGCTCTTTCAAAATAACTTTCGGCCAACTTTTCGAAGTCGTGCTCATCTTTGAGCACGGACATGCCGGCATAGTAGATATTCAAGAAGGATTGCAGATCGCTGAACTGGTAGGCCTGCCTTAGCTCTTCCACACTTTTGTAGTTGAGGGCGACCCGGTTCTTTTCCGCCAGTTCAAAGATTAGCTCCGGTTCGAAGGTGCCCTCGATGTGCAGGTGCAACTCCGCTTTGGGTAGTTTCCTTAGCTTCTCGATATCACTGAAAATTGCTTGCATAAACTCCGTTACCTTGACACTGGGACACTCTTGGGGTTCCCCAGCTAATGCTCAAGATTTGAGTCTACACTATTTTCCTTGCTGCCGTTTCTCGATAGCGTCGATATTTTCCAGGGGAATACCCATCATAATGGCCCGCGCTTCCAATTCCATGCGCTGTGCCCTTTTATCGTCGCCGCCTTCTTTCAATACTTCACTGTAAGCCTGTCGCCCGGCAATTCTTTCAGCCATGGCAGTTTCCATGCCCTGTTTGAGGGTCTGGGCTTTTTCCAGATAAGGAGCCAGGTCATTGCTCGCTTTTAAGCCGGCTTCCAGGGCCGGCAGAAGTCCCGGATGTTTGCCTATTTCTCTGGCAATTGCCTGGTCGAATTCCGGTGAATTGGAACCGTTTTTGTAGCCGGCCATTACCCACTTCATGCGCTCTTGCTCTTCCTTGGGCAGTTTGCCCATGGCCTCGCCCATCTCCTTGCCGGCCTTTTCCATGGCCTTGAGGCGGGGTTCCATTTCCGGTTTCAGCTTTATTCTTTCGGCTTCGAAGTTGGCTTTGACGGCTTCGAAATCTTGATCGGTTTGCTTAACGGCCCCTTCGAAGCCTTCCCTGAGCTGGTTGAGAGCCTTCGGTTTATCCTTGGCAGTGGCGAATTCCTCTGCCAGTCCTTGCATTGATCTAAGACCTTTGCCGAGATTGGCCGGATCTTCCGCACGCAAGAGACCAAGCATGCTATCCGGTGCATGGGCTTCCGCCTCTTCTTCCGGTTCATCGGCTGTGTTCTGCACCAGAACCAGGTTATCCTGAGGGCGTTTGAATTGCGGTTCTAATCTTTGCGTATTGACCTGCAGATTAGCCAGGTCTTTCATCCATAATCCGTGATTCTCTGCGCCCTGAAATGCCAGTATCTTGTCTTGTTTCCCATCGCCGGTTGCCCACTGTTCGATTTGCGTCATCAACAACACCTGTGCCTGAGTTAAATTATCTACGGGGGTATTTACGCCATTTCTCGAGGGAGCGTAACACCAAAGCCGATGGTTGTCAGGTGGGCGAAATACGAAGAAGACGGAATTTAAGGAAGGCTCTTACAGGTAGCGGAAAAAGAGTACGCTCATCACCTGCGGGCTGGCGCCGGTTGCCGGTCTTGCCAGTTGGAAGCCGACCTGGCTGAGGGGGTAAACATAGTTTTTAGCGGCCGGGGCGGCACCCTTATTTGCCTTGCCGTGGAGGGTGTTATTGGCTGTCGGTTCATCCAGGACAAAAGAGGGTTCGCCGAATTTGCTCTTCATGGTGCTTAGATCGCTTTCGATGGAGACACCCAGGCTGGCCGGCAGGTAGTCGGCATTATAGACTCTCAGGGCCTCCAGTTTGCCGCCGCGAATATAGGCTTGCAGAGCCACATTACCCTGAACGCTATTGAGGGAGTAAACCCGCCAGCCATGGCTTTCCGCTGTCTTGAATTTGCCGCGACTCTTGAGATACGCGAGCGTATCTTTCTCGGAAGAGCCCAGCGGTAAGCCGCTGATGCCGCGCAAAGTACTGGGCGGCAAGTAGGCCACCAGGGGTACCGGTGAGGCCTGGTTGAATCGCTCTTGTCTTTCCGCTTTGGCTTTTTTGCCGGCTACTTCCGGCTTCCACTCACTATCGGCGGTGCTTTCCTTCTGGCTGATTTCACCGGCGGCTATGGCTTTACGCCGCGGCACCGGCTTGGTGCTGACAGCTTTGCCCCTGGCGGTTTCAGCTTGAGCCCCGTAGCTCATTTCTTCCTGCCCGACCGACTTCAGCTCATCTCGCTCCGATTCCCTGAAGCCGTCTTTTGTATCAAGGCGATTTTCTCGACTGGCTATTTCCCGGGGAGCGTCTTTGGGAAGCTCGTGCAGATGCTCTCTAACATATTTGAACAGACCAGGTTGTTCGGCCGGCCTGATAATGCCGTTGACTGATGGTTCTGCCGCCGGAGTCTGCACGATTCGCCCTTGATTGTAGCCGGACTGGCTATAGTTATCTTCAAGTCGCCTGCCGCTCTGTAGCATGACGCGGCTGGTACCTTCGGCGGCGCCACCATAGGCGGTGCGCTTGCTTTCGCTGTTGAATTCCCGCAGCCTGCTCTTATCCTGCATGGGGCTCATGGTGCTGTGCACATTGCCGGCCAGATAGGGAATCGAATTTACCGGCTTGGAAAGGCCGGCACCTTGATTAAGCTGGTTTTTCAGATCGAGGAGTTTGTTATTGGCCACTTTCTCCTGCAGGGCATCGCTAGTGTTTGAGGAGCCCCCGGCCTGTTGGAAAGAACGTTGTCCTTCCGCTCTGGGCATGGCGCTTTGCAGGGAGGCGCGAACATTTCTGGTGGAGGCTGCCAGCCCCTGATCCTGATTCTGGAAACTAGCTGGTGGTGCCGCCGGAGCCGGGCTGTCACCGGCAAAAGAGCCGCCTAATCCGGAAGGCAGGGCTTGCATGGCCGGAGCCGGTGCATTGGCACTACCCCGGGGGGCCATGGCTAGAGTCATGCCGTCTATCGGCACTACTTTATTGATTACCGCTCGTCCGACGGTCAATCGCCGCACGGATGTTTGCTGGGGTCTGATGGCCAGAGCCGGATCAGTATAGTTTTTAGATAGCTGACCCTGTGATACGTCAGAGATATTGCCTGCACCGGCCAGTAAGCTTGCCGGTACAGGCTCTTGCCTGAGGTCGGCCTTGCGATTTTGCATTTCGTTTTTGAGCGCCAGTTGCGGTTCATTACCCAGGCGGCTGAATATACCCATGAGTAGTTTGACACCGGCTTCCGCCTGAGAGTAGGGCGTCAGGTCGCGTCTCTCCAGGCCGCCTTTGCCGGGGGCCTGTCCCTGATCGGGGGCAGAGGCCAGAAGCGGTGCACACTGTCCGACGTCGCCGGCGATGACCATTAGCATGGAAAGACCGAAGCTCAAACTGAGGCAGAGCAAGGACCGTCCGGAAACCGCCCGTTGTCCCGCGCGGGTCTGAGGCAGTGCCCCCATCCCCGCTTGGGTCGCTAATTGTTTGTCAGCCCGGGCTCTCACTTTTGTGTGTCCTCTTTATTTGGCGTCTGCTTTCGAGTCTTGCAGCTTGGCTTCCCATTCATCCAGTTCCGATTGGTTGATCAGACCGCGTCGATTGGAAACATAGACGGCGCGGCAGCGCTGATTGAATTCGGTATCATGGGCTTCGCTGCGACCCGGTATGCCCAGTTTGGCATAGAGCGACTTCAGTCTTGATTGCACGGCTTTTTCAGTCAGATAGAGCTTTTTGGCAATGGCATGGTCAGTCATGCCCAGGGCTATGCAGACCAGGGCCTCGTATTCGGCGGCCGTCAAAGATGTGGCGCGGTTCTGGGTGCGCTGAATGACCCGGGCGATACCGGGATGGATCCAGCAATCACCGGACAGCACTGCCCGGGCTGCTTCCACAACCTGTTCGTCGGAGGCGCTCTTTAAGACGTAACCGAAAGCGCCGTTGGGTGGCACTACTTTCCAGAGTTGCCGCACATAGACTTCATCGGAAAAATTGGAGAGCATGATTACTCCGGTTTCGGGTAATTGCTTGAGAATCTGTTCGGCAGCCTTGATGCCGGAAAGGTTAGGCATCTTGATGTCGAGAAAGACCAGCTTGGGCTTGTGTTTGGCGGCCAGTTCCACTGCCTGCAAACCATCTTGTCCCTCGGTCAGGGGCAATTCGCCGGAAAGATTGTTGGTGATTAGATTCTTGAGCCAGGTTCTGTCTCTTTCTTCATCATCGACGATAAGGATACTCATTTTTTTAAGACCTTTACTTTCCTTGGGGTTCTCGGCTTTTCGGCCAGTAGTTGACTCTAATTTGAGAGGGGCATTCTGATTATTACCTGTGTGCCTGTTGGATATTCTAGCGGCTTCTTCCAGTCTACCTGGGCGCCTATGAGTTGTGCACGCTGGCGAATATTGACCAGACCATGGGATGTCTTGTTTGTAAGGCGCACCTGGTCCAAGTCTATCCCCTTACCGTTGTCGATGATATCAATTTGCAGTCCATCCTCTTGCTTAATTAAGACTTTCACCTCACTGGCCTGGGAGTGCTTTTGTACATTATTGAGGGATTCTTGCACGATTCGGTAGAGTTGCAGGCGGGTGAAGTCATTTAAGTTGTACTCTGCCGAGGGATCAGCGTCGCCGTCAATGAAATCGGTA
>JACRFZ010000044.1 GCA_016212515.1 Candidatus Melainabacteria bacterium
AAATGAGAATAATAGAAGGTCGCAATTGTGAAATTGTCGATACCACTTGCCCGTGGGTGTCAAGGGTTTGGAATCGAGTCGTCAAATATGCCGGCGGCTTCGACCATGGATATACAGCCATTATTCACGGTAAACCGAACCATGAAGAAACCGTGGCCACCGCTTCCCGCGCTCATTGTTACTTGATAGTTCGCAACATTGAGGAAGCCGGTCTGGTAGCTTCCTATATTCTTTCCGGAATTGATGGGGCCGGCGGCGATCGGGAAGCCTTTATGAAACGCTTCCAGGATGCCGTATCACCTGGCTTTGACCCTGATGTGCACTTGCAGTCTATCGGCATAGCTAATCAAACTACTATGCTGAAAGGCGAGACCGAACAAATAGGCAAGCTTTTTGAGAAGACCATGTTGCAGAAATACGGTCCCCTTTCCCTCGATAAACATTTCATCAGTCCCGGTGATACCATCTGCGATGCCACGCAGGAACGGCAGGATGCCATGCTCAAACTGGTGGATGAGAAACTGGATCTGATGCTTGTGATTGGCGGCTTCAATTCTTCCAACACCGGTCATTTGCAAGAAATAGCCGAGAAGAGTAATTTGCCCTCCTACCATATCGACGGCCCCGACTGCATAGGCCCTGGTAATCAAATTCGTTTCAAACCGCTGGATGGCGACGTTTGTGAGAGCAAAGTCAATTTCTTGCCGGACGGTGAGGTGACGATTGGTCTTACGGCCGGTGCTTCCACTCCGGACCAGTTGGTGGCGCAAGTGCTCGATAAACTATTTTTGATCAGGCAGTGAGCCGTTTTCGAAAGACGCTTTGATAATCTCGGCGGCAATACTCATGCCATGCCCGCAAGCGGTAGCGATACGGGGAAAGCTGCCACTGACGATGTCACCACCGGCGAAAACATTCGTCAGCATCCGCTCCTCTTTGTCATAGGCGCGCAGGCTGGAGTCCACTATTACATGCCCATTTTCCAATAAAAGGCTGTCGGCTAAAAATTCCGTGTTCGGCAGGTAGCCTACTTTTACGGCCAGCCAGTCGGCGGGGCGAGTCTGCCTGCTAGCGCCGTCCATGGTCTCGATGGTGACCGTAATTTTGCCGGTTTGGGCGTTCCTGGCAAGAGCCACAACCTGACTTCCCAAGAAAACTTCCAAATTGGGCAAACTGGAAACTCTTGCTATCACATCCGGTCTGGCCTTGAAGTGTTTGTTCCGATGGATGAGGATCACATTCTTCATTTGCGGTGCCACCGCCAGTAGTTTGAGCAGTGCGCTGTCGCCGCCGCCAATTACCACGACCGTGTCGCCGTCTTCGCCCTGACCGTGATAAAAAACTGCTTGTTCACACTGCTCTTGTCCGGGCAAATGCAGCCGCCGCTCTCTATAACCGGTACAAAAGACCACTCTGTCGCCGCGGACGGTCAAGGCCTCTGCCTTTACGGTCGATTTCAATTGCAGTTCGTTCGTCCGGGCATCGAAGGTTGCTACCTGGTAATTGGGCAGATAGGTAAGGCTCACCCCCTCCTCTTGGGCATTTTCCGCCGCAGCCAGAATGGCATCTTTCATATCGATACCGGCTGTTTTTCCCGTTGCCTTATAACCGCCGGCAAAGTTGGTTATGGGTGAGGGAATGCTGGGAAGCTGACCGCCCATGTCCGGTGCCGCATCAATCAGTAATACTTCGATACGCGCTTCCAAGAGACCTAAGGCTACGCTCACCCCGGCCGGTCCTGCTCCGGCAATGACCACTGGGTAGCAATTCTTACTTAGAGTTTCCGTCATGGTGGGCTCCCTGTTGATACCGGTTTATTTGTGGATTCAGGTTCGCTTGAGGTGCGAATTAGACTGGCATGATGCGCTGAATTTTGTTAGAGTTTGCCTGCCTGTAGAGACCTCGATTTAGTAGTTTAAGCCTTAGGGTGAGAAAGTCTAAAGGGCCCGGCAGGCATTGCGAAAGTTTTAAGGTTATTTCCGTGAATTCAGATCAAACAAGCGGCAGTGAACAGGGTTGTGAGGACAGTCTCTTTCTGAGAGCATTGCGCCTCGAAGCGACTGAGCGGACTCCCGTGTGGCTGATGAGGCAGGCCGGCCGCTATCAAGAATCTTATCGAAAGGTGCGGGAGAAGGTTGATTTCTTAAGCCTTTGCCATAATAGCCAGTTGGCGGCCCAGGTGACTGTGCAGGCTGTTGATGAACTTGGCGTTGACGCCGGTATCATTTTCGCCGACATACTTTTACCTCTGGAGTGCATGGGAAGCGGACTGCGTTTTGCCAGAGGTGATGGGCCTGTCCTTGATAACCCGGTCCGGTCGGTAGGTGACGTAGAACGATTGCAAGAGTTTGATGTAGAGGAAGGGCTTGGCTATGTCTTTCAGTCGGTTCGTAATTTTATTGCGGAGAGACCGACGGTGCCTCTAATTGGTTTTGCCGGAGCTCCCTTTACTCTGGCCTCATATTTGATTGAGGGCGGCTCGTCCAGACATTTTGATAAGACCAAGGCTTTTATGTATTGCCAGCCTGAGGCATTTGAGAAATTGATGGCTCTTTTAACCACCATGACCATTGCCTATCTACAGGGGCAGAAACAGGCCGGCGCCCATTGCTTGATGTTGTTCGACAGTTGGGTGGGGGCTTTGGGCCGGCACGATTTTGCGCGCCATGTTTTGCCGCACAGCCGACGAATTATAAAGGCACTTTCCGGACCGACGATTTACTTCGGTACCTCCTGTGGTGGCATGCTCGATCTCATGAGCGAGGCCGGCTCCACTGCTCTTGGAGTGGATTGGCGCAGCGATATGGCTGCGGCCTGGAGCGCTATCGGTCAGGACCGCGCCGTGATGGGAAATCTTGACCCCTGTGGTCTACTGGCCGGGCGTGAAGAAATAGCCGACCAGGTCGATCTTATTTTGCAGCAGACCGGTGCCAGACCGGGACACATTTTCAATCTGGGGCACGGTATCCTGCAAAACACCAGTCAGGAGAATGTGCGCTTTCTGGTAGATACTGTTAAGGAAAGGTCTCAGGCTCTGCGTTTAGAGAGCCGCACAATTGGAATGAAGCGGTAGCTGATGGTGGAAGTCGGTAAGGAAGAGAAACTTGAGCCTCGCCGTGTCGCCATTATCGGTGGTGGCATCTCCGGCTTGGTGACGGCCTATCGTTTGCGGCAGCAAGCCGGCCCTCAATCTGAAAAGCTGAAAATTACTCTCTATGAGGCTTCACCGCGCCTGGGCGGAGTCATCGAAACCCTCAAGTGGCAGGATTGCTTGATTGAAAGCGGGCCTGATTCTTTCATAACCAATAAGCCCTTTCTACTGGATCTGGCTAAAGAATTGAACCTCAGTGATCGGATTGTGAAGGTGCAGAGCGAGGGCGCTGGTGGTGCGCTGGTCTATAGCGGCGGACGTATGCACTCGGTGCCGGACGGCTTTGTTATGTTGGCTCCCTCCAAACTTCTGCCCTTTGCTGCAAGTGGTATCCTCAGCCCGGCAGGAAAAATGCGGGCTCTCATGGAGCTTGTGATACCGCAGCGTAAGGTAGAAACTCCATCCGGTGCCGATGAAAGCCTGGCTAACTTTGTGCGCCGACGCTTCGGAGCCGAGGTGCTGGATAAACTGGCTCAACCTATGGTGGCCGGTATCTATGTAGGGGATGCTGAGAAGTTGAGCGCGCAGAGCGTGGCGGCGCGCTTTCTGGAGATGGAGCAAACTAAAGGCAGCGTCATCCGGGCCTTGATGAAGAACCGCGAAAAGTCTTCCGGTGCTCGATATGGACTCTTTGCCAGTTTCGACGGTGGCATCGGCACGCTTGTGGAGGCTCTGCTTGCTAATCTGCCGGATGTGGAGTTGCGCCGCGGTTGTGCCGTTCGTCGGATTGAGAGAAAAGGCGCCGGTTACCTTTTGAAAAGCGAGGCCGATGACGCCTGCTACGACATGCTGGTGCTGGCTTGTCCGGCTGCCAGTGCCTCTACTATGTTGTCTGAGGTCAATCCTACTCTTTCCTCTCAACTGGCTAAGATTCAGTCGGCCTCTTCTGTGGTGGTTAACTTCGTTTTTGAAAAGGAAGCGCTGGCTTCTCTTGAGAAGCGATTTGGTCGCACCTTCGGGGCAGTGATTCCTTTGAAGGAGAGAAAAGCTTCCAATTTGACTTTGATTGCTTTTAGTTTTGCCAGCAACAAATATCCTCTGCGTGCCCCTGACAAGGAGATCATCGTGCGAGCCTTCCTTGGCGGCGTGGGGGAGGAAGAAACACTGGCACTGGCTGACGATGTCCTGCTCCGGCTGGCCGAGGAGGACTTAAATCGCTTGCTGGCGCCCACCAAGCCGGCCCATTATCGCCGGGTGCACCGTTGGCCTGCTTCCATGCCTCAGTACAACCTGGGTCATGAGGCTCTGGTGGCTGAGATTGAGGAAACCGTTGCCGACCAGCCCGGACTCTATTTGACCGGTGCCTCCTACCGGGGCGTCGGCATTCCGGACTGTGTCAATAGCGCCAACTTGTGCGCAAAAAAACTAATGGCCGAGCTTGCTGAGAGCGTGTATAAATATTAGGTCGGTAAACCTAATGTAAGATCCCGTCCAAGATCCTGTGGAAGAACCTGCTTTAATGAGTCTCAAGTCTAACGCCGATAAAGCCAAGAGCCCTAAAGGCGCCTCTTCATCGGGACCGGTTAGCCTGCCCTCCGAAAGGAAGGGTTCCTGGGTAAAGGTGAAGGGCGGCCCGGTGGTGGCCGTGGTGGACATGGGCACCAACTCCTTCCATATGATTGTCTGTCAGGCATCCCCCGAAAAAGACCATTTTGAGGTACTGGCTAAGGTCAAGGAGGCCGTACCGTTTTTCCGCCGTTCCCTCAGTGCTCATTATATTGATGAGCAGGCCCTGCGGTCGGCTCTGCGCATACTGCGGGATATGCTCAAGAATGCTCGTGAACATGGTGCATCCTACACCATGGCTGTTGCTACTTCGGCGGTGCGGGAGTCGAAGAACGGCGAGGAATGCCTCCGCCGTATTCGGGCAGAGCTGAAGATGGATGCCCGCATGATTTCCGGTAAGGAAGAAGCGCGTCTGATTTACCTGGGCTTCCTCTTCTTCCTCACTCAGTTCATGCCCCATATGAAGGGTCGCTTTTGTATCGTGGATATCGGCGGCGGCAGTACCGAGCTTATAGTGGGAGACGAGAAACGGATTTATTTTGCGGAGTCTTACAAACTGGGTGCGGCTCGCCTTACTCAGCGGTTTTTCAAAAAAGGCGAGGTGACCCCTCAAACCGTGCAAGACCTTCATAACGAGGTGCGCGGAGTTTTGCGTCCGGCCGCCAGTGGTATTAGTGTAGCCGGAGGCTTCGATACCCTGGTGGGAACCTCCGGAACCATCCAGGCTCTGGCCAAACTGGACAGAGTATCCAGCGGCAATCCCCATGCTGAATTAGCTGGCTGGACCATACCGCTTGTGCGCCTGGAGAAGCTTGTGGATTACATCAAGGCTTTCGCCCTCAAGGGTGAGAAACCCAAGGGGGTAAGCGCCGATCGCAACGAGACCATACTGGCCGGCGCCATTGTACTGATGGAGACCATGAAGGCTCTGGGAGCCGGAGAACTCAAGGTCTCTCCCCATGCCCTGCGGGAGGGGGTAGTGGTCGATCGTTTCTTGCAGACAGGCTGGCTGGATGCCGGTCTGACCATGCACAGAGATCCTCGCTCCATGAGTGTGCTGAATCTTTTGGAGAAGTATCAGGGTAGCTTCGAACATGCGCAACAGGTAGCCTTTCTAAGCCAGCTTCTTTTCACTCAAACCCGGGGCATTTTGCACAATCACCCGGAAGAAGTCGGGCATTTGCTCTGGTCTGCCTCCATGCTGCATGATCTGGGAATGTTTGTCAGTCGCAATGGGCACCACAAGCATTCTTACTATTTGATCAAGAACGGCGGGTTGCTAGGGCATTCCGAAGAAGAAGTGGCGATTATAGCGGCCATCGCCCGCTATCACAGAGGCTCTGAACCCAAGGTAACCCACGAAGCCTGGTACACCCTCGACCTGGAAGGGCGCAAATTGGTCCATGACCTGGCCGCTTTCCTGCGCATCGCCGAGGCCCTTGATCGCTCGCACCGGCAAGTGGTGCGCGACTTGCGGGTGATGGTCAATGCTTCCAATCGTGACAATAAAGTTCTGAATTTGCTATTGTCTTTGCATGAAGCCGAAACGGCCCAGTCTGAAATCTGGGCTCTGGGTGAGAAGAAGGCTTTCTTCGAAATGCATTTTCAGGTCAGTCTTGATGTTCTGGTGCAGGCTGATGCTCTCGTAAGCGCGCCGCCGCATGATTGAGGGTGATGGTAGCGTATCTGGTGCAACCGGCAAGAAATCCGGCAGCGCTGGCAAACTGTTGAAACTAATTCTATTTTGAGGAAGAGCACATGAAATTATCGATCCTTGTCTATGCCGCCCTGGCCCTGCCACTTTTAGCTGCTGCCGGTATTCCCTCTTCCGTGGCGCAGAATCAGAGCGGCGGACTTATTCCCATGGGTAATACCAATATGCCTGCCGGGCAGTACATGATGACCAATATGAATTCAGGACAGTCTTATTATGTGCTGGTGAACGGCACTGGTCAGCTTCTTGTTCAAGATCCTCGCGCCCTGCAATTCAACGTGCAGCCCTTAGCTGCTGCCACTACTGCTGGTGCGGGAACTACCGCTCAACCGGCCCAGCCTAATGCACCGACAACGCCGGGAGGCGGCTTCAGCAGCATTTTAAAGCAAGGTCTGGACACTTTCTTGCAAACCAGAACCCAGCCTGCCCAATAAGCGATTATCTGGTGGGGCTGTTCTTGCCGGCCACCATATTGCTGTTGTGGCTGTAATTTCTCACATGCAGGTTTGAATCGAGGCTGAGTCTGGGACCGCTGTCGCTCTGGGCCTGTTTGCTCAAGCCCATGACAGTGTCGGCCATACTGCCGCCTCCGGACATGCGCGCTACTCTTTGTCTGGCAGCTTCTCTTATGCGATTGGCCTCTTCTCTGGCTGGTTCCAGAATGGAGTTGGCCACGCGGTCGGGCACACCCACACCGGCTTCACCAGTAGGCTCATGCTTTTCGTTTGTGTAATAAACTCGCCAGTTGCCGGTGCTGTTGAGGCTGGAAATTCTTTTCTGGGCTTCGTCCAGCACTTGATCGGCTTGCTTGTCGGCATCGGCGAGAATACGCGCCCTTTCCGTCTGCATTTGGGCGGAGCGGCTGGCATCGAGGGCCTGGGCCCGGCTGGCCATGTCTTCAAAGATGCTCTGCTGCGCCACGGCCGGGTTACCCTGCTTGGCCCTGGCCGGCGGTTCACCGTAGGCCGGCATGTAGGCCAACCTGGCCAGGGCGTTCTGGCAATGACCGGCCGTGGTTTTGTCTGGTTTAAGCGATAGTACGGCTTGATATTGAGTTCTGGCTTCCGCGTATTCGCCCAACTGCACCAGGATATTGGCTAAATGATAGTGGGCCGGATAATAGCCTTTGTTGTATTTGATGAATGTGAAGAGATGCATGCGGGCCACATCGAGTTCCCCGGCGCTGTAGGCATCCAGCCCTTTTTGAAAGCGCTCTTGTTCGAAAGCTTCGGCGCTCTCACTTTGACCGATAAGGAAAAGCATGGACAAGACCACTGCCGATGCTTTGAGGCTGTTCTGCATATAAGCTCCTGATGACGCAGAGGTAACCGGTTTCCAAGGGTAGCCCACAGAATAACGGCCTCTGTCACTTTCTTCAAGAGGGGAAAATACTATAGTTGGCAATTTTAACTTAGTGCGCTTCTTTCCTGGTCGAGCTTGCGCTTGCGCCTGCACCGGTGGCCGCATGGGCCAGTTTTGCATGTCTGGTTTCAGCCAGTTCTTTAACATGCTTGAGGCGAGTATTCAGTTTTTTCACTGCCACGGCATTGACCATAGCCCGGGGTACCGGTATGCCCATATCGAGGTTGGTACTTAAGTCAAGCCTTGTGTGCTTTTCATCGATGACGGTCAAGACCCAGGAGCCTTCCATGGCTTTGAAGCGATCAGACTTGATCATCTTGTAGTCGATACGTTCCAGCGGCACTTCCTTATTAACCATTTGACAGACGGCAGATCCGATTACCGGGATGAAGGTGAATTTTTGCTCCAGCTTGCACTCATTTTTGCCCTGCTCCAGAACCTTGCTGTAGGCCAGATCGGGATCGCTGTTTCTTTCGTCGTGTACGGCAGTCCAGACCACCTCCACGGGGGCGGCAATCTCCACTGAGCCCGTGGCCCACTGAGAGTTATCTCGGGCTTCTATTTTGTCCAGTTCTGAGACCTTTTCGTGCTTTTCCTTCTTGGCATGCTTGGCTTCCGTCTGAGGGACAGCCGTTAACCAGCAAGAGAACAGGCTGACAGAGATGGTCAGAGCAGAGATCAGGTTTTTCATTTGGTACCGGCTTTGCAAGCGTTGTAAAGACTTCAAACTATGATATTAGCATCGGCTCACCAGGTTGCAAATAATATTTGCTCAGACACCGATGGGAAAGAAACTCGGTACCAACCGACGCCACTTCAGCTTCTTGGCATAATCTTTGTAGTTGTCGCCGAAAGTCTTAATGAGCAGTTCTTCTTCGTATTTGGCCCGGTTCAACCAGAGTGGCGCCACCACAAAGAGTGAAAGACCGAGGCTTATGGGGGAAAGTGCTGCTACGGAAGCGCCAACCAGGGATTGAATGATACCGGAATAGGCCGGGTGCATAACAAATTTCAGGAGTCCAGTATCTTTGACTTTCTGGCCGTCCAAAAGTTCCGCGTCAGTAGAGAAGGCTTCACCCAGGGAATACCAGCCGCCGATCATAAAGACCAGACCACTGGTCATGATGGCAACGCCCAGCCACGAGACAGCAAGCAATGCCCCCGGATCTCCTGTGGTGAGAGTGAACACCGGTGTAGCTAGAGGCGGGTTCATATGCTTGTTGAAAGTGAAGGTACTGACGAAGATGGCCGCAATATTCAGAAGCGATACCAGTTGCGGTGCTCTCTGGATGAGAAAGTTGGACTCGTAGAAAACGCCTTTCCCTCGTCTGGAGAAGCCCTTCGCCAGAACCGGCGTCGAGACTATAACTGCCACCGTGGCCAGTGCTACGACCGCCCAGCTCGGGGCATTAAAGAATTGCGGGTTCATTGTACCTTTGCTCCCTTGATTGTGAAGACTTCCTCTGCCAGTCCAAGATTACCTCTGAAACTCATCCAGCGCGAGTGGCTTACGAGCTTACCGTCTTCAAAGTCCCACCACTCCACCGGCAACATTGTTTTGGGATGCACGGCCACGCGTTTGTATATATCGCTCATAGCTCGATCGTGAAAGATCTCCAGCACATGCACTTTGTCGCCGGTCTGACCGAAGGAAAGCGGTTCGGCGCTAACTCTTGCCACCTTTCCTTCTTGCAAGAAAATTTTCAGCGCCTGAGCCAGAGAAGTCAGGTCCGACTCTACCATGGGGTGTCCGTTGGCAGAGCGCAGCATGCCGGAATTGGGTGAAAGGTCTATGACAAGGAAGCCGAGCCCGCCTCCGGCTTTCGCTTTTACTTTACCGTCCCGGCCTAGCACCGCCACCGAACCACGGCGGAAACTGCCGGTCTCCTCCAGGCGAATCAGTTTGGGTTTCTTGTAGTAGAAACGCCCGGCCTCCACCACTTTGCCGTGTTTAAAGGCGGTCATTTCAAATTGGAAAACGTAGTCATCATAGGCGTCGGCGCTGGTATACATCTTGTCGATGAAAACCTGTCCGTCCGTGGCGTTTTGCTGCTTCAAGGGGCTTGCCATGGCCAGCGTCATGCCGACGCCGCTCCTGTTTTGACTTTCCTTACCGGTCGCCCTTGCTTGCGGCGCCAAAAGCAGTGAAAGAGAGAGGGTGAGGATGAGACTAAGGTGGGGGAAGTTATTTTGCACTTGTTTTACTCAGTTTGGTCTTTCTTGACGAAAGCGGGGAGTTCTCCAGACAGCAATCAAGCATTCAAGTATTTCCGTTACGGCCAGGTCCGTAGTTTTAGCGGATTCATTAAAAGTATCTTCACTAGCCTCTGCTTCAGTATCTGTAAAGAGAAGCAAACGCTTCATCCATAAGGCGTGTCTGGTGTTTGGTTTGGCGTGCAGGCGCAGCCACATTAAACCGGCCTCGATGGACTCCCGTCCGTACTGCTCTTCTCTTTCCATGAAGTAGCTTTCAAATGCGCTGAGGGCGGCTCTGGCGAATTGGGTGGCCGCTAACTCCGCCGTTATGACAACCAGGACGGCCTGGGCGGCACTGCCCTGGCGGCAGTAATAACGCATGCGCCTGGTCAGGCGCACAAAATTGGTTTCCCCTGCCGGATCACAGACCGGCTCTTGCTTGCTCTTTAAATTAGATTCAGCCGCTTCCACAACCTGCTTCAGCTCTTCCTCGCTCAAGCCGGCCAGTCGGCATTGACTCAAATAAAGGTTTTGATAGTGGCGCTCATCATCGGCAAGCTGGCTAAGCAACTTCAAACCGGCGTCGAGATTTTTGCGGCAGCCGTCGTGGGGGAGCTGCTCCAGTTTGGTGCGCACGGCGGATATATTGTCGGGCAGTTCTTTCACGAAGGGCCAGAGCAAAAGACAAATTTCTTTACCGGCTTTCAGGTCGCCCTGGCGAACACAGTCCACAAAAGAGCTATCGCTGAGGGCATCGGCCAGTTCCCTGGACACATAGGAGAGCTTCTCGCCGGTGGAAAGGGCGCCCAGGCTTTCCACTCTCAAGGGTTTACTGATTGTGCCGGCATTGTTTTGCCTGGTTTGCAAAAAATTGTCGTGCAAAAGTTCGTCCTCGCGGGTTCGCCCGATAACCGGCGGCGAATTTTATACTTTACTACGTAGGACCCTTGCTTTTCCGAGACCAGTCGGGATGTTAAACTTTTCACCAGTCCTGCCTAAACCCTTTGAGACACCCATTGAAAGATCTCGTATCCACGCCCCTGCCGCCTATAGCTGGAGTGACTCAGATTCAGCCGGAGCTGACCAAGCTCCGCATGTCCGATGGGGTCGACCTTTTCGCCCGAATTTGGAAAGGCAAGAGCGGTGCTCCGGTTGTGCTTTATTTACATGGTATCGAAGGGCACAGTCAGTGGTTTGAGAACACTGCCAGTTATCTGAATAGCCGTGGGATTTCCATTATCGCTCCCGACAGGCGGGGCTCCGGTTTGAATCCCCGGGACCGCGGCAACATGACAAGCTATAAAGCCTACCTGGCCGATCTGGAAGTTATCTTGCGTAAAGCGGCCTTTGACTTTGTCGGTCATCCCATTATCGTTCTGGGCAATTGCTGGGGGGCGAAAGCGGCCAGCGTTATCGCTCAAAAAGATTACAAGCCTGTAAGCGGCGAGCTGAATTTGCCGATTGCCGGGCTCGTGCTCACCAGCCCGGGGATATATACAAAAGTGGATTACGGCGCCGGAACAAAGTTTCAGATTGCTTACAATTCACTGCTTGGCGGCGAAACATCTCACCGCAAGTGGCCGATTCCCATAGAAATTTCCATGTTCACCGATAATCCGACCTTTCAGGGCTTTCTCAGTCGTGACACGCTGCGCCTGACCGAGGCCACATCGTCCTTCTTTGTGGAGTCCTTCAAGCTTTCGCGCCTGGCTGAGAAAGCTACCGGCATCGAGATGCCGCTTCTGATTCTGCAAGCCGGTTCAGACGTAATCGTTGATGTGGAAAAGGTACAGGGTTGGTTCAGCAAGATTAAGTCCGGTACCAAGGACATGAGAATCTTCCCGGACGCGCATCATACCCTGGATTTTGACGTCAACTGGTTCAAGGAATACACCCATGTGCTGGCTGAATGGATCCTGGCTCGGACTCCCGTGGTCACCTGATGCAAATTGAGAGCATTGTCTCCCGTTCGGTGAGATTGCCCTTTCGTTTTTCTTTTGGTCACAGCTTGGCCAGTCGCAATTTTTCACGAAATATTGTTGTGGAAGTAAAAATTGTTGCGGGGGAGGAAACGGTCACCGGACTGGGTGAGTCAGTGCCCAGAGAGTATGTGACCGGTGAAACGGTTGAGACGGCGCTCTCTTTTATCAATGAAGTTTTGGCGCCGGCCTTTCTGGGGCGCTCCTTTGCGGGAGTGGAGCAGCTCTTGGAGGCCCTGGAAGCCCTCTTCTACCAGGAGCGTCTGGATGAAAGACCTATGGGGGCTGCGTTTTGCGCACTGGAGCTGGCTCTTCTCGATGCCTGTGCCAGGCTTCTGGGTTTGCCTTTCTATCTGATGCCTGCCTACCTGGCTCGTTTCAGCCGGCTGCCCGGAGCAGACTCCGCACTGGACCGGACGCTCTGGAGCGTGGAACTACCCTGGAGCGAGCGCGTTTTTCGCTATGGCGGGGTGGTACCTTTCGGCAAGCGAAGGGTGCTCGAGGTCTTGTTGAGAGCCTATAGAGCCTATGGCTTTCGGACCGTGAAATTGAAGGTGGGTGATGATATCGATGAAGATCTGGCCAAGATCAAATTGGCTCGCTCCATCCTTGGACCGGCGGTGAAACTGCGCATAGACGCCAACTGCGCCTGGAATTTCGATTCGGCGTGCCGGGCCATGGAGCGTTTTCGCCCCCAGGGGGTGGTTTCACTGGAGCAGCCTTTGCCGCGCCTGGATAGGGAGGGTCTGGCCAGGCTGCAGGCGCGCTTGCCGGAGACCATCGTCGTTGACGAGTCTCTTACCACCCTTAAGGAGGCGCAAACTCTGGTAGAGCTCAAGGCTTGCCGGGCTTTCAATATAAGAATTTCTAAGGTGGGTGGCATTGTGGCTGCAATGAAGCTGGTTGAGCTGGCCCGCCAGGCTTCTTTAGAATGTCATCTGGGCGCGCAGGTGGGTGAGTCTGGTATTCTCGCCAGTGCACAGAAGCATCTGGCCCATGCCGTGCCCGATCTGTTTGCAAATGTGGAAGGGGCGATGAATCTCTTTCTTCTTAAAAGAGACCTGACCAGAGAGTGTCTGACCGTACCTTTTGGCGCCGTGGTCAGCGCTCGCCGACCCGAGCGGGAGAACATGGGTCTGGCAGTGAATTTGAAGCGAGAGTCCCTGATCAAGTTGATGGAAGCAAGCCCTTGAAAGTGTCTGATTGGAAGAATCTTGATGTTATAGCCGGGCAGTATTTGCGACGTGCTACTCATGTGCAGCGTTTTTACAATGGTCTGAAAAGCTGTGCCAAGACCCAGGAAGAGAAGTTGCTAGCCATAGTGCGCCGCAATCGAAACTCGGCCTTCGGCAAAGCCCACGGTTTTGACCGCATCAACAGCGTGGAAGATTACAGGCGGCTGGTGCCGCCTTCCAACTATGAGTATTTCGAGCCTTATATCGAGGAATTGAAGCGGGGCAAGGGTAACCAACTGACTTGCCAGGAACCTTTTATGTTTGCCACTACTAGTGGTACTACCGCCAGACCTAAGTTCGTACCGATTACTCCCTTGCACGTGGAGGACTACACCCATGCCTTTCAGGTGCACAATTATCATCTGGTTAAAGATATGCCGGGGGGTGCTCTCGGTAAGTTCCTGATTATTACCTCCAATGATGAGGAAGGTCGCACCGAGGGCGGTTTGCCCTATGGCGCTGTTTCGGGCATGCTCAATAAGCGCCAGTCGCCGGTGATACGTCGGCATTTCGCCCTGCCGTTTGAACTGTGCAAGGTCAAAGATGTGGATGCGAAGTATTATTTGCTTTTGCGTGCGGCCCTGGTTCAGAACGTCACGGCCATGTTGGCCTGCAACCCGTCCAGTTTACTTTTACTTGCCGATCAGATGAAGGAATGCGCCGAGTCATTGCTTGCCGATATTCATGACGGCACCATCAACAAGGCTATTGTCTCTCAGGTACCGTCCTACATTCTGGAAGCTTTCGCACCATATTTGAAGCCTTCTCCGGAGCGCGCCGGGGCCTTGCTTAAATTGATCGAAGAGCACGGTCGGCTCAAACCCCGTCACGTCTTCCCGGACCTGGCCGTATTGTCTTGCTGGAAGGGCGGCCCCATGGGTTTCTATCTGGAGCAGATGTCCGAATTCTATGGCGACTTGAAGATTCGCGATTTCGGCTATATGGCTTCGGAAGGACGGGGGACGGTGCCTATTTCATCCGAGGGAGCCGCCGGACCGCTGGCCGTTACTTCTCACTTTTTCGAATTTGTGCACGAGGATGATATCGATAGCGCTAATAAGCGCTTTTACATGGCTCATGAATTGAAACCCGGACTGAGATATTTCATCTTCTTCACCACCAATGCCGGACTCTACCGCTATAACATCAATGACTTGATGCTGGTGGAGTCGATGCTGTTCGAAACGCCCGTGCTCAGTTTCGTACGCAAAGGCGCTGGAGTGAGCTCCGTCACTGGAGAGAAAATCACCGAGGAGCAAGTTTTATCGGCGCTGCGCACTACGTTGGCTGCTTTGAGTCTGTCCGAAATCAAGCACTTCACCGCCGAGGCCGTGCTGGACAGACCGCCTCACTATCAATGTTATGCCGAGGTGGAACGGGGCAGCGAGCGGATTGCTTTAACAGAAGACTTTCAAGAGGATTTCCTCAACTGTTTCGATGCTCAGCTTAAAACCATGAATCCGGAGTACGCCGACAAACGCGACAGCAAGCGCCTTGGCCGTCCCCGCCTGAAACTGCTTGCGCCTGGTACCTATGCCCGGCTGAGGCAACAACGGGTGACGGAAGGCGCTCCGGAAGCGCAGGTGAAGATCCCCCTTCTCAGTCCCTCCGGCTTCAGCAGTCGGCTTAGTTCCATAGCCGGTGCCGCTTCCCTCACCAGTGGCGGCCTGGTATGAACGAGAGTTTGCGGGTAGGCGTCAGTGGTGCTACAGGGATGGTGGGTCGAAGCGTGGTTTCAACCCTGGCTCAGGCCGGACATTCAGTTCTGGCTCTGGCCCGTTCTCCCAAGCCTGATCTCTTTCAAGGGCTGCCTGCAGTCGATTGGGCCGCGGCCGACCTTACCGCAGTCGACCCTTTGGAATTACAAAGACTTTGCAGCGGGCTCGATGTCCTGGTGCATGCTGCTGGTTTCGTAGATCCCCTGGCCGGCAGGGAAGAGGTTTTTGCCATAAATCTGGGCGGCACCAGGACGATTTTTGAGGCTGCCGCCGCCGCCGGTGTCAGGCAGTTCATTCACATCAGTTCCCTTTCGGTAATAACCGGGCAGGAAGATCAGTTTGATCTGGATGAGAGTGCGCCGCTGCGTCGTTGCGGCGAAGCCTATGCCGATTCGAAAGTGGAGAGCGAGGAGTATATCAGTAAGCAGAGCGGCCCCATGGTCTGGACGATTCTGCGCCCCGGCTTTATCTACGGTGAAGGTGAAAGAAGCTGGCTGCCCAGGGTAATTGCTTCCATCAGGGGCGGCCAGGCGGTGCTTGTGGACGGCGGTAAGAGGCAGACCAATGTCGTCTATGCCGGTAATTTGAGCCGGGCTGTCATACTTTGCCTCTTGAATGATAAAAGTTATGGACAGGTCTTTAATATTACCGACGGAGAGCCGGTAAGCAAGAAACAGCTTTTCGATGCCGTTGCCGACGGTACCGGCAGCCCGCGCATCAAAAAGGACCTGCCTCGCTGGTTCTTGCAACCGGTTTGTACCCTTGTCACTGCCTTCGCCCGCGGTGCCTCCAGTCCGGTGCGTGCCGGTCTGGCTCGCTTCTCCCCGGCTGCTTTTCGCCTGGTGGCAGTCAATCAGGGTTTCAGCATCAAGAAAGCGCAGACCTTACTTGGATATCCGGATAAGCAATGTTTGCCCTTTGCCGAGGCCATGCAGCTAACTCTTAAGTCGTTCAGATAGACCCTGTGAAGGAGAGCAATGTACGGATTGAAGATCAAAGTCCAAGGTGAAGGGGAAGCGCTCTGCAAAGTCAAGCACTTTCTGGTGGATTATGCTCATCGTCACTCTCATCCGCTCAATGCGCTCTTGCATATAATCGGTGTGCCGCTTGCCTTTTTCGGACTTTATAAAATTCTCTTTCAGCGCGGTGGGAACAGCGCCGGCACGGGAGCGGCTTGTTTAATTCTCGGATACTGGCTGCAGTATCTGGGTCATAGAAAGCAAGGTAATGAAGTGGGAGAGGTGACTTTGATCCGTCATTTGCTGAGGAAGATCAAAAGATGACTGCTTCCGTATTGGTGGATGGTGCCAGCGGCTATCTGGGTTTGCATCTGGTACAGGCTCTCTTGCAGGACGGATTCCTGGTGCGAGCCCTGGTGCGTCCTCAGTCCAGACCTGCAGATCGTGAACAGTTGGAGACCCTGGGTGCCGAGGTTTTCGTTGCTCCACTGGCGGAGGAAGTTTCCGCCGCCGAAGCCCTCATTTTGGATAAAGCTTTCGCCGGTGCGGACTTCGCCGTGCACCTGATCGGTTCCATTGCTCCCAGCCGGCAGGAGAGTTTCGGGAGCCTTCACCCGCAGGCTGCCGCGGTCTTTGCTGCCAGGGCAAAACAAGCTGCCGTCAAGAGGGCGGCCATGGTCACCGCTCTTGGTGCCAGCCAGGCCTCCAGAAGTCTTTATTTGCACTCCAAGGCCGAAGCGGAGGAAGTCGTATGCAGTGTCCTGGGCCGTGAAACGGTGGCAATCTTCAGACCCTCTTTGATCATTGGTAGAGAAGTTGGTCGTCGAGACAGTAAACTCGTCAATCGCTACCGAGAACTGATTGGAACCAGAAGCAGACCGCTGGTGCCTCTCATTAATGGTGGCAAGAATCTTATCGAGCCGGTTTTTGTCGGGGATCTGGCCCGGGCCATCACGACTGTCCTGAAATTGCCGCCGGCCCAGGGAACTGGTGTATTTGAGATTGGCGGTCCCAATCGTGTCACCATGAGAGAGTTCGTGGAGGCTCTGGCGGCTTTACGGCCCGGTGCTTCTGTCAGGTTTCTCAACTTGCCCTATGCTCTGGCGCGAACCCTGGCTCATCTCTCTGAGAAACTCTCGGATGTGCCGGTCTTGAGCGTCGAGCAGGCCTATCTTGCCACTATGGATAATGTCACGAGAGAGAACCGCTTGCCTTCCCTCTTGCCTGGAGTGCCTACAGGTTTGCAGGCGGCCCTTTCTACTTACGGAAGCGTTTGAAACCATGTCGGACGGTGACCAGAAGCGGCTTGTGCTGGTAACCGGAGCAACCGGTTTTCTGGGGCGCCACCTGGTGCCGGCCCTGCTTCGGCGGCCGGAATATCATGTGGTTACGTTCGGGCGTTCAGCACCGGATATTCGGCAGCCGGGAGCCGGGCATGAGCACATTGTCGGGTCCGTGGAAAATCGCCAGGATGTGGAGCGGGCTTTTGCTCTCAAGCCACAGCTTGTCTTTCATATGGCCGGGCTTGTTTCCTACCGTCACTCTGATGCTCAAAGGCAAAGAGAGGTCAATGTCGAAGGCACGCGCCATGTTATGGAACTGGCCCTTTCCGCCGGTAGCGAGCGAGTTGTACATACCAGTTCCATTGCCGCTCTTGGAGTTCCGGCGGTGCAAGGTGAAATAGCGGACGAGGGTCTTGCCTACAATCTTGCCGGTCTCGGACTCAGTTATTGTGATACGAAACATGAAGCGGAAATGGTGGTGCTGGAGAATTTCAGGCGTGGTTTGAATGTGGTCATGCTCAATCCCGGCATTATCTTCGGGGAGGGCGATAGCCACGGTCATCACCATGCCATTTTTCGAGCCATGAGTCGGGGGGGGCTTCTGGCCGTACCTTCGGGGGGCATTCCCTTCTCAGATATTGTGGACGTGGTGGATGCCCACCTGGCAGCCATTGAAAAAGGTCGGGCGGGGGAGCGCTACAGTCTGGTCAGCGCTAATTTGAGCTTCATGGAAGCGGCTGAAATCTTCGCCTCGCTTTACCGCACCGAGCCCCCCAGGTTCGTTTATCCCGATTTGCTGGTGAAGAGCCTGGGAGCGCTGGCGGAAAGTATTTCCGAGGTTTCTAAGCGGCTTGGTCTGCCCCTTCGGTTTAGCCTGACCAGGCAGCAAGCCTGGCTCAGTTGCCGGAAGATTTTCTTCAGTAATGAGAAGGCTTGCCGGGAACTTGGTTTTCTTCCCACTCCATTTGCCGAGACCATCAAACGCACGGCCCCATACTATCTAGCCAGATAAACGGCACTGCCCTTTAGTGTGAAGTGAGCGTGAAGTATTTATGGGGTAGTTTGCCCTTGATAAACTGGTGTTAGACTGGGGTTTGTAGGGGTAAAATAAGTAGTGGATTTGGTACGGTAAGCGAAGGGGGAGAAGACGTGGTAAGCAGCACTATGACCACCAGTATGGACTCAGATGCGCCCAAGAGTTCGGCATCTGATAAACCATATCCCTGGATTATTTCGCCTTTCATCGATTTCTTCTTCATAATCGGCGGCGGTGCGCTCATCTTCTTTGCCGTCAACTATCTCTATCTGGGTTGGACCATCCCTACCAATTTGACTGATCCGGCTTCCTTCTGGCTTATCACCATAGGTTTTCTATCCCAGCATCTATTTGCCGATTCTCACAACAGCGCCACCTACTTGCGCATCTGGGGCTCGGCGGAAGACCAGGCGCGCTTCAAGTTCCATCGCACCTGGCTGGCTTATTCCACCATTCCCATGTTTATTCTGGGGCTTTCGGTGCCGGGTCTGACGGGCACCTTCGTGTACATATACTTGATCACGGTCTACTGGCATTACGTTGCTCAGACCTTCGGCATCGCTCTCATTTACTGCTACAAGCGCGGCTATTTCATGACCAGTGTCGAGAAAGAAATTTTCCGCTGGTTCATGTTCTCCATGGTGGGCTGGACTACCATTCGCTTTCTGACCTTCCGCGATCTCAGTCCCCGCAACTGGTTTGGTGTGGATATACCGTTCTGGGGACCTCTGCCCATTGTCTTCCACAACACTTCCCGCTTTTTATTCTTCTTTATGACCGTGGCTTTCGTGATTGTGCTTGTGCGCAAGTACTTCAAGGAAGACAAAATAATGCCCTGGCAGGCCTTCCTCCTGATATTCACAGTGGCTTGTCTGGGGCTTTCCAAAGATGTTGCCAACACTATGTTCTGGCTCTATGTGCCGGGCTTCTTCCATGGCAGCCAGTACCTGGCCGTTTGTCTGGCCTATTACTTGAAAGAGCGGGGTATGCCTGAGGGCATGAACACCTGGGAGATTTCCAAAGCAGCCATGGGTGCGCCCGGCATGAAATACATGGGGCTTGTGATACTTTCAGGGGTTTTCTTCTATGTTGGAATTCCTCATTTCTTCATGCAGATTGGTTATAACTTCTCCATGATCGGTGGTCTGGTACTGGCTTGCGTCAATTACCATCACTTCATCACCGATGCTGCCATCTGGCGTCTGCGTGACCCACGTTGTCGCAAAATTCTGCTTGCTTGAGCTGAGAGGTATTCTGCATGGTCAGCGCCACATTTGGTTCCGACAGTAGTCAGCCGCAGCCCCAGGTCATGGACCAGGCCACCACCGCTCCTTATGCCTGGGTTGTCGGGCCGGTTTTTGATTATCTCTTTGTGGTGGGCGGCTTCTTCTGGCTGATTTTTGCTTTGCAGGTGGGATGGTTCCACTGGGACGCACCGGATCCCAAGGCCAGCGGACTGGCCGGCATAGCGGCCTATGGACTCTTAATAACAAGCACCCTGGGAACCTATATCTTTGCCGACGCCCACACCATTGCCACTTATATGCGCATATATTCCACGGCGGAGAATCGTGAGCGCTTCAAGCTCTACGCATATTACCTGCCCTGGATGAGCTTGTTGTTCTTTTCCCTGTGTTTGATGTATCCCCGCGCCGCCGGATTTTGTGTTTATCTGCATTTGATGTGGGTTTTTCAGCACTATGTCGGACAGACCTTCGGCATTTCACTTGTCTACTGTTATAAGCGCGGCTATTACTTCAAGAACTGGGAAAGGGAGACCTACCGCTGGTTCATGCATAGCTTCTCTGCTTTTGTAATCACCCGCATCTTGTGTTTCCGCACCCTCTCTCCGGAAGAACTCTGGGGTATCAAACTGCCCTTTTACGGACTGCCCACCTGGCTTTTCTACACGGCAGAGGTGATCTTCTTCACCATGATGGGTGCTTTCTTCATCATGCTCCTGCGTAAAGCCATCCTGGAAAAACAGTTTCTTCCGCTACCGGCCGTCTGTCTCATCTTGACTATCTTCGGCATCGGCTTATCCACAGGTTTTGCGCATTCGGTACTGTGGCTCTACGGACCGCCCTTCTTCCACGGCAGTCAGTACCTGGCTGTCTCCCTCAGTTTCTTCCTGAAAGAGAAGGGCCTTAAGGAGGGACGCATGGCCGAGGTCAGTCGCCATATTCTGGTGGAGAGTTTCAAGAAGAACGGGCTCTTCTACTGGGGCATGGTGGTGAGTGCAGGTATGGTCATTTACGTCTGTATTCCACAGGTACTTGTAAACTACGGCTTCGATTTCGTAGCCACGGCTACCATAATTCAGGCCTGTATCAATTTTCACCACTTTGTATCCGATGGTGCCATCTGGCGCTTGCGGGACAAGACTTGCCGAGAAATCTTATTGGCCTGAGAATATTCGGGGCACTAAAGAGGTGGGCATATACAGGCGGCGACGGGTATTTTCGTCGTATAATCTGCTTTATTGGTTTCAAGTTATCTCTAAAGTGAGTGTCAAGGGTGTCTAAGCAAGTTCTCGGTATCGCCTGTCTGGTGATTGCAGCTTTAGTCGGCATGGCCTTTTATTCCACCAGTGTCTTCACTGAACGTAACAGGTTTGTGCCTGCCAAAATATTCGAAGCGGCTTTCGACGAGCCGGTTGCTCGGGCCGAAGAGCTTCAGGGCGTTAAGGACGACAGTACGCAATACGACGTGCGACTCAAGTTTAAGTATCCGCACGAGCCCAAGCCCTTTCATGAAGACGAGTACAAGACCGCTCTTTGCTATGAGGCGCGCAACTGGTTCAATGAAAAATACCCAGGTGAAAAGTCGCTGCAGGAAATGGATTTTCTCAAATTTAAGCAGAGGCGCAGGAATGAGACCACCATGGTTACCAATGAGTGGATTCTCTACAACCCGCACACTGACTATGTTTACTACCGCATTTTTGGTACGTCCAGGTAGTCGGATTTACTTCGCTCAATAAGGGCTGCAGTTAAGGTTTTTAGTTCATGCACATGATAAAAAGTCACCGTTTCTTTAAGCGCAGATTCACTCTCGCTCTGGCTTTAATGCCGATGCTCCTGCTTGCTTCTTTTGCTCAAGCCATCGCCCAGGATAATGATCTTACCTTTCAGAGCGGTCTGCGTTGTTTCAATGCCAAAGACTATAAGGGCGCCATCAATTATTTTCTGGCGGCGGAGAAAGAGTCTGCCTATGACTTCCGTCCCGTCTATTACCAGGCTCTCTGCCACCACCGCATGGGGCAAGTGGGAGCGGCCAGGCAGCTTTATGGCACCTTGATCAATCGCTTCCCCGACTCGGAAGGGGCTGAACTGGCCCGCAAGGCCCTCTCTATAAATTCCGGCTCGCCCAATAGTAACTTCGCTAAAGGTTCCGGCTTGCAGAATATGCAAGTTTCTCCGGATGTATTGCCCAAGAGCACTGTTGCCAAAGGTGAGGAAATTGACGGCAAGCCGGTAGTAGTAGTGAAGGTGGGCGGCAGCGACGTTAAAATGATAGTGGACACGGAGCGGCAGGAATCGCTCCTGGGCTCGAATGTGGCCGTCAAGGCCAGACTCAATGTCATCGCCCTGGAAGGTCGTCCTGGTAAGAGTGCCGAGGATGGTGTTTACTCTTGCTTCGATGTCACTGTGGGCGGTATCAAGCGCCCGCAATTGCCACTCTACTTTTCCAACAAAGATAAAGATGCTGCCGTGCTGGGTGCTGATTTTCTGAATGGTTACAAAGTGGCATTCAACAAAGAAAAAGGGGAAGTCACTTTTGACAGAATCGCCGGAGCCGGTGATCCTTTCGCTGCCGGCATGGCCTTGTATAAGAAAAACAAATTTCGGGAGGCACTGCCTCTTCTGCGCTCGGCTGTGGCCAACAAACCCCAGGATCCAAGGGCTTTGTATTGCCTGGCTAATTGCCTGCAGAAGGCCGGCTACATAGAGGAAGCAAAGAGTACTTATCGCAAGGTGTTCAAGCGTTTTAGCAACAGTGAGGCCGGCTTCTTATCGCGGGTGGCTCTTGAGCAGATGGACCCATCGTTCAGGCAGGAGATGCGAGCTCTCGAGACCGCTCAGAGAAGCAATTCTGGCTTGAACAAGATGAAGAAGGAAGAGTGGACCGAAGTTCCCTATGTTATTGAAAACAGCCGCTACCGGGTCAAGGTTTATTTCGATAACCAGCCTATGGAAGCATATTTTGAGTTTCAAGATTCCGCCTGCCGTTTTTCAGCAGATATGATCAGGCAGGTAGATTCCGCCTACTTGAACGATAACGGTAATGTGCGCACCGAGTCGAGCGATGGACCGGATTCTAACCAGGCTATTATCACCACTTCCTGGAATATCAAGTTGAAGTCGGTCCGCATGGGTAAAATTGAAGCGAGGGACGTGCCCGGACTGGTTATAGAGACTCGGGGCGTGCGAGGATGGGCACCAGACTATGGTCTTTTGCCCAGACCTACCGTTTGCGGCTATGTGCTCAAGGGCTATCGCTTCGATGTGGATACGTCGCGCAAAGTCATCAAGATCTGGCGTCCCCAGTAAAAGTAATGAAGGCGGCAGTTTCGCTCATCCTCGTTTTTGTGCTCTGCTTGCGCATGCTGGTTTCGATCCTTTCACATCCACTGCGAATTGGTTGGGATCCGGCTTTGCACCTGCAGTGCGCTGAACTAATTACAAAGGGCAAAATTCCCTACGTCGATATGTTCGATGTCAATCCGCCCCTGATCTGGTATCTGGATACAATACCGGCCTTGATTGCCGCTGCCTTGCACTGGCCTCAAACTCTTACTTTCAATCTTTGTCTCCTCGTAGTGATTGCTTTTTGCGGACTGTCCCTTTCTTACATCATCAATAAGAAGCTGGCCTTCGAGGGACAGGACCTGGTCTTGCTCGGGATTCTGGCCGGTGCCCTGTTCTTCAATTTTCAATTGCGTTATGACTTTGGGCAGAGAGAGGAAATTTTTGTACTTCTCTATTTGCCCTATCTCTTCTTACGCTACAGCCGCTATCGCGGCGCGCCGATTGGTACCAGGGAAGCCATCTTCTTTGGAGTGGCCGGCGCCCTGGGCATTTGCTTGAAACACTATTTTCTTCTGGTGGCGGTACTGGTGGAACTATCCATGTTGCTTGCCTGGGGAGGCTTGAAGAAGCTTTTGGCTCCGGAGAATTATGCTGCTCTAGCCTTTGCCCTCCTTTACCTGGGGCACTTCCTGCTTACGCCGGCGGCCATGAAGGATAACTACTTCAATTTTCTGGTGCCGGCTTTTGCCAAAGGTTACGGTTTTTGGGACACCTGCCTGGCCAACAGTCTTGCCGCGCCGGACAAACGTGGCGTATTCTATCTGACCTCCGCCTGTGCGGTCTTTGCCTTCATGCTCTGTCGCAGATTGCCGATATTTCTGCCGCTTTCCGTCTTCACTCTTGCTTCCATCATTCCTTATTTGATGCAGTTCAAGGGCTGGAACTATCATGATATTCCTGTCTTTGCCGGGGCCTGTCTGCTTGCCGGCGGGCTTCTGGGCTTTCTTCTGGGAGAGACGGCGCGTCTTGTGAAGGTGCGCGGTATGAACGAATACCTACCCCTGATGGTGGTGGTGGCAACTTCCGGGTTCTGTTTGATGAACGGTATGGAGGAGGTGGCCTCCGTGAAGGCCGAGAGGCAGTTTGATTTGACCAGGCTGGGCTATAAGGGCTCTTCTCCCTGGTCGGACATAGACTCTCCCTTTACCGACTACCTTCTCAAGTACTCCAGACCGGGGGATGCGGTGATCTTCATCTCCAACGGAGTTTCTCCAGGCTATCCCCTCTTGACTCAGTTTGCTCTCGCTCCCGGTTCGCGGCATTTGCACTGTTGTATCCTTTCGGTCTTCCAATTCATCAAAGAGGCGGAGCCTGACAATGCCGAGGCTCGTAAATTGCTCAGTCGCGAGCCGGAAGTCATAGAGCAGTACGGAATCGACATTGCGGCAAGGAAACCGGTACTGATCTTCATTCAAGAAGCACCGGTCATCTCTTATTTGAACCCCTATGATTTCTTCGGCAAGTATATGAAGTCATATGAGCGCCTGGGCTCGGCGGCAAACTTTAGTGTCTACAGGCGGGTCGATTGATCTATGAAGAGCAGCCTGCATCAAATTTGGCAAAGAATTTGTCATTCTTCGCTCAGTCCCCTTGAGGTTCTCACCTGTCTGCTACTTTCTCTCTTGCTTGGCCAGACTATCATTCATCAAGCCAGCATCGATACGGATATGGCTGTGAACCTCAGCACTGCCCTGGCTCTTCTTGACGGCTCCAGGCTTTACCTGGACTGCTTTAATCCGGCATGGCCGCCGGTGCTTTTTCTCATTTTGCCGGCCGCTGCCCTGGCCAGAGCCCTGCATATTTATCCTGTTCTCCTTTTGAAGCTCTATTTCTACTTGCTGGCCAGCCTTGCGATTTTCGCCGTTATGTTGAGCGTCCGCCTGCGCCGCGCCGCTGCTATCGAGTCCTGCCTTTTGTCTCTAGCTGCTCCGTTTTGTGCACTCTTTTTACTGCTTACCTCCGCTCAATTCTTGGGGGTGGAAAATTTTCCCAACGGCGGACAGTTCTTTCCCTTAATGGTTCTGCCGCTGTTGATTTTACAGGCTAAGGATAATCACGAGCCAGAAGCTGCGCCGGTTTTATCAGGGCTGGCCTACTCTCTGGCCGCCGCCGCTATCTGTTTTGAACCAAGTTTTGTGCTGTACTACCTGCTGCTTGTCTCTTTCGCCGGCCGCAAAAACTTGATGAGAAACTGCCTGCCTCTCTTGTTGCCTGCTTTTCTGCTTTTGACATTTGCCCTTTCTTACGACGGAGCCTGGCAGAACTACCTCGACTGGTCGGTTTTGATCAATCAACTGAACTTCCTGGGCTTTAACGACTATCTTTACTGGATGGATAAGTCGCCGGACCTGAGGAAGTCGGTATACGGCTTTGTAATGTTTCTGGTTCTCTCTGCACCACTTCTGGTGCGCTCGGTGCTCTCTCGCCAACTGGCGGCGCTGGCTTCTTTCGGCTTTGCCTATTTCATTAGCTCGCAGACCCTGCTCGGGCAGTTCACCTTGCCCATGCTGTTCTTTGCCGGTCTGAACGGGCTTGGCTCCCTGGTCTTTCTCTGCCGGTTGGCACGCCTGCATGGTCGTCTCAAGAAACTGCCACCGCTAAACCGTCGTCTGGGCGCGAAATCGACCATTCTGGTTTCCCTGCTTCTCCTCTCTATTTCCAATCTCATTCAGAGCCTTTCCGGGCAAGAGACTGTCACCATTGATGATGGCGCCGGCACCAGGGCCGTGGTGCGTAGTGCGGACCTCTCTATTTTTGCCCGCACCGTTTTGAATGAATCCCGTGCCGGGGAACCACTCTTTGTCTATTGCTGGCAGGCCAGACCGGGCTTCCCCTTGACCGCTCAATTGATGCGTAAGCCATCGCGCTTTCCCTATTTGTATCCCTTTATGGCCTTTCATCATGGCGGCGCGGAGGCCGGTGCTTGTGGAATCTTAAATGACCCCGAACGCCTGCCTAAACTTCAGTCGAAATTCTACTCTCTCTTGCAGTCTGAACTGTCTGCGGCAGACCGGCCTGCTTTCATCTTCATAGAAGATGGCGACATCAGGCAGCAATTTGACGACCGGGGACTGGTCAAAATCCTCGATTCTGATTACAGTATGCTTGCCTCGCTTACATTTTCGCCGGAGGAGCGCAAGGGTCATCCGTCCTTCGAGTATCCAGGCTATTTGAATGCCTTTGCCGTGTTCAAACATCGATGAAGGGAGTTTACCTGGGTATAGAGTGCTTGGATGCCTTCAAAGGGGGAAATTTGCCGGCAGCGGATTTATGAACTCGGAACCAATATCCATTCTTATTGTTGAAGACCAGGAGTTGATAAGGCTCGGGCTGCGCCTGAGCTTTCAGCGACAAGAAGGCTTTGTGGTGGTCGGTGAAGCGGCTGATGGACTTTCCGCCATCAAGAAGGCCATCGAACTGAGGCCGCAATTGGCCATTGTTGATATTGGTCTTCCTGGTTTGAACGGCATAGAAGCCGGGCGTCGCATCAAGGCTTCGCTTCCTGCAACAAAGGTCTTGATTTTGACCTTGAAGGACGACGATGACTCTATTTTGGATGCGCTCCATGCTGGTGCCGATGGCTACTGTCTCAAGGATATTTCACAGGAAGACTTGTCGGAAGCTATTTCACGCATAGTAGACGGGCATTTCTGGATCCAACCAAGGCTTGGTCGGCGGCTGGGGGCGGCGTTTGTCAAGCAAAGTGCCGGTGCCGTTCAGGGCGAGACTTTGACCAGTCGCAAGCGTGAGATTCTGGAGATTCTCACTCGCAAATTGAGCGTGGCTGAAATTGGACAGTTGCTCAGTTTTACCGAAAAGGAAATGGAGGAACAGTTAGCCCCCCCCGAGAGCCGAGTTGGAAGTGATGATGCTAAGCCGACCGGAAAACAAAGCAGTGGACCGAGACTCTTTGTCGGTACTGTTTTTGCCGGACGCTATCGCATCGACAAGTTTATTGGACAGGGCGGCATGGGCCGTGTTTATCAGGCTACCCATTTGATGATGGATAGAAAGGTGGCTTTAAAGCTTTTGCACCCGCAATTTATCGATGATCGCAAGTTAGTCAAGAAGTTCCATCAGGAGTCCAAGTCCGCATCGCTTCTGAATCATCCCAATATTGTCACCATTTTTGATTTCGGTGTTTCCGACGATGATATTCCCTATCTGGTCATGGACTTTATTGAGGGCTGTGGACTGGATGTCATCCTCCGAGAGTCGGGACGGCTGTCCCTGACAGAGTTCTATGAGATTTTCAGCGCCGTACTGGCCGGACTGAATGAGGCCCATGAAAACGGCATTGTGCACTGCGATTTGAAGCCCAGCAATATTGTGGTGGAACGCACTGCCCGCGGCTCCCGGGTCAAAATTGTAGACTTCGGTCTGGCCCGCATCCAACCGGTAGGAAAGGGTGCTCAATTTCGCTCTACCGATGCCTTTGAGATTGTAGGCAGTCCTCTCTATATGAGCCCCGAGCAGTGCAAAGGTGAAGCTCTCGACCAGCGCACCGATATTTATTCGCTGGGCTGCGTTATGTACGAAGCGTTATGTGGTCAACCGGCTTTTAACGGTGCTACACCCATGGCGGTGTTTATGAAGCAGGTAGAAGAGATGCCCCCTCCCATTACCAGAGAGATGCTCGGCTATGAACCGCCGCAGGCGCTTGTGGACATGATTTTTACGGCTCTTCGAAAGGCGCCCTCTGAGCGTACTATGACGGCCCTGGAAATGCGGCAGGTGTTGGCTGCCCTCAGCGGAGAAAAGTTAGGCAAGACTACTTTGTAGTAATTACTTTGTTATATTGCTGTTCTGATTGTTTTGCTTGAGGAGATGCTCTGTGATTTCCGAAAGCATTATTTGCAGTTGCTCATTCAATTCATTCAAGGTGCCGTTGGCGGCATCCGACTGATTACTTTTGCATTCCAGTTCGAGCCGTTTGGAGAGAGATTCCAGTGGGGTAGAACAAATGGTGCCGCAAACGCCTTTAAAACCATGGGCCTGTTTGGCGGTTTCGTCCAGTTTTCCTTCTCTTAAAGAGAGAGCCATGGCATCGGTATGCTCTTTGGCGCTTTCCTGGAACATTTTGAGAAGCTGGGTGTATTCGGTACCGTAGCGGCTCAAGAGTAAATCTGGTCTCAGTTGCTTGTGATTATTGTTGCAATCGGCTTCCGTGGTTTCCTGCTCAAAGGCTGTGATGGCCATGATTCTATTTCCTGTATTGCGTGTCTGGCTTTTATGATTGTAATGAGGTTGGCGCAATATAGAGCGGTTGTTATCTTCAGTGTCGAGCCACTTAGACAAGAGATTTAAGAGATTTTCCGACAAGATTGGTTTGGGCAGGAAGTCATCCATGCCCGAACGGCTGTAGCTTTCCTTCACCACCGAAAAAGAATTGGCGGTGACGGCAACTACCGGCGCCCATTTCCCCTGTTTGGCCTGGTTCAACTTGATGCGCTTGCAGGTCTCGAAGCCGTCCATCTGCGGCATCTGGCAGTCCAGGAAGATAATGTCATAGTCATTCAGCTTGGCTTTTTCCAGGGCTTCAAAACCGCTCACTGCCGCGTCCGCTTCCAGACCGAACTGAGACAGTAAAAGCCTGGATACCCGCAGGTTGATCGGGTTGTCATCGGCTATAAGAGCCTTAAACGCTTTCTTCGGTCTCTCCATGTTTTCATCACTATCGCTGCCTGCTTTGGAAAACTCGCGGCTGCGGGTGTAATTGCGTTGGGCCTGGTTGGCGACCGGCAGGGGAACCACTTGTTGACCGCCGGAGATACTCTGGCTCTTGATTCCATCTAAAGCCTGCAGAATTTGCCAGATCTTAACCGGACAGTTCAGCTTGATGACGTTTGAATTGCCGGTCGCTTCCTCCTCCTCTTGCCGGCTGGCTAGCGGGTCTGCAATGATAACCTGCCTTCGGATCCGTTTCAGGGCGGCCTCGCTGGTGTTCTTTATCCATCGTTTGGGGGCTTTACCGAGGCTGATGTGGTAGGTGTCGTAGCCGTCCTGGCCGGCTTCTATAACCTTCATCAGTTCGCACCAATCAGTTAAGGCTGTTACTGCTTCTACTTTGTGTCCTGTCATAGAAAGACATTTGGCCAGGCGGTCAATCATATGCTTGGAGCGACCTGTGACAATGATGCGTCTGCGATTGAAGGGAATATCAGCCGGGTCGGAGGGATCGATGGGGGTTTCTTTCTTGTGGTTCTTGAGTTTGAGAGTAAAACTGAACTCCGAGCCGTTCCCCGTCTCGCTCAAAACAGTCAGCTTGCCGCCGAGAAGTTCCACCAGAGTTTTGGAAATACTGAGACCTAAGCCGGTGCCGCCATATTTGCGACCGATGGAAAGATCGGCTTGAATAAAAGGTTTAAAGAGTTCCTCTTGTAGTTCGGCCGGAACGCCTATACCAGAGTCGAGAATGGAAAAACGTACCGTGCTCTCATCCTGGCTCCTGCCCACAAGTGTGGCCGAGACAAAAACACCGCCAATCTCAGTAAACTTGATGGCGTTGCTGAGAAGATTGAGCAGAACTTGCTTGATCCTCTGTCCGTCGCCTCTGAGAATCTCCGGAATTCGCTTATCTACATAGGAAAGAAAGAAGAGCTCTTTGAATTCGGCCTGGGTGGCCAGAATGTTTGTAGCACCATCTATTATGGTCGCCACGCTGACATCCTCTTCCGCCAGCTCCATTTTTCCGGCTTCCATTTTGGAAAAATCAAGCACATCATTTATGACCGTAAGCAGGCTCTGCCCGGCTTCTTCGATGACACTCAAGTAGTCGTCGGCCGGCTCCGGTAATGTGAGCGTGCGCAGTAGCTGCGTCATGCCGAGCACGCCGTTTAAGGGGGTGCGAAGCTCATGAGAAATATTGGCTACAAAGGAAGACTTGAGTTTAGATGCTTCTTCTGCTGCTTCTTTAGCCTTAGACAAGGACGAAAGTAAGTTGTAGTGTGCTTCCACCTCGGTGCAGGTAATGCACCAGCGCTTGCCTGTATGGCACTTGATGGGCCTACCGCATAGAAGATGCCAGAGATACTTGCCGTCTTTGCCCTTGAGGCGTACTTCCACCTCCAGCGGTGTTTCCTTCTCTCTGGCTTTCTGCCAGTGTTGATCGAATTTGAGACGATCGTCGCCGTGAATAATCTTGAACCAACACAGAGCTTTGCCGGCACTTTCACGCAGGCTTATACCGACATAGTCTTTCCAGCGCTGGTTGCAGTATTCGACGGTGCCGTCTTCATCGGTGGTAATGATCAGGTGGGCAGAGGTCTCGCAGACCACCTGGAAGAGATTCTCACTTTCCACCAGTTTCTCCTGAGACTGATTGAATTCATCAATCAGCCTGGATAGGTCTACCACCTTGGCGGACAATTCTTCTTTGAGGGTCTTCTGGGTATGTACATCGGTGGTGCTGCCGAACCATTTTATGGTGTCGCCGTTTTCGTCGGCCATGGGCACGCCCCGGGCCAGAAACCACCTGCTGCTGCCGTCCAGACCTGATTTGAAGCGCAGAGTCAGTTCGAAGGTCCTGGTATTCTGGAGAGCATTTTTCCATTCAGCCACTGCGCTTTCGCGATCTCGTTCATCTACGAAATTTATCCAGCCCATACCCAGGGTCTGCTCCTCGGTGGCTCCCGAGAACTCCATCCAGCGTTCGCTGGCATATTCCAGCATGCCGTCGCTGTCGGCTATCCAGAGGAAGGACGGACACATTTCCACCAGTTTGATGAAGAGAGCAAATTGTTGCTCCAGCTTGAGGAGTGCTTCATGTTCGCTTTCCGCCAGAATGATAAGCTCATCAAGGGCCGCACCCAACTCTTGAT
>JACRFZ010000045.1 GCA_016212515.1 Candidatus Melainabacteria bacterium
CAGGCACCGCTTCTAACGATAACTCTTGTCGTGCATCGGACTTAAAGAAATGGCGCCGATAGGATGTTTCAGCAACTGCTGCAAGGCCTTCAGATAGGACTCCAACTGAAAGGGCATCTGCATATAAGACGGCACAATCCCACTCAGGGCTTCCGTACGGGCAGCAAGATAGTCCAACCGCCCCTTATCAGGCAAAAGCATTTCACCACTTTCGCTGAAAAATCGCGGGTCGGCACATTTGTAGGCGGTAGCAATCTTGACCTCCTTGAGTGTAGCCATGCGGTCCAGGTTAGTGAGCACTAGCAGATCCACACCACCGACTACAGCTAGAGCATAGCGAGCGGCAACGGCATCAAACCAACCGAGGCGGAATTGGCCCTGCCAGGGATTACTGCCGTTATGGCAGGAGGAAAGGTCAAGGTCCGGGCAAGCCGTAACCAGGGGACCTGCACCGTGTCTGGTGGCATAGCCCCGCAAAAGACCAATCCGCCGTACTTCACCAGCGAAGCCACTGTCCTTCAGCAGGTCCAGCGCGTTTTCAAATGTACAGTTAGACCTTGTGCAATGTGGAAACGTGCCGTAGTTTTGATCGAGCATAAGACCCTGGGCCCCTTCGAATATAGCGCCGTTCTCCCTTATCAATGCAAGTAGAGCCTCGTCTTCCAGAACCCTGACGCGGTGATAGAAATGACGAAACAACTGCTCGTAGTAATCGATATCCACATTCTTCAGGGTTTCATACAGTGCCGAATTCACCTGGCAGGCTACTTGCTCCGCTTCCCGCAGGCTCTTTTGCCAGAGCTGAAACAATTTACTTCCCAGTTCTGCCGTAGCCAGATCTCTTACATAAAGAGCCTTAGAACCCAACTCTTCCACGTCTCTCTGGGTCAGACCCACACCAAAGCCGCAGGAACCGTGGCGGTTGCCGCTGCGGGCCACTTCCATCATCTGATTGAGGAGGCGATTGAAAGGCGTAATTATGGGCGCGTCGGCACTAACAATCATCCTTTCCAGAGGATAGCAAACACCTTTGCCGGCAAGTTCCTCGGCTTCCTCCAGCAGATACTGCGGATCAATCAGTACATACCGGGACAAAATTGTAGATGTACCAGCTACAAACATGCCGGAGCCGAACTGACGAAAACAATGTTCACGCCCGTCTTCGGTCACCACATGGTGAGCGGCTTGGGCGCCGCCGTTGAAGCGCACAATGAACCGGGCACCAGTTTTGCGCACCAGGTGGTCCACAAAAGAACCCTTCCCTTCATCACCGTAACCTAGACCAAGCACAATGTGCGCCTGCGGCTCGGGAGAGGATAATACTTGTTCGGAAATATTAGACATCAAATCCTCCCGGTTTGACGACATGGAAAACGGAGCGGCCGCGCCGAAAAACAACGACCGCTCCATACTTAGCTATCTAAACTTAGAACAGTTCGGGAGAAATTTCCTGGAAAATACCCTGCTTGGCAAACTGCGTCAGCGCCAGGGTAGCGTCCTTCTGCCTGGCCTCCGGCACTCGACGGCTCTTCATGTCGGCCACGAACTGATCGAGGGTCATGGCGCCACTCTGCAGAGCCATGAAACCAATCATGACCTCCACGGAAGAAGCGGCATCTTGCACGCGCAGAACGTTGACCGAAGGAATGTAGCGGCTCCACTTTTCCAGAATTACTTCATCCTGGTAAGCGCTATGGTTGTCTTCCACAGGGGCTTCAGAGCCGCTGTAGACAAAACTGAAAAGCTCCTGCCGACTGCCGCTGCCGGTAGCACCCGCTCTAATTACGCCTTCCACCCGTTCAATGCGACCATGAATATCAAGTTCGGCACGGAAGGGAATCGGCCCGTGGTCATGTTCGTGATAGCCATAATTTTCCACCCAGAACTGATAACGTCCCGGTTGCGCTTCCCCTACGGCCCAGCGGATATTCTCCACCGGCTTGGGGTCTTCGCCTCTGACGTTGCGGTCCACGTCAAGTTCGCCGCCACACCGGGCGCGCTTGGCACCATAATAAATATGCTCGCCGGCCGGAGTCATGCAGTGCAGATCCAGGTCGTTGCGATTGTCCCAGATCAGGGAGCAGCGAATACTCACTTTCTCGAACTTGCCGCCGGCCAGTTTCAACCGCTGCTTAATTTCCGCATCGATGGAGCTCTTACGTTGAGCCATGGTCGAACGAGGAAAGATAACTGCCGTGTGATACTTGTTTTGCAGTTCGGCGAAAACCTGCGTTGAGGGAAGGTCTTCAGTCAGGGTGTCGCCAATTAAAGACTTGACGAAGGCGCGCGAAACCACCGGATAAGGCGCTTCATCAGCGGTAAAGAAGGCAAAGCCCTTTCTGCCCTTCTTCAGGCTATCCAACCGCGTCTTGTTGGCCAGGTAATAGGCAAGCAGTTCGTAAGACTCTTCCCCGGTACCGCCGCCGCCCTCCTCCATCCAGATCTTTTCGAGCACGGCATCAATGCGCTTATCCGATTCGAACTGACCCACCTGAATGGGAGCCCGATCGCAATTGGCATCACCCACGGCCGCCCACAGCACCTGCGGGTCGGGCACGATATTGCTGAGTTTGAGCGAGGCCAAAAACGAAGGCACCTGCTCGTAAATACGGCGTGCATCATCACCTCGCGATTTGGTCACATCCATCACCACCGCAATCGATGTAATTTCCGGATGTTCCGCCGATTCGCACGACTCCCGAGTCTTGTTGAGGATATTCAAGTCGGGATGCACACCTTGAACCTGACCGCTGCGAGCGCGCTCATTGTAGTTGAAGGCTTGCTCGCTTGTTCTGCTTGTGCTGACGGCTACGCGAGCTGTCCGCACGTCTGCGTGATAGTTTCCACCACCCATAGGGGTCTCCTGTTTGTTTGTTGGTTGAACTCTGGCATTGCTTCGAATGTAGGCAGCCTGCCGGTTTCGATAGGCAGCAATTAAGCCATATCGAAATGCAGAAATTTCCTTGGCCAGAGACTATCCTTGATTTGGCACTGCTGCTCGTAAAGGCTCCAGGCATCGGCAGGACGCACCAGATAGTTTTCCTCCACAAGCGAGAGAATGAAGAGGCGCAAAGGCTCTTCCACCGAAGCGGGAAGGCTGTTGGTGGCAGGATCTCCACCAAGAGTCCAGATCATCAGCTTACCCAGAGAGTAGATGTCGCTCCATGGTCCAATCTTGCCTCCGGCAGCCACTTCCGGTGCCATAAACAGATCGGGCGGCAAGTTGATTTTCTCATTCGTTACCGCCGGCTTATGCACCGCGCTTTTCCAGCCGCAAATAATGACGTTGTGGGAGGCAGGTTGCACAATAAAATGCTCAGGGCAAAGATTACCGTGCACAAGACCAAGGCTATGAACATAACCAAGGCAACTGAAAGCCCGGTCGAGCATCCAGACGATGTGCTTGCGATCCACACCCTTAACATGGGTTGGATGCGCTCTCACCTGGGTAAGGGAGAAACCGGAAATGCGGCGATAGACCAGCCCCAGCCTGCCCCCCGACTGAAAGCGATCCATGACGAAAGGCAGATGCTTCCACTGGGGCACCGCTACCTCGTGAAGCAGGTCCAGGTTGCGCACTTCCTTTTGCAGGCGCGGGTTGCAGGAAGTGTCCTTCGCCACCTTGATCACCACTTCGCCAACCGATAGACCATCGCGCTCCATGAAGCCCTCATACAAATTAGATACGGCGCCGCCTCTGATCAGATTACCGATGAAGTAACGATTGGCAGCGACGCTGAAAGATTTGCTTGCATAGGGCGGATGACGCCTGCCCCGTCCCTCTATACCGTACACATGCTGGCGGATGCGCGTTCTTGCCAGACGGTACAGTTCTTCCAATTTGGCATCGGCGTCGGCAGCAGCTTCGGCGTCAAGCGGATCGTGATAGGAAGAAGGCGTGGTCAGGGACTTAAACTTCTTGTATTCAACATCGAGATATTTGAGAAGAGTTGCTTCCGGCAAGACCACGTCTTCGCAACCGAAGAGGTCCTCCGGATGGTTTGCTTGCATGACCTGCAAGTAAACCGAATTTAAATCGGCGTCCATAGATGAACTCCCCAATGAAATTGCAGTTTACTGAAATGGCGGAAGAGAAGCAGAAGATACTCAGCCCTTCTTCCGCCGGCAGGAGTCTAAAGAGCAGCCTTAACGGTGCCCGCCCCACTCATCGCCTTCTTCTCTTTCAACACGGCTGCGAACAGCGGCTTTGCGAGCCGGTGCCTGCAACTTATCCCAGGGAATTTGCATACCCAGGCGCACAAGGTCGGTCAGGTAAGCAATTTCGTCATTACCGCCGGTGACCTTGTCAAATTCCATAATGGCCAGCACGTAACCAATCAAATTGCGCTCCATGCGAGGATAGTCGTTGGTGACTGCCACATTCAACATCTTGAGCATCTGCTCACGATTAGCCGCTCCAATCTGAGCCGGCAAGGAAGAGTTTTCCAAGACTTCCATGATCTGATTGGCATCGTAGGCCAGGGCACGGGCAACCGGAATGCCAGTGCCGGCGAAGATCTTGTTGATTCTCTGAATGACGCTCTCTGCCGCATCGTGCAGACCGTCGGTGGCAGGCGGTTCCATCATGCCCGGAGGCAGAGCCAACTGACCGCCGCCGGAAGCCATGGCTATCATGCCCATGAACATGGCCGGATTGTTGGAGCCCTGCTGCCAGGTTTCAACCCAGCCTTTGAGCTGATTCTGGAAGCTGAAAAGCGCAGGCCACATCTGCTCGTCCAATTTAGCCAGCAATTGATTTTTGCGGCTCTGAGTGACGAAAGAGCCTTCGATATCCAGCGCCGTCAAAACATCGGCATAAGAGCGGCGCGTCAACAGCTTGCGCAACTTGTAATACTCTGCACTGGCCGGTTCTTCCAGTTCTTCGGCATAGCGCTCCATACGCTCGGCAAGCATGCTGGGCAAGTCGAAGAAACCGACGCGACTGGCGATACCGGCACGAATGGCGGCATAGATAGAGGTTTGATCCACTTTCAATTCGCCGCCTGATTTAAGTGCGGTCAACCAGGCGCCGTTTTCAGGCACCGGCGGCAGAGCAGAATAGCCAGCGGTGCGACCGGGCTGCACTAAGACTGCTTCTGGAACAACTTTGGCTTTGCGCAGATGATCGGCAACTGCCTTTTTGAGGCGTGCCAGAGGCACCCCTTCAAAGGCTTTACGCAAATCTTCGAACGGCGTGTATTCCTCGCTGTTGAGAAGGTCGACGGCTTCCGTGCCGAGTTCACCGACAAGAGGTTTAAGAGCCTCTCCTACGGAGGCCGCATCCTTACCGATGGCAGCGGCAAATGGGGCGATAAACGCCTCCCAGGCAGCATTGACAGGGGCAGAGGCAGGAGCAGGAGTGGTTTCTGTGGTTTCGGTCATTTTCTTCCTCGTGTTAAGAGTTAAGTGTTGGTCTGAATGGTCCGCTTCCGCATTGGAAGCGAACCGGTATGTCGACTGAAAGCAGTCGACGAGATAGAACTTTTTGTGGTTCAAAGCGGCAAGTCGCCAACTTTCACAAAAGCGAGCCGGGATACAAAGCGGCTCAGTGAGATAGAAACCTCAGTCAGACTTATCGTCCAAACCGGCAGTCTCATGGAAAGTCAGTTCAAAATTGCCGTCCGAACGTGGCGTCAGGGCATACATTGTCGGAGGTAAGACCTCCAGACAGAAAAGCGCCCCCTCGGTCATAATCCAGGACGAGAACTGGGCATCATTCATGTTGAGCAAGTATTGAACGCACTTGGCGCGCAACTGAGCGGCGCTGACTTGGGTTTTCCGTGGAGTGCAACTGTTGGAAGCATTGGGATTTTTCGTCATTGACGTATCTTCATTGAAATTTGAGGGTGAAGCGTCTTGCCAGCTCACCAGCCCGCTTGATGGTGGGACCACCGAAAGCGAAGAAGTAAATCACCGCCAGAGTCCAGAAGGACAGACCGACGATGGCTACCACAGCCTGGCGCTCCAGGGCGGAAGTGAGCAGTACGGCAAGAAAAACTGCGCTGAATGCAACCATGCTACAGGCAAGATGCACCAGCATTTTAAAAAGCGACCGGCAAGCGGTAGCTTTCAAGGCTTGCAGCGGCAGCAGTCTGAATTGCTCTGTGGCGAGAATCTCGTAAAACAGATAGCCGGCAATCAGGAACGCTACCGGGGAAACGTAGGGATGGAGGAACAGGTCAAGCCCGGTCCAGATAAGGGCTAAGGCGGCCAGATGCAAGGCAATGGCAACAGACCAGCCGTACCAGAGCGTGAACAAAACTCCTGCAGACAATACCAGCCAAAAACCTCTGGATTTGATGGACGTGTGCTTAATAGTCATAAAGTGTTGCTCCGCGTCGATAATTCACCAAGCCCTCCTCTTCAGCACCATGAACCAGGCAGACCCCGACAAACTATTCAACAGAGCGGTGGCTGCTTCGTAACGGGTCTCTTGGCGCATGAGCGGGAAGGTGGGTGAAAATCTCTAAGGTGAAGGAAAGAAAAATGGAACAGACCCAGTCTGACCGAAGTGAGAGCTTAATTTCTCTGGCTACGACCAACCCGCGGGTGTAAAAATGCTTCAGAAAGACCTACTCCAGCTCATCCCTTAACAATTCTTGTAAGGCCGATCCTAGTAGAGCTACTAGCTGGCCTGCACCGGACAGCCAAAAGCGGCCTGCGTTCTGTGGCACATCCGTGTTTCATCTGTGTCGAAACCGTGAGCAAGATTCGGCCGCTTCTGGCAAGCACTGTGAGACGGTGAGCGCCGTGTAATCTCCTTAGCGAAGCCTGTGCTGCGGCTTCTACGAAACCAGGCGCTCAGCTCAAAACAGCAAACCGGCCTCCTCGTCACCCCGAAAACCCCCACGTTGAATGGTTCTCCATTAGAAACTCCAGCTGCTTCGAGCCAGCTTAGATCATGAATTAGACCATCGACATGGGCTCTTATATTGCTTAGGTTTAGTTACCCTAACTCCGAAATTTAACTGGAACTCTCTCTAGATAGCTTTAAAGCGCAAACAGCAACCATTGAAAGCACCATTCCTCAAGCAGCTCGCTGCTCGCTCTGGACAACCTTTCTTCCGGTCTATCAAAAGAGTCTTTCAGGAAAACAGAAACAGGGTCAACGAAGTACCTCTCGAGCTTTCGGTTCGATGCCGGATCCACGGCTTTAATTGAAAGACCGTCAACTACTAACCTCTCAAGCAGGGGGTGGAGAATATTTCTATGAAGCACCAAAGAGCAAGTCGCGGTGGAGCTATTCCGCTGCTAATAATTCTCGCGATCGGATGGAGTGGCTATGCCATCTGGCTGTTCAGCATCTGGCCCCCGCACCCCGGTCCTACCGTCATTGCCGGCGCCATTGTAATGGTCTGCATCTTCGTTTTCTCGCTATCGGTAATCCTGCATTCCAGCTTTCGGCATCAGCCTCCTCCTTTCGGGCTCGAAAGTCTGCCAGACAGCCTCATACCGAAAGCACCGGTTCGCCTTGAAAACTGGGGCATTCACTACCATAAACGCAAAGTGGACCAGGAAGCAGACGGCTACGTCCTGCAGGGGTTTGTCCATGGAGATCCGAACTACACCGATGGCACCGAAATAACTACCGGAAGAATAGACGACGTAATCGGCAAAGTCGTGCGCATTCACGAATACTGGGTGATACTCGGGAAGCCTTCTGAGGCCTACCGTGAGCACTATCCAGACTACATCCCGGAAATGCCACTCTGGGGCTTCAGCGATAAAACCATTAAACATCACTTCGACTTTGATGAGCTTGAACGGAGCGGCAGGAAGCTTCCTCCCAGAAAGCTTGTAAAAGCTATAGAGGCAGAATGCCTGCGCTTTAACAATTAACAGCTGAATCATCCAAACGCTTGCCTGAAGGCGTTGGTCAACTGGCGGCAAAGCTTTCACAATCGAAACCGGGAGCATTTGCCCCCAAAGCCCCAGACGAGGGGAAGGAGAAAACGTGTATGAATGACCTGGAATCGCAATTCAACCACACTGCCTTACATTTCATACTAGTAACACTAAGTTATATCGGCTTCGGTACACTCCTGTACACGATCTGGCCGCCGACGCCAACTTTTGCCGTCTTTGCGGCCACGGCGGTTTGCACAGGTCTGGGCATCATCTCACTCTCGCTCATTTTTTACCGACTAATGCATATCGCGGCTCTAGTCCCCGAACCCCCCGAAGAAGAACCAGTGGTAAAAAAAGAGACCCCGGAGTTATCTCAACCACGGCAGACCTTACCAAAGCCGGCAGGAGCAGTTCGCCTCGAAAACTGGACTGTCATATTCGATCGACCAAATATGGGTCCGGAAGGATGTGGCTTCAGGCTACAGGGTCAAGTCTTCGGGGATCCGGCCTTTGCGGACGGCACCCACATTGAAACCTCGCATCTCGTGTACGCGGTTGGCAAAGTAGCCATGGTTTTTCGCGAATACTGGGTCATTCTAGGGCAGCCCTCGCAACAATGGATTAGCAGTCACGAGTCCTTTGACGCACAAGCTCCCCTCAAGCGACTCAACGCTAACTACATCTCCCATCACCAAAACTTCGAAATCATTCAAAGTCGTGGCTGGGAAGTTCCAGGAGAATGCCTGAGCGCTAACTCCAACTAGGACGAACTGTGGGAAGGAAAGCCTCTATTGCACAATCCTTCCCGATAGCAAGGAAAGCTCCTGCAGGATGCATTAACACGGTCGGCCGTCGCTTCCAGTGATTGGCCTGCCAAATCAACCAATCCATCTCAATTGGAGCAATATCATGAACATTCTCGTAATTCACCAAAACAAAACCCTTCTGGCTCATCTGGTCAAGGTTCTCTCCGCTATCGGACATACCGTCACCGCGGCCACTTCCGTCAACCACGCTCACGAAAACACCAGACTATCGGTTCTGGAGACTGGAGCAGAGGACTACACCAGCTACCACTTTGCACTCAAGCCCTTGGACCTGGTACTCTGCGCGCCCTACAGCCCTGTTCTCTATTGCGGCAGCGAGCTGCACTTACGGCATATCCTCAATGGCATGGCCGAGCACAAGAAAGCCGCTTGCGGAATTCTCTCGTCCCGCAAAGACGACAGAGATAATCTCCGCTACAAAGGCTTCACCAGCTTCATCACAGCCAAGCAACTGCGCACATTGACCGTCGACGATGCTCAGGAAGTCATTGACCTTCTGGTCACACAAGCCCAGGACTCAATTCGCAACTACGACAACCGCGATGAAGTGCGCCGCAGACGCGAACATCAGGAGACCCTAAACAGACTGGCCCGCGCAGAAAATGCCAAGCTCGAGGAAGCCTTGCGCACTCCCGCTCATCAACGCTCCATGAGTCAGGACTACCTGATCGACCAACATCGCCAGGAGCAATCTCGCCTGCGTTGCATGTAAACATGGCTAACTGCTAAACCCGAACACTCCCGAGAATAAGTTTTCGGGAGTGTTCTTTATCCACCCCCTATTGATCACAGACCGGAGACCCTTTATGACTCAAATGAAACCACTTGCACGCATTCTGACCGGAGCCGTTGTCGGCACAATTTTCGCACTGGCGCTGTTTGGACTATTGGTACTAGCCAGCCAGGGCGCGGTGAAAATCGATACTTCGCGAGCCCTCAACGCCATAATCATGTGCGCAGGTATGTTCGCTTTCTTCTTCGCCATTGGCTACGAAATGATCTGCGACGCCATGTCGTTTATCTATAACCCCAAGGCACGCACACCCTACAAAGGCTGATCGGCAGACCGAGAAGCTTCCACAATCCCTAAACAACCAACCAATAGCGGCTATTAAAAACCAAGTCGCTAGGAGACCATCATGAACGCAAAAAGCATCACCGCAAACATCAGACGCATCCGCTGGACCGGCAACAGCACAACCCGTAACTATCTGGTATCTGCCGCCATTCGCCTTGACGAAAAGAACACAGCCTCTGCCTGCTGCGACAAACCGGTACCGGCTGATCGCAACTGGTGCGACCTGACAGAAACCGGTAGAACAATCGTCAACAGTATTCTGGCGCAAGACGCCGTTCAGGATGTACTTGTCACAAGCTTCTCATTAGAGGTAAAAATCTGGCCGGTCTTCACCTGGGATGACGTGCACGAATGGACTCTAGAACTCATTAACACCCATCTCTTCCAGGGTGAAGCAGACATAGGTGAACTCGGCAAAACAAGCTGGGAACACGGCGTCATTCGCTACAAAGGCACCAAGAAAGATACGGTGCGCTGGTACGGCGTATCTCTGCCGCTACGCCCCGATGAGAAGAGCCGCACTTCCCTGCAAGTTACATCGTGGGCAACCATCGAAAGCATGAACAAAGCCTCTCTGGCCGATGCTTCAGTCCAACTCGCGCAGAAACAGATGGTTTTCAGTCACTCAGTATCGGCCTTGGGCGGCGAAACCAAATCAACGCCAAGGAATCCTGCAGCCAATGAGCCGTCATCCAGCCACCTAGCAGTCACGGCAGCATGCCTGAGCATTCTCAACGAGGTCTACAGCCTGAAAGGCGTCATGTCAATCTGGGTCGGAGCATTTGAAATCAGTGTCGAAATTGCGCCGGTCTTCAGTTGGAGCGACTATCACCAGGTAGTGGTGAACATCATCAACAAGCATCTCTTCGACGGCAAGGCAGCAGTTGAATTTGACGGCTAGCTAATGAAGAAACTGCAGGACTGGTAAAGGTCTTGCGGTTCGCGCACCTATTTATTTCTAATTACCGGAGTACATTACCATGAGCAAAACCGCAAAAAACACCCTGCTGTTCAAAGATTCTCTTCAACTTCGCATCGGGGTCAACTTCCACAAGTCGAGTTTGTTGCCGGCAGCGGCTCTCGACTTAGACATCTTCGCCATCGCTTACAACTCCAACCGGGAGGCACTCAGCATTGACGATTGCTGCACCTACTGCCACCCCTGGGCGGCCGAAGGCGCCGTCAAACTGGTCCAACCCACCCTCTCAAGCGGCGAAGACTGCTTCGATGGAGCCCTGGACTTAAAACTCAGCGAGGAAATGCCGGAGTCAGTCAACCGCATCGTCATCGGTGCCTGCGTCGCCAAAACATCCCCACGCAGGCCTCAGTACTATCTCGATGCGCTGGAAACAGCGGAAATCGTGCTCGAAAGCAATTCAATGGCACTTGGACTGCATTACCATCTACCATCCGGAAGCGGCGCAAAGAAGCGCACCATTTACCTCGTGGAACTGCAAAAGCACGATGGAAAATGGCATTTGCACGTGGACGGCAAAATGGCAAAAGGGGGGATGCAGACGGTACTTAAGCAACACAAGATTAATGTAGACCTGGATACCCTGGCAATCCAGAACAGCTAGAAGACTCTGCCACAGGACCTCAACTCGCCACGGAAGGCAATTCCATCGAAACTACAATCGGAGACACTAATGTCTGAACAAAATGCACAAGAAATCGTCGGCACCCTTATCAACGTGGAAAAGGTCGTAGTAAGTGGCAAACCTCAAAGCGGTGATCAGGATGCGCGATGGGAACATGCCGTCTGCCGTCCAGCTGAAGGTGGTATTACCGGCGCTCACACAGTGCACATCCTCACCCTGTTGAAGGAACGCGGACGCCATATGGAAGACAGCCCCGATGTCTATGCCGCCGTCTTTGAGGAAGTGGTCACCGACTCAAGCCGACCAAGCGACATCGCCATGGCGCTTCTGTGCCGCTCTGGAGGCAAAGTCAAACTCAAAATCGACTATGCCGGAGAGGTGCCCATCGCCGGCGCTCCCGATGCCAAGCTGAGGATTCCTTTGCTTGCCCTGGAAGCAATCGACGAAGACGACTACTAATAACGCTTCGGCGAAAGAGCAGCAGTCAAGTTAAACGCCTCGCAAACTTCACAGTCTGCACCTAACGGTGCGGGCCTATTTGCCAATTCACCGCGAGAAACCTCGCAAGAGAAATTCGTATGTATATCGATCCTACAGCGTTGATAGTCCTGTTTGTTCTGTTCCTTATCCTCTGGCAGTCCTTTCGCTATCTCACATACCGAGTGGCGCACTGGCTCACCATCGCCGCCGTGGTATTCGTGGTGCTGGCCATAATCAATCCGACTCAAACAAGAGTCATGGTTCACCATTTATGGTACTGGCTCCTCGACGCCGTGCACAAAATCATCTATGTGCTTAGCTGACACCTCTTGCCTGAACTGAGCGACCGCTTGCCTTGTAGACAGAAGGCAAGAAGGCTGCAGGAGCAATGGATTTTCACAAGTAGCTAGAAGAAGACCGGTATGAACAGTCGTTCTTGCCGGTCCTTGTTTATTGCAACTGGAGAAGTTTATGACAGATGAACTTTCATTTGATGATGAGAGACTTTCCCTTTTCTCAATGTACATGCAGGAGGCCCGCAAGATACCTCTAATCACGGCAGAAGAGGAAGCCACGCTTGCCTTCCGTGCCAGAAACGTGGGCAACGCAGCAGCAGCGGCTAGAACAGCTCTAATTGAAGCGAACCTGCGTTTAGTGGTCTCAGTAGCCTGGCGTTATGTCAGACCAGGAATTGAACTGGATGATCTGGTGCAAGAAGGCAACATCGGCCTGATGAAAGCAATTAGCCGGTTCGATCCGTCCAAAGGCTTTCGCCTATCTACCTACGCACTCTGGTGGATTCGCCTGGCCATCAAGCGCTACATCGCCAACTATGGAAGGCAAATCAGGCTACCGGTGCACAAGGTAAGAAAAGCCTATCAGCTCAATCAGGCTCTCGAAACTCTCAGACGGCACGGACCCGAGCCTACACTGGCCGAGCTTGCCGCGTTCTTGAATCTCACTGTTAAATCTACCGGTGACCTGCTTCGGCAAATGGCATTGCCGGTCTCTCTGCAAGAACCTGCATCCCAAGCCGGTCAAGAAGACGGCGACGACGAGCGCGAGTTGCTCGACACCATAGCAGCCGATCAGTCCTGGGAACCCACCCAAAAAGCAGAAACCGACGATATTGCAGCAGCTCTCAATGCCGCAATGGCAAAACTGAACGAGCGAGAAACCCTCATTCTTCAGCACCGCTTCGGCCTTGGCGAGGCTGATTTCCTCACTCTGGAAGAAATAGGCAACATGTTCTCAATTACCCGGGAACGTGTGCGTCAGATTGAGTCGGCGGCTTTAAGAAAGCTTGGCCGAGGGGAAAAGGGAGCGGCCCTGCGGCAGCTCCTCTGACCGGCAACCGGAGGCAGCCCTCAGGGACCTTCCTCCGACACAAATCTAGTATCAGACGCCTGCACCACTCGCGAACCCAACCCTCGCTAGCGGCTGCAGGCGCCCTCAACGTATTGGAGAACAACAATGAATAAAAATTACAAACAACCAATCACCATCGGCAACGCTCCCATCGTCGGCGAAACGGCCCGCGAACAGGCCGAGAGCGTCTATGCCCGCTGCAAACAACTGTTGGAGCCAATGCAAGAGCGCCAGCAGTCAGTGCGCATTTACGCGCCGGAGCTGTCAAATAGAGTGCGCGACCTTGTGGTGGAGCTGTTTCTGAAGGACAACTGGAGCGCCCGATACTTCAGAAACCGGCAGTACAAGCGCACTCCCTATTTCATCTTCACAAAAGTGGCAGCGGCTTAAACGGCTGTTCACTCTAATTCTTACTTCAGGAGAAATGTCATGAAAACAAAATCAACCGTATCCCGCAAGGATAACGCACAATTCGCCTTTGCTGCTCTGGCTATCCTGCTAGGGCTGGCAATACTCAGAGGTCTAACTGCAATACAAGAACGCTTCGGCAAAGGAGGCTAATTCAATGAGATCCATCTTTATACCGGAACCCGAAACTGCCCGCATCTTCGGCATCCTCATGGTGATTGCCGGTGGTGTCGCGGCGGTTCACTTCACGGAACTACCGCAGCGAGTCAACGCTGTGATCTTTGTTGCCGCCTGGATTGGCTTCATGTCCACGCTCATAGCCTGGGCATTCAACAGCCAAAACCTCGACAACACGAACCACCAATTGCTTCTGCCGGCGTCCTTTCTACTCATGGTGCTCTGCTCCTTCGGCGTGTTGGGCTTTCTACCTGCACTGGCCATGGTTACAGGCGGCATGCTGACAGGACTCACCTTCACACCCATTTTGCAACCGGCGCACTAATCAACTTCCAGGCGGCGGCAAACCAACCTTACTTTCAAACCACTTATCATGAGGTTAATATGAACCAAACACTCCTAAGCAAAGTGCAAGCAGCAGCTCAAGTTATCACCACCTTCCTCGGCAAACTTGAGCAAGCGGGGCTCTTACAACTCGACAAGGCACAGCACATTCAGTTTGCGTCCGAGTACCTCAACAAGACTCTGGCCGAAATCGAGACAAAAGGCTCGGAGGCTATGCAGCAAAGCTATCTTCAAATAAACAAAGCGACTCTTTCCGAGGCCATCAGTCAGTGTGTTTTCGGCAGTGCTGAAATCGTGCTCTGCGGCGGGCTGAGAACCGTTTCCGATGCCGCCCTGCAATCGGAAATCGCCAACTATTACTACGACAAAATCAATGTGTCGGTGCGTCCGCTGATAAACCAGGTAGCCGCGCTCTAGCCGCCGCCTCGATCAGTCGCAACGGCCCACCCACCAATAACCGGCAACAGTCCGGAGAGCCACCTGGACTCTATGGTCTTGTGCAATATCAAGGCACCAGATCAGGCTCTCCGGAAACTCTGGTGCAATCCAGTTCTTATCAATTTGGAGACCCACATGCAGTACATAACATCAAAGACGAGAACACGTCTGAAGAGAACTCTAATTGTCGTGGGAGGGTTACTCTTCCTCTGGCATCTGGCCACAGCATGCTATCTAGTAGCCCTCGACTGGCAATGGCAGCTCACCCATGACACGTATAAACCAAGCCTGGGAATGTCGTTCTTAAACCTGGCAGGCATCGCATGCTGGGGTGCAATCGGTCTGATTGTGCCTCTCTGTGCGCTTTATGAAGCCTTTGAGGAGCGCAGCCTCTTCAATTTATCAACCGCGAGCAAAAACGGACGCTGCCCGGCGTGGCAATTTCTCTCTATCCTCTTGTTGCCTGTAATCATTGTCGGAACGATTGGCATAGCCTACAACGAAATGTTGTTCACACTCTCCACTGACATGAAGCCTACCAAGGCTGCTGAAGACGCTTTTCAGGGTTATCTCGGGATTACAGTGGGCAGCGTCGTGTTTCTCCTTTGCGGCAGCCTGCTTCTGGCAGTTCTCACCGATATCTGGAAACCGGCCAAGCCTAGAAGCGACTCAACATACACAGCCAGCCACCGTTGCTACAGCCAAAGCAAAAAGACTGAAACAGACGACTGCGACACTGTGCGCAAGGTTGGTTTGGGACTTTTGCTGGGGTGGTTGTTCTTCGGTTAACTACCCAGCACGCACGATAACGGCACTGCCCACTACCGTTCATTCACTCCAAGCTATCTATTTCATATTCACAGGAGAAACTCATGAATACCACAAAACATCACTGCACTAATAATGGTGGCAAAGGCTGGAGTCAACCTGACACCGAGGCCACCTGTATGGAACAGGAGGACGGCAGATTCATTCTGCTGGTCAATCTTGAGGAGTTTTGTACTCATGTCAACTTCTGCCCCTTCTGTGGCGAGAAGGCGCCCACGCAGTCTGAATTCAACAGCTGCCCTTAGATTTTTGTAGGATGGCGGCTCATTGTCAGGCTCCAGCTGAGCAATGATGCCGCTTTGCCGCTTTAACATCTTAAATTTTCGCCCTATTCTACTTCTCTTTGTAGTAGCTTGCGGCAAAAAAGAAGGGAAAGCTGATGCAGTCACTATGCAAGCCGTTTCCAACCGGCTTGCATATCATGATTCAATCAGCACAATCCCTTCAAGTCACGTGCGCTTCTCTTGCTACCGCAGTTATCCCTGTCAGACGACACCTAAGGAATCATAGGTCTGTCCGAATAGTTCCGGATAGAACCAGCCTTCTGCGTCGATGAAAGGAGCCACGGCGTCCGGGATAGTGGCAGGTGCAGCAATCCAGCCAATGGCTTCGATTTGCAAAGCACTTCTCCATTTGACCCTGATTTGCCTTCCATCGAGGGCAGCGATGTCTTCGCTGTACTCCCCACACAAACAGGCGATGACTTTCGTCAGCAGGCTCACCTTACGCTCACAGTCGCGCTGTCCGACACCCAGACCAAAGCCGGTAACAAAATCTTTTCCAACCAATTCAAAGTAGACGCCCGGGTTGTTCAAGAATTCTTCAAGACAACCGCCTTTCGGACGGCAAATCTCAATACTAGAAGATTTTCGGTTTGTATTCATAATGTTCCAGCTATCAATAAATGTGAAAGGAAAAGGCGTCCGCAATTGCACCGGAACGCCTCAATTACTGGAAGGAAGACGACTACCGACAGCTTAACTGCCTACTCTTCCTGGTTGTACCGGATCAGGAAGTGAATGGTATCGGCGTGATTGGTGCCCATTCTCTGCGTGTAGCTGAGCAGTTTCTCAAGACTATCGCTGCAACGTTTAACCGCATCAGCCAGAGGTAAGAGAACGCTCTGGGCGGGTCTTTGCCCGGCACTCTCCAGCGCGGCAAGCAACGCATCAACAGCCTTGCTGAATTTGGCCAATAGCTTATCAGCCCGTTCCCGGCGCGCGGCCCCACTCATCCATAAATCCAGACGAGCAGGCATGGTTGCCAGTTCTTCCTTCAAAGCGAAACATTTCTCTAAAGCATCTTGCACCTGATTGTCAGGCACTACTTCTTCGCTCAGGTTTTCAAACACTTGTTCATTAGAACGCATACATTACTCCATCACTTTTCAACAGTTGCAAATCGCAGACGGGCGGCAGATGCAGCCCGTCTGCAAAATATCGCAAGTTCGAATCAGTCGGCTTCCGGAAGTTCAGGACAGCTACAGCGGCTTTTCTTCAAAAGCCAGCGCACGGAAAAGACCAGGAACAGTACCACGAAGGCGAACCAGGGCCAGTGCGGTGTGGAGGCAATGCCGAACCAGACCGTTAAACCAAGCCAGCTCCAGATTCCTGAAAGATTCAGAATATTGACGCCGGCGATGTTGTCAATCCCGGCTGAGGACCATCCGGTCCAGAGCACAAGACAGAAAACGGAGAGCCCGGCAATCCAGATCACAACCGGACCAGCCCAGGCAATTGCTATGGATACGGCAATCGATACCATGAATGCCGCAAATAAAGTAAGAAACGCATTTTCATTGTTCATGAGAGTCTCTATCGGGTAAAGCAGAAGCATCACCGGTGTCGGGGGGGGGCTTACTCGCCGCACCTACGTCACCGGGATTGTTTTGCACAGGCGGTTGCGATGCAGTCTCCGCATCGCCTTGCTTCCGCGCCATTTTAAGTACAAGCTTTGCCAGCCACAAAGACCAGGAAGCGGTATCAACCACATCCATAGGTCTTGCTGCAATGAAGTAGACAAAGCCGCCGAGGATAAGCGCCAGTGCCAGTCCGGCCCAGACCGTATGTACCAATGTAATCACAGGCAAGATTGCAATAATCTGCACCAGCGAAAACACCACCACAAAGGTCACAAGAGCCAGACTGAGGGCTATCCAGAAAAGTCGGTCGGACACATAGTCGACCTTTTTCGATAAGTTATCGATACCGTCGTGAATTTTGTCGGTTTTCTTTCCCATACTGAATTTCCGCGAGGTTGCTTGAAAAGCTGGTCCCCCCTATGAAGAAGGAACCAGCTTGTTAATGATTACTTCCCTGAAGAAGCAGTATTGATGCTAGCCCTCAGCAGATCAGTCATCACCCAACACTTCGGTCAGGAAGCGCATCAAGCTAAACCAGAAGTTGCAGAAGTCCAGATAGACCTGCATGGTGTACATGACGGCGTTGTAGTCTGAGTTTTCAGAGTTGGAGATGCGCCAGAAATCGAAGATGAAATAGCCGGCAAAAATAACCATACCGCCTATTGCATACAGCAAATTGAAAGTATGACCCATTCCAATGAAAATGCCGATTACGCCAACGATGATCAAGCCCACCAGACCTAGGAACAGCCAGCGACCCATGGCGCTGAAGTCACGACCGGAAAGAGCGCCGTAACCCCCGAGAGCCGCCATAATTGCTGCCGTACCCAGGAAGGACATGGTCACTACACCGCCGCCCAGAACCTGCACATACATGTTGACGGCGGGGCCCATGACCAGTCCGTTGATGAAAGTCCAAATTGCCAGACCAGCCACCCCCAGGGCAGCAGATCTGGCCGCCATGGCAGCGACACCGAAGATACCGGCAAAGAGCAAAATGATCAGGAAAAGAAGAACCCAACCGGAAGTGATGCCCTGTCCCATGTAACTGCCGATAGCACTGATAATCATGCTGCCGGAGAGCAACATCATTACTTTGGCCATCAAAGTGCTGGAGTCTTCGCTGGTGCGAGTGCTTGTGTTTGTTTTAGATAAGTTCATGAGAATTCCTCATTGCAATGTTGATTGAAAGGTTGTTGCAACCGGGGAAGGAGGAACGCTTTGAGAGCCGCCCACCACCTCGATTAAGAAGCATCCGTGCAGGACAGTGCCTAAGACTTGATGGTGACCAGATCACCGAAGCCGACGCACATTTCCAGACCGTCGATGGGGTCGTCGTTATCCACCAGACGCACTTCGAACACTGCCAGGGCAAATGCACCCAGGTCGGTTGTGCCCATGCCCATCCGCAGTACTTCCACAATCACATCTTCCTTCTCGGTGCTGCGCTTGTGAAAGTCGAAGAAGGGTTTGAGTTTTTCCGCAGCCACCTTGATTTTGCTGCCGGCAGTTATGGTCGGACCTTTCTTGATGCCGACCAAAAGTGGATCGTTGTCTAACGGGTTGTTACCATCGTTTTGGTTGTTCATAGGTTTTCCCTTGTTTGTTCGGGTTTTAAGTGTTTGGATGAAACGAACCACAGTGCATAAACTATTGCGCACTGCTGAAAGAACCGGAGTCAGACGGCAAACCGAAGTTTTAAGCCTGATCCAGCACGGAATAGTCTGCCGAAGCAGGCTCCACGCATTCCTGAAGCGCACAGCGCAAGCTGACTACAGCCGCCTCCAGAGCGGGTATGACATACAAGCTCAGATGCTTCTGTATTGAAATGGTCTCAGCCAGCACAAGTTGATTGTGCCGCCTTCTTTGAGTGCGTCGCTTCTCGTCATGGTAGGCGATGATTACAAGAATGATCAAACCCACGGCGATTAAGCCTGTGGTCAGACTATCACTGAGCATATGGACTCCGTTTACTATTTTTATGTGGAGCAGGTCGAAGCAAAGTCCGACCTGCCGATTCAAGCAGCACGGCTAACAATTAGCCCAACAAGCCGTCCTTTTCCACCACGATGGGCTTACCAAGGTTGCCTTCGGCTTGAAGCAACATGGCGGTGACTGGATCCACTTCTTCTTCGACAACAGCAACCGCCGGAGCAGTCACTGAAGCCGTGGCGCCGGAAGGCAATAAACTATCCAGTAAGGCAGCCACTGTACCAGCTAGAGCCAACTCTACCTTGGCAGAGAGAGCAGCACCTTCCTGTACGTTCTTAGAGCCAACCATGCCGTGGGCCAGGCTGTCTGCTATCAGGAAGTTCCGCTTTTCTTCGACGGTGGCACCGAGTACATCGTCCACCATAGAAAGCGCTGTTTCCTCGTCGTCAGCCTGGCAAGAATCCATGATCTGACCGACGAGCGCCGTAACAACCGCAGCAAGTTTTTCGTCAGTAAACATCTTTTCCGCCTGGCCGGTGCCGACCAGCACACTCTCTTCCGCCTGTCCAACCAGCCTGCTCAAAGTTTCAAACAACTGGTTGATGGTAGCCACGGAAGCGCCGCTCACCAAGTTTTGATTTTTCACTCGTGCATCGAGAGTGGAAACCAAAGATTTGAGCAGAGCCAGTTCGTCCTCCAGGCCGGTGACATTTTTCAAGATCGCCTCGTCTGTTGCCGAAAGCACCTGCATAGCAGGATCACCGTATGCCGCCAGGCGCACCTGCACTACGTCGTAGTGGTTACAGATCAAGTCAAAGAGCTTCTCTGCCGCAGCATAGTCGCCGGTCTCCACGAAATGGGTACAGGCATCGATGACAAACTGGACGGCAGCACTGGTGTAGAGACCAGCGATAAGGAAACGCAAAGCAGGAGTATCCGCCTCCTCACTGATGTCAGAATACATATTCGCCACAAGCTTGAGCATGCTCTCTTGGTCATGAAGTGAAGACAAAGCTCTCGCTGCGTTGTTGGCATTGATGGTGTTTGTGGATTCTTGGTTCATATTATTCCTCTACTGAGAGTAATGATTGATGGGGTTGGAATTATTTTGTTGCTACTAACCTGTAGCTAAGAAACAAGGGCTACAGAATGAATCCGGTAATTCCAAGAAATCCGGTTCCATTCCATAACCCTCGAACACTTTGCCGCCATGCCTTAAACAAAGAACACGGGGGCAACTTTGAAGAAAAACACAAGCGTCATGAATGCCGATATGGGCAAACTGGCTATCAGAGCCCAGAATCCACTGGTGACGCGAATCAAGGAAGGCAAGAGACAACTACAGATCATGAGCGCACCGGTAACTGCTGCCGCATTGCAGACCAGTTCACTAAAGAGAACACGCATGGGCTCTTCCATCGCCACTTCCAGACTGTACGGCGTCCCGGACAAACTCATGATAATCAGCACGGCGATGGCCAGCACCGAGACAATCATAAGCAAACTCATGGATGCAAGCAAAGCCGGCGGCACAGCCGAAATCGACAATGTGCTGACCTCGACATTACCGCGAGTAATTTTCGGTACTATGAATCTGAGCGAAAGCCAGATAAGACCGATTGATGCAATTAATGTAGACATAAAAACCTCCAGCTGATTTACAGCTAGCAAAAAAATATAGAGCGAGAAGGTGCTGCACAATAGGAAATGCAGCGCCTTTCAGTTCAGGCGTCAGTGAGACGCTTTGTTAGTTTGTTAGTTAGAAGCAATAGTCCGGTCCGCCTAGACCATTGATTCCCTAGTTCATCGAGATGGAACGAACTCAGCCACGAGACTGCGAATCTTTCCAGACATTAATCCAGAGGCAAGAGGCCATACCTGTTAGCAGCGACATCAATATGAACACCGACACCGAGGAAAGCGACACTCCTCGAAAAATCGTGTCGGCCAGTTCCGTGAAGTCAAACATCCAGACAAAGAACAGAGCAGCGACCCAGAGCGCCACAATTACAGACCAGCATACCGACACCAGAATTATCGCCTTAGAGAAAATCTCATTAAGCTTTCTGCTGATTGCTATCCACAATAACGCAGCCCCCAGGGCGAAAGCCACGCCAGCTTTTACTAAAATTACTAAATCCATAACTATTCTCCAGAGAGAAAATTTAAAATAGGCAGCTCGACAAAACTCTTGTCGAGCTGCGCTCTGATTGCTTTTTACACAACCATTCTCAGAGACTCAACTCAGCGGAGTCTTCCGTGGGTCAGATCATCGATAAACGACTCGTCATCGCAGGCACGCAGGTCCCAGGGTCTGTTGTCCTGGAACTGAGTCGCCCTTTGACCCGCCGCTACTTCTCTGACATAAGATTCGTCATAGCACGCGCGCAAATCCCAGGGTTGGTTAGAGTCTCCCAGGTCATCGGAATTGCTATGTGCCGCAGGGTTAGTAACAGCGTGACCGTTTACGAGCACCTGAACGAAACTACCATCAGGCACTGAAATAAATAAATCTGTCATGTTAGAAGCTCCCGGCGCCGCCGCGACCGTCTGAAAAGTTATTGATAATGTTGTGATAAACGCCGGAAGCGGCATTCACAACCTTATTTACTTCCGCCGCTGTTTCATCAGGCTTCTCAAGAAAGTTGATGAAAGTGAATAAGGCAGCAAGCAGAATCACCAACAAAATATTACGAATGACATCCCGCATGTTCAGGTACCTCAGAAAGAAAGCCCGATACCAGCCATCCCGGCAGACATCGGGCCAAACTAAATCAGCCGCTAAATTCCTTCCAGCAGCCTCAGTCTGACAGCGCAGAAATCACTTGATTTTGATTTTGCTGCTCGCCCACTCATTGATGACGGTAGGAAACCGCCACAAGATAATGGCCAGGGCAACGGTACAGAAGGATACTCCCACTATCATGCCGGCGCTGGTGTTAAATAGCCAGTCACCGGCTATGGCAGCTAAATTGACATTGCCCAGGGTGAAGACGCTCACCAGACCCAGGAACAAGGGCGGTAACATTAGCATGAGCGAAAACAGCCCGATGACGAAATTACCTTTAAAGCCGATTATCACGCCCCAGACGTAGATAATTACACCAGCGGCCATGACGGTATCGGCGACTTTTTTGCCAAAACGAGCTTCGAGGAATTGTGCGAGTTTGTCGAACATGGTATTTCTCCGGTTGATTGAAAATTGCGATAAACAGGCAGCCAATCTGCCTGCCGACTAATTGCGTGTTTTGGTAAGAGAAGCAAGAACTTCCTTGTATTCCAATGCGAAGAAGAGTCCCAGCGCCGTGTAAAAAGCTCCTTCCTCGGCTGCCGCGAAACGGCTAAAGTGGAACTCTTCCCCACCCATAGCCCCTTGCATAACAGTAGAAAGAATCAGCACGGCAAATCCGTAAGCCCGCGAAATCAAGGCTGTAGTACGGATACTGTAGCGCTCAAAAATCTTCAGCCCGAAGAAGAGCCCGAAGCCGGCATATATAGCGCCTTCATCAACGCCAACAGTGCCGATATATTGAGCCGAGATAGACTCCCCAAACACTGCCAGACCAAACATTAGTAGTCCGGCTCCAAGCGCTATCATTGCATTTCTTTTTGTGTTGCTCATTTTCTCTCATTTTGAGATTACCCCTGCCGCGCTACATCCAATGTGCAGCAAGAGTAATTGACTTACACCACCTTCTCCCCGGTGATGTCCATGTTGCGCAGGGAGAACTGCCCTCCGCCTATACTCCCCTTGCGTTTATGGCGGGATTTACAGAAGAATTTACTTCGTGAAAATCTTTCCACTGGCCCATCTGTTGATTGCATCTGGGAACTGGTAGAGGATGATTGCCGCAGCAACAACAATCAAGACAATGCCTACAACCATACCTTCAGTGGAGTTGAACAACCAGTTGTCGATAAACACAGCAAGATTGACATGCCCCCAGGTAACCGCGTAGACCAACCCGATGACAATGGGCGTCACCACGGTGCTCAAGGCAAACACCACCATGAAGAAACCGGCCTGGAAGGAAGCGATAACGCCAATCAAGGCGAGCACCGTAATGCCCAGCATGACTTTAACGGCATTGTTAGTACCGAAACGGGTTTCGAGTGCATTGTAGAATTTTTCGTACATGGATTTCTCCGGTTTTTTGAATTGAAAGGGTTGTTGTAATTGCACTACTGAGAGTGCGACTACCGCGACTTCAGGCAGCGCCTTCAATCGTCGGAGGTAAAGGCATGAATGCCGAAGTAAAAGACCTGTTGCACGGTAACAAAGAGAATTTGATACCAGGAGACAGGTTCCCAGCCTTTGCCCAATGGAAATGCCATCGGACCCAAACTGTCTGGTATGTACAGTCCGGCAAATAAAATAGCCGCACAGAGCACGATTCCGTATAGACCCACGTGGAGTTCGATAGAATCACAGGCTGAATGCCAGAGTGAAGGCGGCGTCAGCATGGCTACCGCAAGTATGGAAGCCAAGACAACTCCTGGTCCGGTGGGCAAAAGGTTGAGGCTGGCTGCCGCCGTAACGATACCGACCAGATAGGCAGGTATCCAAAAATAATTAGCATTTTTGACTAACATAAGTCTCCTTCTTAAATAAAGTTGAAAGCTGCCGCACAGATGCACAAGGCGATCAGTACCGTTAGTGAGGCGGAGATGAGCCGTTGACGAGAGATTCAGCTCACCTCGCTGCGAGCCGCCCGGTATCAGTCGGTCCAGCGAGCCGGATTAGGTGAATTACGCACCACGGCTTTCAATACGTGGTAACTGACGGACATGCCCACAACCAGTGCAACCAAGCCCCAAACGCCAGCCATGAAAGGTCCACTGAACGGCATGGCGACCAGTGTAGTCACAAGAAAGGACAGGCCCCCCGTGGTGTACCACACCTTGTCTCGCAAGCAGAAATTGAACCGCGACAGCACGAACCACATGGCGCTGCCGGCTACGGGAACCGAAAGATACCAGGGCAGAACCATGCTGAACAAGCTGATTAACAACATCACGCCGACAATCACACCAAAGACCGTCAACATAACTGCAAGCAAAGCACTATAACCTTTACCAGTCATTTCATTCTCCAAAATTGAGTTTAAGTAAGACGCTTCCAGGAAAGGGAAGCGCCTGCTTTGATGGGCATTAAGCCCAGATTAAACAGGCTCAATTGAGAGCCCGGATTACTTGCCGAAAGACTTACCAACGCCTCAAGAGTGCAGCCACTCTTGACTGATAGCCATCGAGGTCGGAGAGGCTTATGCCGTAGACCTTGGTGTCGGACTCCATGGGCATCACCATAAGGCCCCCATTACCTGTAGCGATCAAGATCGGAACGATGGATTCATCGGTGCGCAGTACATGACCAAGCACCTTGAACTGTTCCTGCGCCTCCTTCAAGAGTCTTACTTCAAAAGGGTAAAGCGGGCTTCTGGCGAGGCAAGCCTCCAGGTCCGACTCAAGCAGAATGCCCGAGTCTGCAGATTCGGCGCAGCTATCGAGGCGAGCAAAGTTTGCTTGCAAGTAGCTCTGCAGTTCCGGCGCCACCTTTTGATAAGCCAGAACCCGCTCGTGACCGCCCTGCAGCACTGTATAGAAAGGCACCAACAGCACACAAACACCGGCGATAACACCGAGCCAGACACTGACCTGGTCATTCTCGCCATAATCCAGGGTGAGATTATCGAAGACCACCAGCGATATAAGCCAGACGATAAACCCGAAAAGTAAAGCCAGAATCACACCGTAAAACGAGACGCCTGTCGGGCCCTCGGTCAGGTCAGCCGAGACATACACACCCATCATTACACAGCCATAGACCAAGAGTGCTGAAAAGCACCATGCCAGGGCCGTTGCGATCCATTTGTTTTTATTCATAGCTACACCTCATAAAGTTGAACAAAGTCAGACGCCACCGCTTTGGAGGCGTCTGACTATTTCAGAAGTCAGCGAAGCAATGAGCAGAAGCTGAGCCTCAACCCACTACTCCGGCAAACTTTTCTAGCCCTTCCAGCCAGGAGGCAGAGCACAGCCTTCGCCCTTTTTCTCCGGAGCAGCGAAGGGCGATACATCGCCCAGAGGGGAAGTTTTGATGATACCCGCGGCTTTGAGGGACTCTTCGCTGGCATACTCGATGACGATACGCGCCACCACTTCACCGCGCTCGAATTGCACCTGCTGCACTTTGTGCTCGGTGCGGTCGCCGAAGCCGGTGCCTACGTCGTGGCCGCCGCTGCGAGTCGGAAAATTTCCGCCTTTCATGCCGCCACCGCCTCCGAGCAATCCGCCGCCGCCCATGGTCATTCCACCGCCCCTGGTCAAATGCCCACCCAGTAAGTCGTCACCCCAACCGGTCTCTCTCACCGGGCACTTTTCGGCGTAGATAACGGCAGCGATGACACCGATGTTTTCGGGCTTGTCCATGAGAGCCGCATAAGACTCTTCCGGTGCACCGAAGACAAAGTGGGCCACTTCTTCATCGTTCAGACGAAAGCCGGGCACCGTCAAGACGCCGCCGTGTGCACGATCGATGACGTAAGCACTGTCTGCCAATGTGGCGCGTTTGCCGTTCATGACGCTCAGACCATCCACGGAAAGCACCGCCGCATAGCGATTGAAGGAAGCCCTAGGCACTCGCACTTTCAGCTCGTACTTTTTACCCACCGGCGCCGCCACATAGAATTTGCCTTCATGCTGGTGAACGGGCAATTCCAGACCATCGACGACCACTTTCAAGGAGAATTCTTTTTCGTACATGTTTGTTCCTGCTAGTTTCAAATGTTTGAATTGCGAGCGAAATTCGTTGTAATTTCGCTCGCGGTTGGTTTTGAGCATTCCCTGCGACAAGTCATTCGTTCATGCGTATGCGTATGCGAATTCGAACGTTCATGTTCCCGTACTCATTCACGTTCTCGCTCGCTCGAACTAAAGCCTTAACTCCAGGCCTCTGACTTGCCTTAACTCAGACCACAAGTGCTGGTCTACTTGCCGCGGCACAACTCATCGAAGGGAGTAGCACCATGGCCAATCTCGGAAAGATTGCCTTTCCACTTGCTGCGAGCTTGATAGCAAAGCAGTTGTGGGTTCTTCAGCAACTGCTCCGCCTGGTTTTTCATACCTTTGGCTTCCGCTTCGGCATTGAGGCGAATGTTGGCTGCGTCGGCATCGGCGTTGCGCGTGACGATAGCCGCTTTTGCTTTGGCATCCTCCAACTGCGTGTCGCGCTTGGCACCGGCACGTTGCAAAACCTGATCCCGAATTGCTTTGTTTTGCAGCGCGGTCTCAAAGGTATTAGTGAAGTTGGCCTTGGTCAAGACAACACTCTGAATGACAATCAGCCGGTTCAGCTTACGAGCCTTGGCCGAGTTGTCTACCCATTCTTGCAGTGCCTTGCTCATATCCAGCTGGGCCACGTCGCGAGCGTAGAACAACTTGGTACCTGTGTACTGAGCGGTCACAACCTTGGTGCTCTCGTGCAAGCCGGGCAGAATGATGTTTTCTTCGATATCCGCTTCAGCCCCGAGAACAGCGTAAGCCTCATCGGCAGCACTGCTCAAGATGGCGTATTGCACGGTGGCTTCACCATTGAGCTCTTGCAAGTCGATAGTGGGTGCATTGATTTTCACATCCTTGAGGGTACGAGTTTGTACTTGCACCTGGGTCACTTCACACCAAGGCAGCTTCACCCCAGCACCAGCCGGAAGAGCGCCTTTCTGCACTTTACCCCAGCAGGTTTCCACACCGGCAAAGCCATTATCCACCATGTAAAACGGCTGCCCTACCATCATCAAGAAGAGGAGAGCAAAAACCGACCAAATACCGGCATTAATCATGAAACGTGTACTCATTGTCGATACTCCTTAGTTCTGGTTAGCGGATTGGGCAGGTTCAGCCGACACTGGCGGTGTTAGCGTCGTACCCGGGATGATCACGTCGCTCTTGCCGGTCAAGTCAACCCGGTGAGGTTCGCCGTTCCAGCGCTCGAGCTGTATGTAGGGCGCCAGAAGTGTGCTGAGCTTGGAGGCAGCGCCTTTGATCTCAATGGCAAAAGCCTGAGCCGAAGTAACCGTCGCGGTGCGATAGGCTTCCGCCCGGCCTAATAATTCCTTCTCCTGACCATCAGCGTCTGCTTGAATTTCCGCAATTTTGCGGTTGATTTCAGCGGTCTGCTTGAGCTGGTCCTGTTCTACTTTCTTTTCGATACTGTCATTGAAAGCAGGCGAGAAGAAGAAATCGAGACAGGCAATCTCAATCACCTGTACGGTGCCTTCAGGCAGCTTGTATTCTTTCAGGCGCTTATCAAGGTTCTTCTGTAAGCGCTCCTTGATGTTGGCCACAAGCTGAGGACGCAATTTAACAAGGTCTTCCGGCGAATAGGTAGGTGTTTCGGCCTGGGCTGAAGAGGAAATCTCAGGGTCCAGCACCTTTTGCCGCAAAGCATCAAAGCTGCCAATCTCCTTGAGTAGAACACCGGCATAGGCGGGGTTCACAAAGAGCTGCACATTCCACTTGGCGGTGAGCACCTGGTTTGTGTCGTCCCGGGGCTGAGTGGTATGAGTCTCAGCATAGGTGCGAGTGGGATAGTATTGCAACCACTGCACAAAGGGGATTCTCAGAACCAGACCCGGTTCATGGTAGCCCTCTACGTCAAGCTTACCCATGAAATTCTTGAAACCGACATAACCCGTAGGCACGGCAGCTGTAAAAGTGTGGAAGAGTATGCCGAAAATCAGGAGGAAGCTCAGGGCGAGCATCCCGATTCGATGGTTGGCGTACAAACTGCGAAAGTCGTTCACCTGGTACTCTTTTTCATTGAACTCGTTCATATTTGACCTTCTAAAGTCTGAATTGAAAAAACGAGAACGACCTATCCTGTCGCTCTCGCTCGAAACTGACGAATGACGTCCTGTCACTCGTTATCCCGGTTGCCCGAATTAGACCCTACGACTCTTAAGCCACAAGGCGTAAGTAACCGGGTGCTACCTGCCAGAAGCGCTGTTCCGATCTATGACCGATGGCCTGTATTTCGCCGTCAACAATATGCACACGCACTTCCGAGTCGACTAACAAGTCGGTGCTTTTGACACCGGCTACTCTCAGAAGCCCGAGCAGGCGTGAGGTTATATCTTTGGCAGGAAAGGCAGTCCATTTCGTGGTTTTAGTAAGCAAGTCTTTGCCTACCTCGACCTGCACGGAAACGACTATTCCAAGTCTGCTCTGGTTGTCGGTGACGATTGAAAAGCCAGTGATGGTGCCGTTTGTAATTTTATTCATTTTTATCTCCTGAGTAAGGAAAGGGTGATACAGCGAGGTTCGAAAACGCTGCAATCACGGGGTTTATTAAGTAAAGTCCTTCGCTAACTAACGTTAGCTAAATTCCCTAACCGGTCTTCTACCTGGCATTTCCATGCACTTAAAAATCCTGATTAGACCGCTGCCTATGGGCGATTGGATTAAGAGATAAGCTCCAGATGAAAAACAAAGGTTAGGGTATGTTCATGTTACTTACAGGTCACCCTAAAACCCAAACTCAATTAGCTCTCTCTTTAATACTCTTAGGAAATGGAAATCCGCCCGCCAGGCAGGCGAGAACACCCACCCGCAACTGTTTTTCGGGTATGGGACAAGCTTTCGAGATTAATCATCAGGGGCAAGCGGCTACGTAATTACCGCTTGGCAGCCTTATTCTCAGCACTGGCCTCGCACAAACCGTCCCACAACTTTGCCGAAAAGCGGCGCAGCCAGAGCCACACCGGAGACACACGGCCGCCACAAATCGAACACAACAAAATTCGCTTTCCAGATCACTTTCCGGCAGTGGTACCACCAGCGCCACCAAACTTTCGCTCGCCAACCTGCCAGGCCAAAGTCCCAAAGAAGCGGGATTTGCCAATACTTATCAGGCGCTCGACAAGCAACAAAATAAAGACAAAATAAAAGCATGCGCATTTCGAGATCCGCTTTGCATCTTGCTTTGAGAGCTATTGCTAACTAGCGCGAACGTCACAACCTCAATTGCGAAGGCGGAGAACCCACACACTGCGGCCTCAAAGCCCCAACATCGGAAGCAAAACCTGAAGTGTCCAGCCGGGGCATAGAATATATAGCCTGAGCCCTTAGTAAAACTAAAACTTCGGGGAGGTAGCCAAGATTGAATCGTATCAAGTCTATGTAGGTTACTAAGCTTGTATTTAGTTTTTTACTTAAACTCAAAACCTTTTCTCAATCACCATCAGTTAACCGAGTTCCCCATCTTCCCAGTCGCTCCGCGAGCGAACCGAAGAAGCATGCCGAACTCTTCCTCCAACACCTGAGGCGCCACCTGCATAACAGTCTTTCTCGCCAGAAGACCGCGCGCAGGATAACGCCGTAACTACTCGCGAGAAAGACCATGAACGCTAACGCTAACTCCAACCCCAACCCTGACAACACTGCCAAAACCTTCTCCCCTGGTCTTGAAGGCGTCACCGCCTGCCGCACCAGACTGAGCGAAGTACTCGGAAAAGAAGGCAAACTCATTCTTGCCGGCCACAACGCCGTCACTCTGGCTGAAAACAACACCATCGAAGAGGTCTGGTTCCTTCTGCATGAAGGGCGCCTGCCCAATGCCGCCGAACTGGCCGCTTTCAAGGCCAAGGTGGAAAAGCTCGGTGTGCTGCCCGCCGACGAAGTCAACCTGATCAAGAAGTTGCGCGGTCCTGAGCCGCTTTCCGCTTTCCGCACTGCTCTTTCCGCCATTTCCAACAAGCGCGGTTACAAGCCCTGGCTGAATCGCCCCGTGGAAGAGGTGACGGAAGAAGTGATCGCACTGTGCGCACTGGCTCCGGCCATCGTGGAAGTGCTGCACACCGGCCGCCGCCCCCGCATCAAGACCCTGAACAGCGGCTACGCTGAGCGCTACCTCTGGGGCGTCAGCGGCAAGAAGCCTTCGCCCGAAGACCTGCGCGCCGTGGAGACCTATCTGATTCTGACCATGGACCATGGTTTGAACGCCTCCACCTTCGCCTCCCGGGTCACCGCTTCCACCGGCGCCGATGTCGGTGCCGCACTCACCAGCGGTGTGGCCACTCTCTCCGGCCCGCTGCATGGAGGCGCTCCCGGTCCCGTGTTGGACATGCTGGACGCCATCGGCACTTGCGAGAACGCGGATGCCTGGGTGCGTGCACAGCTGGCTGCCAAAATCCCTCTCATGGGCTTCGGACACCGCATCTACCGTACCGACGACCCGCGCGCCATGACGCTCAAGCGTGTGGCCGAACGTCAGAACGGTCCCCGCATCGAGCTGGCCAAAGTCACCGAACAGGCCGCTTTGAAGGCCCTGGAAGAGAAACAGATTCAGCGCGCCGCTGCTGAGAACAAGCCCGTGCGCACTCTGCGCGTCAACGTGGAGTTCTGGACGGCTGTGGCGCTGGAGCATGTGGGCATCCCCCGCAATCTCTTCAGCTCCACCTTCTGCGTCAGCCGCATCATCGGCTGGGGTGAGCATATCGTCGAACAGATCAAAGACAACAAGATCTATCGCCCGCTCTCCCAGTACACCGGCGAAATGCCTGCCGAGTAAGCGCCGACTGCTAGGAACCCGCACCGGCACAAACTAAACACTAATGCGGAGGGACGTCACGCCTACAGACGCGTACGTCCCTCCTTTTCGAAACGCTACCAAGCGGGAGTAAATATGCAATCGCATAAGCAAAAGTCCATAACTGCTTTCTACCAGTCCTTCTCGCAAGTACTGGCGGAAGCTCGCAAGCGCTTCCAGCGCCCCCTTACTCTTACCGAGAAGATTCTGCTTGCGCACCTCTTCGACAAAGGACAACTGTCTTCCTGGCCGGAGCTGCCCGTGCGCGGCAAAACTCAGGTTGCACTTCTGCCTGACCGCGTGGCCATGCAAGACGCCACTGCCCAGATGGCTATGCTGCAGTACATGCAAGCCGGGCTCAAGCAAGTGGCCGTGCCCACCTCCATTCACTGCGACCACCTGATTCGCGCTCGCGCCGGTGCCAAGCTCGACCTCATCGATGCCTTCGGTGAGAACAATGAGGTCTACGACTTTCTCAAGTCGGCAGCGGCTGCCCACGGCATTTCCTTCGGTGCACCTGGTAAGGGCATCATTCACCAGGTGATTCTGGAAAACCTGGCCTTCCCGGGTGCGCTCATGGTGGGCACCGACTCCCACACTCCCAATGCCGGCGGCCTGAGCATGTTGGCCATCGGTGTGGGTGGTGCCGATGCCGTGGAAGTAATGGCGGGCGAGCCCTGGAGTCTCACCTGGCCCCTGCTCATCGGCGTCAAGCTGAAGGGCACCATGAACGGCTGGACGGCTCCGAAAGACATCATCTTGAAGCTGGCCGGCATCCTCGGCGCCGCCGGCGGCACTTCGGCCATTATCGAATACTTCGGCGATACCGAAAGTATCGGCGCTACCGGTCAGGCTACCATCGCCAACATGGGAGCGGAACTGGGTGCCACCACTTCGGTCTTTCCTTATACCGCCAAGGCCGGCCAGTACCTGACGGCCACCGGACGTCCGCATCTGGCTGAAGCCGCCGACGCCCATAAAGAGCTGCTGCGAGCCGACGCCGAAGTGGAAGCTGAGCCTGAGAAGTATTTCGACCGTTTCATCGAAATCGACCTGTCCACCCTGGAACCGCACATCGTCGGTCCCTTCACTCCCGACCTGGCTCGTCCGCTTTCTCAGTTTGCCGCCGAAGCGAAGGAAAAGGGCTATCCGCTCAACCTGAGCTACGCCTTGATCGGTAGCTGTACCAATTCCAGCTACGAAGACATGGGTCGGGCGGCGCACATTGCCAGACAGGCTCAGGCAGCCGGACTGAAGGTTGCTTGCGGCTTCCTGGTCACGCCAGGCTCCACCCAGATTTACAACACCATCGAGCGCGACGGTCAACTGGCCGACTTCGAGGCTATCGGCGCCCAGGTGCTGGCCAATGCCTGCGGACCTTGCATCGGACAGTGGCAACGCTCCGACGTCAAGGACGGTGAGCCGAACTCGATCATCAACTCCTTCAACCGCCCCTTCAAAGGACGCAACGACAACAATCCGGCCACCCACGCCTTCATTGCCAGTCCGGAAATCGTCACGGCTTTCGCCCTGGCCGGCAGACTGGACTTCAATCCGCTCACCGACTCGCTTGTCGGCGCTGACGGCAAGGAATTCAAGCTCAGCCCGCCTCAGGCTGACGCTCTGCCGCCGAACGGCTTCATTGCCGATGCGGAAGCAATCGTCGGCACCAGCGGCACTGCAGAGCAGACGGCAGTGATGGTCTCGCCCAAGAGCGCCCGGCTGCAATTGCTCTCGCCGTTCCCCGCCTGGAGCGGTGCGGACATGGTGGATTTGCCGGTTCTCCTCAAAGCCAAGGGCAAATGCACCACCGACCATATCTCCCCAGCCGGTGTGGAGTGGCTGCGCTTCCGCGGACACCTGGACAATATTTCCAACAATATGTTCAGCCGCGTCGTCAACAGCTTCACCGGTGAAGTCGGCACAGGCATCAACCTGACCAACGGCGAGAAGCAGCCTCTGCCGCAGATTGCCCGCTCCTACAAAGAGCAGGGTCTGGGCTGGGTGGTCGTCGGTGACACCAACTACGGTGAAGGCAGCAGCCGCGAGCACGCCGCCATGTCGCCGCGCTACCTGGGCGGTCTGGCTGTAATTGCCAGAAGCTTTGCCCGCATTCACAGAAGCAACCTGTGGAAGCAGGGTATGCTGGCTCTCACCTTCGTGGACGCCAATGACTACGAGCGCTTCCAGCCTGGTGACAAACTTTCGCTTTTGGGCTTGCAGTCGCTTGCCCCGGAAGTGAATCTGCAGGCCGTCATCACTCACGCCGATGGAACCAGCGAGACCATCATGGTCAGCCACGGCATGGGCGACGAACAGATTCGCTGGTTCAAGGAAGGTTCCTTCTTGAACTTCGTGCGCACGAAGCGGGAGAAGGCAACAACTGCCGAAGAAGCGCCTTTCTGTAGTGCCACCGATCACACTAACTGCGACCACGGCGAGGTCAAGCCAACTGTTGCCACAGCGGAGGAAAAGCCTGCCGCAGAAGACAAGCCTGTGGTCAAGCCAAAGTCCGGATTTATGGAGAAGCTCAAGAGTTTCTTCCGCAAATTTCTGGAAAGCCTGGGCTGGGAGTAATCGTACTTCTGACCTGACGACACTGCCGTAATTTGCAAGGAGGATCTCCCCACCAAGGAGATCCTCCTTTTTTTGAGCACTCGCAGCCGACCGGTCTATTCTTTAACTCCGGTGACGAAACAATCCCGTTAAACCCATCCCAATACGGCATCGAAGGCACTAAGAAAAACAGCTATTTTTCTTAGTACACAGCAACAAGTTTGAAACAGTCCTTCTCTAGTATCTTCCTTGTCACTCCAGACAGGGAAGCCCGTTAGTTTTTGAAGAACGCAGAAGCGACACCGTATTCGGTGCCGCTTTTTGCGTGCCTACACACCCCAAACCCAGCACCGGCTCTACCTTTCCCCCACTCTCGCTATTGCTAGCTAGCGCAATTCCTACAACACAATTTAATAGCCCCGCAGGCAAGCTTTAATGCAAAAGACCAGACAAGAGGCTTGTTTCAGCCTGGCGCGCATACCTATCATCGAAGCATCATTTCAAGATTTTTCCAAGAGAAAACCCAAACAGATAAGCCCAGCTTTCAGGCACAGCTAAACAATTCGAATTCCACAGGGGAATTCGGTTTAGGCCGCCGGTTCGAGGTGTGCTCGAGCCTGCCTGCCAGTGCTGTCCCAGGGACAGCGCCGGCAAGCTGCGCGGCATTTTCAGTCTCCTATTCAAGGACACTCACAGTGAGTAGCAACATCCAGACTGTTCAGACAGCAGGAGTCACCCACATCGGCGGCAGGGAGAACAATGAGGATGCTTTCAGCATTCTCTGCGGAGGCCGACTGCTGGTTGTAGCCGACGGTATGGGCGGGCATGCCGGAGGCGACCAGGCCAGCGCCCAGGCCGTCAGTTCAGTGGCAGCGCTTACCCAGCCGCTCTTGAACGACCTTGCCGACAGGGGCGAGGATCCTTCCACAGCCATCAAGAACCTGCTCCTTGAGGCCATCGAAAAAGCCAACAGCGACATCGCCGCCCTGAACGGTTCAGCCAGCGGACGGAATCGCATGGGCACCACCCTCACCCTGGTCTACATCGGCAGGCAGCGCCTGCACATTGCCTGGGTGGGGGACAGCCGCGTCTATTTGATGCGGCAGGGCAAACTGCTGCAGTTGAATGACGACCACACCCTCAACTACGAACTCTATCGCCTCGGTAAAATGACCCGAGAAGAGCTTCGCAGCGAAACCTCCGGACGCGGCTCCAACGTCATCACGCGCTCCCTTGGCGTGAACCGGGTGGAACCGGACTACATGGAGGAACCCCTGCAGGAAGGCGACATCGTTCTGGCCTGCAGCGACGGTCTGAACAATTCAGTCTCACCGGCACTCCTTGTATCCCACCTCAGCAAGGAGGGAAAGATGGAAGAACTGGTGAACGAACTGCTGCAAGAAGCTCTTCAGGCCGGCGCCCGCGATAACGTCACCGTGGTGGCATCCGAAATTCCAAGAAAGTGCCGCCGCCGGGGGCACTGGCTCTGGTCCTGGCTCGGACTCTAAGCAGTCCGGGTCTAGCTCAGTCTGTTTCTACAAAACAAGCGGCTTGGTCGAGCCGCTTGTTGCATTCGGTTTCACCCTCATTTTCAGGAGACTGACTTATGGCTTCCTACACCAACCGCTTTCACCACTGCCGCAGCGCCGCTCTCAACCTCATCCACGAACTCTTGACCCTCGATACTCGCCTGCAAGAAGACGAGAATCGCGCTCTCAAGAACGGCAACGAAAAGCTGCACGCTGCCGCCGTGGTGGTCCAATATCACCTGGACTACGCCCTCGAGCGAGCGCGAGCGGCCACCGTCGTACCAACCAACTCCAGTGGTCCCGCCAAACCCCGGGAGCACATGGAAAACCAGGACGCCTACGAACGCTTCCTGGAAAACGGGCAGACCCTCGCCCATCGAAGCAAACTCAGCGAGGCTCAGTGCCTCGACCTGCTGCTCGCCCAAGCGGAACTGGCTCTGCGCCACTCCCGCGAGACTCTGGAGCTCATGCACCGCGTCTATGCAGACGAAGGCCTGGCTCTGGAAAACTAGTTCCATCAACACTCAAGACATTAGCCTTTAAGAAAGGCTGAAAGGATCAAAACACGGTGCTTCGCCATGAAAACTCTAATTGTTCAAGACTTCCGGGCAATTGGCAGCCTGGAGGCGAAAACCCTTAGCCAGAGCGGTCACCACGTAACCTGGGTGACCGGCTTCAAAGACGTGCAGGCCCTCCTGGCCATTTCTCCCGCAGGAGAAGCCGTCACACTCGACACTGACTACGACCTGGCCATTGTGGACGGTGAGCTGGACGGACCCAGCGGACACACCGAGCCTCTGGGCGAAGCCGTAGTGTCACGCCTCAACCAGGCGGGCGTGGTCTGTATCGCCAACAGCTCTCAGGAAGATTACAACAAGCGCATGCTGAGAGCCGGTGCCAGAAGCGCCATCAACCAGCTTGTTTTGTTTGCCTGTCTGGCGGTGGCGCATCTGGTGCAAGCCGAGGACCTGCTTTGCCCTGATGAAACCAAGGCAGCCCTGCTCAGCCAGGGCTTGCTGCAATTCATCAGCGAGAGCCCGGGCAAGGAATTGCGCCAGGCTACTGAAGCAGCCCTCTCGGCAGGCTGAGAAAACCACATTCCACGTGAATTGGGCAATTCAAAGGGCATCGAAAAGAAACAACCTTTTCGATGCCCTTTGCACCCAATAATTCCTCACAATGCTTTTTTGACTTTTTCTACTGTATTGCTGAGTAGCTCAAGGGTAATGATTAAATAAAGAAGCCTGTGGTCGTTTCCGGAACTACCTGCCTTCCAAACTCAGGTGTGAGAAGCTAAAACTGAGATTTCCTCTGAGATGGGGAACGTGCCGCGAGCCCGCACACTCCTATCGACCCGCCAGGCCAAAAACAAGTCAGAAAGAAAAGACCATCCCTGGTCTTTCTCAATCTAAACGGCTAAACCCTTGCTAAGCAGCCTTGCCCGTAAACGCAGCCAGGGCAGTAGCTTCGTTTTGCTTGATGGCTGCCAGATTTGCTTGATATCTTTGACAGGCAGCCAACTCACCTTGACGGTGTGCTTCGAAAATTTCCCGAAGGTTCTGCTCATGCAAATCTGAGATGGGCTTTTGCCTTTCATGAAACAGTCTCCTAGCTTCTTTCTCTTCGGCTTCCAGCGATTTCCTTTGCGCCTCAAACTCCGCGGTAAGCTCATCCAGAGTCTTTTCACCGACAGGTGAGGTTACTCTCTGGCTGAAGTCAACAATAGGTAAAGACGGTAAATCGCAAGATGAAAGCCCGGCTTCACTCAGACCTGCTAAATAGTCATCGAGCGCTTTCTTCAATTTATCAATCGCTTTTCGGCTTCTGGCCAGGCCATCATCAATTGACTGGCGGCGCGCGCAGGCAGCTTTGTAGTCCTCAACAAGTTTGTCCATCCGCTTTTTTATCTCAGCACACTCAGTCAAATATTCATTGTAAGGCGCCGCCTTATCTTGCTCGGTTTTCGCCAGCGAAGCTTGCACTGCATTGGTCCGCCTGGCATCATTCTCTCTTTTCTCATCCTGCCAAACCCGGCTTGCTGTCTCTTCCGCCAGACGGCAGGCCGCGATGACACTGTTGAGTTGGCTAGAGGCGCCTAGCAAAGTTGATACATTTTCTGCTTGCATAAATATCTCTCCAAAATAATTCTAAGAACCGTAAGCCAAACGCTCTTACATAATTTGAATTTTCAAATGCGCCGCCAGTGAGGATTACCCCATCCGCGCAAAGTGGAGCAGCAAGGAATCAAGCCCTTGAACCTTTACCTATCAGGTTCCACAGCTGACGTTATACTTGCCGCTTAGTGCTCAGGCTCAACCATCAGCCCATCACACACCAAAAAATCCGACCTGACTCAGTCGGCCTGGATACAGCATTCCCGCATGTTCAACCATCTCCTCGAAAGCTTGATTCCTGCGACTTTCACACTCCTTCTCGTCACAGCGCTCATCCTGTCCTCGGTAAGAGATAACACGCAGCACATTCCACTTTTCTTCTCCCAGAATAGAGAGCACCGCACAGTAAGACGGATAATGAAAGGCATCGGTCTCGATGCGCAAGGTCCGGTTTCCATCGAGGCGCGCGTAAAAGACATTTTCAGGAAGCCCTGTAATTGACTTTTGGCGCCATGGATTGTATGACGTGTTGGGGACCGCGTAGAGATATTCTACTAACTCCATAGCCGCCTCGAAGGCCTCGTCCTCGCTCTTACCGTGGCTATTGCCCACACCGACCCAACCTTTCTCGGCGGTGAGCAAGCAAATTCCGGCCACATAACCGACTCCTTTTGTAATGTCGATACGGAGCTGATTAATGCCAATCTTCGCGTAATAAATTCCTTCAATAACCTGCCAATTTACACCTGCAACCACAATTGTCTTCATAGTATTACCTTCTAAAATGTAAGTTTTTGAAAATGCGAAAGGAGAGAGATTGCCGTTCTCTCTCCTTTCTTGTGCGCTCAACGCTCAACAATCAGCCGATGGTCACCGCAGAAGTTAGTGAACGCTCAGCCTTGAGCTTCTTGAAGTCGCCCCGGAACTCCACAGTGGAACAGCCGCTAGCCTTGGCAATGCCGCACCGGGCTGAACCGGAGTTGACAGAAAGACGGCAGACGCCGGAAAGCAAGGCATTCACAACTTCGGCGCGCAAGGAGCCGATGGTAGAACTGCCCTGCCCATCGCTTTCATAGCAAAAGACACCGGCACGAATGGAGCGGCAACTGAAGTAAGTGGAACCACTCACCTTCACTTCAAAGCTCTCCAGACCTTCCAGCCGCCCGGCTTCAATATTGGCGCTGCCCGAACCGCTCAAACTTATAGAGCCCCCGGCGAAGTCTCCCAGATCGGCATCCAGAGAGCCGCTCCATTCCAGGTTAAGACTGCCGGCATAGCCCTGCGGCACGGTAATTTCGATGCACTCCCGAGAATCAGTAGCACTCTCAACGGTGCAGATTTTGTCTCCGGCAATGAAGTCACCGCCGCAAATAACATCCCCACCGAAAAAGACTCCACCACCGGTGTTGATCACAGTGCCGGTGTTGATTACCCCGCCCTTCACATTACCGCCGATGTAGACACCTCCCTCCCCAACTGAAATTTGCCCACCATTGCGACCGCCGCCGATTACGACACCACCCTTGCCGACCACGACGTCACCATCAACGTCGACAGTGGCGGTTGCTCTATGCTTACCTGCCTTCTGCAGAAAAACACCGGCTTCCGCTACAAAGCGCCATTGCTCCGGGTCACTGACTTTCACAGTCAAATCTTTACCTGTGCCCGACACGAATCGCACACTGGCGTTCTTGACCGTGATGGCAAGCTCATTGACGGAAGCGGGAATGGTAGCAAGGAAAACGAGAGCGGTTTTGCTCATTTAGATCACCTGTATGCTCTGAACGTGCTTGAAAGGGAAACCGGATTAACCGATGTCCACCGGCTCGAAGACTCAGTCTCTGACTCTGAACTGAAAAGGACTGGGTCCAAGAACACTCCAAATTGCCTCTAATACGGGCCCCGGCCCACAAACAACAGCGCAAAATGCTCACTGCTCAATTAATAATTCCATTTGTGGGAATGCGCTGATAGCTATGACTGGCTTAAAAAGGCTCCGGTAAAAGACAAAGTGAAGATACCAAAGCCTATGAAATCTCATGAAAATAAGGAAGATCAAAATATTATCTGTAGAAACACCAAAAATGGCGCCAATAGCTACAAACAGGCTAAAATTCGTAATTGCTCTCTTCCTATGCAAATGAAAGAAAACCCTGAGCCTGAACAAGAGAACATTACACGCCTCTAACCGTCCCATCAAGCAACCCCAAATCGTCCTTTTCGCAATCACAGTTCCGCCACATAGAAGGACACACACAACGACTTCCGCAATATCTGGCATTGCAAATGGCCGGTTTCAACTTTCCCAAGCATCTAAATCGGCATCATGCCCTGATTCCCAGACGACTATCAATCTCGACCGGAAACAGCCACAGTCAGAACAGTTTCAAACTAAATCACGAGACACTACCAAATATTTTCCCTGCAATCAGTCAAAAGCCTTCACCTGTGAGACTTTAGCTAAACAGGCAAAGATAAGCCCGCGCTAATTTACTTTCTGGGAGGAATACGATGCCCGCTCACTGCCAATCTGCCTTCCGCTTGCCATAGACATCCCCAGAAACCACACCGCAGCAGACTCCAGACCATAAACAGCGGTAGCAAACACCTGCAACAGCAACTCCCGGATTCACTTGCAGCAGAGATACAGTCTCTAGTACGACAGAAAGTGAATTTCAATTGCATCTTCCTCAAAGGATAAATACCTCAACCAACCTTGTCCCGGCCGCCACGGAAAGCAAAACTCTCTCGCCTTGAACGAGAGCGGCAAGGACTGCCGACCAACGGACAAGTGCAATTGTTCATTCATGGCTAAAAGCAATAGCAATGCCAATCCCAAACCAATAGTGCACCGATGAGGCGACCGGCTTATCCGAGCCCTGCCGCTACTTCGCTGCACCGATGCCGGTGTCTGAGCCTGGACACGAGACCCGGCATCAATCAATTCATCCAGGCCGATACGGAGACAAACCATGTTCAATTCAAAAGACAAAGCCGCCACTGTTTCTCTGGCAACACTCTCAACCTGCCTGGCTCAGTATCCCTTCAAAGACCTGACCACACTGCCCGGATTTGAGCCGGTTCAGTGCGAACTGGAGCTTCTGACTAAGTACAAAGCCTACAGGGAACTTCTAATACGCTTCGTGGAAGAAAAAGAAGCCAACAATCAGGCCTTTTCGCAATTGCGCCGGGAGGACCAGCAAAGGGAAGCCAATCACCCAACTGAGGGCGACAAGGAAAACGGTAGAAAACGATTGAGTTATGCCAGTTCAAGACTGACCCTGGAACTCATCTACGACGCATTGCTAGATTCCGCACTGGAGCTTCAAACAGTCCTTGCCAATCCAATCACCCCTGACTACCTGGTGGAACTAGGCGGTGTCTCTATGCGCAGGCAAAGCCTATACCTAACCAATCGAAACATGGCGGCAGGCCTTCTCGGCTACTTTCTCAAAATCAAAGCCTGGATGTGCTCAGTCAATTCTCGCCCGCAGCATGAAGGAACACTCAACGGCGGTTCACTCACCTTGCCGAATGAAGTCTTCAGACTGCTTACCGCAAATGGCAGGGAGTTCCTTTACAACCACTATGTGCAGGAAAGATACGTGCGCCCGGCTGAATAGCCAGGTGGCAAACGACTTAGCTAGACACGAACACTGGCTAACCATGGAAGCCATCAAGGCAAAAGAAGCCGAGGCTCTGGCAGCTTTTACCGGCGTCGGCGCTTGATTATTGCTTAGGCTTTTCAACAAAGATCAAACAAACATCCTTCACCCAAATGAGGTAAACCGTGGAATGCATCCTGGCTGAAATACTGCTTGAACTTGTACCGGTTCTGGGAATGGTCATGAGACAAGGACTGATAATGCCCTCTCTCAATAAGGCTATGAGAGAAAAGCAGCATACCAACAGGCTTCTGGAGTTGCGCAGCCGCAGACTGAAAGAGCTGGAAGCCCAGGGTGTTGATTTGATTGAATTCTATCGCCGCCTAAACAAAGCTTGAATGAATGAAGGCAAACTGACCAGACGGTCTCTTTGCCTTCATATTTTTCGCTCCTCCTACTACCGCCTGTAGTTTTTCCGGGTAAAAATTTTTCGCAGAACCTGAACACACATAGAAAAATGACCGACAGAAGGCACGCTGCTTTCCGTCGGTCAAACACTACCGGAGCTTCATGAGGCAGGGACAGGGTCTGGGTATTCGACCCTGCCCTGCTCATGATGCAAGAGGAAACAGAGAACTGCTCTCCTTGCTAACGCTCCACAGGCAGGCGCTTCACCTTCACATTGGCAAAGCCCATCGCCTTGAGCTTACGTGCCGTGGACTTGTTACGCACCCAGACCTCTTGAGCCTGGCGCAAGTCCAGCCGGGGTACCAGCAGTTGCACGTCATGCAAAGCCTTGCGCGAATGGTTGTACCAGCGCGCCATCGACCACGATTTTTTGAACAGGGATCGAACGGCCTGCACACCAATCTTCGCCTCATGGAGATGCTGATTCATGGTTTCGTTCAGCACAATGTGCCAGGCCATGTAGTCGGTAAACACCGCCTCATGAGCCGCTACCGCCTCCTTGCCGAAGACGAACAACACATTGTTGGGGAACTCACCTTTGCGCCGATAGACATTGGCAATGGTGCCATCGTCCCTGCGCTCAGTACCAATGAAGCGTTGCCACTGGTTAACGTAGCCAGTCATAGAGACTGCCTCTTCGGGGCCTACCGCTAAGAAGAGCGGGAAAAATCCAAGTCGCTCCTCCGCCCAGCGATAAGCCGGCAGGAAGTCGGTATCGGAAAAGGCCGGGTCAGGGAGCAAGACTCCATAGGACACGCCGCTCAGGGGCATGCAGTGGTAAAGCCGCACCGCCTGCTTATCGGGCAGGGCGAGAGGCTTATCGTGTTGATTTTTCATAACTATGGACTGCTCCTGAAAGTAAATACAGAAAGGTTTCTAGTGATCCCTCAATCTGTGCTCACACCGGTTAAACCCCTGTGAGACCTCCTTTTAGAACGCTCCGAGTGTCATCTGCTCGCAAAACGCCGCCATCTCGCTTTCCGCGCAGAAACTGAACACATCCGAGTGCTTCAAAGCCCCGAGTTGCAGGCCGCGGACCAGAAACATGCTGTCCTCGATCTGAATCGGAGCATAGCTTTCGTCGAGAACGAAGTTGGGGATACGGCGAGCATTGGCCAGGGCCGTTGCTTCCCTTTTTGCGTTCTGAATGAAAACCAGCGTGAAGCCGTTGGTGTTGTTCGTCATTAGTTAATTCCTTGTTTTTTTTGAGGCCAGGATTCGCCCCCAGAGGGAAAGGACCTCAAGGTCCCTTCCCCCCAGTCAAAGAAGAAGGCTACCTGGCGAGAACCTGACTAGAATTCAGGTCGGGCAATCGGCCCGCACAAGGCCGATTGAATTCGTAACAGCAAGCAGACCTGCATGATTCTGCAAGTCTGTGCTTCAAATCAGCGCTGCCTGTGGCGGTTCTCGAGGGCCAGACGCATTTCCTCGGAGGAGAGATGTACCGGCGTGTTCAACACCGCCGAACCGGTGCGCAGGCTCTGCACGTAGAGCTGCTCCAGGCGGTCGGTGGAAACAGCCTGCTGTACGATGAAGAATTGCTGGTGCTCTTCGGACCAGATGATTTTTTGAGCGGGATCAGACATATTTACTCCGATTTGAAAGTGGTTGTTGTAGCGGACGCTGCAGCCTCGAACACGGTGTTCGAGGCTGCAGACGGGAGTTAAGTCGGACTGATTGGAGGCCTCAGTTGATGCGGTACTTGATCGTGTAGGCCACGACAGTCTCGCCGCCGGCCGGCACCGTGACCACGTAGCTCACCAGGCCGTTGGCCTTGTCGATCTTCTTGACCGCACTTTCGCCGGCCGAGATGGGCTTCACGAAGGTGGCCTTGGGCGGCAGAGCATCCTGAACCAGGACATCCACTTCCTTGCCCTTGAAGTTGAAGACCACCACTTCGCGCACCTCGGTGCGGAAGCGGGGCTTCTCCTTCTTCTTGCCCTTGGCGCCGGCTTCCTCGGCTTCGGCAGGGTTCTCATCGGTGGCAATCTCGACGCGATGCACCGCGGGCATGCCCACAGTCGGGCCACCCATGGACATGGCAGGCGAGGCGTCGGCACTTTCGCCGAGAGGCTTGATGGGGAACTTGTCGCCGTTGCCGGCACCGGCGTCCTTGCCCTCTTCGGGATCATCCGTGCTGGAGACCATGCGCCGCTGCGCCTTGACGTCCTTGGACGGGGTGCTGAGCATGAGCTGGAAGCTCTCGCCCACGGCCACGTGTCCGGACACCTGCGCGGAGTCGGTGCGTTGCAAGCTGCCCTTGCTGTCGGGCTCGAAGATGTTCACCTGGCCAGGAGGCAACGCCACGCCCAGATTGCTGGCCGCGTCGTTCTTGATGGTGAGGCGCACATGCACCGGCAGCTTGTCCTTGCGGTCGCGCAGTTGGGCAGCGGGAGTGAAATAGCCCTGGGAGAGCAGGTACTCCTGCACCACCGGCACCGCTTCCGCCAGCATCAGAGAGGTAGTCTTGGTTTCACCGGCTTCCAGAGCCAGTTCCACCGGCAGGGTGTAGAGCTTCTGCTCACCCACGGTCTCCACTTCCGCGCTGTCGGCGCCGAACGCTGCCGATTCCAGGCCGCCGCCCATGGGAGAGGCGGAAGCAGCCATGGCCATCATGCGAGCGCCGCGGGGACGAGCATAGTTGCCGCCGCCGTAGCCGTTGTTGTAGCCGGCGATCAGTTGGAAGCGCGTGCTGCCGATGGGGGCGCCGGTGTTGTTGGTGAGATCGACCCAGCATGCCAGCCGGCGCAGCTTCTCTTCGGCGGCGTCGTAGAAGGCCTCGAAACGCTGGGACCAGCTCAGACCTTCCGTGGCATACATGACACCCAGACCGTAGCCGCCGGCTTTGCCGATGGTGGCTTCCAGACGGATGGAGGGCATGGTGGTCAGGCCGGAAAGACAGGCCGGATCGAGGCTGAGGGTGCCGTCGTTGACCAGAATCTGCACCTTGCCGTCCACTTCCAGGACAATCTGATTGCCCAGAACGTGACGCAGGATGCCCTTGGTCTCGACATCGCCGCTCTTGAGCGTGATTTCCTTGCCCGCGGCCTTCTCGAGGATGGCTTCCACGGAAAGGCTGGCGGGACGGTAACTGAAGGCACCCAACTTGAGAGCGCCGGGACCTTCAGCCCCGGTGATGGTGAGCGAACCCGGCACGTAGTGCTCGGGCAAGCCCTCCAGCGTGACCACGACCTTGCCGTCCTTCATTTCCACCTGCCGCTGCTCGCGAACGATGGCCGGGCCGCCGCTGTAGACGGTGACCTCGGAGGAGTGCGGGGTGCGGGAGACGACGGTGTTGTCGGTATCGGAAACGCCTTGTTTGGAATTGCTCATTTGGTTTCTTGCTCCTGGTAGGGTCGCTCTCGACCCTCCTAGATGGTTTGAAAGTCGCCGGCACGGAGCGCGGCGAAAAAAGTTCCACCGGCAAATTCAACAGCCTGCAAATCCTCGCCAGGGGGTGCTACCTCCAGATATCTACCTGATGGGTTCCACGATGAAATCGGTCAAGCCGAAAGACCATGGAACTCAACTCGCAACATCCTTTTGGGACGCTCTAATGCGGTAAATAGCAGTGGGGTGGGGAGGCGTGCTTCTGGCGATAAGATTTGAATGAATGAAGAAAGGGTGGAAACACCTGAACCTATGGCTTGAACATGCCACCATTCCAGCCCTGGCGGCGTTTGTAAATCAAACCTTCATTTAGAACTAGTTCAGATAGCGCTATGCCAGGGAGCGCTAGCGCGAGCTATTGACAGCCCTCTGCTAGCCGCGCCAGCGGAGTCGGTCTCCACCTCGGGTAGGTTTTTACCTTGTGCTGCCAGGCGCTGCCTTGTGCTGCAAGGCGCGGCGAGCATCCGCAACGGTTCAAATAGACAGGCTTAAGGGTGCAGCCCTTGCTAAGGGCCTGGCCTATCCACTAGCTTGAGACCGTATTCACCTATTCATAAACCCTGAGAGTAAACGCCTCCTCTTTCAAGAGCCCTTTCTCAAACAGATTTTCAACTACTTCATCTCTAGTTTGAGCAAGAGGCGTTTCAGACCGTGCAGTTTTGCCGGATCGAAAACCTCAGGACCACTTTGGAGCATCCGAACAGTATGAGTACCCGACCATTCTAGGACGCTCCCAGAAGGGACGTCCCGCCTTTCCATCGGAGAGGTGCAACCCAAGTCAGAGGACAGTCCCATGACCAAGAGAAGCTCAACCAGAACCTGGTACGCCCTTTGGTGTATCAATGCCCACGGTAACCAGAGATACGGTAACCGCCCCTATCAATACCATCTGCGCCGGGTCGCCGATGTCGCTTTGCGCTTTGGACTCTCCAGCCGCGAAGTGGACATGCTCGCCTGGGCCCACGACGTGCTCGAAGACACTGACCGCACTCGGGAATCCATGCTGGCAGCAGGGTTTCCCCTGGTGGTCGTGGAAGCGGTGGAAGCACTCTCCGACGAGGAAGGTGCCGACCGTCACGAGCGCAAAGCCAAGACTCTGCCCAAGATCAAGAAGAATCGCCTGTCGCTGATAGGCAAACTTTGCGACCGCATCGCCAATGTGGAAGAGGGCAAGAAGTCCGGCTCCCAGAAGTTCTTCATGTACCAGGAAGAGCACGCTTTCTTCACGGAAGTGCTGTTCGACGAAACGGACACTGAACTTCTGCCGCTCTGGCAGCACCTGAATCAACTCCTTGCTGCCTGAGGCTACTGTGTCGGTTGAGGCGCGCCTTCAAAAGCGCGCTTCTTCCGATACTACTTTCCGCCCCTGTTATCAAACCCACCTCACATCATTTTTTCGCGATTATTTACTAGGTGCTATGGTATTGCAAAACCCGCAAGGCAACACTATATCCCTTAGTATTTTTCGGCAAAAACGATAGAAACGAGAATCCACTTGTGTATTGAACCTGTTGGGTCTGAACCCCCGGCAAGAACGGCACAAGACAGCAAGAGCGACATGGTTACACATCGTTCTCTCGCTATCAAGTCGTCACCTCGCTACTGTTGCAAACAACTACCGCAAGACGTCCGGATAATCGGAACAATCGAGGGTATCCAACCAGACTTTCTCGACCTTTCCATCTCGATACTGAATCGCAAACGAGCTCTCTAAGGTCGAATTTTTCCCATCGGCACAAACCGAGTAATAGGCAATCTGGCTCGACCACTCAAAAACTGTCGGCCAACCAAGCAATCCATCGACATAATCTTTATCCTGACCGTACAATGCCTCTCGCCGGTGATACAAGTCCTGCACCTGGTCGGGCTTTATGCTCCAACCACCTCCGACTATCGCATTCTGCCTGAATACGTCCTTTACAAAAGGTCCATCATAAACAACTATCAAGTCACCGTTTTTCGGTTCCTCAAAGAGACGATCAAGCGCGTATCTGGCTTTTATAAGAGAATCGGAAGCAACCCAAATCTGGGTAGGTTGGCCTAGATAAACCTCGATAGATGCCCTGGATTTTCCAAGAAGCCGATGCTTCTCTTTCAAGACCCTCTCCATGCCTGCAACGGTTTCCCGCCAGGTCAGCGCGACAGAAACTTGGCCAATGCTATCCGGGTAAAGTAACAAACTTGAAGTTCTCAACCGCACTGCCGCCAGCCATAGACCAGTCAAGACAAGCCCGACTGCCGTCATAGTCAATCCCCAATTCAAAGAAAATAGATGAGTAATGTTCGTCATAACAATCTCCAAAAACAAATAAAGACATTGGTCTCCATTCAGCAAAAAACTTACCCCTGCTTAAAAGGCAGAATAGGTCTTGCTAAAGCGGAAACCATCATTGAAATCCGCCGGGGCGGGCCGGACAAATGCGGCGGCGTCCCTGCCGCATCCACATTCACAAACAGCCCGCGGCGTCCCTCTTGCTCAAAGAGCCACTTAAGCCAATCATGGCTTGCGTTTGTCAGGCTGCCAGTTTGCGGTCGCGGTAGAGGATGTCGCCCCAGGAAGCCCATTCGACCATGCCGCGCAAGAGAGCGAACTCTCGGCGCAGCATCTCGCGAGCGAAGCCGCAGAGGTCGCCGGACGGAGCTGTCCAACCTGGCCGTTCACGGGCAATCAGATCGGCGATAGCCTCCTCGTGCAGGGTGTGGCCGGCGCGGATGACGGCGAGTTCGGGGCCGTAATCCGGGTGCTCGTGCGGGATGAGGCTATCGCTCCAGCTCTGGCAGTTGAAGTGACCGCAGGCACAGAACCACTCGGTGTCTAGGGCAAAGACATTAGCCTTGGCCTGGCAGTTACCGCACACTTCGGCAGTGAAGCCGTTGTACGTGCCACCGTTGGAACACATCGACGCGATTTGTGCGGCGCTGTATGCCACCGGACCTTGTTTGAAGCGGCCGCTACCGGTGCCAAGAAAACCGCTGATTGAGAGCGTTTTTTCCATATTTTTCCTCAGTTGAGTTAGGCCTTTCGGCTTGAGAAACAAGCAGATTAAGCGAGACAGGGTCGAGCTTCTCCTCTGTGTCATTTTCAGAAGTGCCCTTCAGCAATGTCAAATTTCCTGGTCAGCGCCTATGAATTTTGAAATTTGCTGACATCGGCCTCTGACACTGACAAAGACTCCATCAAACGAGAGAGGGCTTCCTTATCAGGAGTCTCGGGTAGATTGGCGCCGCTCCACATGGAAGCAATTGCCGCCTCAAGTTCGGCACAGAATTCAATTACACGGGATTCCGACCACTGCCCCTGGCGAATCTCCAGGAGTAGTTGGCAATTGCGCCGCAAATCGAGCGTGCCTTCGCTAAGAAGTTGGATGACCTCTTTATACAGGCGAACACTGTGATACGCCGCTTTGATATCAAAGCCCCAACGCTCGATAGTTTCGCGACGTTCTTCGGCTAAGGTGCGCTTCACCATGCCCTCAAGCTGTCGGCGAGCAAAGTTCAGAAACTCCTGGGCCGCACGCTTGTGCAGGAAAAGATGGCGATTTTCACGCAATTTTCCGGTGGCACCGCCCATTTCAAGGATGTTCTCTTCCGCTACGAAGAGTGTTTCCAGTGACTGAGACTTTCCCTCAAGGCAACGCTTTAGGAAGAGAGGCAAGCCAAAAAGTACTATGTCGTAGCTGTGAACTTGATCGGTTCGCCCACTTGGCGAGATATTGCTTTCCAGCTGGAGCAAGCGGAACTCTTCCAGGATGGGGCTTTGAGGTTTTTGTTCGGCAGCTATGAAGAATCCGTACAAGTCGAAATCGGAAGTGACTGATGCAGTGCCGAAAGCATGACTGCCCATCAGCACTTCATAGCGTGCGCTGTTCAATAAATAGGCAGGAGCGCTAATCGATCCAGCCTCTGTCAGTTTCAGTAAGATGCTCATGGAACCTCGGTGAAAGCATTGGCAAATAGCACGTACTTGCGCTTAATTTGCCTTATTGAGCGGAGCTTCCAGGCTCAGCCCAAAAACCAAAATGCAGCGTCCCTGCCGCATCCACATTCACAAACAGCCTGCGAACGCCCCTTCCAGCTAAGTCTCAAAGAGCTGCCCAAACAACGTATCCGAACTAGCCCTGACCACAAAGTGCGACCAGAATGGCTCAGGCTCTGGATGACGGCGCCAACGGTCTTCGCCATAGTAGGTCGGATGCACGCCCTTATGCCGGTAAAAGACCACGAACTTCTTGAGACCGCTCCAGATTTCGCCCTTCCTGACGGCATCTGCTTTGATGGAAGCATTCGCTCCTAAGCACCGGAAAGACGCATTGCCCTTCCAATATTCCAAGAAACTCTCTCTGGCACAGGAGTCTCCGGCATGAATGACACCGTCATTCAGAACCAGATAACCAGGCAAAGTCCATTCTCCCAACCATAGTTCTTCCGTGTACCAATAGGCACCGCCTTGTCTAGGACCGGTATTCCATTGCACCTTCACACTTTCCAGCTGGGGGAAGCGCGTTTTGATACCAGTGCGAGTGAAGGGAACAAAGTCGCCGACCAGAATCTGGCGGTCTGCCTCGAAAGCTTCCACTATTCTGGTCAGTGAATCCATGTAATTCAAATAATTGACCGAAACACCGGTAACGTTGAACGTATCAGGCACATGCTCAGCCGGTACCAGGCTGGCAGCTACGTACATTGCTTGCAAATCTATTTCACACATAAAATACTCCAACTTGAAATTGACGAATAAAATAGAACGCTCAGACGCGAAGAAAGCGGCTGCTACAAAGCACTTCCCTATGATCTTTTGAATAGCTATCGAGTCCCTGATTGACCTGGAACACCATCAGGGCGTCGAGGCAATTCAAAAGAACAAGCGAGCTATGCTCCATAACTTTGCACAAACTCCGCCGGGGCGGAGTGGAAGGCAAGCCCAGGGCCTGGCTTCCACTCACACATAATCAGGCAACTTGACAGAGCAGACCGCTGTCCGGATGCACATAGAACTCACCTTTGGTCAGTTCATTGTGCTTGGTGCTGTATGCTCTTCCGTCGACCAGATAAACGCTGCGGCGCACCAGGCACTTCACATGGAAGACCAGATGAAAGCCCAGTACTGTTTTAGAATCAGCCTCCCGGCGAATCTCCGAATTGACCTCGTTCCATTTGCGCCCGACCCTTGAACGAAGGAATCTCAGAATCGGTGCGTAATAGTCGCTGAACTGCTTACGATGATCTTCACGACCCACAAGGCGAGTGCCTTTGTTGCGGCAGTGAAAGTCAAAGCGGCGCTTCATCGGTTCGTGCAAGGGAAGGAACTCCAGACCACGTTGCGCCTTTCGTTTCTCGCCTTTGCACTGGCGGTTTTTGTGGTTGACACGTGGTCTATCCAACATCAGATACTTCATATCTTCTCTCATGACACACTCCGAGTAATTTTTAAATGTAAGAGATAGCAACCCGCTCACCAGATGGAGAGCGGGAAGCTGTCATTCAAGCCCTTGGAACAGGCGCTGTTTGCCTGTCGTTACTGGCTATCGGTTGTTTCAAGAACTGCACTGGCCTCCTGCACCAACTCTTCAATCCAGGGCAAGATAAGGCTATTAACACCGTGGAGGAAGGGCGCCACTGCCGCTTCATTCACACCGTACTGTCGCACAACGGCTCGACTTATGGACGCCTCAACGGTCACCTTGTCGCCTTCCTGGCACAGGTATTCGGCAGTGGGAGAGGCTTGCGAAAGCAGGCTGGCGCCAAGCTGCGCAAGGGCCGTCACAATCAAATGGCGCACCTGCTGCTCCACCGAAACTTCCGAAAGCTCCACCTCATCAAGCCTCGACTGCAGGTCCTCATACGCAGCCACTGCCGCCTCCAGGCGACTGCTCATCTCCGGTATGGATACAAGGCTGGTGACTGCATCCTCTTCCAGTTGCGCTTCGGCACTGTCGAACATCTTGCCGATGAAGCCCAGCATGTAGCTATTGGTCTGAACAAGGAAAGGTGGAACAGCCTCACTGCTGACACCGAACTGCTCAGCCAGGGCTTCACAAACACCATCCACAAGATTGACGGTAGGCCCTGCCAGACCGCTAAAGATAGTCCCAATGGCGGCTGCCAACTCGTCCGGAGCTTCCTTACTCTCCGCCACCGGCTCCGAATTCACCGGAGTTTCGTCCGCCGCAGGAGCCTCAAGGTAAGCAATGGCACTCTCGCATTTTTCCAGCAAGGGATCAGCATGCAAACACATAGCCAGCGCCTGCAGAAGCTGCGCTTGCCGGGACGGCTCCACCTTAACCAGGTTAACACCGACAAAGTTCGCGATTTGCTGCTTGCGATTGAGCAGTTCCATAAATAGCGTGTTCATCATGGCAACGGTGAGAACAGGGTATTTGTTCACGCGATTTTGAGTTTTCATAGTTAGCCTCAAGCTATTAATCGATCAAATGAATGTCAGGCAAAGGCACGAAAGTGCCGCCACCTATGAAACACGTCCCTGTTCAATACTCTCCAGAAAGCGTCGGCAGCTCAGTAAAGACTCCTCAGGCCGCCAACTTCAAAGCAGCAGACTGCCACCATCTTGCTTGCCGGCGATGACCGAGGGCCAGAATTTGACCATCTTGCACCTGCACACGTACTTCGGCATCAACCAACTTGTCGGTGCTGACCACGCCGGCCACTTTCAAAAGTCCTGCGATGCGATCGTTCAACTCCTTCGCGGGAAGATTCTCGCAATTGACGATGCCGGTAGTACCATCCGCCAGTTCAACGGAAACTGCGAGGCTGAGACTATCGGCGCCGGCTACGTTAAGTGCAAAACCAGTGATGATTGCTAAGTTATGATTTTTCATGGCTTACTCCGAAGTAAACAAAGTTAGTAAAAGTGATGTTAGCCCCGCTAAGTTCTGCCGGCCCGATAAATCCTGACTTTTCCAAAGAGACTCCACCCGGAGCAGTAAACTGCCTGAGGGAAACACGATGTGGAAAGTGCCGATGAGGCGTATCAGTAATTTAAGTAAGGCTCCAGACAAAAACAAAAGGTAGGGTGATTCGACCTTAGCGACAGGCATACCGGAAAATCGAGAATAGCGCGGGACACTTTAATGTGCCGAATTATCCATCCTCGCCCCGAAGCAAACCGCTGAAAGGTCAATTATGGGGGCTTTTAACGCCCTAAAACAGGAATTTTTGCTGCTGTTTTTGGCAGACCTTTTCTATGGGACGGAGAGCAAACCACCTTACCAAACGCTCACCGTCCCACCAAACTTATCCAGAGTGTCCTGTTCTTAGCCACAGTTCCGACACCGCTAGCGCGCTGTTTTCAGAGGCTCCGGCAATCCCCGGCTCCACATGCTGGTCTCAAACCCTCAGCTCCTGCCGGAAAAGAGGTTGCAGATCGAGAATCAGACTGTTGGGCATGACATACTCTTTAATGCCTTCATGGGGTCTGTTGTCCGTCTCTACCGGACGAGATCCGCCCTCTATGCGGGTGTAACCGTCTCCGCTAAAGAGTTCAGAGAGTCGGCAACAATGATAGAGAAAACGACGCACCAGCACAGGCACGGCCGCACCGGCCGGATCGACTGCCAAAAGGCGATCCAGGGTAATGAAACGTTCATCGGCTGCACCGTTAGCATGCACCGGCGCAAGAGCGAAACCGCAAGTCTTCTCGACTTCGCTTACCGTCAAGAAAGGGAGTGAAGGAGCGCTGGCGGCAAAATGCCGACTCAACTCCGGATAGACCTGACCGGCACATTCCATGACATTGCTCCAGGTAGCCAGTCTAGGTCTTGGCCCGCCGGCAAAGGCAAGCAAGTGAAAGGAAACTCCCTGCTCAATATTCTCGCTCACATACTGCCTGGTATAACCGATGGTGAGCAAGGCGGAAAGTCCATCGGCAGGCAATCTCCCCAGGCCGGAAGGTCCCATGACCATGGCCAGTCGCCGATCGACTTCCGCAGCCAGACGCTCCGGCGGTTTGCCGGCAACTCTCAGGATGCGGCCGAAAACTCTACCTTTGCAAGAGCGCAGAAAGTGGGAAAGAGAGTCGGTTGAATCCGATGTTTCACTGTCCATACCGGTTACTTGGTCATAACCAGTTCTACCTTGAGGCTCTTGCCTGGTTTGAAAAACTGCTCCCGCTTGTCCTCGGTGCGGCTGGCCTTAAGCACATCCACAGTCACTCCGGATTTGAGAGCAATGACCAGAGCTTTGGAAGGATCGCCGGCAGTCAAAAACTTACCGTCCTGACCATAGGCCCTGATCAAGAAAGCTGAGTTCAAGCAATCGGCCTCAGGTCCAATGGCTATACATTCAATCAAGCCCCTCGGGCTGCCGGTTCCGTCATCAGGGGGAAACAACGATTTCTTATCCCGCATCTCGGACAATGCCGTGGCAAAGACCTGATCGAAAGCCTCTTTGCGGGCCGATTTGGCATCAATAATCGGCTTATTGACGCCGGGAGTGAGGGGGTTATCCCAGGCAAAGCGCATGGAACCAAAGACAAAATCCTCCTCTTTGGAAGGATAAACCCGATCTTCACCACCGTAAAAGAAGGTGGCAAAATTAGCCAGAGCCTGCATTTTATCGACAATCTTCTGGTCATCGCTGTCCTCACTCAAGAGCACGGTGCCATCGGGCAACTGAAACCCGGAAGGAACTTGAGTCAAGACCAGCTTTTCCTGCCCGCCTCCAAAGAACTTTTCCATAGGTGATGGAGCTTCGTCACTCTTCAAACCGTAGTCAGCCATCATCGTTTGCCCCCGGTCCGTCAACTCCACCGAAGAGCGGGTGATGAAGCGCGCCTGCCGTCTGCGATCAGAACTGTAATAGGTCTTACCACTCAAGTCGATGGAGCTTTTGCTGTTATTGGCGGTGCTGTTAGCCACCATGGTTTTGGCATATTCGCGGGCCATGTAGATGGCACCACCGGCGAGAACAACTACTGCCACCACCGTTAATACCGGTAGCGGGTTAAAGGGTCTGCGATCGGTGTCCACGCGCTTGAGGCGTCCACCCCTGCCCTCACTGTCTTCACTATGCTGAGGCAAGGGTGAGGCGGTCACGACCGTCGGCTGCTCCGAATCATCCGGCAGTTTCTCGACGCTCAGGGCCTTGGGCCGGAACATCTCGGGAGAAAGCCGCAAATGGCGCATCTTCTCGTCTTGTTCATACTGACCGGGCGCAATCTCATCCCCCTTCAAAGCCCAGATATCATCCACACAGGTGCCGTGGTTATCCTTGGAGAGGACTTCCTGTGGGGGGACTACAGACTTGAGACCATGCCCGGTAGACTTGGCTCTCTGTGCTCTCACTTCATTTGCCCAGGAGCTAATTTCGGTATGAGTCCAGGCACTGAGATTTTTCCTGATATCCTCCGCCGGCTGGGCCAGCAGTCTATCGGCGGCAGTCTGAGCCTCATCGGCGCTGGGAAGAGCCCGGTAGATTCCCGACATTGACTCGGAGAAACCAAACTCTTCTCGCTTGCTGGCCAGCATATCAGCAAGGCGCTTCTTCTCTTCCGGGTCTTGAACATGCCTTTCTATCAAGATTTCGAAGGAGTCAAATATCACACCAAAGAGAGCATGCCCGGGGGGAATGGTGTTCTCGGCTAGTTCCAGGGTCAGTTCAAAAGTAGTGAGTGCTTCCGTTACTTCTTCCAACTTTTCGTGAGTGGCAGCCAGTTTCAGAAGGGCCACCACCACCTGCGCGTCGCTGCTGTCCTGGGCCTTGAGGCGACCAACCGAGAGCCGCTCATAATAGCCTTTGGCTTCGTAATAACGCCTCAGGTGATAAAGCGTATCGGCAAGACTGACAAGACACTGAAAAAATTCCGGATCCTCAGTCTCTCCCAACTGTTCAAACTTATCCAGAGCCTTTATGAAAAGCGGTTCCGCCAATTTGAAATTATCGTTTTCGTAGGCCGACATGCCGGTCTTGAGTGCCAGCTTGGCTTCCTTAAGAGACCGCTCCCTATCTGAATTTGTATCGGAGTCCGACATTCTTCCCCTGTCTGCTAATTCGCTCTGGTAACCAGCAAAGTTACAGATAAACCAGCCTCAAAATCATTGACGTCTATCTTGCTATACCCCGGTTATATAACATATCTTGCCTGAGCCTTAATTCTGACAACATTATCGGCAACAAAAGACGAGCTGATCCGGCAAGTAGTTTTACTATATTTTTTAATATATCTACAACCAAAAAAATGTGGCAACCCCCGCCGCACTGACCATGGTCAAATGCTGCGGGGGTGCCCACTAGAACCTCAGCGCACCAGAGCCGAGATGCTGGCCAGCCACCAGAAGGTAGCGCCCAGAAGGACGATCAACCCCAGGTAGACCGACAGAAGCACAGCCTTGGTACCAGCCGAGACAACGAAATAGCTCTCGTCCTGCTCCGGTTCCGACTCGTCAACCGCGCCACGCAGCTTGCCGTAGACGAAAACCAGGCAGATGAGGGCCAGCACCGGTCCCATGATGTAGTGCCCGAAGTAGAGCCCGTGTACCAGAGCCAACACCACCGGCACCAGGAAGACCCAGCGCGGCAGCCTGGAGAAGCGGCTGTCGATCTCCAGAAGCCCGAAGACGGCAAAGAGAATCAAGACACCGTCTTCGATGATGAAGGACAGAACCACCAGCGCCAGAAGCCCCAGCCACCAGAAACCGCGCCCGAAGAGAGTGGCAATTCTGCCGCCGTCCAGAGGCGCAACCGGAATCAGGTTGAAGAGGTTGATGAGCATGCCGATGGCAGCCAACCAGAGCCAGAGCTTATCGCCGTTCCACTGCCAGACCACCAGGCAGACAAAGGCCCCGAGAGCACCCAGAATCGGTCCCCCCATGGCCATTATCGCCTCATCCCTGGCATTCTTAGGCAATTCCTTCATGCGAATGAGGGCACCGAGGAAGGGCACGAAGACGGGAGCAGTCACCGGCAAGCCGATCTTGCGAGCCGCCAGCACATGCCCCATCTCATGCACCCAAATCAGGGCCACGAAGCCCAGAGCGCCCCAGAATCCCAGGTCCCAGGCCCACCAGTAGCCCACCATGGAGATGGCCATGGAAATGAAGGTGCCCAGGCCCTTGACCTTGAGAATGGCGCCAAGCAGCACCTTGCCTTTGCTGGCGATGATTGCCAGAAGCGCAAAGATGCTGGAAGACGCCGACTTTGAGACAGAATTACCTTTCATTGTGTTTCTCCGCGTTCATAGCCAAAGTGCTTGCTGAACTTCCCCTCCTGCGGAAGCGCAGCGAGAGGGGCTCCCCTTGCGAGGAGCCCCCCGTTGCGCCAGGACGGATGCCCTGGTTTACTTGCGGGCCGGCTGCGCCGACTCGCCGCCAGTGACCTTGCCGTCCGCCTCGATTTCGGCAGCCGAGAAGGTCGTCACCGCCAGCTCCGGACCCTGGATGTCCAGGTAGGAGAAGCGCACGTGGTCGCCGGCCTGCACGAACGGCACCTTGGTGTAGGTGTCGCGCGTCAGGGTGAAGATGCGCTTGTCGCCCTCGATGAGGAAGGCATACACAGCCTGTTGCTGCTGCGCATTGCCGGGCAGCGTGGAGATGCGGAAGATCTTGCCCGCCACCTCTTTGCTCACCTGCGCTTCACGGGCGATACCACCCTCGCCGCTGCCGCGCTTGGCCAACTGGTTGGAATAGAGGGCCAGGGCACGCTGCATGTCGGGAGCGATGACCACATCGGCTGAGTTCTGCCCATGGGCATGGAGCAGGCCGACAGCCAGGTAGGAACTGCCGACGGACTGGGGCGAGGTGTAGATGCCCACCCAGGTCAACTCGCCGTAGATCGAGTAGAGCTGCACCGACTCCACGCTGAAGTTCTTGAACTGGCCCGTACCCGGAGCATGAGACATGGTATCAACGACGGTAGCACCGACGTTGAAGCCGCGCAGCCCCGGATAGTAGACCATCTCGTTCTTGGTGGTGTCGGCCACGAGTACGCCCGCGACGCTGTGGTCGGTATCGCGGGTAGAGGTCATGGGCATGACCCAGACCGAGTGGTCGGTGGTGGTGTAGTTGAGGTCGAACTCGGAAGGCTTGAGGGTGCCGTCCTTGCGCACGCCGAAGAAGACGCTCCAGTAGTTATTCTTGGCGAATTCACCGGAATACAGACCCCAGTTCTCAGCATACTCCTTGATCAGGTCCTCCGGGTTGGCGCGCTCGATCCAGTGCGGCTGTTCACCGAACTTGTACTCCACCACCTTGGGCGCCCGCTCGGAAACGTCGACCACGATCACCTTGGTGATTTCGCGACCGGCGATGCCGCCGAAAGGACGCTTGATGTAGGTGACCACCCAGTGCGGCTTCCAGTTGTCGTCGGCCTCGAACTTGGCGTCCACCAGCATGCCGCCGGTATAGCCCAGGTTGTAGAGGTGACGGTTCAGATTCAGACCGAAGTTGCCCTCCTCGAAGAGCGTCATGCTGAAACCCAGCTTCAGGAAGGCGTCCTTGTTGGGATCCTGAGCATCCACCACCACGTAGCCGGGGCTCATGGGCTCACCGAAGTTCATGGAGTCAGCGAAGTTGGCGAACTCCAGAGGTGCGACCCAGTAGCGATGACCGGCGATGGACTGCAGGTCATAGGCGTCGGGGTCGATCTTGTACTTGCTGCCCAGATTGGCATCCGGGCTGGAGGTGAGCGCCGTCTGACCCTTGAAGGCAGCGTTCTTCTTGGTGACACGCACCATCCGATTGGGATCGGTGGGCGGGATCACCTCGTCGGGCGCCGCAATGCGGATCTTGGGCTGAGCGGCAAAGCGTTGCGCGTTATCGGAGCCCCAGGCGTTGTAGGTGTACTGCACCGTCGGCACCACGAAGACCAACATCACCAGCCCCAGAACTGAGCTGACGACCATGCGCGCGCGCCACTCGTGCAGGAAGAGGGCCAGCACCGTCGACGGTACCACGGCCGCGAAGAGCGGCCAGTAGTAGCCGAAGTAGCTGCCCTGGAAGGAGGGCATGAAGTAATACATCACCACCCGCACCAGGGCCAGGGAGACCAGGGCACTGGTGATGCAGCCCACCGTCAGGGTGCGCTTGCGGTCGTAGGGCTTGCGCCGGTCGTAGCTGTAGCGGTCATCCGCGCTCGGCTTCGCCTCCTTGAAGAAGAAGTTGAAGGCGGCGAAGATGCCGGCACTGACAAGAGCCACCAGCAACGCCAGGGGCCAGAAGTTGGAATCGAAGATCATGTGTTGTTTCTCCTGCGCTATTCAGCGCCGTTAGACTTGATACAGAACGTGACTAGCCGAGGGAAGCGGGTTTGGTCGCTTCCTCCAGCCTGGTGATGAGGACAAAAGCCTCTTCCCTGCTAGCGCCGCACACATCCGGCATGGGCTCGAAACTGGAGCACACACGGGGACGCTGCGGCTGTCCGAAGAGCTTGCAGAGATTGACCTCGGACAGGTGCGGACACCTGACTCCGGCCGGCTTCCCCGCAGGCATGCCGGGGATGGGCGAGGAAATGGAGATTGCCGTGCAGCAAACCCCACAATTCGAGCGACAGAGCATCGGTCCTCTCTCGATTTTCGGGTTACAGACAGAAGCAGAAGCGTCAGCCCAGGGCGGAAGTATCCACCGTCAGACCGAGGCGTTCCGCCACCTTCTCCACCACAGCCTTGATCTTGGGCCGGTCATCGGTCCAGAACTCCCAGCCGGTGGAGCCTTCCCACTGGCACTGGTTGAAGATGTGGGGCTTGATGCCGAACTCCTCCGCCGCCTCGCACAGGTACTGGTTCACAGTCCAGCGCTCGGAGTCGGGGATGCGGCTGTAGCAGGGCTCGTAGGCCACGAAGCCTTCGTCGTGGGCCAGGTCGTTGGCGAAGAAAATCCAGCTCTTGCCGCCGCGGGGAGGTTCGAGAACGAGCTGCATGGTCAGTCCTTTCAAGAAGGGTGGATTAGAAGACAACCGACAAATCAGCCGCTTCAAACAAAGACCCATCACCTTACCAATCAACCCGACACCTTCCGACTCGCACCAAGCGAGTGGAAAAGTATTGTGGCTGAGGAATGTCGGCTTTGGCTTGGGCTTTAGGCTCGGTTTGAAAGAAGGAAGATTTGTACCCAACACCCTAGCAAAACTCGCCCGGCATCCGGCTTGCGCAAAAATACCCGAGCACGACACCGGCGAGTTCGGTCAAAGTCTGAAACCACCCCGGAGCGCCAGCTTTCGAGTAACGCCGCAGGACAGAAGCAGGCTCTTGATAGAGCTAGCAGATACTCCACTGCCTGCGTGTATTCACCATATGAAGCATTAAATTAACTGGATTAAAGATTAGCGAGATACTGCTAACCAAGACATTTACAGGCAATATCAGAGAACAAGAGCGTACATTAACGGGCTATCACATCCTCGCTAACCTCCCAGACTCCTGTCCGGAACTTTCCCACACAAATTAAGCAGGCGTGCCTCGGCAAGCAAAAGAGTCACCCACTAGACTGAGCGCCGGAAAAACAAAGGTATTTTTTGCCGCTCAAACAGCACCACAGAGAGTACCGCACCCAGATCAGCACTTGAGATCCGAGAAGGTACCATTGACCGATTTACCACACGGCAGCGAGACACTGATAACCGGGATAGATCTCATTGCCTTCCATCCCCTCTCGAAAGATGCCCGCGGCACAGCCGGAAAGCCGCCTGTGTTCGTAAACACGGTCTTCCGGTCCGGGCTGCATCGACTCTATGAGCAAATCCTACTTTGCCCGGCATCCGGCCACCCTGGTAAATACAAGAAGTTCCTACACTTCATCCACTGACAAGAGCTTCCAAGCAACCATTTTCTAAGTCTTCCCCGACCTTTTCTTCCCTTTCGTCGAACTGCCTTGCTTCAGCCAGATTCTGAACAATCCTTCGACAGCGGGAAGAGTTTGTCTACTACCTTGACCCTGCCGAAGCATGCACCCATGACCTGAACTGGCTTCCAGCCCGAGGCTAATTCACAACTCTTCTTTCCAAACATTTACTGGTGCGCCCAGGGCATTTTAGAACGCGCACCAGCAAGCTAATCTTCAACAAGTCACGAGGACACAACTATGACAATGGCATATACCTGGGTTGACACCCTGCAATTTAAGATTCTCATTCCTCAGTCCGAGGCTAACCATGCGGAAAAGCCGCCCTCACCCATCGGTCGAAAACTGATTGCTCGCCTGGACAAAAGCTTCAGCACCATTCTTGAAGCAGGTGCCAAACCCGCTGCTCAAGCAGGCACCCTCAGGCAACTGGAAGCTTCAATTATCGACTGCACTGAGCTGAAGGAAGGTGAGTATAAGCTCTGGAAACACGGCCGATACTACATCTTCTTCATCTGCGGCAAATGCGGCGGCAGTGTCAGCCTGAGCGAAGGCTGTCAGCACTGCCACACCGCCTATGGTGCGCTAGAAAATTGCGAAGAGCTGGCTTCCGAACATCTCTGCGATCACCGCCTGCCCCTGCCGGCGCCGGTGGCCAGATTTGTGAAAGCCAACAAACTCTGGCAATTCCAGCAAGACCCGGAAGAAGCTCGTGCGAGCACTCTAGCCGCACAAGAGCCGGTTAAAGGGAAGCCGAAACTGAATAAAACCAAGTAACACTAAGAACTTGAAAGGAAGCGCAAATTTCCCCGGCGCTTCCTTTCTCCTTTTCCTGTTGCCAAAAACACCGTCCCGACTACCGCTTTTTTTGAATTTCGCCATCTTACTACGCCTTATCGTATCTCGCGGCAAAAAAAGTAGACCACCGGCAGGCGGCCTACCCGAAAGCACAACCAGACTAACTCTTGGGAAAGTCAGGTGGCGCTACCGCACCAATCAAGCGGTCAATTCATCGAAAGCATCGACGATTCCGTTATGGAGATAACCGAAGTTATCGTAGGCGTCGGCCGGCTTCACCGCTCCTCCTGCAAAAAGTCGCCGCCCGTTTTCCAGGTGACCCTGCAGGTACTGGCTCCAGTACTGCCCCGCTTCAGACGAGTCGTACTCGCCCGCCAGCACTTGCTGGAACTGAGCGGCAGCGTCGATGAAACGCCGCATCGGCTCCAGGGCACAAGCCGGAACACAATCGGGACCAGGGGCCAAATCACGCACCTGACGCGCCCCGGCCAGGAAACCCTCGTAGGCACCAAAGATGCGTAAATGCCGTGCATCTGACTTGCTATCTCTCATGGTTTCTCCTGCAGACAGAGTCATATTTGAAATGGCGGGAAGCGGCGCACTCCAGCTTCAGCGCTTGCCCTTGCCCAGCTCCCGCTCGGCGGCACGTGCCCGGTCGTGGTACTCCACGGCAGCAGCCAGAGCATCGGCAGCTTGCTTTTCCAGCAGGTCGGCCATGGTGGCGTCGCCCAGAACTCGGGTGCAAGCAGCCTCCGCCGAAAGAGCAAAGGCTACCGCGTCCATCACGCGCCAGAGGCGGAAGTTGAAAATGGCCTTGGTGGGATAGGCGTTCTCGTGATGCTGCACATCCACCTTCAGCCCGATGGCTTCGCGATGCACGCTGCGCGCTTCCTCGCAGAGCAGAATGGCGGTCGCTTTCGCGTCCTCACCGTGGGCGAGTTCCCGGGCCTGCTTCAGCGCCCGTTCACCACGGTCGTAGATGGCCTTGGTGGCGGTGTGCAGGTTGGCGATGGTCATATCATCCATGAAGTAACTCCAAATCTAGCCCCGAAGGGCTTCTCTAACGCTAAACCCTGAGAAGGCGCCTCGTGAGCACATTCACAGGAACGATTTACATGCCGCCGTGCGGGGGTATTGGCATCGACAGCAAGACTCCTGCTTTTTCAAAACACCAGACGCTCAAGCCGGCTCCAGACCCACGACACGGATAGTGCCGGGGATGTTCTACTGATGCTGGGGTTGCCTGTGGGGGTAGCTTTTTGCGCCTGATGAAAATAAAAGAGAAAGTAAGCAACTGTTAGCAAGAAAAAGTGCAAATAGTCACCTGAAATCTCAATTCATGAAGCCGTTTTCTTCCTTGAAAAAGAAAGGGGCTCTCGCAGAACATTCCGCAAGAGCCCCTCTAATTGAGGCTTTCAGAGATTGTGGCAAACCCCGCCATGAATCTTGCCTATTTGTGACAGCACAAGAGCAGGCTTAACTGCAGCTAACCAAGCTAGCGCAACTCGGCATTAAGAGCCGGCTTTGCCCGACTCGGCAGCAAGCTGCATAGCCTCGAGCACCTGCGGGAAATCTTTGAGAACCCGCAACAGCTCTGCCACAGACCAGGCTTGCGCCACGCAACCTTGCGCTTTATGGGGGCTATCGCCGTCGAAGATCTCACTGATGGAACCAATGCAGGCGCTCTCCTGGAAGTGCTTGAGCAAAGGCTTCAACTGCGCTGCAATGAGAGCGAAGTTTTCTTCATTGGCACCAAAGGCATAGATCCTGGCGTTCACCCAGGCACCCAGAAGCCAGGGCCAGACAGTACCCTGATGGTAGGTGATGTCACGGTCGAACTGATTGGCCGAGGGCTTGCCCAGACCGTAGTGCCCCTTATAATCGGGGTGCGAAGGGCTGAGAGTACGCAGACCCATGGGCGTGAGCAATTCCGCCTCCACCACCTTTAGTACAGACTGAGCGCGCTCCTGCGAAATGACGGGATACGGCAAGCTGGCGGCGAAAAGCTGGTTGGGGCGCACCGCATCATCGGTGGTGCCATCGAGGCGAATCACATCGTGCAAGCATTGCCGAGCTTCGTTCCAGAACTTCTCGAAACCATTCTGAATGGCTTTGTCGTAGCCGCCATAGATGGTCATGTTGCCATAGACCTCCCGATGCAGGTAGGTCATGGTGCAGGCGAAGTTGTGCCAGAGGGCATTGATTTCTACTGCCTTGCCGGCCCGGGGAGTGACCACGAAGTCGCCGCATTTGGCGTCCATCCAGGTTAATTGCACATGCTCATTGCCGCCGCTAATCAAGCTGTCCTGGTCCAGTTTGATACCGTGACGGGTACCCTTCTGATGCCAGCAAATGACGTCGCGAAGCAAAGGCAGTTGCTCCTCCAGCACAAACTGCTTGTCCCCTGTAGCCTGGTAGTAGCGGTAGAGAGCATAAGCCCACCACATAGTGGCATCAGAGGTGTTGTAGGCAGGTGCCTGACCGTTGTCGGGGAAGTAGTTGGGCAGCATGCCTTCGGAGCAATAGCGGCCGAAGGTGGCCAGGATGGCCCGCGCTTCCTGAAAGCGACCGGTACTCAGACAGAGTCCAGTCAAGCTGATCATGGAATCCCGCCCCCAATCGGAGAACCAGGGGTAACCGGCAACGATGGTAAAACCACCGGTTGACTTTCTGCGAGCCAGGAATTGATCGGCAGCTAAAACCAGACGCTGCACCACCGGCGGTTTATCCAGAACAGCCGCCTTCTCAAGGAGACCGTGTTGGCGAGCTGCCACCTGCTTCACCAGTTCCTGAATAGACGGCACTTCCGACAAGAGCGAGAGACCGGCGGCAATGGTAAAAGACTCGCCCGCTTTCAGCTTCACATGGAAGCGACCGCTTCTCAGGCAGTCTTCGCTGTCGGCCAGACCTCGCTCATACTCACGGGGCAGGAAGTAGTCGCGGTACCAGGACGAGTCGACCTGATACTCACCCTTACTGCTGGAGAGGAAGAAGGGCTCGGCACCATTGAAAGCTGTGATTTTGACGCTGCCGGGAGTTGCCTGCTTCTCCTGGCTGAACTGCCAGTCATCGCTACCGCGAGTCTGGCTGTGAAAGTCGCGATAGTTGAGCAAAACGGACAGGTCGAGAGTGATCTCGCTTGCGGCGACATCAGAAACGTAGCTGTACCCGATAAAGACATGCTGTTCGCCGTCCTTCATGAGCACCTGCTTGATCAGCTTGCCTTCCGGCAGTTGATAGCAGAAAGTCGGCACCGGGGCGGCGGCGAAAGCCAGCAAGTGCTTATGCCCCTGCGGAGCCACAGCCCCCGACCTCCAGATGTTGCAACCAAGCTCCAGGGAGCCGGACTGACCTCTGGTGGAAATCTTTTCATCAAGACGGGAAAAGAAGACTAGCCTCTGCACCGGCGGGTTGAGAGAACCCACAAAGAGGCCGTGGTAGCGCCTGGTATTGGCGCCGGAAATGGACGCGCCGGCATAGGAACCGAGGCCGTTTGTCACCAGCCATTCCCGCCCGTCGGCAGCCGTCAGATTGTCCAAACTGATGCCCTGAACGGGCACTGATGAGAATTCGGATGCGCACTGTTGACGCAGCCACTGGCATAAATCAAAGGTCATGATAGTCACCATTTGAGACGTTGTCAGGCTGACTCAGCCTGCGGTTAAACTTGAGTCCCTGCTGAACCCGTTATGCGGTTATAGAGGGTGGAAAAGAAAGATGTTGGTCAGTACAACCTGAACAGAGAAATTGGTTTTAAGAATTAGATACTTGCCCAGCTTAGCTATAACAAGTGCTTAGTTTTTAGAGATTCCCAGTTAGAAAGCGTTCAAATTAGACGCTCCGGTTCGCGCAGCTAGGCCCGTCCTTCCGATAGCGGGGCCCTCTTGTATACATCACGCTCTGGCGAGAGCCCTCCCCAAGAAAAATGGAAGAAATTCTCACAAACCTCGCAGGCTGTCAGATACATGACATCAGTCGACATAGTCCCAACCGCCTTTATCGACGGCTCCGGAACCCGACTTAGAGGCTGAAGCGCCCTTACTGGCGCTGTTTTTACCGGACGGTGTTTTGGCGGACTTACGAATAACCGCTGCCGGAGCGGCTGTCGGCGGCGGTGAATTTCTAAAGCTGAGCACCTTCTTGATATCGGCAATATCTTTCAGGATGGCTTCTTTCTCTTTGGCCGGGGGAGCACACTTCAAACACTTTTCGAAAGCGCCAATGGTCTCCGGCAAGCGGTCTTGCTTGAGCAGGGAATTAGCCAGATTACTCCAGGTAAGCCAGTCTTTGTCATTGAGGCTGAGAGCCTTTCTAAAGGCCTTCTCGGCACCGGCGTAGTCTTTGATTTTGCGCAGGGCATAACCCAGGTTGATATAAAAATCAGGGTCGTATTGATAAAGCGAAATAGCCGTCTCGTACTGCTCAATTGCCTCATCAAGGCGCTCATGCTCAAGATAACGATTGCCCAGATTATAGTGAGGCAATGCGTCGCTCCAGGCTCCGGGCTCGCCCTTGCCAGGAAAACCTTGAGCCAGAGCGGCAGCCGACCGTCCAAACCAACCGAGATCAAACAGAGAAGCCGACAGCACGGACAACACAAGAAAAATCGACAGAATAGGCCAGCGAAACTTTCTCAAAACAAAACCCACAAAGATAATCTGCCTTAAATCATACCGCTCACCAGGCTTCAAGTACCTCAAGTCGGGGCATAGGAATACTTCTGACATTTTATAGTATGCCTCCGCTTTTTTAAGCGAAATAGCAAGGCAGACGGGTGCTCCATCTGCCTTGCCTAAGAAAATCAATGCTAAGGCGCCTCAGAGTACCTTGAAGGCCTCTTCACGACGCTTCATTGTCCACTTATCCACTTCCAGCCAGAAGCGCTCCACAGCTTGCTTCAGTTTCTCCTGAGCACTGACAAGTGCAGCTAGCTCCGGGCTAATACCAGAGGTGTTTTCGCCGGCCATTGAGCGATTGAGTTCTTCAACGGCCAGGTTGAAGGCAGCGAAAGAAGCCAGAGACTGCTCGCGATACTCGTCATAAGCCAGAAGCAGGTCTTTCACCTTCTTGGTTCGACCGAAGCGCTCAGCCGCAAACCAAATACCGAGATTGAGGGCGAAAGAAACCCTGTAATCGGCAAGCAGGGTCTGGAACAAACCCAACAGGTCAAGGCTCTGTTGAGCGAGACGCTCACTGCAACCACCACCGGTGAAGAGCCTGAAATTGAATGCCTGCAAGGCCTTCTGCTGAACCAGTAGGGAAGACTCCAGGTCCAGACGAGCAATACAGACCGGACAGGTGTCTTCCTCGCCGGTGAAAGCCTTGGGGATGAAATTTATCATGGTCGAATTCTCCTGTTAAAAGCCTGCAACCGGCTAAGGGCCGGCTGCAGACATGCTTGTTTTACTTACTGCGCCAGGCAGGCCTTGAAACCGTTCACAAGAGCCTCACGATCGAGACCCCGGCCGATGAAAACAATCTTGCAGACGGGCTCATCGCTAGAGTCATCGGCACCAATCACCACTTCACTGACTCGGTGTACCGTCTGAACAATCATCTTTCGCCGGTCGCCGTCAACCCTGAGGATGCCTTTGCAGCGGTAGATTCGATCACCCAGACTCTGAATCACCGCCGAGAACCAGAGGTTGAAACGATCACGATCCAGTTTTCCCTTCAGCTCAATGCCTACGGATTGCACATCCTCATCGTGATGATGGCTGTGCAAGTGCTGATGATCATGCGAACAATGACCATGATCATGGTCGCAGTGGTGATGCTCGTGCTCTGGCTCATCAGCGGAAGCCGACAAAGATCCAAGCAAAGAGTGCTCGCCATTGAACAAACCCTGCCCGAGAATTTCAGACAAAGCCAGAGCACTGCGTTCAGTTTTGAAGACTCGGGCCACCCCGTTGATGGTGCGCAGCTCCTGCTCAACCTGCACAGCCTGAACCGTATCTACAAGATCAAGTTTATTGATGATGAGGATATCAGCCAGGGCAATCTGAGCCTGACACTCCTTACTCTCAATGTGCTGAAGCACATGTTTGGCATCAACAGTGGTGACGACGGCATCGAGCACGAAAGCCTCAGCGATATCTTCGTTGACCATGAAGGTCTGCACGACAGGCACCGGATTGGCAATACCGGTAGTCTCGATGATCAAATAATCGAACTCGGCTCTGCGCTCAAGCAAATCTTCAAGGGTCTTGATCAGATCACCATTAATGGTGCAACAAAGACAGCCGTCACTCATCCTGAAGACGGTCTGATTTGACTCGACAAGAAGCGCATCGTCGATACTGACCTCGCCGAACTCATTTTCAATGATGGCCATTCGCTTGCCGTTCCCATCACCGAGCAAACGATTGAGTAAAGTTGTCTTGCCTGAGCCAAGAAAACCGGTGACGATGGTAACGGGAATACGAGAGCTTTGAGTGTTCATAGAAACTCCAATTAGTTGAGGTTGATTTGTCTGTTCGGCAAGCCGGTCATCTCACTCCAGAAGCAAAATACCGGCCATGACGGCCACACCAAGAAGCGTCATGCCGAAGTAGGAAAGCTTCTGCCAGCCGCCGCCCTGCATGCGTAACTGCGGCACTAATCCGGACGCGGCCAGATAGAGCATGGCGCCTGCCGCAAGCGGGGTGGCGATGGACGTAAAGCCGGGGAGCGTACCGCCGAGTAGAAAAGCCAGACTGAGACCAAGGACATTGACGATGGCTGAAACGAAATTGAGCAAGAGCGCTTTCCTGGAAGAGAAGCCCGCATGCCTCAGAACTGCATAATCGCCGAGTTCCATCGGAATCTCGTGCAAGAAAATTGCCAGAGATACAGCCAGTCCGGCAGGCACACTGACCAGAAAGGCCGCCCCCATTACCAGCCCATCCAGGAAGTTCTCCAATCCGTCGCTAAGCAGCACTAAATATCCAAGCGGCTTGACGCCCTCCTTATCCGCCCCGGCAAAAGTAAGCAAGGTCAGGTCAAGACCGAAAAGAGCTAGAAAGCCAAGCAACAGAAGGGCTATCACGGAAAGACCCGGATGCCCTGAAACATGGTCATGTTCGTGATGATGCTCCTGGCTGGTGTTGACAGGCGCAGAACCATGCTCATGGTCATGGTCGTGCTCCGGTTCCAATATCTCCGGCTCTTGCCGGCCCGCGTTATCCTGATGGCTTGCAGCCGGGGCTACCTCCACTATGGCAGGACGTTCACGCCCGGCTGCTTCCAGAGCATGTGGAAGGAGATGCAAGAGCGCGTTTCCCAACATGGCACCGGCTGCCAGGCTGAGCAAGAGGTTTATGATCTTCCGTTGACGCTGACCGGATAGAGAGAAAGTGGCTACGCCAAGCAGCGAAACCAAGCTGACGGCAAGAGCGCATGTTAAGGCGATGGCCCAGTTTTCCATGGTGGAAATCCTCGTATTGATCCTCGACAAACTGGCAGAAGGCGAATGATTACGACCTCCGCGACTATTCGAGGGAAGGTTTGCAGAAAAAACGATTTGGCAAAGTGGTGAGCACGCCGCCCACAGAACAGTTTGTGAGAGGCGGAGGGTGTCAAAGTCTCAGCAATCCACTTCCGGTTCCTGACGCTCCAGGGCCTCCTGAGACCGCCAACGGTTTCTGCAGAGGTCCTGAGTGATAGGTGAGGGTCTTGAGATAGTGGTTGGCTAGGGCTCCTGGGAGAAAGCTGAAAAAAGACTCCCTCAAACTAGACAAACCTGGCATTAAGGACAAGCCCCCTCACAAGTACACATCCAGCTTCCAGCAGGTGAATCAGATGCAGGACAGCACTCTTTTTGGGGTAGGCAACGACAGCTCAAGAGCAGGGCCCGGAAGCATAATGATAACCATTTCCATTTCTAACTCCAGAAAGAACGGAAGTAATTGCCCGGCGGACTATTCCGGCTTATTGATATTTCATTATCATCTTTGGAATCGAAATTTCGTTGGCGCAGCTAGCGCAACGAACGAAGAGACAAAACGGTCCAAGAAAGCCACCCGACCACGTTTCAACAGATGTTGCAAAGGATTTCTCTTATATTCTATAGTTGCTTGCAACTCAAAATAAACATGGTGGATGAGCGGGACCAGCAGGCAGAGAACTGCTGCACTGATCCCGCCTTTAAGAAAGGCACCAGTGATGAACTAGCGCGCCAAAGCCTTGTTCCAGACCGGGGTGAGCGCCGCCGGCAAGAGCCTGGCGATAGACAGACCGATCTGGGCATCACTCAACTCCAGGCGCCTGCACCAGCGAACCTGTTTGCCAAAGGCTATGGTCCACTGCCCATCGGCAAAGTAGGCCGCCACTGGAATAACCGGTACATCAAGCGAACGCAGAAAGAGACCGGCGCCATGCCGAATCTCACCAAAGGCCAGACGCGCCTGCCCCTCAGGAAAAACAAGGGAAGGCTTGCAGGCAGCCAGCTTTCGCCACTGCCGCAAAGAAGCCACCGATTGGCTCTGACCTCCGTCATCAAGGGAAATGCGCAGTACGTTCTCACGCCAGCGTCCAAAACCCCAGCCCACCAGTTTGCGCAAAATCGCCTTGAGACCGCGGGCGCCAGCGTCATTGCTTTGCCGACGTCCGGTCACTATGAGAAGCTCATCCACGGCGTCCGCTCTGCGCTCCTGCATAGACTGCAAGATGAGAGCCAGAACACGCATGGTACCGGCACCACCGAAGTGATTGACGGCTAGAACAAAGGAGCCCTGCCCAGGCAGATTATGCAAGCCCTCGACGCGCACCGGTCCCGTACCGAGAGTAAACACACCAAGCAAGTGCGAAAAACGAGGACGGTTGAGGAGCGTGACGAGGATGAGCTTGCACCAGGCTAGAAGGAAGTAGAAGACGCTTACCCTGGCGCGGTAGGCGTCGAGCCCTGCTCCAGATGCAGAATCTTCAGTCGTCATCGCCGCCACCGCCGTTGATATCGCCGATGTCGCCATCGTCGAGTTCATCGGGGCGGCGTTGACGGCGTTTTCTTGCCAGAGGCGGAGCGGAGAGATTGGCTGAATTTCCGCGCGATTTGCAAGATGCCGAAGACCCATCCGAAGACGAGTCACAGACATCGCCACAACAATCGGAAGCGAGGGCACGGCTCTGGGGGCTATTGCTTTCGCAGCAGTCACTGCCGCATTCAGAGCAGTCGCCGCCGCAGTCGGAGCAGTCACTGCCGCAGTCGCAGTCGCAACCCCCGGAATCGTCGATGAAGAACTGGCGGGGATTGAAAAGGCGGCTGAAGAGGTTGATAAATTCTTTCAAGATCGGCATTGAGAGCCCTCATAGTCAGTTGCAAGAACCATCTCAGTGGCTAGAGACGGCGTTCGGCAAAAGCCAAGCCGGAAGCAATCAGGAGTTTCTGGTCACTTCCGGCAAGAACAGTTGCTGCAGTTTGAGCACTGCGGTTCCATCAGCAGTGTCACAGGGCGGGCGCAAGTCTTTCCGACAGCAGCATCGCCCGGTTCTCGCTGATCAGCCGGCAGTTCAGCCATGGCTTTGTCAAAGACTTCCTTGGCATGCTTGCCGCAGATCCCGCATTGTGTGCTCACACCGGTAGATTTGGCCAGATCACGGAAGCGCCTGATGCCACCTTCCATGACAGCCTTTCGAATTGCACCGTCGGTGACGGCATGGCAGCTACAGATATACATGATTGACCTCACTACAAACTGGGCTGTCGTGGGCTAGCCCACGACAGCCACTGGTTGATGAAAGAAGCACACCCCAAGAGCGTACTTCCGTACTATGCCGCCCGGTTCAGGCAGCGAAGGCCGTCACACGACGATGCGCGTGAAAGCCGGCATGTGATCGGAGAGTTCGCTGTAGAACCAGCGCTCTCCCTTGCCTTCCAGGGGCAGCGGAATCCAGACCGGGGCTAGCTGGTTCTCAGCAAAACCCCGGGCAAAGAAACCGTCGAACTGACCGTTGGCCTTGCCCTTGTAGAAGTAGGTGGAGCGACCATCCGGATTCGGCACCAGCACAAAGCCTGCGGCCATGAGCGGCTCGATTTCCTTGGTCTCGGGGCTGTCGATGGCGGCATTCATATCGCCACCGAGGATGGTGGGACCGAAGACGGTGCCTTCACCTTCTTGCCGCACGATGTCGCCCACAAGCATCTCGAACTGCAGGCGCCGAATCGGTGCCGTCTCTTCCGGACCACCCAGATTGCTCTTGGTGTGCATATCGATGACGCTGAACTCCAGCCCCGTGCTCACGTCCCGCACCTTGCGCTGCAAAGCCGGACGCAGTGTTGTCTTCCACTCGGGATGACCGGGAATGTCGGTCAGGTAGTCGTGGTAGTAGGGCTGCCCCAACCACTTGATACGCGGGTGGAAAAGAATGCCCACCGCCTGGCCGCGCTTGTTGCGATGGCTGACGTTCAGGCCGTAGCCTGTCTCATTGGAGAGAAACTTGAGGGCATCGCGGTTGGTCTCCTGGAAGAGAAGGATGTGACCGCGCTTGATGAACCACTTGAGCGGTTCCACCAGCCGTTGCGCCTTGGGCAAATCGAGCAAGTGGCCGTTGAAGCTGACCACCACGATGTCGCCCTCGTCGGTGCACTCGGGAAGATGACCGAACATCTTATCGAGAGCCCGTTGCACTTGCTCCGGTGTGGGAGGCGTCCAGACCTTCTTGGCCGGTGCCTCAGCAACCACCGTCGCCGGCTTGTCGCTGCCCTCAGCTATCGGAGTCGCCACCACCACCGGTGCGGCATCCTGAGGCGGCAACGACGCCACCAGGGCGGCGGTCGCAGCATCGGTCGGCAGATCTTGCAGGCAAGCCCGAAGCGCTCTGCCGTGCACGTGCAGTTCATGCAGGGTGTCCAGGGCCCAGTTGTAGCGGCCGGCGCGAATACAAGACTCGATCAGCGCTAGCTGAGCCTTGTACTGTTCCAGAGCCTGGAACGCCAGTGCTTTACCGTCCTGTTCTTTCTCGTTGTTTTCACTTGTCATAAAACTTTGAGTCCTCAGTTTTTGTCCTTGAGCTGCCTTTCTCGCTTCTCTAGAGCGAGGCTCTCGGACCTTGATTTCAGTTAGAGTTCAGGAACACTGCTAGAAAGCCGCCCGGGAGCGGGGGAAAGCCGTGAGGCTCTCCCCCTCCCGGGCGGCCCTAGTTGTCTAAGGGAGCGCCTCGCCTAGCGACGCCCACCGCAGGGGCGGTGGAAGTGCTCGACGCGGCGGCTCGACAAGGTGACGTTCACGTTCTCGCCCGCGAGCTTGCGCTCGATGAGGGCGATCTCCTTCTTGCCGACCTGCTGCTTGGCGCAGGCGTAGACGTCCGCCCCCCAGAGCTGACGGAAGCGGTTGCCGTACTTTTCGGCCCGCTCGTGACCGAAGAAGGGCAGCTTGCTGACCGCGTCCAAGCGCTTGTGCTCGGGCATGGCCTGCACCGCCGCCTGGTTCTCGGGCAGGGGAGCGAGTTCCACCTTGTACCAGAGCCCGCCGAGGCGCACGTACTTGTGCTTGCCTTCGCCCTCCACGTCCACGATCTCGTAGTCCTTGCGGAACTTGTAGCGGCGACGGGGGCTGGGCGCCGGCAGGCAGAGCAAGCCGGTCTCGGGGTGCACGTAGAGGCCGCCGACCTTGTAGCCGTAGGGCTGGCAGATCAGTTCGCCACCCTCGACGGTGACGTTGGTATCCACCAGCCAGGACACCTCCTCGCGCAGGCGCCGCCCGAGCGCGGAGTTGGCCGGGGCGTCGGCGCAGATCTCGGAGTAGACGTCGTCCCAGAGGCGACCCACCTGCTTGCGCAAGAAGCGCTCCAGCGGGGCGCGGAAGAGACGGCTGTTGTCGTCCCAACCGTGCCGTCCGGGGCTCATGGGCTCGCGCGAGGGCAACTCGTCCGGGCGCTGCAGCAGGCGCATGAAGCCCTTCTTGCAGCGGTGGGAGGAGTCGGACCGAGGGCGATCCACGAGCACGTTCATCATGTTCTTCTTCATGCAGTTTCCTGAATTGGCGTGAAAATTTGCATCGGACCTTGGTCCAGGATGCGTTGAAGCGCTCGGGTCTCAGGCAAGAAACTCGAGAGCGACTTTTGACCGGCAGCCAAGAGCAAGACAAGCCCGCAAGCGCCGGTCATTCCGTCAGGCAGCCACACCCTGGGCTTCCAGCCAGGTGAGGAACTTGCCGCAGACGGTCTTGTGGTAAGCGGTGCACTCCTCCGGAGGCACCAGACCAAGCAGATAAGCGCGCTTGTCTTTGCGCTTACCGCTCAGGGAAGCAGCCGTCATCAGCTCATCCTTCAGCTTATCGGCCAGGGCCTGAACTTCTGCGTCCAGGTCGGCAAAGCGGCTGTCGAAAGAACCGTCCATGAGGCGCATCATCACGTATCGATGCGTGAGCTTCTCGCCCAGCATGAGCGACACATAGCCGGCGTACTTGAACTTGACGCGCCGCCCATCGGCAAAGCGCACCACGAAGCCCTCCTCATTGTGGTAGGTGGGCTCCTTCACAACCTCCAGCAGTTCAGCCAGGCCCTTGCCCTGCCAGCGCCTGGTCAATTCCAGGTTGAGGCGGCGGCTCAGGTCCTCCAGCCGGTCGTACTCCAGATCTTCCAGGCTGCGCCGGTGGCGCGCACCCAGCAGAATGAAGTCCTCCCGGTCGCCGTAGTCGACGATGACATGGGTCTCAGGGTGAATCAGCTCACACAAGAGAGTCAGGTCCTGATCGAGGACACCGGGCTGTAGCCAGTGCGACGCACGCTGCGAGAGCATGCGATTGGCTATAAGCGACGAGGCGCTCAGAAACGAACCACGGGTGGTGCCAAGCAGCCGCCCCTGGAACTGAAAGATGATGGCCAGATGCCCATCCTGCTTGAGAGTAGCAGTGAAGGGCTGGGCCAGCACCTGCAGGTCGGAAGTCTCGGCGTGTTCGCCGTAGTTGAAGAACTTCTCGAAAGGCAGGGCCACAAGGGAAGCCCGGCGGCTGAAGACAATGCCGCGGCAGAGCCTGAGCACCGGCGTCCAACCGGAGGGGAACTTGTGCAGAGTGTTGTGAGCGACCGGCGTGTAGTTGAGCCCGATCAAAGGCAGGTCGGGGTGGAAGAAAGGCTTGCACACGGCGGTGACCGGCGGCATGCCGGGCAGACGCTCGTAGCCGAAACAATCGGCCATGAGCTTTTCGTTGGCAGGTTCGCTCTTCCAGCGGCGAAAGCCCTCGTCGCTCTTGACCCTGGCGGAGACCAGGGCGCGGATGAAGACCTTGAGGTGATTGAGCGCCTCAAGCATGACGGGATCAGCACCAGTGGCGCGATTCCGCCTGGCATTCAAAGAATTCATAGACAAACCTCTCAAGAGTTAGCTTTTGATCGAGCCGGTCAGAAGCCGGTGGCACCACTGGCAATGGTATAGAGAGCGGCGGCGATGGTCAGAACCGCCACGACAAGCGCGCCCCAGGCAAGCCCCGTACCAAGAGCACGGGAAACCTCGGGAAAGCTCTTGCCCTGCTTGCGCACCATGTAGCCGCGCAGGACGCCGGCGCCCAGCACCACAGCCACCATGGGAACCCACAGGAAGCTGACGATGGAAACGACGGCAGCCCCCAGAAGGAGGGTGTAGTAGCCGAAAAAGCCGCCCAGGGTGGAAACGAGGATGACAGCCACAATGCCCGCAACCCACTTGAGGGGAGCAGGCCAATTCGCGAAGTTCATTGCGATTTCCTTTCCTTCGCACTGAAAATCTGTTCTTGGAACACCAAAAACAAAGGCGGTGATCTTGCGACCACCGCCCTTGAAATCAGCACCAGATGCCGCCGGACCTAACGAGTTCCGACAGCACAGGTCTTTGGGACTAGACCTTGACCAGAGGCAAGATGTCAGCCGACTGGACGAGCTCGATGCCGGCCGCTTCGAACGCCGCCTTGGTAGCCTCGGGGTCGCCGAAGCTGGGGCTGGCGTCTTCCACCACACGCACCTTGATGCGCTTGCCCTTGTACTCCAGGCGGGCAGCATGCAGAGCGCTCATGGCCAGGCAGATATCGAAAGTGACGCCTTCCAGCGTCAGCTCGATCTCATCGGCGCCGGCCTTGTCGGCCTGGGCAAACATCTCCTCGGCTAGACCAGTGGACTGCCCGATGAAGGGATAGAGCGCCTTGATCTCGGCGGGGGCGTCGATGCCGTTGTCGTAGAAAGCCGAATTGCTGTCCACGCGCGGGTCCTGCCCCTTACGCACGGTGAAGTTCACCTTGGAGCGGTCGAGGTTCGGGTGAAACTCGGCATCCTCGGTGTTCTGCGTACCATGAACGGTCCAGAGCGTCTGCTCCATGCCGCAGATGATCGCCTTGTCGAAGGGCTTCTTGCCCGGGTGCATGGTGTAGTAATTGACGTGGTCGGCCGGATGCCAGTCCTGGCTGTCCCAGATCCAATCCCAGCGGATCTCGTTGGTGACCCGGTTGGCCACATCGATGACCGAATCGACGAAGGCAGCGACCGCCAGCGTTCCGTTGAAGCGGAAGCAGTTCTGGTAGTCGACGCGACCGAGGACGCGGAAGACTTTCGGGGTGGGGTTCATGACAGTAAGTCCTTTGGTTTCGATGGCGGCAGCGGTTTCCGCTCCGCCTGGTTTGGTCACCGCACCGTTTTTGACAACGGGCGGCAGCTTGGCGATTTCTCCATCGACAAAGCCCAACCAGATATCCCCGTCGGCGTCGCTCGGCATCCGCCAGTCACCGCGAGGCGAGAGGCTGATGGAGCCGACCTTCGGGCCATCCGGCACGCAGGAGCGCTTGAACTGGTTGTCGAAGAAACGCACCAGGAAGTCGCGCAGCCACTTGAGCAGATCGGCTTCGCTGTAATCCTGGTTGAACTTTGCGTGGCGCGCCAGATAGAGCATCTTTTCGGGGGTCATGCCGAAGCGCACCATGTAGTACAGGAAGAAGTCCACCAGCTCATAAGGACCGACTTTTTCCTCGGTCTTCTGAGCGATCTTGCCGTCCTTGCCCGCAGGCAAGAGTTCCGGTGAGATCTCGGTTTCGACGATGTCCACCAGGGTGACCCGGGTAGCGCCTTCGAAGACTTTCAGCGCCGCCCAGTGCACCAGGAACTTGACCAGAGTCTTGGGCACCGAACAGTTGACGTTGTACATGGACATGTGGTCACCGTTGTAGGTGCACCAGCCTTTGGCCAGTTCCGACACGTCACCCGTGCCGATGACAAAGCCATTGTCCATGAGGATCTTCGTGCGCATGCGAGCCTGCACGTTCTCGAAGTAGAGGTCCTTCAACTCCGTGCCCGTAGCCACGGCGTTGTCCTGAGCAGCCACCAGCTTGGCGGTGAAGCTCTCCACATCAAGCCCGTCCAGGTCGATGCCGAAAGGCTTGTGACCTTCCTCCTGCATCTGCGCCAGGCAAGCCTTGCGGATGTCCACCTCGTGCGGGGTGATACCCAGGTGCTGCATGAGAGCGTGAGCGTTGCCCTTGGTGCGGGCAGTGGTGCCGTAGCCCGGCATGGTGTAGCCGTGGATGTTGCTGCGCGGCATGCCCAGCATGTCGAAGGTGCGCACGGCAGCGATCAGGGCCAGGGTGCTATCCAATCCACCGGAGACACCGATGGTCACCTTGGGCGCCTTGCCGCTACGCTGACGCATGCGATCAAGACGCTTGGCCAGAGCCGCCGTCTGGATGTTGAAGATCTCGTTGCAGCGCAAATCCAGCGTAGCCTTGTCCTTGGGCACGAAGGGATGGGCGTCCACGAAGCGCTGCAACTTCTCGGGGCGGGACACTTCGCCCACCTGGAATGCCACCTGCCGGAAAATGCGCATGGCGGCAAACTGGGTCTGGCAGTCGGCGAAGGTGGGATTGGTCAGACGTTCCTGCGACAGGCGCTCCAGGTCGATGTCGGCGCTCAAGAGCAGACTTTCGCGCTCGAAACGCTGATTTTCAGCCAGGAAGCTGCCGTTCTCGCAGATCATGGAGTGCCCGCTGAAGACCACGTCGGTGGTGGATTCGTGCACGCCCGACGAAGTGTAGATGTAGGCACAGATGTTGTGGGAAGCGCGACTGGAGACAAGCTCGCGCCGGTAAGCCATCTTGCCCACCAGTTCGTTGCTGGCGGAAAGATTGACCACCACCAGGGCGTTGTTGAGCGCCGCCAGGTGACCGGGCGTGATGGGCGCCCAGGCGTCCTCGCAGATCTCGGCACCAATAACCAGCTCCGGCAGGTCGCTGGCGGTGAAGAGCAGGTCCACACCAATGGGCACTACTTCGTCAAAGAGCCGCACATAATTGGTCTCGCCCAGAGCAGTGGAAGCAACGAACCAGCGCTTCTCGTAGAACTCCTTGTAGTTGGGCAGGAAGGTCTTGGGCACGATACCCAGAACCGCACCCCGGCTCACAGCCACGGCGCAGTTGAAGAGCTTGTTGTCCACCGAAAGCGGCATGCCCACGAAGACGATGCCGCTGAACTGACGGCTGGCATCCCTGACCTGGCGCAGAGCATCGAGACTACCTTGCAAGAGCGCTTTCTGCTGGAAGAGGTCGGCGCAGGTATAGCCGGTCAAGCCCAGCTCGGGAAAAACCAGCACCTTGATGCCGCGGGCTTCCGCCAGCGCCATCAGCAAAACAGTCTCGGCGGCGTTGAAAGCCGGATTCCCCACGGAGAGCTTGGGCACTGCCGAGCCGACCTTGAGGAAGCCGAGATTGGAGATAGAGGCAGAAGAAGGTGCGGCGACGATTGCCGTCCGCGCCCTGGTTTTCATGTTTTCATTTGTCATAAGTACAGTCCTCAGGCTTTCGAGCCTCAGCGGATTGGGAGGAGGGTTTGCTTTGCCTGCGGAATTACCGTCAGACCAGCTCCGCCCGTCCCTTGGAAACCGCTTGAGCCAGAAGCTCTGCTATAGAGTTTACAACCAGAAACGAATCCGCGAGCTCCACGGCCCTTGGATGCGAGTCCGTGACAACGACGGTCTGGAATACTCCCGAATCCGCCAGTTTCTCTTTGGCGCCCGGAGGAAGCACACCGTGCGTGAGCACGGCCACCACCGCCGCGGCACCGCGTTGCAGATAGGCCCGGGCAGCCTTGATCAGGCTGCCACCGGTGCGTACCATGTCGTCGTAGATGATCACCAGCTTGCCGGCCACATCCGCCGAGATGTCCTGCACCTCGGTCTTGTCACCGTTGATGCGCCGCTTGATGATGAAGGCCGGTTCGGCTTTCAGGTCGACCCTGACCATGTCGCGACAGAGGCTGTCCACCCACTTGACCCGGCCGGTGTCGGTGGAGGCGAAGACGAAGGGCTGAGCCAGGGCTTCCGCCTTCTTGGCCGCCGTCAGTCGCTTCAAGCCCTTGACACGCTTGTACTCATCGATGAGCAACTGCTTCACCGACTCGATGATGACCGGCTTGGCGTAGACGTGGTGGGTCTTGATGCCGTACTCGAAGTAGTGCTGCAAGCCCTCCACGTGCAGGTCGACCATGAAGACGCTAGCCTTGGCAACACCCTTGAGCACCGCCGAGATGAGCAGAGCCCGGGTTTTGGCCTTGACTGCTTCGCCCGGCTTGACGGCCCGTTCCATGGTGGAATAGCCGAAGAACGGCAGCACCAGGCGGATTTCACCAGCCCCGGCTTCCACCATCTTGTGGCAGAGGTCGAGCAGGTCCATGGTCTCTCTGTCGCTGACAGTGCCACCCACGATCACCACACAGCGGTCTTCCACGTCGGTGAGCAGGCGCAGGTAGCGTTCGCCGTCGGCAAAGGGCACGTCCTCGGGCAGGGGATTGCCCTCGCCGTCCATGGAGCGGCCCAGAGAGCCCTCCTGGAAGAGCCCGGTGGCCAGCATGCGCTCGGCGTAGTACTGATAGCCCACTGTGAAGAAGATAATCGGCTTCGCCTCGGCGGAGCGGAACTCCACCTGGGGCTGACGCCGGGAGCGCTTGCCGGTGCGGGCTGGCTTGGATGATTTTTCAGATTGGGTCATTGGTTCACCTTCTGTATCTTAAGTTGTGCCCCGTGAGCCGACCGACCATGGCCGGTTCACGGGATTGATAAATAAGGCGCTTCCTAGGCCTTGGCGGCGTCGAGGGGGGTGCCGAAGTGCGTCCACATGGCCACACGAATGGCATCCTTGTCGCCGCTGGCTTTCTCGGGATTGTCCGACAGCTTCACCACCGGGGTGGCGCGGCCGGCGTTGTCTTCCACCTCAGCCAGCTTGATCACGATGGACAGCGCCGGGCTGTCGGGACCGTAATCGTTGGAAAGAGAGGTGCCGATACCGAACCAGCAGCGGCCGCCGCGCTCCTTGACCCAGTTGTGGATCTCGATGGCGCTCTCGGCCGTGTTGCCGTCGGTGAAGCCCAGGGGCTTGCTCTTCCAGTCGATCTTGAGGGAGGTGTAGTGATCGATCATCTTCTGCGCCCAGACGAAGGGATCCCCCGAGTCATGGCGCACCGAGTCGAAGAGCCGCGCCAGCACACCGTCGAAATCCCGCAGGAAAGCGTCGGTGCCATAGGTGTCCGGCAGAGCCGTACCGAGGTTGCCCTGGTAGACGTCGTTCCAGTTCTGCAGGGCGAAGCGGTTGGCGTGCTTGAGCGAGAACAGGGCCGAATGGGCCATGATCCACTCGTGGGCCATGGTGCCGATCGCCTTGACGCCGTACTTCATGGCCAGGTACACATTGCTGGTACCGGTGAAGTTCTTGAACTGGCTGCCGATGCGCACCACCCGCTCCTGGGCTTCGAAGTGGCGACGACGGCGAGTGCCGAAGTCGCCCCAGGCCACGCCGGCAGCTTCCAGCATCTGCGCCTTGGCCAGCATCTTTTCGTCCTGACCGTCTTCGGTCCAGGCCGTGTCGATCTTGTCGAAGTAGACCTCGCTGGTCAGGGCAAGCAGGCACACTTCCCAGAAGATGGTGCGGCACCACAGACCCTTGATCTCCATCTGCAGGTTCTGCTTGTCGTCGAGCCAGACCCGCACTTCCTTCGGGTCATAGCGGTAGTTGGCCAGGAAGTCCCAGAAGGTGCGGTTGATCCAGGGCATCTGCGTCTCGCAGAAAACCCGCTCTTCCCGCGTCAGGGACAACTTGGACATGGCCTTGATGCGCTTGTTCAGTTCCTTGAGAGCCGGCGCAGTCCACCTCCCCTTGCCCTTGCGATCGGTGAAGCGGTAGGACACGCGCAGATTCGGGAACAACTGCAGCACGGCGTTAGCCATGGAAAACTTGTACAGATCGTTGTCGATAATTGAGCGAATCATTTGATTACTCCGGTTGTTTGAAGACCAGTCATGGGACTGTCTCCGGGTCTTAGTGAAAGCGAAACGAAACGTCCCGCCAGTGGGAGGGACGCTTAGCGGAGCCGTCTCAGAAGGCGATTCCAGTAACGCTTCGCCGATACAGTCAAGCGACGCCACCCCTTGCGCAGGTCTGACCCACGCGGTGGCGTCTTGCAGCCGTACAGGCCGCGAACGCGGATGATATCCCAGACTTCCGGTAACACCATGTACCAGATCGACAGCTGCTTGCTGACGCGCTCACGCAGAAGCGTGCTCGACGTCGGCGGGCTGGGGCAGAAGTCCAGGTAGTCGATTTGCACCGCAAAAGAAGCCGCGAACTTCTCCTGCAGAAGCGCGCCCCAGGCGCGCGACAGCTCGTTGGTATGTCCCTGGCGCGTGAACACCAGAAGACGCACCATCTTGAGCAGCTCATCCGAACCGGTCCAGCGCCCCACATTCCATTCGTAATCGGGGTCCAGATATTCGGAAGAGATCATCAGGCAAAGCTCAGTGTCCGGTCCGTAGATTTCTCTCAGTTGCCTGACGGTGAGCAGAGTGAAAGACTTGCCCTCACGCTTGAGTTCGATGTCGCAGGCCTCGAAGAAACAGTTGGGTGCACATGCCGCCTCAACCATCTCGTGGCGAATGCGGGCGTCGGTGACACCACTGTCCTTGTGCGGCGGCACCGCACTGGTCACGAAGAGAACCTTGTCGAGGGCGAAAGCCTCCCTGGTCATCTCTGCGCAGAGCAGGTGCCCCAGGTGCGGAGGGTCGAACTTACCTCCGTAAATGCCAATTCGTCGTTTTTTCATGAAATAGCTCCTGTTGCCGTCTGTGACTGAACGGCCTGGTTGGCAGACAAAAACCATCTCCGGTCGGCTATAAGCCCTACGCAGAGACAGTAGACGGGTGCGACAAGTACATAGAACTCGCCGTGAATCGCGGAAAGAACGTAATCGAGATAGAAATCCGCAGGGCGACAACATACCGGGACTAATCCTTTACGGTTGTCCTCGGAGAAAATGCTTACGACGCGGGAAATTTAGTTACTCGATAGCTCTTACCAGTGATGAAATTGAAATAGACCTCGACCCTAAGGTTTAATCTCACGAATCACAATCCGTCTTCAGGTCTGTAAACATGAACTGTTACAGGTTTCAGGACTCGAAAGCCTGTTTCTATGTTCATATGAAATATGAAATGAAGGAGGCATTAACTAGCGCCGTTCGCGCTAGTTGCCAAGTGTCCCATTTTTCAGCAAATTTGCGTCCGTGGCGGCGGAGTGAAATTCCGCCGCCTGACTCCGGCTCGCGAAACCTCATCTCATAAATTGCACATAAACATGGCTGACTTGAGACCAATCAAGAGCGACCTATTCAATCACTCTTGCGCAGGGAACCAAGTCCCTTCTGCTTCTTTCGCTCCTCTTCAAAGAGCTTATCCATATCCACATCCGGCTCATCGGGCTGCGCAGCCTTCTTTTCGCCCAACCCAAGAGGATCAGCCACCCGTTCCGTTGGTCCAGGCGGGTTCTGGGCCTCCCGCACCAACTGCATGAAATAACAGTAGATGGCGCCGAGAATGACAGCACACACCGCAATAGCGGCTATGAGGTTCTTTTGCACCCTGGTCATGGACAACACCCTGCTTGAAACTGAACTGGCAACCAAACTCGTAGTAAATGCCGGCGCGCCATTACCGGCATGGACGCCAAGCATAAACCAAAGAGCCATCGCTCAACAAGGCTCGCCTAAGCCCTTTGCAAGATGGAAGCTGCTGCAGCCAAAAGCGGCTCCAACTCTTCGTGACGCAAGATATATCCGTGATTGCCGATGGCCCTGGCAAAAACACCGGCCATACGCTCTTGCTGCTTGAGCAAGGGGGCAAACTGATGCAAGACCTGGTCATGATGCAAAGCATAAGTAATCCAGTCCTTGCGTCCGACATAAATGACGAAGTACGGTCTTTCCTTCACCCGGGGATTATGTCCATGCACGAGCATCTCAGCCCAGGCCCGGTAACAATCAAAATCGAAGACGTAATTGATCATATCCAGGGTTAAGCCGCCGGGAGGTCTCATGTTTACCTCCAGGGGCATGAGCTTACCGTCACCGGTGCGGAAAAATTCCAGGTGGAAGAAGCGGGCTTTCACATCAAAAGCCTTCAACGTAGATAGCCCCACTTGCTCAAGATCGGGCTCGATGGAGCGCACAGTCCAGTAATAGACATCGGAATCCTCATTGACTATTTCCATGATGCCTCGGCAATAGCGCAAAGAGGTGGAGAAGACCAACTCACCCCGCTGATCTACCAGACCGTCAAAAGTGACTATATCTCCAGTGATGAATTCTTCCACGATATAGTCGCAATAAGCCTTTTCGGTCCAAAACCGCTTAATGTCAGCCTCGCCTTCAATTTTGAAAGTAGCGGCGGCACCAACACCGTTATCGGGTTTAGCCACCACCGGCAAGCCCACTTCTTTTATGAAACTTCTCAGCTCTTCGTCGCTGCGGCAGATTCGACCACGAGCGGGGCTGAGACCGGCGCTGCGAAAGACTTCCTTCATTTTAGACTTGCATTTGATGTTTTCAATTTCTCCGCACTTGATGCCGGCAATATTGAAATCGGTGCGCAAGCGGGCCTCGGTCTCCAACCAGTATTCATTGTGCGAATCGATATGATCTATCTTGCCGTAACGGTGAGTAAAGTAGCCCATGGCCCGCACCAGCTCTTCATAGTTGTGCATGTTTGAAACACGGTAGTACTCCGTCAGGGAACGCTTCAACTCGGGGCTGAGATCATCATAAGGCTGATCGGCCAGACCAAAAACGGCTACGCCCTGCTCTTTCAATCGATCGGCGAAATTGGCGAAGGAAGGCGGAAAATGCGGCGACAGAAAAACGGATTTCATAACACCCTCTCTTTGAAGCAGACCACCAGGGCTATTATCAATGCATCAAAAGAATACCATCCAGCCCAAAGAGGAAGGGGTTCCTTTCGACGATGCTATAATTGGCTACTCATCGCCGCTTTGAAAGCGGCACCAGAAGCGGAAGGCAAGTACTCAATTATGTTGCGGGAATATCACAAAAGTTACAGTAAGGCCCTGGAGCGCGACATGGAAATGCTCATTTTCGGTCATGCCGGCGCCAGAATCCTAGCCTTTCCCACCTCTTGCGGACGCTTCTTCGACTGGGAAAATTTTGGTCTGGTAGAAAGCCTGGGCGAGGCCCTGAGTCGCGGCTGGTTTCAACTCTTCTGCCTGGACTCGGTCGACATTGAATCCTGGTGGAACCAGGATATCAATCCGGAGGCTCGCCTCAAGCGCCATCTTGCTTACCAAAAATATGTGATCGAAGAAGTTCTACCTCTTACGGAAAGCCGCAATTCACACTGCTACACCATCGCCGCCGGTTGCAGTTTCGGCGCCTATCACTCGGCCAATCTGGCTCTGCGTTTTCCAGACCGGTTCAATCGCGTATTGGGTATGAGCGGCGTCTATGAAGTGCGCACCTGGACCGACAATCGCATGGATGACCAGCTTGCCCTGGGCAGCCCCAGCGATCTGATATCAAGAATAAAAGATCAGTCAGTTCTCGAACAAATCCGATCACTAGACTGGATCTTGCCCACCGGAGCGGAAGATCCGCTATTGCCCAGTAATGAAGATTTTTCGCAAGCCCTGAAAGCAAAAGGCGTGCCGCACCACGTCGACATCTGGGACGGCAATTGCCATGATTGGCTTTCCTGGAGCAAGATGCTGCCCAAGTACATTGGCGGAGTCACAGCCGGTCAAACTTCTACAGCAATGGGATTGAAGAGCTTATAGTTTTTCTCGCAAAATAGTGTTGCGCCGCCGCAACGAATGGAGCCGGCCGGCAGCTCCGCACCCTTAAATTCATAAGGCACAAGCTCCCCTTCGCAAGAAAAGCCGTTGGCTTTCATCATCTTGAGAGTGCGCTCATCCACCACGCTAAGCTCTTCTACATCGGCAAAAGGCTGCCAGCTACCGGGATTTATAGAAATCAGCTTATCACCGGCAGGTAATACGTCCATGATGCGAAAGAGACCCTGGAAGCGTCCCCGAAACCGTTCCATATCGATAGAGCCTGATGCTGCGACTCCTTTCACCAGGGTCGATTCTTCTCCGGCCGCATAGGCAGCAGAGAAATGATCGGCAAAGGCAAAGACAGCGCGGGCGATGGCAGTGGGATCGGCATCAATACAATTAGTCAAAACTGAAACCACCATCTTGTCGACAGGATCGCAGAGAGTGCGGGTAGCATGGCCGGGGAAGCCACCCGCATGTCCAAAGACACGCCTTTTCTCCACATAATCGATTTGCAGACCCAGGCCGTATTCCTGACCGAAAGTGCTGTTTGTCACCGGCCACTGTGTGCGCTGCATTTCCTTCTTACTGGCATCTTGCAGAAGCCGGCCGGAACCGACAATATGCGCCGAGAAGTAGCGACAGAGATCGGCGGCGTTGGAATAGAAACCAGTAGCCGCACTCAAGGAAGCGGTATCAATGGTAGTATCAAGGCGAGAACGCCTGCCGCATCTTTCGACACGGGTATAACCTCTGGCCAGGCGGTTCTCTATCGACCGACAATAATCCGCACCGGTGTTCTCCAGCGCCAGGGGCGCAATAATATTCTCGCTCACATAAGCCCGGAAGCTCTGCCCGGCAGCCGCTTCAATCACCAGCCCCAGAAGCCCGTAGCCATGATTGGAATACTTCATCTTTGTATTGCTGTCGAAAATCAAGCCCGCTTCCAGGAGCTGTTTTTGTAGCTCCTCAGAATCCGGGAAAGGCCTGTTGAACTGCCAGAAATCTGCATCCAACCCGTCTCGAATCACGCCGGCACTGTGACTGAGTAGCTGCCGACAAGTAATCTCCTGGATGCGCTTATCTTTATGCTCTTTCAGCCAGGGCAAATATTGCACCACCGGAGCCTCAATATTAAGCTTGCCCTGTTCTTGCAATTGCATACAGGCCGTGCCGGCGAAAGTTTTAGAATGGGATGCCACCCGAAAAAGGTGCTCCGGTGTTAGAGTCTCCTTCTTTTCCAGATCTGCATAACCGAAGGCCCGGTTGAGAATCAGGCGGCCATCGATGGAAACGGCCACACTGAAACCGGGAATATCACATTGGTCATAACGAAGCGAAAGCCAGTCAGAAAGATACTCGGCTAATTTCCGTACGGCTACTTGGTGCATTTTTCCCTCGACTGCAAAGGTAAGCGCTACTGGCCCAGGGCAAATTGACGGAGCCACAGTGGCGGCTCCCGTTCCCTCAGACCCGAAGAAACGTCTCCGCCAGGGTCGTCAAGCGGAATACTAGCGCTAGGCGTGCCATAGTTTAAACGAAACGGTGGTCGGCAAATTAGTTTGCATAAATATGAACCGGAATTACATAAATAGCCTTTGAGCTTGGCCCATGTAATTTAGAAACTAAGGCACATCAATTTCCACTTTCTTTCAATACGCAAAATCGGAAAAACACGCTCGCTACCAACCACCCCTCCCAGTGCAGCTACCAGTTCAACAGGCAGGCAAGTTAAGCCCACTTGTTGAATGCAGCCACTGCGCCTGCCCGTTTTTCCGCTCACCTTGCAGTTTTGAATAAACCCTTCTCAGTCGGCGCCAGACAAGGCACCGGCCATTATCTTTGGCAAAGGACATGTCTATGTCGAACACCAATCAAGACTTCGGTCTGGATGTAACTTACATAACACAAGCCATGAAAGCCTGGGACGTACCGGGTCTTTCCATCGCTGTCGTCAAAGACGGACAAGTAGTCTTTGCAGACGGCTTCGGCTTGCTCAAGAAAGGCGATGGGCGTCCTGTCAACCGTCGCTCCATTTTCACAATCGGGTCTTGCACCAAGGCTTTCACCACGGTAGCCATGGCCATTCTTGCCCGGGAGAAGAAGATCTCGTTTGACGATCCCGTGCAGAAATATGTGCCGGAATTCTCCCTGGCAGACGCGTCAGTGGGCAGAACCCTCACCATCAAGGACATCGTCACGCACCAGAGCGGTGTGGAAGACGGTGCCATCACCAACCTGCCATCTCGCACCTTGCAGGAAGCCATGCGGCATGTGGCCGGATTGCAGGCGACAAGACCTCACCGGGGCGGCTTCAGCTACAACAACACCCTTTTGGCGGTGCTGGCCCTTGTGGTAGAGAAGGTCTCCGGCATGAGCTGGGAGGCGTTTTTGCAAAGCCGCATCCTGCAACCCCTGGGTATGAAGGACAGCTTCGGTTCGGTGAAAGCCTCCGCCAGACGTCGCAACCGCGCCGTTCCTCACCACATGCCGCGCAACCGCAAGCGCCCGGCCATCATGAAGGTAAAGTCTCTCGACTACCTGGCTTCTTCCGCCGCCCTGCAGTCAAGCATCGACGATATGGCCAACTGGCTGAAGTTCCAACTGGGCACCATCGGCCGGGAAATTCTCGACAAGAGCGACCTGGATGAGATGCACCGCGAACATCTGCAGGTGGAGCCCAACGCCTTCACCCTCATGATGCACCCCGGCTCAACCCGGCACGGCTACGGCATGACCTGGTTCGTGCGCGACTACGGCGGCGCTCATCTGGTGCAGCACGGTGGCTACGTCGACGGCTTCACTTCCTTCTGCGTGATGGGTCCGGCTCAGGGTTTCGGCGTAGTGGTGCTGACCAATATGCACAACTCCCTTTTGCCCTTCGCCCTGGCTTACCGCGTCATCGACGCCTATCTCGCTCAGCCGCAGGTGGACTGGAGCGCTTACTTCCTACAGAAGCGCGCCGATCACCGCAACAAAGTTTCGCCTCATAACGAGGAAAACGAAGCCCTGCAGCGCCTGGAAGAGGAGGAAGCCCTGAAAGCGTGCCTGGCAAGCGAGGGTGGCGATCTGGAAAAATGCAGGGCCAAAACCCGCCGCAGAAAATCAGGCAAGCCAGGCCGGTCGAGGAAGCCCGGTCAACATGGCAAGACGAAAAAGCCAGGCTGGAGCAGCAAGACAGGGAAGCCCGCTAAATCCAGGAAGCCCGGCAAGCGTCGGAAGTCCTGAAACACCGGTCGGCTCCAATCCGTCCCCATCCATTCCGATAAGCTACCGCTCAATGTCGAGCTATAGCCGTTAACCAAAAGAGAGGCACCGGTGCTACCGGCTCTGGTGCCTCTCTTTCTTTTTCGAACTGGAGAAGAAACGACACTGTCTTCTTTTGAGAAGGGAGGCAGAGGCGAAATTATTACGAAAATCGCTCAATGGTGGGGTTATCTCAGCGATTTTTTTGACTTTCGAGCGAAATTCTACATTTTTTCGCACGCGCCTCGAAAACACCGGAGACCCAGTCAAGCTCATCAACCTGGTAAAAAAAACCGCCAATCCTACTATTACCTTTAGTATTTTGGGGTCAAAATTTTTACACCAAAACCAAGCACCTTCAACAAATTTACTGACTGTATTTCAACATAGATGCCGCCTGCGTCACGCCAGCAAAGTCTTGTCAAACAAGAATTACTCTACTGGCGTCGACGGCAGATTAAGCATCAGCCACCCATAATCTCCGCAAAGAAACACACGCCCCCCTCAATATCAAACCGCTTTTGCTGTCTCAACCTTCTCAGTTTCCATTTCCTGACTGCGTTCCATGGCTTCAGCCAGGGAGCCGAGGCGATTGGTGATAGCAGCATAGTGGGTGATACCGTTGAACTGTCCAATCAACACGGTGGCTCCATTGAACACAGCACCAAAAGCCATGGCAGCCTGGGTGATAGTGCCGAAAGGAATCTCACCGGCGAAATAGGAAGGCACAACGATGACGATGGGAATGAGTTGCACAAAGAGATTGAAGGGAGTGGTAAAGAACTGAATGCGGCGATTGACCAGAGCAATACCCAAGAGCGTCTCGATGACACTGTTGAGATTGTTTTTGGCCTTCTGCAACTCTTCCGTTTCTGACGATTCACCACCACAGGCAATCTCATGGGCGTTATGGCGAGCGGCTGTAAGACCAGCTCTCAGTCCACCTTCGGTCATCATCTGGGAATTGTTCAAATCAACCAGACTTTTGCCGATTGCCGATACAATCACCAGACCAAGCGTCGAGTACACCATTACCGTCACGGACAGGCTGGGAGAAATCACCCACAGTACCGTCATGAAAGTAACCACGTGCACGCAGGCATCAAGAATAGACATGAACAGTCCTACGGATGAATTGCAAAACGAGTCAACGTCTTGCGTCATGCGCTGTTCCGGGTTATCGATCTCATGCTTCAATGTCAATCTGAGATAGGCTTCGTTTGAGAAGTATCGGGTCAGAAACTCCTCGCCAAGCCATTTTCTCCAGATTAGCGCCAGCCTGGTTCTCATGAAGTTGTAGTAAACATGCACGGGTGTGTGTAACAGAAATGCCGCCACCCAGGCAAAGAGAAACAAGTAAAAGTCCGCAAGATTTTTGGACTCGACGGCAGTCATAAACAGACCGGCGAACTTGTTTATGAAGACAGCGATAATGGCATTCAAACCCATCAGGGCAAGTATTGCCACCAGATGAACGAAGCCATCCGAACGTTTTTCGGAAACCCAGAAAGGTTTTGCTACGTTTACCAATCGCCGCCATGGTACGACTTTGAATATGTTGCTCATGACACGCTCCAGCAAATTGTTAGAAAGTGCAGCCTCCACCGCTCAGGGTGTCGGTACTGTTTTGATTTGAGTAGGGCGTAGATACTTGTTGCGCGGTACTCGCTAAAAAATTGAGGGTCTTGTTTTCATGGAAAACTGTTTTAGATAACTCCCTTCTCTAACAAAAAAAGAAAGCTCACCTCAATGGATTCGGGCAGTTAACTAAGGTGCCCGGCAGAAAGGGAAACGGCGAGGGTTTCAACGTCTCGCCGCATTCAAGCAAAGCGGCCCGGATCTATAGACTATTCGACCGGTCTATTCTCCTTGCAAAAAAAAGAAGAACAAAAAGAGGAAGAGTGCGTTGGCGTTGGCGTCCACGTTGCCGCACTCTTCCTCATACCACCTGCGGTTTAGCTATCGAAATAGCTTATGTTTTTTCTCTGGACCGGAGCCGGATATCAGCCGTTCTCACTGGTCGCCGCCGCCCTCAAAGTTCTTGAAGGCGATGACGAGAGCGCTCACAAGGGAGACGGTGCACATGCCGGCACAGACAGCCAGGCGAAAGGTGTCCTTGAAGACGAAGGCACCAAAGATGAGCGAAACCAGGAACAGCACCATGAGAAGACCGACAAGTACGCGGTCTCCCATGGACAACGGCTCCTGGCCGGGAGGCTTTTGATTGGACATTTCTGAAACCCTCTTGTCTGAGCTCTTAGCTCACGAAGAAACGAGAACGGGCTCACCGTCCTCCTGCCCGGGCTTGAACCAGTATTCGGACTTGACACCGGCGACGGTGCCGTCCAGACCGGCTTGGGCCAGAGGCGCAAAGACCGAGTCTTCCAGGAGCATCACCTCCAGGCAGGAGGCACTGGCGA
>JACRFZ010000046.1 GCA_016212515.1 Candidatus Melainabacteria bacterium
CGCAGCGACAACTGCCGGTAATACAACTGCTGGTACCGGTGCCACCACTACGACTGCAGGCAACACCACTACCAGCGGCAATCTCGCTCAAGCTGCTACGTCTCAAGGTCCGGCGACGACGACGACGACCGCCGGCAACACGACTACTAGCGGTAATGTCGGTCAAACTGCTACGTCTCAAGGTCCGGCTACGACGACGACCACCGCCGGCAACACAAATACCAGTGGCAATCTTGCTCAGTCTGGTACATCTCAAGGTGCAGCTACGACGACCGCGGGCAATACAGCTACAGGTCCTGCGACGACGACCGCGGGCAATACAGCTACAGGTCCTACGACGACCGCGGGCAATACAGCTACAGGTCCTGCGACGACGACCGCTGGTAATACAACTACTGGTACCGGTGCTACGACGACGACCGCAAGCAACACGACCACGGGTCCTGCGACGACGACCGCTGGTAATACAACTACTGGTACCGGTGCTACGACGACGACCACTGCTGGTGGAAGTCTTGCTCAGGCTGGTACGTCTCAAGGTCCGGCTGCAACCTCGACGGCCGGAAATGCCGCGACTGGAAATGCGACAACAACTGGCTCTGCGGCGACGACTCCCGTTAATACCGCAACAGGTGCTACTGCATCAGCAATCGGCAACACAACCGCCGGTGCTGTGACGACGACCGGCAGCACAACTCCTGGTACGGCGACTACAGCCACAGGCAATGCTGTTCCTGGTTCTGCAACGACAGGCAGTCCGACTTCTGCATCGGGAGCCGGTGGTACTGCCGCCACCTCCGCTGCGAATCTGCCACAAGGTACGACAACGCCTGGTTCATCGACTGAACCTGCTACCGGCACTGCCGCAATTGTGAACTCCGGCACTGGCGCTCTTGGGGTTACCGGTTCGATTGGAAATAGCCAGAACGGTGCCAGTGTAAATGTATCCGTTGGAGTTGGTGCCAATGGTACTCCCGATCTCCAGGTTTCCGGTTCGGTCACGATTGGCGGCGTTACGATTTCTGGTTCCACTTCACCTGCCGGCACCGGCACCGGCTCCACCGCCACTGCAGCCGGAGGCACGACGACTTCTGCCGGCGGAATTGCCAGCGGTTCAACTGTCGGTACGGTCTCTGGTAACACCGGCAGTGGAGGCACTGTCATCTCAAGCGGCTCCGTGCCGGCCGGGTCAAGCGGAGCGAGCGGCAATTCCACCGCCTCCGGTAGCAGCGCCCAGCCTGGCGGTTCATTGGGCACATCTCCCACAACCGGCCAACCTGCTCCTTCCGGCTCGTCCAGTAGTGTGAATGTTGACCCGAACGGTCCCGCGCCGGCCGGTAATGTGCCGGTCGATCCCAATCAGTTGCCCTCGGTTTCACTTGTGACCGGTGCCAATCAACCAGTCGTGACTGATCCTTCCGCTGCCGGTGTGCCGCAGAACCCTGATCCCAGCGCCGCCAATCCTGCTCAGACGCAACCAGTGCCGGATCCAACGGCCGCCGGTGCCGCTCAGACCGCGCAGCCCACCACAGCCTCTACGCCGACGCAGGCAAGCACAGATCCTGCTCCCGCTGCAGCCGCGCCTGCGGTTCCGTTGAGTCAGTTGACGCCGGAACAGCTGGCGGCAAAATACATTGAATTGATTCAGATAGCTGAAAACCTCAATGCCACAGGCGGTGCCAATATTCACATTCCTGTGCCGGTTGATGCAAGCGGTTCAGCGACGCAGGTGTCTGTAAATCCTGATTTGAATGGTGACGGAGTAGTTTCCAATTCTGAGTCATTGATACTGGACATTGTGTATCTGGCTTCTCAGTTAGGGCTGAATGCTGGTGGTAGCGACAGCGTGCCTGCTCCTACACAAGCTTCGCCGGCTCCGGCGCCTCAACCGACGGCGGGCGGCATTAATTCGTCAGAGGTAAGCCCCGCGCCGACTGCCGGAACGGTCGTTATTCCGGATGTGTCGGCACCGAATCTGCCAGTAGATTCCTCAGCCCCTGTAGTCTCTAATGGTGCAGATCCTCTTCCAGTTTTGGAACCAATTCCTTCCAATGCAGGTGGTGGAGTCGGTCAGCCTGCGGCACCGGTTTCAGGCGGAGCACCTGCCGGTATGAATCCTGTTGAGCCGATTGCTCCGAATGTGAATGGTACAGCTAATCCGACTGCCGGAAGCGCTCAGGTTCCAGGTGCTGTTCCCACCGATTCGAACCCAGTTGAGCAAATCGCTCAGCAGATTTTCAACAACGTCGTAGGCAATGTGCTGTCCGACATCTTTGATCAGCCTGTTAATGCACCGCAGGCTCCCGTGCAGAGTTTCGATCCGCTCAACATAATATCTGATTTGGTTTCACTTTCCGGTGGTTCAAGCTCCAGCCTTGATCCCTCTTATCTGCAGATTCTGGAAGAGCAGGCTCGTTTGGCGGAACAGGCCAGGCTGGCTGAGGAGAGCCGCCGCGCAGCGGAAGAGCAAGCTCGCTTGGCTGCAGAGCAACAGGCTCTGATTGAGGCACGTCAGTTGGAAGCCAGGCTGGCTCAGGAAGAAGCGGCGCGACTGGCACAGCAGGAAGCCATTCGCCTCTCTGATGCTCAGAGAGCGGAAGAACAGGCTGCCTTGGATTTGATCGCCCAGTTGGCGGCTATGCAGAATGCCGGTGCGGATGCTTATGCAGAGCCTCTGCCGGATACCAGCTCAGGCTGGGGCGAACCGACCATTGATTCTGCGACCTATTTTGGTCCGATTGATGATTACATTGCCTCAAGCTATACCGGCTGGATGGGGCAGACTGGAAACTCCGGTTTGGAAGGTGGCTCATCCTTTGGTATTCCCTATCAGGAGCCCATTGCCGGACTTCCAACCAGTAGCTTCGGACAGCCGTATTTTGACGGTACTGCCGGATTTGTGCCGATTGAAACTCCCTCCAACTCCACTGATGGATTTGGAATGCCTTACAGCGACCCTGCAAGTGCCATCCACACAGACGCCGATGATCCGGAGCAGTTTCAACCAATTCCCAGTGTTTCGCCTGGAGCCATTGCTCAGAGCGGTGTCGACGATCTGATATCGATTTATACTTCTCAGCAGGGAGGAATCCCTGGAACCGGTAGTGGGTCGGGCAGCGGCTCCAGCCAGGGCATAGATACCAGTGATGGTATCAGTAACCGTGATCAGGCAGCGCTTGAGGGTGCCAATGCCGATGCCAATGGTAGTGAGTCCGGTGAGATGCCTGGTTGGCTTCAGCAGTCACTTGCTAAAGGCGATGAAAGTAAGGGCGGCAACCGCACCGATGATTATACGGCACGCAGTGAAGCTGCCAGGCAGGAGAAGACAGAGAGCAGCGCGGCTGAACTCGATGACTCTCAGCGCATCGACTACGATTCTCTGCGCCTCAAGTCAGATTTGAATGTACCTGATCCGTCCAGTGTCCGTTGGCAGGAGTTGCAGGATGCCCAGCAGAGATTGGCTGATACCGTAAATGCTATGGCACAGTCGGCCGGTCTGCAGGCTCAGGACATTGCCTCACGCAGTGCCGAGATGGTCAACAATGTAATGAGTGGTTCGGGAAGCTTAATCGATGAGCTGGACGCTCAGACCCGTTACATCAGGGAATTGGAAGAGGCTCACAGGCAGCAGAGCGAGCGCGACCTGGAGATCAAGTTGCAGCATGAGAAGCTGGAGCTCCTAGCCTCTCAGAAAGCTAAGCATAAAGAAGACGAGAAAGACGCCAAAGAGAGAGAAGAAGAGAAGCAGCGCCGACTGGCGGAAGAGATGGCCACCATGTTGGCTATCAGACAGCAGTCGGAGATTGAGGCGAGAGCAAGAGCTCTCCGTATCAGGCAAGAGCGCGAAGTCTTGCAGGAAATGATCCGTAAGGACAACCTGCAAGAGAAGTATGTAGTGCGCGAAAACGAAGACCTGACCATGATTGCCGTTCGCAAATTCAAAGATGCTCGTGTGGCCGATTTGATTTACGAGATCAACAAACGTTCCGTGGAAGTTCGTTGGACCGGCGGTCGTCGCAGCTACTATGTCAAGCCCGGTACTGTGCTGATTCTTCCCAGTCCTAGGCAGGTTCGTGAATGGTTGGCTCGCACCGGCGGCATCGCGCCTATGCAGAACAAGCAGGGGGCTCCGTCCGGTATGGCCGGTCGCTCTAACTCCGCCCAGGAAGATCGCCGCGCTAACATCGAGAAAGTAATTGGTAAGATCCGAGAATCTTCCGATGGACTTGACGGTCGTGTTTACTCCGTTCGCCTCGGTGATACTTTGCGCTCAATCGCTATGAAACATCCCGACTTGAGGGATGTGACACTCTGGAGATTATTAGCAGAGAAGAACGGTCTTTCCACCGACACCGACTCCAAGGGCGCACCGCTGGCTGTGCTGATCCGCGGCGCCGTGTTGAATATTCCTACGGCTGAGGAGATTTCCGCCTATCGTGCCGAGACCGCGCCTGCCAAGCCGGTCGTTTTTGAGCCTCAGCATATGCCCTCTCATGCCATACTGGAGATGGCTACCAAGCCTTGTGGCGGTTGCGACAGACTGCTAAGCCATACAGCCTCTCTTTGTCCCGCCTGCGGTTATGTTTTCGATAACGTTCCCGGCAAGCCGACCGTTGAGGAACAGGCTACAACCTTTGCCTTGCCTCAGGGCATACCTACCTTGCCCTTAGATCAAACCGAGGGCGAGCAACAACAAACTGTGGTCACTTCGCCAAATCTGGATACCACCGTGGTCGATTCCGACAAGACTACATTGTCGCTGCCGGAAGCTGCCGGCACGGTCAAGACTCCGGTGATCTCCAGAGGAGGAGATAGCCATCTTCTTGAAGTGGAAGGCACTAGAGTAGTAGAAGCATTTTCTCAGACTTGCCGACTGGTTAAGGTTGATGTGGAAGTGAATGGACGCCGAATCGTCAAACAGCAGTTGGAAGTGCTAAGCGGTGAAGACTGGATTCCTGTGCTGGCATACGAAGTTGGCAATCATTCTTCTACTCGCCATGAGTACTCTCGTGACGGACGGAGAAAGTCGATCTCCATAGACCTGCCATCTGTGGCTGTAGGTCAGATGGTGCAGAACGAACTGAGTCAGAACTGGGAAAAATATTGCGAACGTTTCCTCTCCGGACGCAAGCTCTCCGTGTAGCACAAGCCCGACAGTGAACCTTTGGTTTTGACAGGCTCAGTTTTGATTCTGCTCGATGCCCATTTGCGTTACCGCTTCTGGATCGACTCGTTCCGGCTCGTCTGATTGTATGTCAAGAGTGGAGTTGAGTTGGGGATACTTGCCGATTTCACCATCATGAGTGCGATTTCTCAGTCGATAGACCTCATCTACGGACAGTTTCTCGCCGGTTGTAGTGTCATAGATGAAATGCATGGCACCGTCGGAGGCTTCCACAATAGCATAGCTTCTGTAAGTGCCTGGAACACATTCACCCCAGTGGAAGATCGGACGACCTCTGTATTTAGCCGACGTAACGCGTTTTTCCTTGCCGAATTCATCGAGCAAGATGCCGCGACTGCTAACCTGCACTTTCATTTCTTCCACATTGTCTTCAGCCATGAGGGGCAATTGCGGCGGGTGAATGACAAGGGCATCGTCCTTAATCACTACCAGTGGTGCTTCCGGACCGGCTGCGCAGAAAAGTTGACCATGTCCACCCACCAGGGGCTGGTAGATGTCTTCGATGCCCAGCTCTTCCGCCAGACCTACGGGTCCTTTGGGAGCAGTAGAGAAGAAGTCTTTTTTCTTGGCGTACTGATTGCGAGCGAAGAGGCGATCATATTCTTCATCCGTATCCTTATCCAGCGCCGCTTGTTCCTCCGGGGAGAGTGCGGGCGCTGTATTTGTATTGGGCTGGCCTGTAGCGCTTGCACCTGAATTCCCGCTGCTGTCTTGGTTGCCCTGATTGTCGGCGGCTGCAGGATTCTGGGAGTTTTCGTTTGAGCTACTATTCTCCACTGCCTTGTTCTCCATCGCCTTCGTTCTGGAAGTTTTCCAGAGCGGTTCGCACTTTATGCAGAAGAACTAACTGGGCGTCAGTGGATAGCTGCTGATCTTTGATCAAGTGCGCGGCCAGGCAATAGGCCAGGTCAACGTCCGGCATGCCAATCAGTCTTTCTGTCAACAGTCGGCAGAACCAGGCTGCCGAATCGGATGCCGGGGTATCCTTGCGGTTTATGGAGGAGTTGAAATCGAATTTGATTTTGGGGTCTCTCACTACTTCCGAAACTTCAAAGCGATAAAGACATTTTGATGTACATGGTGCGCAAGTGGGTAGAGGACCCTGGTCGAGCTTATGCAATTCCAGGAAGTCATCGCGCCATTGTCTCAAGATGGCTATATCGAGGCGGCGGTTTACTTCTGTGGGCTGGAAGGCGGGGCGCAGTAAGTTGAGCCAGCGCAGGTGCTGTTCTCGTACCTGATCGTAGAACCAGTAATTGTTTTCACCTTTACGCTCGAAGTAACGTTCGGTGGCCTGTGTGAGGGCACACCAGGTGATGCCGGTGATATTACCGGTGCGGGCGCGACCACCGATCACCCTTTGAATTTCATGAATGATCTGGGCGCGGAAGTGCACAAGTTGGGTGAGGTCTTTCAGGGTAGAGAGCACATAGCGATTGTAGACCTGGCGGAAAATCGGGTCATCCGCCACGGGGATAGCCGTATCCAGAATCTGCGAATCGCAGCGGTGTAAGCAGAATTTGCAGCCCAGGTGGCGGTCGTAGCTACCGATGATGTTGAGACCCTTCATGGCCTGTCTGACAACTTCGTCGGATTCTTCCGGAGTTTCAGGCGGCGGCACTTCCTTAGTCTTGTCGAACATGATTTGCAGGTGGTAAGGCTGCTCCATCTTTTCTGCATAGACGAGGGCGCGTCCCTGACCAAGGGCTGTGACGTGCCTCTTTTGCACATCATCTAAGTTCATGGCACCGCCCATAGAGTCGCGGTCATCCACCGCCACGATACGATGCATGATCTTGAGGTTGGTGTTCTTAAGGGCTTCTGGAGCCAGTTTGTTAGGAATCTGGTCGGCGATGATGAAGCCCTGACCATAGGAACGAATTTCAGCGAGCATGTTGGTGAAGAATTCAACAGCTTTACCGGCAGGGTTGGCCGATTCACCGCTTTGACCGGTAGGAACGTTTTTCAGCAAACGGTGAGCCTCTTCTACCAACATCACGTGCTGTAGATGGTCGTGGGGACCGAGGGCTTCCCTGTATTCATAGAGGAAAACCAGAAGCATACCCATCAAGAATGATTTTTCGCTGTCTTCTGAAACCATCTTCAGCTCTACCACGGTCGGCTTACCGAAGAGTTCGCCCATGGGTATGGAGCGCCTGGTATTGAGCATCTGCCCTTTACCGCCAATTAGTAATGAGCCTATTCTGGCTTTCAGGGCGGCTTGTACGTCGGGACCGATGCGGTCTGAATATCCGAAGCTCTCTACGATGGGATCGATAATCTCGTAGAGGTCTTTCATGGTTGGGTAAATTTCATTGGGACAATCCGGATCGCCTACAGACATGCCAGGCGGCAGACGGCGATTGACATTGTTGATCAGGTCCCAGCCCCGCACGGCATAGATTGAGTTAAGGGCTTTTTCCAGTACCTGCGGCATCGGCGAGTACATTTCAAAACTGGCGTTAAATACTGATTTGAGAGCATCCAGGTGGGTTTGTACTTTCACCCCTTTCATAATTTCAAAGGGATTGAGGCGAAATGGGGAGACAGTTTCGTCGCCAAGAGAAAAGGCCTGACCAACGCCTTTGAAAGTCTCGGACATCAGCATCATGTGACGGTATTCCGACTTTGCCGGCTCGCACACCATGAAGGGAATTCCGTATCGCCAGAGCTGACCCACCAGGTAGAAGCAGGTATTTGTTTTACCGCCGCCGGTGACGCCGCAGACGATGGTGTGTTTCTGGAGAGCGTCTACGTCTATGTAGTAGAGGTTGCCGGTGTCTTCCCCTCGATCCAGAATGTTGCCGATGGCGATGACTCGGTTTGGATCTTTCGGCGGTATTTCAGCCAGTGAGAATTCCGCCGACCTCCTGATTCTAAAGCCAGGCATCTCTCGCTTCGGCAGATGCACAAAAGCGGAAAGCATGCGCGAATTAAGTGGAGACAGGAAGCGATATTCGAGTAACTCCTGGAAATATTCACCGTCTCTTTTGGAGCGCAGCAGTCCGAAACGTTGAATGTGTTCGCTCAGTCCGCGCACTTCGTGGGTGCGTAGAGGGGTAGGGCGGCTTGTTTCATCTACATAGGTGGCTCTGAGAAGTGATTGAAGCCTGACAAATACGTCCCGTTTGGGTGAGAAGAAATAAGGCACCGTCAGCCACATTCCCAGAGCGGTGCCAAGCTGAATATGTTTGAGGTAGGAATCTTGCAATTCCAAGTAGTACTTGATTTTTCTCTTCTTTTCTGGGTCTTCGTTCTCTTGGGCCCGCTGGATCTGGTCCACTACAGCCGTTTCTTCTCTGGTGACATTTTTGCTTGGAATTGGAACGGCCAGGATTAACATGCCGAAGTCATGACCGGACAAACCGGCTGCCAATCTTTCAATTTGCTCTGATTCGGTGGTATCACCGCCGGTGGACTTCAGGGCCGGAATGCCAGTTACTACGCCGGTGTACTTGGTCATGGGTTCGATCATGGCGTGAATGTCTTCAGCCGAAAAGGGCTTTTTAAAGACATCTACGCCGCCATACACGCTATGTAAAATCGACTTGAGACTGTGATAGCAAATAGAGGTGGGATCATTGCCCGGCTCATTGGACTCCACGGCGCTTGGAAGGGAGATACCCATGTAGTAATGGACTCCCGATTTGCTGCCCAAAATGAGGAAGGCCAGGTTTGCTTTCTGGCTGTGCAAACCCGTGAGGGCATCTTCCATCAGGTACATGCGTTTGGGAGGTTTGGTGGGATCCGGGTCTTGCTGAACCTGCTGCCCCTGTTGTTGCTTTTCCCTCTCAATGTCCCAGGATCTGAGGATGCCGTCTACTCTTACAAAAGTTAGTCCGGGGATCGGCCAGCTAGTGAGAGAGGCCGGATCGACCGCCTCTGTCTCTAGATTGTCAAGGTCGTAGCGTCGCAAGTCGGCGATGCGTTCTTCCCAGATGCTGCGGTTAGGGGTATCCTGGCTCATTTTTGCTTTCGTCGGTATTTCAGCCGAGAACTTACAGAGATTAGTAGTTATGAGTATACACAGGAACTAGTCTTCGGACACGTCGGCCTTCCTGATTGAAGCCGTGTGCATTTTGTCGATCAGTTTTTTCTTGATTTTGCCCTCTACAACGTCTTCAAACGGGTGCGATTTGAGGTTGAAAAGACCGGCTTCGGCGCCCATTCTGTAGCAGAAGAAGGTACGTTCTTCTTGCCTGACGATTTTGTCGATGTTCAATTTTTCTTCGTCTGATACAAGTTCGAACTGTGGCGAAGTGTTGACCGGGTTGAATATGTTGGACATGGTCTGGTGCTTCACCTTGCGCCCATCTATGGGGAACATCTGCGGACCGAGGAGGTCGCCGTCCTTTTTTGAAAGGGCAAAGGTAATGAGTGTGCCGATGTTGATAATGAGCTGGTTTCGGAAGTCTTCCGGCAGGTGCTGGAGAGACTTGGTGACGGCGATGAGACCGATTTTGAATTTCTTGGTTTCGGATGTGATGGCTTCGATAGTGTTCTTTTCAATGAAGTTATCGAAACAATCCAGATAGAGACTGACTGGATGGTGCTCGGCTTTTTTGCCGGTTGTCGAGAGGGTCAGGCAGGCTTGCTTGACTCCGGAAACTATCAGGGAGCCCAGGAGGTTTGCATCTTGTCCGAAGTCGCCTTGCGGTATGCGCACTAACAGTATTTTCTTCTTCGTGACTATGTCCATGATGTCCAGGTCACCCTGAGGCTTGGTCAAAATGGAGCGAATGCGAGGATTGGAGAGCATCGGGTTGATCCTGTTGAGGATAGGCTCTACCCAGGTGATCCACTGGTCGGTTCTGGCTAGTTTTTTGTAACGGCCCCACTGGTCGAGAAGGGTGGCAAATTCAACGCGCTGATTTTTCTTCTTCTCGATGTTTTCCAAAAGCACATCGCGGAAGTCGTTTTCGTTGAGAAGGGTTGGCAGATCAATAAGGGTCTTGCCGTTGCCGATCAAAAGCAAAATGGCATTCCTCAAAATGTCTGCAGTTTGTGCGTTCCACTGGCTCTGGGAGCCGGGCGGTTCGGTATAAATGGCCTTGAAGCCGTCGACGATGGATGCCGCCGCCGTCTGCAGGTCGCCGATGTCGGGCAGATTGAGCGGGTTATAGGCGACGGAACCGTTCCTGTAGGTAGGGTCGATCAAAATGACCCGTTTGGATATCTCTCTGCCTCTGGGATGGGCGGCGATCCAGTTGACGATCAAATCAACCAGAGAGCCGTCCGAGTCAACCAGGACAATACCGCGATCTTCCGATTCGATGTCATGGGTGATCATGCGCGCCACCAGGCGCGACTTGCCCTTGCCGCCCTGTCCCAGGATCAAGACGTGGGGATTCACTTTACGCATATCAGGCGGAATGGCCAGGTCTTTGATTACCCAGGGCATGGGGAACCACCACTTCCACTCGATGCGTTGTCCTAAAGGCAAACTGCCTTTCTTCAAAGGTTTGGCCAGTTGAGAACGAATCTTATTGTGCTGTGACTTGACCTGGCTGGGAATGTACTGCTGTTTGTTCCAGATGTTGATTAAACCGGAAGGTCCGAAGAGGGTGAAGCTGCCGCCGATAACCGCCGCTCCCAGACCAAGGACTACGAAAATTCCGTAATGATTGAAGAATTCGATTATGTTGAATTTCTTGTCGCCTTCTGCGCCGCCACCGCCACCTCCCAGACCCGGTATGCCTCCAGGCAACGCCACGATCTTGCCGGCGGTGTCCGGCTCGATGGGTCGCATCAAGCGAGCTTGAAACTCGCCGCGCACCATTTCTGCCGATTGCTTCTTGAGACCGAACTGACCACGGGCTGAGACTCTCTTGAACTCCCACTGTCCGGCAGCCGAAAGCGGAATGGTGTCAAGGAATAGTTGACCCTTGAAGAAAATCGGCGGTCCGCTCTTGCGTCCGTTTCTGTCTACGAATTGCTTTTTGAGTAAGATGATGGGCACATTTTGTTCTATGCCGACGTTGCCGGTGAGTTGGTAAGGGCCGACCTTCTGGTCCATTCCCTGACCGTAGAGTTCACTTCCCTTTTGTCTCAAATCTATGACGTTGGGATATTGATTGCCGTTCTGCAGCACCATCATGCTCCAGCGTCCTGAAACTTTTGGTGCTTCGGTGATGAGCCCGCCGAGACCACCGCCTGAGGCAGGCGCTGTGCCGGTCTGACCCTGTGGGGCCTGGCCCAGGAGGGCGGAGAAGTTGCCGGCGATATGCATAATGGCAAAAGCAAACATGCCCATCATGGCAATAGTTATGGCTACTAGTTTGAAGCCTATGGGGAAGCCCGCCACTGTGAAGAGGGCGCCATCGTTGAACTTTTTACGCAGGCTGGATGAGGATGAGGAATCATCGTCATCATCATCGTCGTCATTTTTTCTTTTACTGCGGCTCTTCAATGCAGTGCTAGTGCTGCTTTTGCTTGAGCGGTCTGCTTTGCGGGAGTTGGTAACGGATGAAGGACTGCCGCTGAAGGAGCGTCTCTGCGGAATTTCTCTTTCTTCGTCTTCATCATCCTCGTCATCAACGTCGTCATCGTCTTCATCACGGCTTTTCTTCTTGATGACGGTTGACTTGCCGCCTCTTCTTGTAGATGATTTGCGACGCGGCCTGTCGTCATCATCATCATCATCATCATCGTCGTCTTCGTCTTCATCCACTACCAGGCGCGCTTTCTTGACTGCTGTAGCGCCTGATGATTTTTGAGGCTTGCCGACTGGCTCTTCCTCTGCCTCTATTGTCTCGGCTTGTTTGTAATTGCCTGACTTAGAGCTCTTGCTCAGTAAACTTTCGAAGTTGGAATGGGGATCATCGCCCAGAGCGCGGGACTGGCTATTCTCATTACGGGCAGCCGTCTTTGCCGCTGCCTTGGTACTCACTACCGCCGGTGTTGCGCTGGATTGGAAAAAATCAAAGGCTTCGGCCGTCGCCGGAGTTGGCGCACGGTAGCCGGATTGCTCGCCATCAGCCCGGGAGCGGGCAAGTTCCTGGGGACCTGCCACTTGAGGGCGGTGCGGTTTCTCAGGGTGGGCATCTATCGCCGGAGCTTGCTGTAGTTGTACCGGCTCAGGTTTTGATACTATGGATGGTGCAGGGAGCGGCGACTCCGGTCTGAAGTCTCCCTGGGCTGACTGTGCCTGTCTGGATTCACCGGCAAGCGGTTCTTCCACCGGCGCGGTGGCGTATTCGTTGTTGGGGGCCGTGGTCGGGAGCGGTTCAAAACTTTCGGGCGCTCTATTTGGTTGAGCTTCCGTCATGAAGGGAGTCTCTTCTGCCGATTCTTCCGGTGCCGGCGTAAAATTGAAGTTTTCGATGTCTTCATCAGCCGGACTATCCTGGTTCGCCTGGCTCTGCTGATCATTGGCGGAATAGGCTTTCAGGTTGGCCGTATCGAAGGCTTCGTCTTCTCTCTCGGCGGGCGTGGGCACAAAGACGTCTACCTTGTCTGCGGCTTCTGCCGCCCGCGATTGGGATTGATTCTCGAAGAAACCCGTTACTGCGGCCAGACCGGATGCCGCTACAGCGGCTGCGGTAGCGCTAGCCGTCGTTTGAACAATGGTCTGCGGATCATCAAAGAAGCCGGACGGAGGTAAGGCTCTGCCATTTGTCTGTGGAACTTCTTGCCCATTGTTGCCATTGTCTGAGCCGCCATGAGTGGCTGACCCGCCGTTAGAACCGTAGGCGTCGAAGAATTCGGAGGTGAAATCGTCAGTGGCATAGGCATCGGCACCGTAGTAAGTTGCCGGTACGAGGGCGTTCAATTGTCTGCCGGTGACGATACGCTCGAGGATGAGCCGATCTGGAGCTACCGACACCACCATCGGCGCTACCGTGCTGGCCATGGTGGAGACCGTGGTGGACGCGAACTTGGATTGCACCGCCCCGCAGCGGGTACAGTCCTTGCTTCTTGGTTTATAAACTGCCCCGCAGGCGGGGCAGATATTGATGTCCACGGTAGTAATTGCTCCCTGAAGAACCTAGTTATCTTTTACCTCAGCAGGAGTCCCTCTTATCCGGCCAGTGCAGAAATTGTCTTGCTCACATTGCCTGTTTCTCCGGCTACAGCTTTCGACTTGCCCTGATCAAGCTGAATTGCTGCGCTCAATCGGTCCGATAAATCAAAGCTGGAATAAGCGCCCTCTATATAAATATACGAAAATTCAGCATCAAGACAGTCCCGAGGTCTTTCGGACTGTTTTTATCGGCAATATTTCGCATAGGACTCGGCTATGTGCATTGGTAAGGATTTCGACCAGCCGAGAGGCGGCGGGTACTTTGTTTTTACCGTCTTTAGCGATGATTCGCCGGCAAGCTAGGTTAGCTACTAAGTTGAGGTTTGTTTCGGAACCCAGGCTGGGTTTTAAAGTTAGGAAGGACGGTCGGTAGAAGGGTTTTGAAGCTACCTTTACAGCCTGGAATGTTACAGATCTCTCAGCCTCTTGTCAAGAGCCTATTTGGGGGCTTGGTCGCCTCAACGGCGGGTATATACTGGAAGAGTGAGGGCCTCACTGCGGCGAGCGTGGGGTTCGTCACTGAACCGGCAGATCCAGCCTCGAGTGTGAACTAGGGCGGTTCTGGGTACATATTTGACAGTGAACAGGGGACATTGGGAAGGGTTTACTAGATGGCTCGCGAAGATAAGGGGAGCGCCGCCGGATCTTATCAAGACACCGCTTCTGGAAAGTCTGGCGAACAGGATACCGGCTCTCTTGCCGCTAGACGGGCTCGCCTTAGAGGCACTCTTTCCAAGCAAATTACCCCTCCAGATCCCTATCAGCCTTCTCCTTCCGAGACTTATCAGCCTTCCAGCCCTTCCCCTTTGAGCACTGAAGCCAAGGAAAGTGAGGACCCTGTCTCTGTCGGTGCAGAGTCAGAGGAGTCAGTCCCTGAAGGACATTCCAAAAGCGGCAACGGCACCGCCGCCAGCGGTTTGGCCGAAGCGGCCTCTACTGAGACCGGTGCCGATGACAGCCCGTTTTTTGCCGCAGGTTCCGGCAAGTCAATGGATTTTGACACCTCTCATCTCTTCAAGGACGACGATGATGATTTGAAGGATGCCGGCTCCACTGCGATTCCTGTTAAAAAAGCGAAAGACCAGACGCAGATCGACGAAAAGCAAGGTGAGAATTTGGCTCAAAAGCAGGCTCCAATCCCTGAGAAGGTCGATAGCCCGACCAGCGCTGCTCCGGTACCGGTGCTGATGGCGCCCACTGTGGTAAATGTGGACAACCCGCAGGTAGTGGAACTGCTGAACAATCTTGATCAGCAGCTCGGTATCTGTTCGGTAAATCTTTCTCAAATTGCCAAAGCAGCCAACGAACAGCTCGATCTGGTGCGCAACTTATCCGAAACCATTCAGCATCAGGCCTTTGGTGAGATTGGTTTGAGTTTGAACAGTTTGAGCGAATCTCTTTCAGCCGCCCTTGAGCCCATGAAGGCTGTCGGCGAATTGGTGCCGGCTATCGATACACTCGTGACCACTATTGGTACTAATGCCGAAGCTGATCGCATTAAGGCGGAAGAGGTGAAAGAGGATACCCGTCACACGCCGGAGATGCTTGTTACCTCGCTGGCCGATCAGTTGGCGGCCGGACGCATTGATCCCTGGACGTTCAAGTGCGCCTACATGGCAGTTTTCCCGACGGAGCATCCGGCTGATCTCTTGCGCAAGTTGGTTGACTTGCTCGGCACCCAGAAGCTGTCAGGTGATCTTTTCCGGGCCGCCTACGATGCCGTGCAGGCACCCGATCCTCCCAAACCTGTATATAACTATCAGCAGGCAGCCGGTCCAAATCCCGAAGGCGTCACTGAAGTTCGCTATGTACAGGATGAGGCGGTGTTGGCCAAGCTCGAGGAATTGCGCAAGGCCAATGAAGAGCTGAAAGGTCGTATGGACCAGCGCGAGCTTGAGTTTTCCGAACTCTTGCAGTCTAAGGAGCAAGAGGTTGCTGAAACCCAAGAGATGCTCAATTCTCGCTGGGAAGATTTCAGCGGGCGCTACGAGCAACTCTCGGAAATGGTGCGTGAGCGCAATGAGGAGTTGCAGAAAAAGGAAACTGAACTGGCTCGTATTCAGGCTGAAAAAGATCTTGAACTGGCTCGCCTTCAGTCTGACCGTGATCTCGAGATGTCCCGGGTGCAAAGTGAGATAGCCAACAAAGACACTGAGATTAGTCAGCTCAAATCGCAACTGGAAGAAATGCGGGATCAAACCAAGGACATGGTTGCTGATCTGCAAAGACAATTGACCAGCACCAAGCTGGCCGTGGAGGAAGCAGCCAGGCTGAGTGCCAATCCGCCGCCCAAGCCTCAGCCTCAGCCCGGTTTCTTTGAGTCGGTGGCCAGTCAGTCCAATACGGGCAACAATAGCAACCCTGCCGCATCGCTTTTTAATAGCGAACCGTCGGCGGGAGCCATGTTCAATGCCTCTGAAAGTGGTAGCGCCGCTGCTGCACCGCAGGTGGTGCCGGTGCCGGCGCCGGTGCCAGTACCCGTTCCTGTCCCCGTACCCACTCCCGTGCCCACTCCCGCCGTCAGTGCCTCTATCGGAGCTACCTCTCAGGCGCTTGGCGGTAGCGCTTCCGTTATGGGCAGTGCTCCCGATCCGATTGTGCCTTCTCCAAATCCGGCTGTAGCAGCCGCTGCTGCAGCCGCAGCCGCCGGCCAGGCTATCCCCCGTCCGCAAGTGGCCGCTCCAACTACACCCTTCCCGGGCAGCCCAGGTAGTTATGGAAGCGGTGTGAGAGCGCAGGTCTTTGAGGTGATTGTGCGTCAGGCCTTAGCCGGTGCCCCCTGGAGAGAGATCTGTGCCGGACCGATGTCCGTGAACGGCATTTCTCCAGATGAGGTCGAGGGCGAAGTGAAGCGCCGACAGGCGTTGCTCAAAAAGTAGAATAATTCACTTGGACAGCTTCAAGGCTCTTTCAGCCTGATGCCACTCTTTCACTATGGCATCGAGATTGCTCATATAGTGAAAGACTATTATGGCCGGCAGGTGCTGAATAGTCTGGGTGAAGATGAAGAACATGACTCCGATTATGACCGTGGTGCAGAGTGCCGTCAGATTTCGACTGATGCGCATCTGTTCGTCGACTCGCTTGCTCAGTTGATCAATTTTGGCTTCTAGCTGTGAAGTTTCCACATTTATCACCATAGATGGCAAGTTTGGTCGGCAGTTGCAACATTGCCGGAGGGAGCGGAAATCAAAAATAGCACATCTATATAAGAGTTGCCTTTAATGACAACCGGGGCGGTACAATCTCCGTCCGCAGGGCTCAGTGGGGCGGTTCCTGCAAATGCTTGTCCAGGGCTTTCAAGGCTGCTTCTATGATTTGATCTTCCTGCTGGAAAACGGTTCGCAGGTCTAAATAGACCGCTTCTTTGGCAATGGTTGAGACAATCGGTACGCTGTAGCCGCGCAGGAAGGCTGCTATTGCTTCCGCTGATTTGCTCTCTTTCCCGGATTTGCGGGTCTGGGTCAGGCAAAGTCCCCGGCTGTCTTGTACCTCGCCCGGTAGGCTGCCTCCTCCCATGGTACTTTGCATGGGACTGACAGCCACCTTGAGAGCCTGCAAGCCTGTCTGTTGCAGCCCCGCTACTATTTGTTCGGCTCTTGCCTGAAGGCTTTCCACACTGCGGGCGGCAAACTGAAAGACCGGTAAAGCTTGATAGCCGTTGTTATACAGGTATTGGCTCAGCGCCGCTTCTATCAAGGCGAGCACGACTTTGTCGGCTCGTAGCGCTCTATATATAGGACATTTCCTCAGTCTTGCTACCAATTCGGCCTTGCCGCAGATGATTCCGGCCTGGGGACCGCCCAAAAGTTTGTCCCCGGAGAAAAGCACCAGATCAATTCCATCGGCCAGAGTTTCCATCACGGTTGGTTCCGGCTTCAAATCGAATTCTCTCAGGTCGACAAAGGAACCGCCGCCCAGGTCGAAGACCACAGGCACAGAATGCTCTTTGCCAAGCGTCGAAAGCTCTAGTGCTTCCGTTTCCTCCGTGAAGCCCACGATCTGATAATTAGAACGGTGGCACTTGAGCAGCATGCCGGTTTGCTCGCCAATGGCCTGCTTGTAATCCGACAGTCTGGTTCTGTTCGTGGTGCCTACTTCCTTGAGGCGGGCGCCGGAAGCTTCTATGACGTCCGGTAGACGGAAGCTGCCGCCAATTTCGATAAGTTCGCCTCGTGAGACCACAACTTCTTTTCCGTCTGCCAGTGCTTTCACTGCCAGCATGACGGCGGAGGCGTTGTTATTGACTACGATGGCCGCTTCGCAGCCGGTAATCAGGCTCAGTAATTTGGAAACAGTTTCAGTTCTCTCTCCCCGCTTGCCTTCGGCAAGATCAAATTCCAGATTGGAATAGCCTTTGATTGCATCATAAAACCGTTGGGAAGCGAGGTCGGGCAGGGGCGCGCGACCTAAATTGGTACTCAGAATGACGCCGGTGGCATTGATAACTTTTTTGATGCCGCCCTCCATAAGGGCAAGCAGCCGTTTCCTGGCCGCCCGGGCCACCTGCGTGGCGCTGAAGTCTTCAGGGCTGAGGTCGCTCTTCGAGAGCTTGATGAACTCAATCTGCTGTCGCACCGCTTCCTTGATTATGTCTCTTCGTATCTTATCGAAAAGCTCAGTCAGACAGGGTTCTCTTAAAACCTTGTCGATTTGCGGCGGTCTAGTAGTGTTCAAGTTCTGGCTCACGGTTCACTCAAGCTGACTTTCCGATAACAGGTAACTTTAAAAAGAGCTGTTTCTGATTTTATTGGTGGTTTTCTCCTTAAATAATACTCCGGGTATCTTGCCAGAAGCGTTTGGAAGAACCACAATTAGAGTATGTAGTAAATGTCGGGCATCTTTAGAGAGGCGGGGCTTGTGGGCAAGACGTTAAGAACCAAAACGCTTTATCAAGACAAAGAGTGGCTCGTACAAAAGTACGTAAAAGAAAAGCTCAGTACCGTCGAGATTGCCCGTATCTACCGCGATACCGAGAATAAGTGGTGTGACCCCAATACTATTTCCCGCTGGCTCAAAAAGCACAACATTGCCATGCGTTCCCTGGCGGAGGCGCAGCAGAACAGGCATTCTGCCGTCGTTACGCCGGCAGCGAACCGCAAGAAGGGCTCCTAGCCAAGCTTAGAATTTTCACAGTCCAATTCCGAAACTTGCCCAGCCCCCCATCATGGTCAGGGCGCAAGTGAGATATAGTAGTACGTCTCTTCCTCCAGCCAGGTAAAACAGGCAATAGGCAAGAAAGGAGAAAGCCGGTAGCCAAAACCGTCTCTCCGCTTCCCTAATGGCATGTGCGCCCAGGCAAACTGCGAGGACGAGAGGTAAGCCAAAAAAGACGACGTCGAATAGCATAGGTACTCCAGATACCCTGATTATCCCCAAGATAAATAGGCTGTCCATGGTGAAATCCGCATCGATACTAGATTTTGGGCTAGAGATATAAATTACGGGTGTACACCCGGCTTGCAAAGACAGAAGGACTGAAATGAAAACGGGAAACAAAAGACCCTCGGGCGGCGGTAGTTCCAGATCGGGCCAGGGTAAGGGCAAGCCGAATGCAGGTTTTGGCAAGAGTCGCGGCAAGAGTTTTGGTCAACAAGGCGGCGGCAGAACCAGAAGCTCATCCGGCTCCTCCGCAGGTTCCAGTTCTCGCTCCTACGGCAGCAAGCGCGAAGATAGACCGCGCTCACAAGAGAGCGGCGGCTATGAAGACAAGAAGCGCAGCTATGCAAGGCCCCGCTCGCAAGAGGGCGGCGGCTATGAAGATAAGAAGCGTACATACTCAAGACCCCGCTCTGAAGAAGGCGGTGGTTTTGAGGATCGCAAGCGCACGTACTCCAGACCTCGTTCGGAGGAAGGCGGCGGCGGCTATGAAGATCGCAAGCGTACGTACTCCAGACCGCGTTCGGAGGAAGGCGGCGGCGGCTATGAAGATCGCAAGCGCACGTACTCCAGACCTCGTTCGGAAGAAGGCGGTAGTGGCGGCTATGAAGATCGCAAGCGCACCTACTCCAGACCTCGTTCGGAAGAAGGTGGCAGTGGCGGCTATGAAGATCGCAAGCGCACCTACTCCAGACCCCGCTCGCAAGAGGGTGGCGGCGGCTATGAAGACCGCAAGCGCACTTACTCCAGACCTCGCTCGGAAGAGGGCAGTAGTGGCGGCGAAAGGCGTCCCTATAGCCGTCCTCGCTCGGAGGAAGGCGGTGAAAGGCGTCCTTACAGCCGTCCTCGTTCGGAGGAGGGTGGTGAAAACCGCTCTTACAGCCGTCCCCGTTCGGATGAAGGCGGTGAACGTGGTCGCTTTTCCAGTCGCTCCCGGGAGGGCGGTAGTAGTGGATTTGACCGTGGTGAAAGGCAGTTCCGCCCGAGAGAGCGCGGCGCCGAAGACCTCAGTCAGTTCGACGAGGAAGCGCCGCCGGAGCGCACTCGCGTCGGGCGTTACGGCAGCCATGCCGTGACTGAACTGCCTGTGCTCGACCAGGCGGAAGTTGATGCCGAGTTTGTCTACGGAAGAAATTCCGTTGTCGCTTTTCTTGAGCGCGGCTCTGCTCCCGTCAACAAAATTTTTATCGCTAAAGATACGGATCCCGACAGGCGTCTCGACAAGATCGTCGCTCTGGCCAAAGACAACGGCATTCCTACCGTGGTTTGCGATAAAGGCAAGCTCTCTACACTTATAGGTGATCGCGATAAGCATCAAGGCGTAGTGGCCCAGATGGCCGCCAGCGAGTTTGTAGAGCTTCCTGATTTTCTCGACAAACTGGATGGAGTGAAGGCTGAGTACGAAGCGCGGGGCGAGAGTATGGACGGCTATTCCATCGCCATTCTCGATGGTATCGAAGACCCGCATAATATCGGCGCTATCATCAGAAGTGCCGACGCCGCCGGCGTTAAGGCCATCCTTCTGCCGCAGAGACGGTCTGCCGGTTTGACTTCCACCGTAGCCAAGGTAAGTGCCGGCGCCCTTGCTTCCATGACTGTGGTGCGCATCACCAACATCGTTGCCACACTTGAAAAGCTTAAAGACAGGGGCTTCTGGGTGGCCGGCTTGAGTCTTGAAGGGGCGGAAGATCTATTTAAGTCCGACTTGAAACGCCCGCTTGCTCTCGTCATCGGCTCTGAGGGAGACGGTATCAGCAGGCTGGTGGCTGAGCATTGCGACATGCTGGTGAAGATTCCCATGGCCGGGCAAGTACAGTCGCTCAATGCCTCAGTGGCGGCTGGTGTGGTGTTCTACGAGATTGTCAGACAGAACGTCAAAGCCTGAGCCGGTTTCAAAGCGAAGCTTCGTTACAAAAATTATATTAAGTTCCTGTAGCGAGATTGAGCAATGCCGAGGCGTTTGTTTGACACGAACAAAATCATGTATGTAGAATCTTAAGTTCTTGTCCGTGCATGGGTGACCTTGCGCGCTTGCCGGTGTAGCTCAACGGTAGAGCAACGGTTTTGTAAACCGTAGGTTGCGGGTTCGAATCCCATCACCGGCTTTGTGGGCGGATGTCCGAGTGGCTAAAGGAGACGGGCTGTAAACTCGTTGGCGCAAGCCTACGCTGGTTCGAATCCAGCTCCGCCCAAACTTTTTTGCTGAGAGCAACCGGCTTTAAGGCAAAAGGAAGCAGCCAGAAATCTGAGAAGGGTCTCTCAGAAAAAGTGAGATCCTTCAAAGAGGGTTGTCGAAGACAACAACGCTAAAGAAAAATAGGGGGATCATCAGACTTAGCGAAAGTCGTTTGATAATTAGGGGCGCGCCCATGTAGCACAGTGGTAGTGCACCCCCTTGGTAAGGGGGAGGTCACGAGTTCAAATCTCGTCATGGGCTCCATTTTCAAACCAAGGGACTTATCTAAGTCAAGAGATCCAAGTCAGCAACACGAGTTAAGTAAGGAGAGTAGAAGAGGATGGCCCGTCAAAAGTTTGAACGCAACAAGCCAAACGTGAACGTTGGAACGATCGGGCACGTTGATCATGGCAAAACATCGCTCACAGCCGCTATTACCTTGACCCTGTCTAAAACAGGTCAGGCAAAAGCCAAGAAGTACGATGAGATCGATGCTGCTCCCGAAGAGAAAGCTCGCGGTATCACGATTAACACCGCCCACGTGGAATATGAAACCGACACTCGTCACTACAGCCACGTAGACTGCCCCGGACACGCCGACTACATCAAAAACATGATTACCGGTGCTGCCCAGATGGACGGTGCGATTCTCGTAATCTCCGCTTCAGATGGTCCTATGCCCCAGACCCGTGAGCACATCCTGCTCGCCCGTCAGGTAGGCGTACCCCACATCGTTGTATTCCTGAACAAGTGCGACATGGTCGACGATCCGGAACTTCTGGACCTCGTCGAAATGGAAGCTCGCGAACTTCTCGACAAATACAACTTCCCCGGCGACAAGATTCCTTTCATCCGCGGTTCCGCTCTCAAGTGTCTCGAAGGAGACGCTGCTGCTGAGAAAGCCGTTCTCGAACTGATGAAAGCCGTAGACGAATACATCCCCACCCCCGAGCGCGATATCGACAAACCGTTCTTGCTCGCTGTTGAAGACGTATTCTCCATCACCGGTCGTGGTACCGTTGCCACCGGTCGTATCGAGCGCGGACAAATCAAAGTCGGCGAAGAAGTAGAAATCGTTGGTCTGCAAGAGACCCGCAAAACCACCGTCACCGGTGTTGAGATGTACCAGAAGACATTGGATTCCGGTATCGCCGGCGACAACGTCGGTATCCTCCTGCGCGGTATCGATAAGACCATGATCGAGCGCGGTCAAGTGCTCGCCAAGCCTGGTTCCATCAAACCCCACACCAAATTCAAGGCTGAGGTATACGTCCTCTCCAAAGAAGAAGGTGGTCGTCACACTCCGTTCTTCCCTGGTTACAGACCGCAGTTCTACATCCGTACAACTGACGTGACCGGCTCCATCACTTTGCCTGCCGGCGTAGAGATGGTTATGCCTGGTGACAACGTTGCTATGGACGTCGAGCTCATCCAGCCCGTAGCCGTTGAAGAAGGTATGAGATTCGCTATCCGCGAAGGCGGTCGTACCGTAGGCGCCGGTGTTGTAGCCAGCATCATCGCCTAATAGGCAGCTTAGAAAGCAATGAAAAAGGGTTGGTCCAATGGACCAGCCCTTTTTTCTGCCTGAGAATGGCTCATATCTGGATTGTCAGCGGTCTTCTTGGCAACCTTAAAAATAGCTGTACTTTTCAGCTTTCCTGCTTCCGGCGGGGGATGATTCGAAATATATGTTTCATCGTGATAGCCCATGCAGACCCCCCAGAGCAGAAAATTGAAACTAAAGCAGCCTCGCTCTTTGTGGCTCTCGTTTTCACCTGTTTTCTTTCTGGTGCTCATTATTTTGCTGGCCACTTTCAGCACCGATGTGCTCATGCATCCTAATCTGCATCCGCGCCTCTTTGGTTTTTTTTACTATGTAACTCACTATCACCCGCGCCTTAGCCGGCTACTGGTTTACGGTCTCTTTTCGGCCTACCTGGGCCTGGTCTTCCTGGCTCCCCTGACTCGCCGGCTTTCATCCTGGCGCATGAGAAAAAATGGTTTGCTTAGCGACGAAAAACTTAGATTGACGACTTATTTAAATTGCCCTCGCCTGGAAAAGTATCCGCTAGTGCAGTCGGAACTCTGGCAGAGGCTTGGTAGAGTACTGCCGGGACTTGTGATAAAGCTTCCCGATCTGCGGGCTGCCCACTGGCAAATGAAGGCGGTCGATTTCAGCCGCAAAGAGTTTTTCCTTGAGCTATGGTACGTACAAAACCCACTGGGGCTAAAGGTCTCGCGCCTCTACCCGCGTAAGTTGAACTGCCGGGCTCGGATCATCTCAAAAGGTACCTCCAGTGTCGTCGAATTTTTCTTCTCAGCAGATAGTGCCATGGATTACGAGAATGTCAGTGCCATCATCGGCAGTACCATCTCTCAGATAAAAGAGAGCTTGGAAGCGAAGGATGATTTGAGCGGTGTTGAATTTGCTCGTGCCGGTCTTATCTATGGTTTCTCAAGATAGGTCGGCTGCAAGAGATTCCCTGGTTCTTCCTTCCGCAAGTAATTCGCTTACGGCTTCACTGGTAGGCCTTTTGCCTGGCTCCAGGTCTGTCAACTGTTTCAGTAGGGCGCAGAATAATTCCTGAAAGTTTTGCCCTTCTGCTGCCTCTTCCTGGAGCTTTATGGTGGATATTGGTGTGGGCTCTTTACCGGTCAGTATGAAGAAAATGGTTGCTCCCATGGCATAGAGATCCGAGGCCGGGCAGGCTTGTCCGCGAAACTGTTCGGGCGGCAAGTAAGACTGCTTGCCCACAACGGTACCGGTGGTAGCCTCCTGCATTTCCTGGGCTACGTTGAAATCTATTAGCTTTAGATTGCCTTGATTGTCTAAGATCAAATTGTCTGGCGTAAAATCGCGATGCACCAGGGGCGGTGTAAGACCATGCAAGTATTTGAGAATTTCGCACATCTTCAAGGCCAGGTCTTGGGCTTCTGTCTGGCTGAAGGCGCCCCTTTCACTGACGAGCTGGCGCAGATTCTTGCCGTCGATATGCTCGAGCACCAGGTAGGCCCGGTGGTCTTCCACGAAGAAGTGCTGCAGTTTCACCACCTGCGGGTGGTCTAGTTTTGATAAGAGCCGGGCTTCATTTTCAAAGCGTTCCAGGGCTTTCTTCCTGGCTTGAATATCTACATAGATTGGCAAAACAAATTCCTTAAGAACCACATGGCGCCCATCTTGATCAACTGCCAGGTAAGCAAAACCCTGACCACCTGAGCCCAGTTCCTTCAGCACCTGAAAGCGGCCGTTCTGCAATAAGGCATCTTTAGAAAGCGGCTTCAATCGCTCTCGCTTGGGCGGTGCCGAGAGAGCTTGCAGCCAGAGTTCCGTATAACTTCTATCCGGGGGCTTAGATAGGTATTCAGCTACTTCCGGATCTCTCGGTACACGGGGGGCATACTTCTCGATTTCGGCAAGTAGGGCTTCTCTGTCATCGGCAGTTTCAAAGCCACTAAGCTTTAAGGAGAGGTTCTTTTTGCCCGTCTTAAGAACCAGATTGTCGTCCTTGTGGGACGTGCTGCCCTTCTTCTTCTCTATGCCTATATGGGTGATCTGATTCCAGGGCAGGAATTCGCTTTTCTTGCCGCTCCACTTGCCGAAGCGATAGGCGAGACCCTGGCTGGAACTCAGGAGGGCCCGGGGAAAGCGCAGCAGCATGGTCAGGTAGGTAAGTACAGTGCCTACAAAAGTTAAGCTGAAACTCAGGACGAAAAGGTGCTTCCAGTCTATAGAGCCGGCGGTGCTGACCGCACCGGCAGCGGTGCCATCGCCCTGAGGAGCTGCACCGCCTGACGTCAAAGCTACGATCAGGTCACTCATCTGCTTGCCCGGATCGAGGAAAATGAGAGTGAGGGTGACAACCAGAAGTAGTATGAGCTTCCAGTGGCTGGCCCGGCCTTCACTGGTAAAGCGCGCCCGGAACCACTTCTCTACACCGGCCAGGGGGCGGTAGGCGATGGTCCGCGGTTTCTCTTTAGCTGTTTTTTTGAGGGCGCGACCCAGTATCTCACCGCGATTCATGCACCGGTCTACTTGGGCTGTGAGAAGACTATAAGCGAGCATGGCCAGCACCAGGGTGAGGGCGGCCAGACCAGGTTGATGGATGGAAAATAGAGCCGCCAGAGTCAGCCCCGAGCTTAAATAGGTGACAACGTAAGTAGTGAAGGCATTGAGGGGCGTCTCTTTGCCGTCGGCTTTCTCCATCAATTCGGCCGTCAGTGCGGGGCTGACAATCAGCCAATTGGCATATTTGTATATAAGCACGCCGGTAGCGAGTAAAGAGATGACGGCCCCTGCCGCAGCAATTTGGTACCCAGTCCAGAGGTGCCAGGCCAGGCTGCCGGCCAGGATGGGATAGAAAAGGAAGGGACTGAAACTGCTGCCGTTTTTCAGAGTCAGGGGCATTCCGAAAAGTCTGAGCGACTTATGTTCCAGGCTTTTGAACCAACTGTGTTGTAGATACTGAAAGACGCAAATGAAGCCGCAGATAAGCATGGCCGGCGGAATCGCTTTAACGGTCAGCGGTATTGTGATAACCAGTGCTAGCATGAAAGCCAGGGTTTGCTTCAGCACCGGTAGTTCTTCTTCTTTTTCTTCTTCTGTTTTTATCTGTGGTTCATCGGGCAATCTGTTTAGGCTTGGCCCGGTGCTGACGGATAATCCCGATTCTGCCTCTGGAGCGGGCTGTACATTTAGCTCCTCCGGCATTTCCACCAGGCGTGTCTTAACCTTGAGTGGGGAGGCGAATTGGCTGTGGAGTTGCTCTTCGCTTTCCATCAAGGCACCGTCAGTTTGTCTAGCTCGGCTTGCAAGGTCGCCAGATCGGAAATTCGTTCCCTGCTCTCAAAAGCCGTCAGTCGGCTGACCAGATCAGATAGGTTCTGAGAAATTTCAGGCACCAGCTCTTTGGGTCTCGATACGGTCAGTGGTACTGGATCTTGTCCGGTCAAAAGAAAGTGCAGGGTGCCGCCCAGGGCATAGAGGTCGCTTGCCGGGTTGGTTTTACCCCTTAACTGCTCCGGTGCAATATAGGCTTGCTTGCCGATCAGGGTACCGGTGGCGGTACCAAGAAATTCGTTGGCGGCACCAAAATCAATGAGCTTTATGGCGCCGTCGTTTTTCAGGACGATATTGTCCGGGGTGAGATCTCGGTGCATCACAGGCGGGTTTTGCTCATGCAGGTACTTGAGGATAGAGGAAAGAGTCTTGGCCCAGGCTGTCACTCTGGCCTCTGACTGGGGTCCGTTTTGTTTGATGAACTGCCTGAGATCTTGTCCGGCTATGTGTTCAAGCAAGAGGTAATGCCTGTCGTCTTCTACGAAGAAGTCGAGCACCCGGGCTATGTCTGGATGACTTAAGGAGCAGAGTATGGCCGCCTCGTTTTTTAAGTAAGCGATGGCCTTATCTCGCAGGGCGGGATCTGTGGAGTTTGGCACCACTGCTTCTTTCAGCACCACCGTCTCCACTTCCTCTTGCTGGGCTAAGTAAATAGCTGAGAAACCGCCGAAAGCCATTTGCCTGATGATTTTCAAATGACCCTGCTGCAAGGTGGAACCCGGCTCAAGGGGCACGAAGGCTGTTGAATGGAAGCGGCGGGCCAGTTCATCATCGAAAAGTTCGGTATAGCTAAGACCGGTCAGACCTTTGTTTTTGTTTTGCAGGTTGGCTTGATAATTGAGCAGGTTCGAGTCTTTCTCGGCGTCTCGGGCAAAGGCTTCCACTGCCATAAGTAGTTTTTCCATGTCTTCCGCCTTCAGCTTGTCCGTATCAATGGTGGCACCGCCGCCGTCCTTGAAGACAAGGTTGATGGTTTCCGCCTCTTCCGAGCTCTGCAAGAAGATCTTTGCCAGTTCGCTCCAGCCCCTTTGCCGCTTTCTCTTTAAGGCTGTGGCGAAGAGCGGTTGGAAGGAGATGCCGTTTTCCGTTATCAAAATGCGGTTGTCTTCAAAGAAACCGGTGACCAGGAAACCGGCTACAGTCACAGCTGCAAGTCCGAAAAGCAGGCCGGCTATGAAAAGTAGCGGTAGATTGGCGAGAGACTCAGGGTGGATGATGAAATAGGTGCAGAAGGCACCGAGCATAAAAGGGGCGGCCAGGGTCCAGATTGGTACGAAGCCCAGCATGCAGTAGAACCCCAGTTTTTGAGGTTCGTGATCGTAGACGATGGAAAGTTGAAACTCAGCCAATAGCTTGTTCCTCTTGTTCCCTTTTTACTCTTTGCGACTTAAAGTCGTTTGAGCACGTAGCTTACTGCCGAGGCGGATTTCTCATCCGAATTTTCGGAGGCTGCCGTCATGACCCGCTGAAAGTATTCCCGTGCCTTCTCTCTCCTGCCTAAGGAGAGTTCTACCCAACCCAGATCTTTAAGGTCTTCAATGAGATCCAGGTCTTGTTTGCCTGCCTCTTTGTAATATTCCTGTGCCTTTTCCAGAGCTACCACGGCTTTGTCTGGCTGACTCATCTGCAACCAAGAGAAGCCTATTTGTTGATATGCCTTGGCCAGGTCCTGTTTATCACCAAGTTGAGGATCTTTTTCATAGATCTTTAGACTTTCCTGGCTGTGTTTCTCAGCTTCTTCCCATTTCTCTTGATACATGAGCACGTCGGCCAGTCGGTAATGGCAGCGGGCCATCAGTTCTTTCTCCGCCAGGCTTTCAGCCGCTTTCAGGGCTGCTTCCAGATCTTTGAGGGCTTCCTGGTAAGAGCCGTTTTCGCATTTGGCGGCGCCCAGATTGAGTAAAGTTTCGGCAATATCTTTTGTAACTTTGTCGCCGCTTTCTTTTTTCCTTAACTCCAGTACTTCTTTGAAGAGGCGCTGGGCGGAGCCGGGACGGTTTTGATCTTCAAGATAGATGGTGCCCAGTTTGTTGGAGCACTCTATATATTGTTTCTTGTCGGTAAAGCCCCGGCTAAGCGGGCGCATGGCCTCGAGAATACCGGCGGCGGCTTCCGCCTCGCCGTCATCCTTGGCTGCCTGGGCAGCCTCTTCCATAAAGGAATAGACTTCCTGGGGGCTGTTTTTGTCATTCAGCTTGTGGGTCATGTTTTCCCTGGAGTGGCTGACTCCCTGCCGCTCGCTCTCTGATGCCACATAGACGATGGAGGCGATTAGCCCCAGGGTGAGGAGCAGACCGATGACGATAATGCTTATAAGGATTGGTTTATTCATGACGCTACTTAAGTATCGCACCAGAATCCGCCTGTGAAATCGCCTGAAAGTCTCTTAAAATCCCTTTCTTAAGGAATTGTTGTGACTGCCTGATTGCTGCCGATTCCTTCTCGATCCTCTCCTGACAAGCCTGGCTTAGTGTTGCGGTTGTTAACGAGTCGGTCGTTTTCCTGAAATTATCTGCTTCTCCCGGCTTGACCCTTGAAAGGCTTAATTGGTGGGAGTCTCCAAGCATCGCCCGGCGAACTTGTCAATGATGGCGGTGCTTGGAAACTAAAGGTGAGATAAATTTACTCTGGACGTCTATGCCTTATATGTACAATGTGTGGTTCGTTCGCCGGAACGGTCATCCCGTGCCGCCCTCGATTATAAGACGCGCTTAATGCGAGTTGAGCAGCGTTCTAAGCGAGGACCAAATGGGATGGAAGTTACCGTCGTGCGGTATCTCGCGCTTGTATCAATGATATTGAGTCGATATAGAGCGCAAGGTGGCTGGTGAAGCAACTAAAACGACGTTCTACTGAAGAACCAGGGAGTGACTGACGAGATGGCACGTGCCAAAAACCAAAAGACCGAGGGTGCACAGGGTTCCGCCAAAGTGCAACGGATAAGGATTCGACTGAAGTCTTATGACCATAGACTTCTCGATAAGTCTTCCGATCAGATTGTCGACACCGCCAAGAGAACTGGCGCCACCGTTTGCGGACCGGTGCCGCTGCCGACAAGAAAGCGCATCTATTGCGTATTGCGTTCACCCCACGTCGACAAGAAATCACGTGAGCACTTCGAAATAAGAGTGCACAAAAGATTGATCGACATCAACGATCCCACACCCACCACCGCCGATGCGCTCATGCGTCTTGATCTGCCGGCTGGTGTGGACATTGAAGTAAAGCTCTAATTCCAAAGGACCTCAGACGATGACATTAGGCGTAATGGGCAAAAAAGTTGGGATGACTCAGGTGTTCGACGAGAACGGCCTGGCTGTTCCCGTGACCGTGGTCAAACTGGGCGAGAATATCGTCACCGACGTTAAGACCAAGGACAAAAATGGTTACGAAGCCGTGCAAGTTGGCGGCTTTGCCGTTGCCGAGAAAAAGCTGAACAAGCCTGAACTCGGTAACTTCAAAAAGAGAGAGCTCAGCCCGCTCAAGCCTCTCAAAGAGTACAGAATTGAAAACAGCGGCGCCTACACTGTCGGCGAAGCTCTTAAGGTAGCTGAAATGCTCACCGTCGGCATGCGTGTCGATGTGCGCGGTAAGTCTATCGGTAAAGGCTTCCAGGGCACTATCAAGCGCTACAACGCTGGTCGCGGACCGATGAGCCATGGTTCTAAATTCCACCGTTCAATGGGTTCGATTGGCGCCGGCACAACCCCCGGTCGTGTCGTTCGCGGTCTTCATATGCCTGGTCACATGGGTGATGAAAACGTATGCGCCCGCCACATCAAAGTGGTGCGTGTAGACGTCGAGAAAGGCCTCCTCCTCGTCAAGGGTTCTATCCCTGGCGTAGACGGGGGTCTTGTTGTTGTCACCCCTTCCAAATCCAAGTGGAACTAACCTGTTTTAAGAGAGAAGAAAAATGACATCCGCGCAAGTAGTAGATCTCAAAGGTAAGAAGCTCAGCGACATCCAACTCGCTGACGAAGTCTTCGCCATCGAGCCGAACATGGGTGTATTGCACACCGCTCTGGTCAGACAGCTCGCTAACGCTAGAAGAGGCAATGCTTCTACCAAAACCCGCTCCGAAGTTTCCGGCGGCGGTCGCAAGCCCTGGCGCCAGAAAGGCACCGGCCGCGCTCGCGCCGGCTCGATCCGCTCCCCTCTGTGGGCTGGTGGCGGTGTGACCTTCGGTCCCAAGCCGCGTGACTATTCCATCTCTATGCCCAAGAAGATGAGAGTGCTGGCACTCAAATCCGCTCTTGCCGCACGGGCTGAAAACCTTGTCGTCGTACAAGATTTCGACAACCTCAAGGAAGCCAAAACCAAGCAGTTCCATCAGGTTCTCAAAGACCTCGGTCTTTGCGACAAGAAAGTTCTGGTTGTCCTGGACTATGCCTGTGATGCTTGCAAGCGCGTTGAGCTTGCTGCTCGCAACATCGAGAACTTGAAAGTTATTCGTTCATCCAATTTGAACGTAAAAGATTTGCTTCACCATGATGTGGTGCTCACCAATGCTCGTACCCTCGAGGCTATCAATGATCGCTTCAAGAAGAGTACGGAAGAAGGCGCACCGGAGAAGGTGAAGGCTGCCAAAGCTCCTAAAGCCGAAAAGGCTGCCGAGCCTAAAGCAGAGAAAGCTCCTGCCAAGGAGAAAGCCGCTGCCCCCAAGAAAGCTGCTCCTAAGAAAGCCGCTGCCGAGGAAGGTGCCGCTAAGAAGACCACCCGCTCGACTAAGAAGGACGCCTAAGCGATGAATAAAAGACATTCTCAAATCATCTTACGTCCTCTGATCACGGAGAAATCCGCCGCTCAGATGGAAAAGGGACAGTACACCTTCGAAGTCGCTAAGAATGCCAACAAGGTGGAAATCGCCCAGGCGCTCGAACAAATTCTCAAGGAACTCTATCCGAAGTCCAAGAGCGAGATCGTCTCGGTAAATACATCTGCTATCCGCGGTCGCTTCAGAAGAAGCAAGCGTCATGGACGCTTCCCCAAAGATAGCAAAAAAGCGATTGTCACCATCGCCGGTGATCCGCTTGAGCTCTTCAGCGCCTGAAGCTGATTCAGCGTTGAATCTGTAAAAGAGCTCCACAGTTAAGGGAAAACGAAGGCTAATAAGGAAAGAGAAAATGCCTACCCGCAAAGTGAATCCAACATCAGCAGGACGAAGGAATATGTCGCTGGCCGATTTTTCGGACATCACGACAGATAAACCAGAGAAAAGCCTGCTGCGTCCGAAGAAATCCACTGGTGGTCGTAACAACCAGGGACGTTTGACCGTCAGACATAAAGGCGGCGGTCACAAGAAAGCCTATCGCGTCATTGATTTCAAACGCGACAAGCATGACGTTCCCGGTGTCATCACAACCGTTGAATACGATCCCAACCGCAACTGCCGCATCTCCCTGGTGCAATATGCCGACGGTGAGAAGCGCTACATCCTTTCACCTCTCGGCGTCAAGGTCGGCGACAAAGTAATGTCCGGACCGGCTGCCGAGATCAAAAACGGTAACGCCTTGCCGTTGCGCGCCATTCCTCTGGGTACCATGGTCCACAACGTGGAACTGACCCTGGGCAAGGGCGGTCAGCTCGGAAGATCTGCCGGAGCTCAAATCCAGCTTCTCGCCAAAGAAGGCAAATACGCAACCCTGCGTCTGCCCTCCGGCGAAATGCGTATGGTGCACATGGAGTGCATGGCCACCGTTGGTCAGCTCGGAAACCCCGATGCCAAAAACTTGCGCCTCGGTAAAGCCGGTCGCAAACGTTGGATGGGTATCAAGCCCGCCAACCGTGGTGTTGTTATGAACGCTGTTGACCACCCGCATGGCGGCGGCGAAGGCAAGTCGCCAATCGGCGGTAAGCCGCAAACTCCTTGGGGCAAGCCGGCAATGGGTTACAAGACCCGTCGCGGTAAGAGCTATACCTCGGATCGTTTCATCGTCAAGCGCAGAACCAAGTAGGAGGATACTGTGTCTCGATCGCTTAAAAAGGGACCATTCGTTCATCCCTCTCTCGTCAAAAAAGTCGAGGAGATGAATAAGAAGGGCGACAAACGCGTCATCAAATCCTGGTCGCGCTCATCAATGATCGTGCCTGAAATGATTGGTCACACCATCGCTGTTTATAACGGCCGCAAGCATGTGCCCGTCTATATCACGGAGCAGATGATCGGTCATCGTCTCGGTGAGTTTGCCCTCACCAGACATTTCAAAGGTCACGCCGGCGGTGATAAGACTGCCAAGAGGGGTTAAGTCTCATGGAAAGCAAAGTTTGCGCCAAATGGATTCGCATGTCACCGCGTAAAGTGCGACGTGTAGTGAATGAAATTCGCGGCAAAGAAGTGGGCAAAGCTCGCGTCATGCTGAGATTTATGCCTTATGAAGCGGCTCGTGTTGTAGAAAAACTGCTGCACTCCGCCGTCTCCAACCTTGTGCACTCCGAACAAAATCCGGTCTCCGAAGGGGAAGCGGACAAGTTCAAAGTGGTAGAGGCTTTCTGCGACCAGGGTCCGACCCAGGAACGCTTCCAGCCTCGCGCCAGAGGTCGGGCATACCCGATCTTGAAGCGCACCAGCCATATCACTCTCAAACTGTCCGATATTTAGTCAGTCACCGGTAAGCATCTTATTTAAGAGGAGCTAGTAAGTTGGGTCAGAAAGTAAATCCTGTAGGTTTCCGCGTCGGTATTCACCGGGGCTGGTCTTCCAATTGGTTCGTTAATAAGAAGGATGTTGCTCCCCTTATCGAAGAGGACCACAGACTGAGAACCTTCCTTAAGAAGGAACTGTCTGGAGCCGGTGTATCGAAAGTCGATATCTCCAGGAAAGCCGATCAAATTCAAATCGAGATCTTCACCGCTCGCCCCGGCGTAGTCGTAGGTAAAGGTGGAGCCGGTATCGAGACATTGAGCCAGAAAATTCGCTCCATGCTCAATCGCACCGGACTCGATGTCAAAATCAGTATTCTTGAAGTCAACCGCGTTGATCTGGAAGCTAAGCTGGTGGCTGAGTCCATCGCCCAGCAGTTGGAAAAACGTGTGGCATTCCGCCGCGCCATGAAGCAAGCCATGCAACGTTGTATGCGTGCTGGTGCCGTGGGCGTCAAGATCATGGTAGCCGGTCGTTTAGGTGGTGCTGAAATCGCTCGTACCGAGTGGGCCAAGGAAGGTCGTATTCCGTTGCAGACTCTGCGCGCCGACATCGACTACGCCACTGCCGAAGCTTCCACTCTAATGGGTATCATCGGCGTCAAAGTCTGGGTTTTCAGAGGTGAACTCGAGCCCGGTCAATGGTCGCCTCCCAACATCAAATCGCAATCTGAGCGTTCCCAAGAGGGTCCTCGCGGTGAAGCGAGAGGTCCCGTCAAGTCTGGTCGTAGATCCAGGAAGGCAGGTTAAGAACAATGCTAATGCCCAAGCGAACCAAATATCGCAAGCATCAGCGTGGCAGGATGTGTGGCGCTGAATCGAGAGGCGTCGAGGTGCAATTCGGTGATTACGGACTGCAGGTCCTGGAGCCCGCCTGGATTACCTCACGTCAGATTGAAGCCGCTCGTAAAGCCATGGTGAGAAGTGTGAGACGTGGCGGAAAGATGTGGATTCGAGTATTCCCGGACAAATCAGTCAGCAAAAAGCCGGCTGAAACCCGTATGGGATCCGGAAAAGGCAACCCTGAATTCTGGGTAGCTGTGGTTAAGACCGGACGGGTCATGTTCGAAATGTCTGGTGTGGCTCAAAAAGATGCCCATCACGCTCTCGAACTGGCTGCTCAGAAATTGCCGGTCAAGTGTCGTGTTGTCGAAAGACACGCCGGAGGTGCCAAATGAAGGTGAAGGAAATGAGAGAGCTCTCCAAAGAAGAGCTCGCGGGTCGCATTGATGAGACCAGAAAGGGTCTTGTGGAAATGAGATTCCAACTGGCTTTGAGAAAGCTGGAGAATCCCGCCAAACTCAGAACCACAAGAAAAGAACTGGCGCAGATGCTGACAGTTCTCACCGAAAAAGAAGCCGTCAAAGGCTAGATCCACAAAAGATCAAAAGACGAGTTTGTAAGAAAGCAAAGGCTAAGGGGTCGAGAAAATGCCAAAGAAGGTATTAGTCGGAAAGGTTGTATCCAACAAAATGGAGAAGACAGTTGTAGTGGCTGTCGAGAACCGTTTCCCGCACCGTAAGTATGAGAAACAAATGGTCGAGACACGCAAGTTCAAGGCCCATGACCCCGAGAACAAGTGTCAGATGGGTGATGTGGTGCGCATTGAAGAGTGTCCTCCCATTTCCCGTGATAAGAAATGGCAAGTGATTGAGATTACCGGTCACTCCATTTCCAACGCTGCAAGTGAGGTGTCCAGCCAATGATTCAGCCACAGACAAGACTGACCTGCGCAGACAACACCGGAGCTCGTGAGCTCATGTGTATCCGCGTCCTGGGCGGCTCCAACAAGAGATACGCTTCCGTCGGCGACGTCATCGTTGCTGCCGTTAAAGATGCTCTACCCAACATGCCCGTCAAAAAATCAGATGTGGTGCGCTGTGTGGTAGTGCGCGTCAGAAATCATGTCAGCCGTCCCGACGGCTCCACAATTAGATTCGACGACAATGCCGCCGTCATCGTTCAGAAAGACGGCAATCCTAAAGGTACCCGCGTCTTCGGACCGATTGCGCGTGAACTGAGGGATAAGAACTTCACCAAGATCATTTCGCTGGCTCCGGAGGTGCTCTAAAAATGACCGCCAACCCTAATGGATCTGGTAAATCGAAAAGATTCACCAACTCCGCCATCAAAACCAAAGTAAAGATGGGCAATAAAGTGGTTGTCTCCCGCGCCCTCGTTAAGCCGGCAGCCACCAACCTGGTGCCCCATGTGCACGTCAAGCGCGGCGACCTTGTTATGGTCATCTCCGGTTGCCGTACTCGCACCAAGAAAGACGGCACCAAGCTGGAAGGTGACAGAGGCAAGATCGGCAAAGTCCTGAAAGTATTTCCCAAGACCGGCAAAATTGTCGTCGAAGGCGTAAACATTCAGACCCGCCACGAAAAGTCCAAGGCTGCTTACGGCGGCAAAGCCGGCGGCATCGTCCAGGAAGAAGCGCCCATTTTCGCTTCCAAAGTGATGCTCTACTCGAATGAGAAGAAGAAGCCGGTAAGAGCTGAAGCTCGCAAAACTCTCGGTCTCGAATAAAGACCATCAGGAACTAGATAAAGAACTAGACGTGAAGACGACAAAGACCGTCTTCAAAAATAAACAGGAAAAGAGAAATGCTCGACATTAAAGACAGTTACGAGAAGCAAGTCAGACCCCATCTGACCAAGCAATTCGGCTATACGAACAACATGCAAGTGCCTCGCGTAGTCAAAGTTGTAATCAATATGGGTCTTGGTGAAGCTGCCAACAACGCCAAAGCCATCGACAGCGGCGTGAAGGAATTGGCTACCATTGCCGGTCAGAAGCCCGTTGTCAATCGTGCCCGTAAATCCATCGCTACCTTCAAATTGAGAAAAGGTCAGCCGGTTGGAGCTTCGGTCACCCTGCGCGGTAAGCGCATGTATGACTTCCTGGCCAAACTCATTCACGTGGCTTTGCCCCGTATCCGCGATTTCCGCGGTTTGTCTTCCCGTTCTTTTGATGGCCGCGGTAACTTCTCCGTCGGTATCAAGGAGCAGCTCATTTTCCCTGAGATCAACTATGAGCAGATTGATGCGGTGAGAGGCATGGATATTTCCATCGTCACCACCGCTCGCACCGACCAGGAAGCCCATGCTCTTCTGGCGGCGATGGGAATGCCCTTCAAGAAGTAAGTTTTTCTGTAGTCAGTAACCAAGATAATCGGAAAGAAGTCCAAGGAGAGGAAAGCACAACGTGGCTAAAACATCCATGATTGACAAGGAGCACAAGCGCCAGGTAGAAGCCGCTAAAGGCAAATACCCTAAAGTGCGCTTGCACAACCGCTGTCGCATTTGCGGTCGTCCGCGCGGTTATTACCGCGATTTCGGACTTTGCCGTCTATGCCTGAGAAAGATGGCACATGATGGTTTGATCCCTGGACTCACCAAATCTAGCTGGTAGGAGATAGCAAATGCCGGTCACAGATCCAATTTCGGACATGTTCACACGTATCAGAAACGCTATTCGCGTTCAAGCTTCGGCTGTGGAGATGCCCGCCTCGAAACAAAAAGTGGCAATCGCCGAGCTTCTCCGTCGGGAAGGATTCATTTCCTCCTACGAGACCAGAGCTCTCGGTTCGCCGGAACAGCGCATGCGCATCGTACTTAAGTACGGCGGCAAAGGCGAAGTTGTAATTCAGGGCCTGAAGCGCGTCAGCAAACCCGGTCTCAGGGTTTACAGACAAGCCAAAAGAATGCCCAGAGTTTATGGTGGTCTCGGTATCGCCATTGTCAGCACCAGCCAGGGGTTGATGACTGACCGTCAGGCTCGCAAGAGCAACCTCGGTGGCGAAGTAGTCGCCGAAGTTTGGTAAGGAGTAAGTGAGATGTCTCGTATAGGTAAAGCACCAATTACAGTGCCGGCCGGTGTGACCGTCCAGATAGCCGAGTCCCAGGTCTCCGTCAAAGGACCCAAGGGCCAGCTTTCCAGACAGTTTCGTCCGGAGCTCACCTTCAAGCAAGAAGGCGACAAAATTACAGTCGTCCGCCAGTCGGAAGACAGAACAACCCGCAGCCTGCACGGTTTGACCCGCACCCTCCTGGCCAACATGATCAAGGGTGTCTCCACCGGCTTCGAGCGCAACCTCGAAATCGTCGGCGTCGGCTACCGTGCCGCCATGGAAGGCAAGAAGCTGGTAATGCAGCTCGGCTACTCCCACCCTGTGGAAATTGATCCGCCGGAAGGGACCGCCGTAGCCGTCGGTAAAGGTAACGTCATTACCGTTAGCGGTATCGACAAACAAGCCGTCGGCGATCTCTGCGCCTTCATCCGCGACAGACGTCCGCCGGAAGTCTACAAAGGTAAGGGTGTCAAATATCAGGGCGAAGTGATTCGTCGTAAAGCCGGTAAAGCTGCTGGTAAGAAGAAGTAAGCCGTAACTAAGTCAAGTATCCCTGCGTAATCTCTCTTGAGGTTAGTCGTTGGGAGAAACAAAAGGCAAAAGGACCAAATCAAAATGATTAACAAGCAAGACAGAAAGGCAAACAGAATCACTCGCCACAGACGCATTCGTCGTCGTGTCGAGGGTACCACTGAGCGTCCGAGACTTTGCGTATACCGCTCCAACAAGCATATCTACGCTCAAATAATCGACGACACTACCGCCAATACCCTGGTTGCCGCCAGCACTCTCGATGAGTCCCTCAAGACTGAGAAGAGCTGGAACGTCGATTCTGCCAAAGCTGTCGGTGAGCTCGTGGCCAAGCGTGCAAAAGAAAAAGGTATCGAAGCAGTTGTCTTCGATCGTGGCGGATATATCTACCATGGTCGCGTAGCTGCCGTGGCCGAGGCTGCCCGTGAAGCCGGTCTCAATTTCTAGTATTCGATAAAAAAGAGGAAGAGGTTACTTCTAGATGGATAAAGAAGAAAAGGTCAGCGGATTCGAAGAGCCGGCCGCCCAGGCGGGTGATGGCGTTCGTCGCGGACGTCGCACCACAAGCCGCGAATCCAATCGCCGTACTGCCGATGAGACCAGACGTGATCGCGTAGAGTCGGAATGGGAAGAGAAAATCATCCAGGTCCGCCGGGTCACCAAAGTCGTCAAAGGCGGTAAGAAACTCTCCTTCCGTGCCGTAGTTGCCGTAGGCAACGGCAAGGGCCAGGTGGGCATTGGTGTCGGTAAAGCTGCCGAAGTCATTTCCGCCATTCAAAAAGGCGTCGTAGACGCCAAGAAATCCTTGGTTTCCGTACCGCTCGTCGGTACGACCATTCCGCACCAGATTGTCGGCAAGACCGGTTCCTCCAGAATCTTGCTCAAGCCGGCAGCCAAAGGTACCGGTGTTATCGCCGGTGGTGCCGCCCGCGCCATCCTGGAACTGGCTGGTGTGGGAGATGTACTCTCCAAGTCGCTCGGATCCAGATCTCCCCTCAACGTGGCTCGCGCTACCGTTGACGGTCTCAAAGGTCTTCGCACCTTTGAAGAAGCAGCTCGCCTGAGAGGCATCAGCATTCGTCAGCTCTTCGCCTAATTAAAGGAAGCGTCAACAATGTCAGCCATTCGCATCACTTTGACAAGCGGTTTAGTCGGCAAGCGCAACGATCAAATCAAAGTCGTTCGTGCTCTCGGTCTTCGCAAGTTCGGAAGTTCCGTGGTCCACCAGGACAGCCCCACTATTCGCGGCATGGTCACTAAGGTTCATCACCTGGTAACCGTAGCTGCCGAAGCCGCTTCCGCCAAAAAGTAAACAGATAGAGCCGCCAGTCGGCCACACCGAGTCGCAGACCATTTCCCTCGAATATTTCGAGAGTGCATGCGGCGCAAGGTAAAGGAGAAACCATGCAGTTAGATGATTTGAAACCCCAGGACGGCGCCCGCCGCAAGAAGAAAAGAGTGGGTCGCGGACGTGCTTCCGGTCACGGTAAGACTTCCACCCGCGGTCACAACGGTCAGGGTCAGCGTTCCGGCGAATCCAAGCGCTTCGGCTTCGAGGGTGGTCAGACCCCCCTCTTCCGCAGACTGCCTAAGATTCACAACTTCGATCAGGTGCCCGGTCGCGATTGGGTCGAGCTGAACGTGGGTGCCTTGAACGGCTTGCCCGCCGGCTCGGAAGTTACAGCCGAGTCTCTCCTTCTGCACAAAGTGCTGCGTAAGCCCACCGATTCCTTGAGAATTCTCGGTAATGGCGAGCTGAAAGTAGCTCTCAACATCAAAGCTCACCACTTCTCTCAGGGTGCCATCGACAAGATTCAAGCTGCCGGTGGTTCTTATGAAGTGTTGCAGCCGGTTGCACCTACCAGAAATCCCAAGAACAGGGACTAACCCTCGGTCAGTGCACTTTATATATACATAAATGCGACCCGTTTCCGTTTAAGTAGTTTCACTTCCGACAAGGATGAAATGAAATGGCGGGGACGGGTCTAAAATATTATCGGGGACAATATTGCGTTGATTCCCATTCTGCCTTCAATAATTGCGAGAAATCTAAATCATGGCTGAGAGTGTTAGCAAGCGTGGCGCCAAGATAGGCGGTCCTGAGGACTGGATTGGTCTTCTTGGTGCAGCCGGTCTGAAAGAGCGAATTCTATTTACCGTGGCCATGATTGTGCTTTACCGAGTCGGTGTGCACATTCCCATCCCGGGAGTTGATCCCGGTGCCTTTACCAAGCACCCCGAGCTGGCCCAAAACCTGCTTGGCATGATCGACCTTTTCACCGGTGGTGCCCTCAATAAGCTTTCCGTATTTTCAATGGGGATTGGTCCTTATATCACCGCTTCCATTGTTATGCAGCTTATGACCGTGGTCATCCCCAAGCTCGAGAACATGCAAAAGGAGCAGGGTGAGCAGGGCCGCCGGCAACTGGCTCAAATTAGCCGCCTGGTCACGGTGGGACTGGCTATTTTTCAGTCCTTGATGCTGGCTCAGCTTCTCTCCCGCATTCCCGGCGTGGTCATCACTCCCGGACCTCTTTTCCTCTGTACTACCACCTTGATTCTCACTGCCTGTGCCGTATTCATTATGTGGATGGGCGAGATGATTACCGAGCGTGGTGTCGGTAATGGTGCGTCGCTGCTTATCTTCCTGGGTATTGCCGCCCGCCTGCCGGTCATGATCAAAAACACCTATGAGGCGGTACAGACCGGTCAGTCGCAGGTACTTGGCGTGCTGGCCCTGGTGCTCTTCTTCTTATTGGTGGTGGCCTTTATCGTGCGCCTGCAGCAAGGTGTGCGCAAGGTGATGGTGCTTGGTTCAAGGCGTAACGTGGGGCGGCAGATCTTCGCCGCTCCCGACGACTATATGTACCTGCCCGTAAACCCCTCGGGCGTTATGGCTATCATCTTTGCGTCCTCGCTTTTGATGTTCCCCAGTACCATTGCCCAGTTCATGCAAAAGCAAAATCAAGACCCCGGTCAGGTGGTCTATAACGTCATCAAGGACATTCCCGGCCTCGGTCCGGCGTTTGTACAGATGGCTTCCGTCAACTGGGTGAAGGATGGCTGGGGCTTCCTCGTTCAAGAATTCAATAACGCCATGTCCTACTATCACTGGGAACATTCGGTGCTTTATTTCTTCTTGATTCTCTTCTTTGCCTTCTTCTATTCGTCCATCGTTCTGCCCGTGCGCGACATGTCCGACAATTTGCGGCGCAGCGGCAGGGCTATTCAGCACGTTCGTCCAGGTCGACCGACCACTGAGTTTCTTGAGAAAACCTTGAATCGCCTCACCTTCATTGGTGCCACTTCCGTGGCTTTTATCGCCATCGCCCCCATACACGTGGAGCAGGCCACAATGGTCACAACCTTGCAGGGACTGGGTAGCACCTCGCTAATCATCCTTGTGGGTGTGGCTATCGATACTCAGAGGCAGATTCTCACTCATGCTCTTTCCGCACGTTATCAGGCGCGCGGCTTGTTCAGAACCTACGATAAAAAGGAAATCTAGTCTAAGATGCGTATTCTCTTCCTAGGCGCGCCGGGCGCCGGTAAAGGCACCCAGTGTAAGAAATTGGCTTCCAAGTTTGCCCTGGCCCATCTTTCCTCCGGCGATATCTTGCGTGATGCCGTTAAGAACGGCACCCAGGCCGGTCTTGCTGCTAAGGAATTTATGGATAAGGGCATGCTGGTGCCGGATAACGTATTGATCGATCTCTTCCGGGAAAAGCTGGCTCAGCCTGCTTGCTCCAAGGGGTTCATTCTGGACGGCTTTCCTCGTAATCTGGCCCAGGCCGAGAGTCTCGATGGCTTGCTCGAGGAGCTAAAAGCCAATCTCGATAAGGTTATCGATTTGAAAACTGCCGATGACTTATTGGAAGAGCGCATCACCGGTCGGCGGGTCTGCCCCAACAAGGCTTGTAATGCCGTCTACCACATCAAATTCTCCAAACCCAAGCAAGAGGGCGTTTGTGATCTTTGTGGTACCGAACTCTCGCACCGTTCCGACGACAAGCCGGAACTGGTCAAACAGCGCCTTTCCGTTTATCACGAGCTGACCAGCCCGTTGATCGAGTTTTATAGAGGCAAACAGCTTCTCGCCACCGTCAATGGTGAAGGCGAGCAAGAGCAGATTTTCGCTGATATCCTGGCAACTCTCAATTAGGTGTTTCGATGATTCTGACAAACGAGGAAGACCTGAAGCTCATCCGGGAAGCCGGTCAACTGGCGGGTCGTGTGCTGGAGTTGGTAAGCAATGCTGCCTGCGCCGGCATCAGCACCTGGGAACTTGACGAGATGGCCGAGAAGGCTATTCGGGATGCCGGTCACATACCCACCTTCAAAGGTTACAAAGGCTTTCCGGCAACGGTTTGCGCCTCGGTCAATGAGGAAATCGTCCACGGCATCCCCAATAAGAAGAAGATACTGAAAGACGGCGATATTATCAGCCTCGACCTGGGCGTTTCCATTCGCACCATGAAGGATGGCAAGAAGTTTGATTTTATCGGCGATACTGCCATCACCGTGCCGATCGGGAAGGTGTCGGACAGTGTAATGAAGATGCTGAATGCCACAAGGCAGGCATTGTATGAGGCCATTAAAGCGGCCAGAGGCGGCGCTACTCTCGATCAGATTGGCGGTGCCGTAGAAGATGTTGGTAATGAAGGTGCGTACGGCATTGTGCGTGATTATGGCGGTCATGGCATCGGTCCTGACTACCATGAAGATCCGTTCATCTTCAACTACCGCACCGGTAGCAAGACCAAGTTGAAACCTGGTATGGTTATAGCGATCGAGCCAATGTTCAATTTGGGCAGTGATAAGACAAGACTGAAGTCGGACCGCTGGACGGTTGTAACGCAAGATTACAGACCTTCAGCACATTTTGAACATTCTTTGTTAATCACTGAAGGCGAACCGGAAGTACTTACTAAGCGTCCATCAGAGGTAATTGAGTGACAAAACAGGGCGTCATTGAATTTGAAGGAACCATCCGGGAATCCTTGCCCAATGCCATGTTTCGGGTTGAGCTGGATAACGGACATAAGGTTCTGGCGCATATTTCCGGCAAGATTCGCAAAAACTTTATTAAGATCCTTCCAGGCGATCGAGTGCGTGTAGAGCTCACCCCATACGACCTTACGCGCGGAAGAATCACATACAGAATCAAAGATTGATGTACAATTAGACGTTTGTCTGGTTGCCCCTTGTTTTGCATGCAAATGCGGGCGAGGCTTGGCTTCCGTGTCAGAATTGTTAGCATCGTTTCAGTTAGTCAAAACGCGGTAAAAGCCGCACAGAGAGCCAAAAATGAAAGTTAGAGCTTCAGTAAAAAAGATTTGCGACAAGTGCAAAGTGATAAGACGTAAAGGTCGCGTTGCGATCATTTGTGAAAATCCGAAGCACAAACAACGCCAAGGTTAAGAACTAACAAGTTAACTCTAATTAGGATATTCAAGAGATATCCGAGTTAATTTAGTTAGCTTCGCGAGAGCCCCGGGGCTGTCGCACTTTGCTTGAGACGGAGCTAACCACTTGAAAGCGGTCGGCAAAGAGGAAGAGCAGAGAGCCGAGGCAAAAGACAAATGCCACAAGCATCAATGCCAAGTGCAGAATGCCAAGCGAAACATGAAGGATGGAGAGGATAAATGGCCCGTATTGCCGGTGTTGACCTACCGAGAAATAAGAGAACCCCTATCGCCCTTACCTATATTCACGGTATCGGTAGAACTTCCGCCGCCAAAATCTGCAAGAAAGTCGGCATCGCCGATGATCGCCGAGTGCAGGATTTGAGTGAGGAGGAAGTCAACAAAGTTCGCGAAGAGATTGAGAAGAGCGGCAATTACCAGGTCGAAGGTGACCTTCGTAGAGTCGAAGGCTTGAACGTCAAGCGCCTTATCGAGATCAATTGCTATCGCGGCCAGAGGCACCGTCGCGGACTGCCTACCCGCGGTCAGCGCACCAAGACCAATGCTCGTACTCGTCGTGGTCGCAAACGCGTCACCGTGGCCGGTAAGAAGCAAGCAGGCAAATAAACCACTCGTTGTAATCACCAGGAAAATTGACCAAAGGATAGAACAGGAAAGCTATGGCTAAGTCTCCGAAGGCAAGGACGAAGAAGAAAGAGCGCCGCTACGTATTGCAGGGCGTCGTCCACATTGCTAGCACTTTCAATAACACCATCGTCTCATCTACCGATCCGCAGGGACAGGTTATCGCCTGGGCCTCGGCCGGTACGGTCGGCTTCAAGGGCGCCAAGAAAGGCACTCCCTTTGCTGCTCAGCAGGCTGCTGAATCCGTGGCGAAACGCTCCATGGACCAGGGCATGAAGCAAGTGGAAGTGTTGGTGAAAGGTCCCGGCGCCGGTCGCGAGACCGCCATTAGAGCATTGCAGGCTTCCGGTCTGGAAATCACACTGATCAAAGACGTGACTCCCATTCCTCATAATGGTTGCCGTCCGCCCAAACGCCGTCGCGTTTAATTTGCATAAGTAAAGAAGTCGAGGAGTTAAGAAGTTGGCCAGGTATACGGATTCAGTTTGCAAGCTTTGCCGCAATGAGGGAACTAAGCTCTTCCTCAAGGGCTCGCGCTGCTACACCACCAAGTGCGCCATCGAGCGGCGCCGTTATGGTCCAGGACAGCATGGCCAGGACCGCAAAAAGCAGTCCGAGTATGCCCTGCAATTGAGAGAAAAGCAGAAAGTACGTCATACCTATGGCGTTCTCGAATCTCAATTCTCCGCTTATTTTGAGCAGGCCTCCAGGCAGAAGAAAGTGCCTACCGGCCTCAAGCTCCTGCAGCTTTTGGAAGCTCGTCTGGACAATCTGGTGCACCGCTCCGGTATTGTTCCCTCCAGAGCTCAAGCCAGACAGCTTATCCGCCACGGTCATTTCACCGTTAACGGTAAGGTCGTATCTATTCCCTCCTACCAGGTTCGCGCCGGCGAAGTGATCGCCGTTTGTGAGAAGTCCAAGAAACTTGTCAAAGGTATCCTGGAAAACTCCCCTGCCGCCGCCCATCCCAACTGGATGGACGTCAGCATCGAAAACCTGACCGCATCTCTGGTCAACGCGCCATCCCGCGAAGACCTGGATCAAAGCATCAAAGAAGCGCTAATCGTCGAATACTACTCACGCTAATCCTTAGTTAGTTAGATAGTTAGCTGCGGATATTCGCATTCGCTTCACGGAACACATTCATTCACGGAGAGAATATGGAACCTCTAAGAATCAAGTGCCTAGAGAACAAAACCGGAACCGATGGTTCAATTTACGGAAAATTTGTCATTGAGCCACTAGAAAAGGGATATGGAACAACCCTGGGCAATGCCCTCAGACGCGTTCTTCTTTCCTCTCTTGATGGATCGGCTGTAAGCGCCGTTCGCATCGAAGGCGTCACTCACGAGTTCACCACTGTACCTGGTGTTGTAGAAGATGTCATCGACATCATGCTCAACCTCAAAGGTCTTGTGGTCAAAACTTTCAGCAACGATCCGCAGTACTTGCATCTGGACATCGATCGCCAGGGACCGGTCACCGGCCGCGATATCATGTGCCCGGCTGATGCCACCATCATCAACCCCGACTGGCAACTCTGCACCCTTGCCGAGGGCGGTCGTCTGAGAGCTGAAATCACCGTAGAGCGCGGTCGCGGTTATGTACCGGCTGATTCTCACAGTCATTTTAAACAAGCCATCGACGTGCTTCCCATCGACGCCGTTTTCATGCCCATCCGTAAGGTGGCATACAACGTCGAACCTACCCGCGTAGGAGAATCCACCGACTTCGATAAGCTCACCATCGAGCTCTGGTCCAATGGTTCTATCGACGCCACGGAAGCTATTTCTCAAGCTGCTCGTCAGATTGTGGAGCACTTGCTCCCCATCGCCGAGCTGTCCGGTAAGCCCATGGTGCCGGCTGCCACCCAGCCTCAGCAACAAGACGGCAAACATAGTTCCATCTCCATCGAAGAGCTGGAACTCTCCGTCAGAGCTTATAACTGCTTGAAGAGAGCCAATATCAACTCCCTGGGTGAACTCCTGAAGCTCACCTACGACGATTTGATGAATATCAAAAACTTCGGTAAGAAGTCAGCCGACGAAGTGATCGAGCGCCTCAGGCAGTTTGGTCTCACGCTTGCTGATACACCGAAAGATAAGTAGAACAGTAAGACCATAAGGTAAGCAAAAGGATAGAGTTATGCGTCACAGAGTACCCGGCAATCAATTGGGACGTCCCGCCGATCAGCGTAAGGCCGTTCTCAGAGCACTGGCCACCGAGCTGCTTCGTCGCGACGAGATTGTCACCACTCTCGCCAAGGCAAAAGCTGTGCGTTCTTGCGCCGAGCGTTTGATTACGAAAGGCAAGAAAGGTCAGTTCGGCGATTACAAAGCGCTCCATGAAGCCGCCAAAAAGGGCGATGCTGAAGCCGCCAAGAAAGTGGCTCGTGTCGTGCATTTGCGTCGCCAGGTTGGCGCCTTTGTCTATGACAAAGAAGTAGTCACCAGAGTCTTTGACGAACTCGCTCCCCGCTACAAAGATCGCCAGGGCGGTTATACCCGCATCATCAAGGCTGGTCCCCGTCGCGGCGATTGCACCGAGATGGCTATCATTCAGCTTGTCTAGTTCGGAAGCGCTGAGCAAAGAAAAAAATCGAATCGCCCTTTTGATCGAGTACACCGGGAAGAAATTTCACGGTTCTCAGTATCAAGAGGGCGTTCTGACTGTTCAGCAGGAGCTGGAGCGTGCGCTTACCATCCTCTGGGGTGAACCGGTGCGGGCCATTTTCAGTGGTCGCACCGATACTGGTGTCAGCGCCAGGGGGCAGGTGGTGCATGTAGATCTGCCTGCTTTCAGACCGCCTTTGAGCGAACCTGAGATTTTTGATTTGCTATGGCGAATCAACGGCATCGTCATCAAAGAATTGTCTGTTGTCAGCATGGTTAATGCCCCTGAGAATTTCCATGCTCGCTACTCGGCCTGCGAAAGGGAGTATGTGTATCGGATTTTGAACAGATCTCAGAGATCTTCGCTCTTAAAAGATACTCACTATTTCGTGCGCCAGCCGCTCGACCTGAAAGCCATGTCCTGTGCGGCTCAAGCGCTTTTGGGGGAGCATGACTTCGGCTCTTTCAAGTCTTCCAACTCCGATACCAGTGCTTCAATCTGCCGTGTGAGGCGGGCTGAATTGTTGAATTTACGTGAAGGGCAGCTTGAATTCTGGATTGCGGCCGATCACTTCGTGTACAATATGGTCCGCATTATTGTCGGGACTCTTATCGATATAGGTCTCGGCAAGAGGGGCGTGGAAAGCGTGAGCGAGGCACTGGCCAAGCAAGATAGATCGCTTACCGGCCCCACTGCTCCCCCCTGGGGGTTGACGCTAAATGCGGTCAGGTACCCTGATCATTTCCGGCTCTTTCAGCTTTGACTTTGGGCTTTGAAATGAAGGGCTGACCATCGAGGAGTAAAGAGAGTGAAAACCTATTGCCCGAAACCAGAGGAAGTCACAAGAGAGTGGCTCGTCGTAGATGCCGAAGGAAAAACCCTCGGACGCCTGGCCGTTGAAGTGGCGAATCTTTTGAGAGGCAAACATAAGCCTGAGTTCACACCTCACGTTGATTGCGGCGACTTTGTCGTTGTTCTCAATGCTGAGAAGATTCAAGTCTCCGGCAAGAAAGAAACCCAGAAGCTTTACAGACACCATTCCGGATTCCCGGGTGGTTTCAAAGAAGAGAATCTGGCGCACTTGAGAGCAAGACGCCCCGTTGCCATCATCGAGAAAGCTGTGCGCGGCATGTTGCCCCATAGCCGTCTTGGTGACCAGCAGTTCACCAAACTGAAAGTTTATGTGGGCGGCAAGCATCCCCACGCGGCTCAAAAGCCTGCCGAGCATGAGCTTCCCAAGCATGCTCTCGCCAACTAGTAATCAGCAATTATCAGGAAAAAGAGGCAAATGTCTAGCGTAATTCAGTACATCGGCACCGGCAGAAGAAAGTCCGCCACAGCCAGAGTGCGTCTGGTGCCCGGCACCGGCCAGGTAACTATCAACAATCGCACCATGGATGACTATGTGGGCGGTCGTGATGCTCTGCGCAAAGAGATCTTCGTGGCTTTTCACGCCGCCGACGCCATGAGCCGTTTCGACGTGCATGTGAATGTACGCGGCGGAGGCATTGCCGGACAGGTTGGCGCCATCCGCCACGGTATCGCCAGAGCCCTCTCAGAGGCTGCTCCTCAGAACCGTCCTATCTTGAGAGGCGAAGGTCTTCTTACCCGTGACCCCCGCGTCAAAGAGCGTAAGAAGTATGGTCGCAAGAGAGCTCGTAAGCGCTTCCAGTTCTCCAAGCGCTAATTCAGCGAGCGACAAGCTCAACTATGGCAATCAAAAGCGCCTCCTGTCGGGGGGGCGCTTTCTGTTTGCTCTTATTTGTTTTGGCTTTGCTTTTGAAACTAGACTTTTTCGTCGGACTTGTTGGGAATGATGCCCTTGGCCCGGAAGCCGTTCTGGAAACGTATCAGGGCCACGAAGGCCGAGATGGCTATTAAGCCCGTGGTGGCGATGAAGCCCCAGCCGGCCGGCTCGTTGTTGTAGACCATGAAGACTCCGGCGGCAAATATGCAGCAGGAGAGGAAAAGGGAGAGCGGAATATATAGGGCTTTGACGGACTGCCAGAATTCAGCCTTTTCAGCTGCTTCCATGGCCTTGCGCCGCTCTTCTTTTGTCATTGTCGGCTCTGTATCTTGCATGTCAAAATTCCCTAAATTGGCTTCAGCTCTTATTTTAGCGCATTGTAGCGAGACTTTAGCCGTTCATGTTCTCATCCTGGATGCTAAACTGACAGATGATGTCAAAGTCGAAAGCCCTGGCTACCTACTGTCCCCACTGTCGGCGTCCCGTCAAAAAACGCCTCAGTTTTTGCCTTGAATGCGGCGAGTTTATTGATAGATATTTAGAATTAGACCCTGCTCCCGCCGGTTTTGAGCCGCCTCTTCCGGGAGGGCGCCTCTCACGGCGTGCCAGTTCATCAGACTATATGAAATTGGCGCTGCTCGTAGCGGTTTTAGCCCTGGTGTCGATCTTCGGCGTCACCGCCTACGATGCCATCAAAGACATTACTTGCGTGGCCGGCGATACGGCTGTGAGGAAGGCGAGAGCCTATTTGAGCAAAGGCGAGGATGAGAATGCCATCAATATTCTTTCCCGCGCCCTCGAGGAAGATAAGTCGGGACGTCATAAAGCATCCATACTTGGTCTTCTCGACCAGAGCCTTTACGAGCGCGGACTCAAACTTGTGCAGGCCGGGCAATACCGCGATGCCGTCACCTGTTTCAGTCGTATATCGAAAGACTATGTCGGTCGTGAGGAAGTCAACAAGCTTATTGCCGATAATTCGGATAAGGCCTTGCCCAGGGAGTTTTCCCAGGTGATGTTGCAGACCGCCGAGGCGGGTAGCCGAGAGCGCCGGGAAGAACTCACCCGCATGGATAAGGCGGTCATGACTGTTGTCCCTTCCACCGCTCATTTGGAACGCGCCGGCAAGCCTCTCGCTAAGGTCCTCGAGAGCAAGCCCGGAGTTAAGTTGCTCGCTCCTGCCGAAAGTAGCGTTGATATTTCTCGCTTGCAGCAGATGGCTCGTTACAACGAGCTTCTGGCCGGTTTCTTCAAGAGGCGTACCGGACCATCCGCTCAAGTTGCCCAGACCAGTGTCGAGCCTCCCACCTTTGAAGAGTGGGTGCTGGGTGGAAGAAAAGAATTTTGATAGGCCCTCATGCTGAACTGGCAAACTAAATGATTTTTCGCCGCGACAAGAAGCCGCTTAAAACAGATGCCGTCAATGCCAACTGGAGGGTTCGCATTCAACCGGCTATTTACGCCGCTCTTCTTCTGGCGGTAGTCTTTCTAAGCCATGCTGCTACCCTCTGGAACGGTTTCGTACTGGACGACAAATTCAATGTCAGACCCTTTGGGGCAGTCTCTATTGCCAAGGAAAAGTGGGAACCGGTCTGGTATGAAATTTATACTGATGCCTTTCAGAAGCCTCTCTCGGAGCCTCTGAAACGACTGACTCTAGCCATCGACTATCAAAGCGGCCATTTAAACTCGCCCGGTGTCTACCACGCTACCAATCTCCTCCTTGCCGCTTTTGGTGTGCTTCTAGCTTTTTTCTTGCTCAATAAGCTCTGTGATTTGCTGTCGGCCCACGGGCATAAGCGCATTTCCTATGCTTTGCCTCTCTTTGCCTGTGCGCTATTCGCCGCCCATCCCCTGGGTAGTGAGTCGGTGGCGTATATTTCAGGACGTTCGCCTTTGCTCTGTTTTGTCATTTACATGGGTACCTGTTTGCTCTTTCTGAAAGGCTTTACGGCTCGCACCGTAAGTGGTGCAGTGTTTTTCAGCCTGACCAGCTATCTGGGCATTGTGCTTTGCCTCTTTTCCTCTTGCCAGGCCCTTACTTTGCCCTGGACCATTTTGATTCTGGCCCTCATGACCAGACCAAAAAACACTACCTGGAGAGACTTCCTCTACGAGCGCAGCTACGAACTGGGCAGTATGCTTTTAGTAGCTTTAGCTCTGCCGTTTGTCCTCCTCTTTTCCAATCAAGTGCCGGAACTTTATTTGAGCGGCGTCCCTGTTCCCGATGCAGTGCCTTATTATTGCAGTCAGTTAAAAGCGCTGGTTATCTATTACCTGCGCGTTTTCTTCTTGCCCTTTGGTCTTTCCATTCATCCGGGCTGGCTGACCGTAGACACCGCTCCTGATCTGGTTGCCGCTCTGGGGGGATTGCTTTTGGCCCTGGCCTGTGGCGGTCTGTACATACTGCGCCGAAGACCCTTAAGTCTTCTTGGCTTGACCTGCTTCTTTTTTGGATTGGTGCCTTCTCTTTTCCCCTCCGGTATTGCTGCCCACGGTGCACGTTTCTATTTTTCCTATTTTGGGCTTTGCCTTCTAGTGAGCGATCTGGTCTTTCATCTGTCCCGCGGCTTCAAGCTTGACCAGGTGGAACTGGCTCATCGCGGTTATAGCCGTAAGGCCGCTATTTATCTGGCTTTACCTCTTTTGGTCCTGGCTGGTCTTTCCAACTGGCGCGATCACGCTTATTTGGGTAATGAGAGTCTTATTGGCGGCAGCATTCGCCTCAACAAAGATGATTCCTACATGCAGGCCTTATTGTCTCTGCATTTGACCCTGACCGGTGGTGAAAAGCTGGAGCGGGGTATGAAGGAAGCCGAGGCGGCCATTAGAAAGAATCAGGAACTGGCCCTTGGATATCTGGCTATGGCCTATTACAACGAGGCTAAGCGCAGCTATGGGTCCAGTCTTTTTCACTTTGAACGGGCCCTATTGCTTACGCAAAAGTACAGGCTGGGTGACCGTCTGGCTGGTTTTGCCCGCGGCGGTATTGCTCGTTCTATGGCGGCCATGGATATGTTGAGCACCGCTAACGAAGTGAAGAAAGTACATGATTTTGCTAAGGAAGGCATCAAATTTGAGCCCACCATGGCCAAGAATTATCTGGCTCTGGGGCGGGCCCTCTTTGCCGAGGGCAAGCCGGAGTCGGCTGAACTGGCCTGCCGCCAGTACGACAAAGGCCGGCGTTTTGATTTGAATGACCCCGATTTTGCCAGACCAGTGGCCGAAGCTGCCCTCAAAACCGGATACAGAGAGCGCATGGAACAAGCTTACGGCTCAGCCAAGTTGGTCAATCGGCTCAACAACAACTCCTATACAAGACTCCTTTATGCCCGCGCTGCCCTTGAATCGGGGCGCTTACACAAGGGCTTTGCCATCATGTCCGACTATTGCGACAATACGCCCAAGCCTTCGGCGGAAGCCCTCTTGATTCTCTCCGCTCTGGAGAAACAAAGCAATAGAAAGGCTCTTTCGGACTGGTATTTAGCCGGTGCCAGGGCGCTTGATAAAGACATCGAGAAGAAAGTGAGACTGCACCTGGTGGTGCCGCCCAAGCCCACTCGTGACAAAGACAACGAGGGACCGGAGCGTTTAAGTCCGAATAAAGCCAGGGTCAAGCCGGATGGTGCTCTGGAATTGCCCTCTACCAGTCCTCCAACTCCTTCTCCAGTTCCTTCTCCTCGCTGATTGGTTTTTGACAGCTGAAGTTCCGGCAAATATAAATTGTGGTTTTGCCCAGTGCCGGTCTGTCTTTGAAGAGAAACTGAGTGACTTCCTTTTCCCGTCCTACGGCTACTACTTTGCCCGGACTGTAGGTCTTGTAGATTTTGAAGAGTGGTGCCAACTCCTCTTCCTGTGGCACTTCCGGTAGCACCACCGCCACTTCTCTTGGTTTGGAGAGGGAAAAATCAAGGCAACATAGGAGGTTGGCAAATTGATCCGAAAGGCGGGTCAGATTGGGTCCATACAGGTTTAGAACCGCCTGGGCGGCCCTGGCGTAGCGCTCCAGACCGGTCAGGTGAAAAAGCCGCAAAAGACTCATGGCGGCGACGGAGGTGCCGGACGGTACGGAGCCGTCGAAATGACTTCTGGGTCTGACGATGAGGGTTTCGTGATCGCTGGCTGTGTAATAGAAGCCGCCCTCTTCATCGTCCTGAAAGAGAGTCAACATAGAATCAGCCAGTTCTATGGCCGTATTCAACCACCTGGGCTGGGCGTCCACCGAGACCAGGTCCAGGAGGGCCTGGATGGTGCAGGCATAGTCGTCCAGGTAGCCGTCTAGTTTGGCCAGACCTTTGCCTTCGAGAGTTTTTCCCCAGACCCGTTTGAGTCGGTTTCCCTCTTTTAGATTTTCCAGTATGAAATTCATGCCCTTGAGGGCGGTATGCAAATAGGTCTTTTCACCCGTGACCTGGTAGGCCTCTACGAAAGCCGAGAGCATGAGGCTGTTCCAGGAGGTGAGAACCTTCTCGTCTCGACCCGGTCGGACTCGTTTCTCTCTGGCGGTAAGGACGACCTGAGAGAGTTTCTCCAGCCTTTCCAGAAAAGCCTCTGTGGTCAAATCCCTTTCTTTCGCCAGTTTTTCCGGGTGCGCGGCCAGGTGTAAGACCGAGTTGCCGTGTTCGAAATTACCGGCTTCGCTGACGCCCATGATATCTGCAAACCAGATACCGTCTCGTTCTCCCAGGATATCTATAATTTCTCTTCTGGTGAAGACATAGTATTTGCCTTCTACACCTTCCGAGTCGGCATCCAGGCTGGAGTAGAAAGCGCCCGCTTCGGTCTCCAGTTCTCTTTTGGTAAAGCTTAGAATGCCGCGAGCGACGCTCAACCAGTACTTGTCGCCGGTGACAAGATAGCCGTCCAGATAGGTTCTGGCCAGGAGGGCATTGTCATAGAGCATCTTTTCGAAGTGCGGTACCAGCCACTTGCGGTCCACGGAGTAGCGGGCAAAGCCGCCGCCCAGATGGTCGTGGATTCCACCTATAGCCATACCGTTTAAGCTGGTTTTGACTAGATTGAGGCAGTCGGCTTTACGGGAGTCTTGTACCTGAGAAGCACGATCTTGCGCTCTCAGGCAAAGCTCCAGGGCGAATGTATGGGGGAACTTGGGCGCACCGCCAAAGCCTCCATAAGTGGAATCAAAGTTACGCAGCAATTTCTCCAGGGCACTGGATATGGTGCCGTAGTTTAGATAATCAGCGCCGGTACTCTCTCCGCCCGCCTCCTTATCAGCTTTCACCCGCTCCATGAGCTGAATGTGTTCGGTTAGTTCACCGGCCGAGGCCATCAGGTCATCCTGGTTGTTTTGCCAGGCCAGTTGAATCTGCTTGAGCACCCGTTTGAAGGAGGGCATGCCGTGATGATCAATGGGAGGGAAATAAGTGCCGCCGAAGAAGGGCTTCAGATCGGGAGTGAGAAAGACGGTCATGGGCCAGCCGCCGTGCCCGGTCATCAACTGCACGGCTTTCATGTAGATTTCGTCGATGTCGGTGCGCTCTTCCCGGTCTACCTTTATGTTGACAAAACCTTCGTTCATGAGAGCGGCGGTAGTATCGTCTTCGAAGCTTTCATGTTCCATGACGTGACACCAGTGGCAGGCAGCATAGCCTACCGACAGCAGGATGGGCTTGTTCTCCGCCCGAGCCTTACTGAGAGCTTCTTCGCCCCAGGGATACCACTGCACGGGATTATAAGCGTGCTGCTGTAAATAGGTGCTGGTCTCATTTACAAGGTGATTGGGCTTCCTTGGGGGATGGCTTGTGGTCTTGCCCTTTTCGCTTGCTTTCAAAATGCCGCTCCTTGTTTCAGTACTTGTTTATAGGCGCTCTCCGTCAACTCAACGGTTTTGTCCCAGGTGACGGTGGCGGCCTTGACCATAGCCTTTTGCTTGAGTGAAGAGAGGAAGAGCTTGTCTTCCATAAGCTTTCGCATGTGTCTGGCCAGCTCATGATGGTCTAGATGCTCATGCAAGATGAGGGAGTCGACTCCGTCTTCTAGAACCTCGGTGACGCCAGCCATGCTGCTAACGATGGCCGGTAGACCTTTGAGCATGGCTTCTATGGGTGACATGCCGAAGGCTTCGCATTTGCTGGGTACGACGATGACCTGGCAGCGATCCTTGATGTTCTCCAGATCTCTTTGAAAGCCGAGCAATTCCACTTCCTCGTCAAGATTATGCAGGCGAGCCGTTAATCTGTTGCCGGGACTGTCCTTCATGCCCACCACGAGCAACTTGAATTTGAGTCTGTCTTTTTTCAGCAGGGCGCAGGCTTTATATAGGGTGTCGAGACCTTTCTTACGATAGCCTTTGCCTATGAATAAGAATGTAAATGTTGTCGGCTCTGCTTCCGCTTTTACCGCGCTTTGCAGCTCTGCTCCCGGCGGCACTATCAAGTAAGGAAAGCGCACTTCGTCCTCAATCCCATATGTTTCATAATAATCGCGGCGGCAAATCTGGGATACAAAAATGCGTAACTTGGTGCTTTTCAAAAGTTCTTCATCTTGCCGGAGGCGAATTTTATAAGGTCCGGCCAGTTGCAGCTTTACTTCATTGATGAGGCGCTCGAGCGGGTCGCCGCTAATGGAAAATCGCTTGACGGTGTGTTGATGGAAGGTGACAATATCAGCTCCTTTGACGGGGCAGTGTTGCGAGTGCACCAGGTCGAAGCGAGCTGCCGCCAGGAGTTTGCTCAGCTCTTCATAGTTGTAATTGAGGCGCTCTGCTTTGGAGAGCTTCTTCTTCGGCTGCGGCACTGTTAAGACCGTGAGCCCCGGCTCTTGCAAGTCTGTCTTGCTCTCCTGGCATAAGACCGTCACTTTGTGCCCTTTTTTCAGCAGGGCTTGAACAAGCTTGAAGGCATAAAGTTCCAGCCCGCCTCCGGCGGGGTCGAACATCCTCACTACCATGGCCAGATTTAGTTGTTCTGACCCGGCCATTGGCAATCTGTCCTTCGATTAAATGCTAAGACAGGCGTTTAGCCCGTCGTAAAGGTGTACATTGGCATCTAGCACGCCTTTCAGCCCATACTCGACGCTGGATTTTTGGCCGCGCTCCTGAAAGAAACAGGCAAGTGCGATAGATTCCTGACTATGTTCCGATTCCACCGTCACGTGGTCGAACCATATATGGTGCTGCAGCCCGAGGCTGGAAAAGGCCTTTTGCAAGGCTTTGAATTCTTCCATGGCCATGATTTCCGTGGCGGTGATGGCTCCGGCGGCAATGGCCGCTCTGGCGCCGTTGCCTTTACCCTTAAGTTCTGCGGGAATGAAGGCCGCCCTGGGAAAGTAAAAGGGCGTGACGGCTTTGATGAAAGTTTTGATGCCGCTTTGCACCGGTGTGAGCCGATATTCTTCCGGTGCTACACCGCTTTGCCAGGCCAGATCTTGCAACTGTAACTGGTGGCGTCCCTCTACAACACCGTTACCGTACTCATTGCGAACATTTTCAAGAATGAAACCGACGGCTTCTTCCGGCATGATGGTAGCAGCTTTCAGAAGCAGCCGCCGTAAGTGAGAGGCGTGGGCGTCGTAGTTCTTTAAAAGAGCGGAGACTTGCTTGAGGGAAAGAGAGCCGGTCTCGGCCAGAGAGTTGAGACGATCGAAGATTTCATGCTTGCAGCAAGGATGCTCGACTACAATTTCTTGCAGCCAGGCACTGGAATCTACCCGGGAAATTATGCCTTGAGCCATGAGCACCAACCTCAGCCCTTCTGGGCTACAGGTTCCTTGGCTTCAGCCTGAGACTTTCCCACGCTGTTTCCTTCTTCGTGTTCATTTTCTAAAAGCCATTGCGCTTCCAGGGCGGCCATGCAACCGGTACCGGCGGCGGTGATAGCCTGCCTGTATAGTTCGTCTTGCACGTCGCCGGCGGCGAAGACGCCTTTCACGGAAGTCTTCACACCGTCTGTTTTGATATAGCCGTTTTCCGTAAGCTCCAGTTGACCTACGAACAGTTCGGTGTTGGGTTTGTGCCCGATGGCGATGAAGACGCCGTCGGCAGGGTGTTCTGTGACCACATTTGTTTTGATGTTGCGGATGCGAATGCCGGTAACCTGGCCTTCTTCCACATCGAGAATATCTTCTACGACGCTGTCGAGGATGAACTTCACTTTTTCATTGGACTTGGCCCGGTTGGCCATGATGGCCGAAGCTCGGAACGAATCTCTTCTGTGGATTACCGTCACTGAGGAGGCAAAACGTGTGAGGAAAGTGGCTTCCTCCAGCGCGGTGTCGCCGCCGCCCACTACGAAAACTTCTTTATCCCGGAAGAAAAAGCCGTCGCAGGTGGCGCAAGCTGATACTCCGTGACCCATGAGCTTGCTTTCGGAGGGCAGACCGAGCAGTTTTGCCGAGGCCCCGGTGCCGATGATCAAGCAGTCCGTGTGGATTTCATCGGAGCTGGTTTTGAGTTTGAAAGGGCGGCTTGAGAGGTCTACCGATTCGGCGTTGTCGTAAATGAACTGTGTGCCGAAGCGCTCTGCTTGCTTATGCATCTCTTCCATGAGCTCTGGTCCGAGAATGCCATTTGGAAAGCCGGGAAAGTTTTCCACGTCTGAGGTGATGGTAAGTTGGCCGCCTGCCTGCAGCCCTTGAATGACCAGGGGCTCGAGATTGGCTCTTGCCGCGTAAATGGCAGCAGTGAGACCGGCTGAACCCGAACCGAGGATAGTTACTTTCTTCTTTATTACCATGGCAAGCTCCACCTGGAGGAAAAGAGGCATTCCTGGCCTGCTTAAGGCCATCTGGAGCGCTCCCTATAGAACACCTCTAATTGTATTGTTGATGAGCTTAGTTTGAACAGTTTCAATTGAACTTAAGCGATAAGTTAAGCAGTGCCCTTGGCATCCGTGTCGATGGTCGGGTCTTTCAGCTTACCCTTCAGCCGATCAGGGGGCTGACCCGGTAGGGTCTTAAACCGTAGGGCAATTGCTGCTTGACTCTCTTGATTTCATCATCAACCCGGTTCAGTTCCAGGCTGACCCGGCTCAAGCACTCCGATAATTTGGTCTTCTGGTCGGCTAGCTGCTCCTTAGATAGTTCTCTTTTTTTGGAGTCTCGGGCCGGTTTTCGCTCTCTCTTCTTTTCATATCTGAGCAAAGCTTCTTTCAAGCGCACCAGGTCATGATGCCGACCCAGAAGCTGCTGGGCTCTCACCAGTTCGATATTGGAGACGCCGAAAAACTCGGTGAGCAAATAGCGCCAGCGCTTTATAACCAGTCTCAGCTCATGCAATTCCTCTGCCGATAGCTCTTTTGCGGCCATGGTCTTCGCTTCCGCCTCGCAATCCAGCAGAAATACGTCGATGTGATGGTAGCTGGCTTTCTCCAGTGGGCTTTTGAAGGGATAGGTGATGGAAGGTGTCTTTTTTCCCTGATCTTCAGGGAGTGGAATGAGAAGTCTCTCCAGCTCGTAAGCCCGGCGGGAAAGATGCTCTGCCAGGCGGCGATCGATTTTTCCGGGTTTCAGCTCCTGAATGGCTTGGGCTGCCTTTCTTCTCAACTTGGCACGTTTCTTTCGCCAGGCTGCAAGGAGCAGGGAGGGCGCCTGGAAGTCAGCCGCCAGTTCGATGTTGACGTCCAGATCGCGCAGCCCGCCCAGGTGCTTATTGATTTTCTCCAGGGGTCTTTTGATCTTCTTTTCGTAGTACTTGTCCTGCCAGTTGTCCAACTCCAGGATTTCCCAGATGGAATACCAGCGCCTGATTACCACTCTCAGTTCGTGCACCAGTTTGGGGGAAAGTTTATGGTTGATGCCGCCCAGGCTTCCGGAGAGTTCTTCATAGACGGAAAGAGCGCGCGCTTCTTCCAACTCAAACCAGTTCAGGTTCAAGAGATGTTCGGGAACGGCTTTGACGAGAGTGCTCATGACTTTAGTATGTCACCAAACAGCTCGGCCGAGCGTTTCAATATGAGTTCCTGCCCTCCCCGGCGGTAAACGGCATGGGCTCGCTCAAATAGGTTGGGCATGGTTACCTTTTCGAAATCAGGCAGGTGGTGCGGCTCTCTCAGGAATTTACGCAGGGGCTCTACGTTCTTGTCCCAGAGAAATTCCCTGGCAAGCTCCCGGGAGCCTTCCTTCATGCTCTCCAGCAGTTTTCTCTCGGGGCTGAGCAGTATGCCTTCAATGGCTGTCTGCCAGGCTTCTACATCTTCGTAGGGCAGGGATAAGCCGGCTCTATTGTCAATCATGTCCGCCAATTGATCGCCCCGGGTGGTCAAGATGGGCAGCCCGCACCAGAAGTAGTCGAGGATGCGGGTGCGGAAGGAAAAGCGGGTTTCCGGCAGATCAAAATGGGCGCTTACGGCTATGGTGGCATCCAGAAGATAGGAACTGCGTTCTTCATAGGGAACCCAGCCGTCGAGGAAAAAGACGCTTTGATCTGTCAAAGACAGCTCCCCGGCAAGAGCGCGGGCTTTCTCCGTCATGTCCATGACCGCCACTTTGGGATTGGGGCTCTTAGTGCCCATGAAGACCAGCTTCAGATCGGGAATCCTGGGCAGGCAGGCTTTTACTGCTTTGATCACCGTCAGGGGATCAAACCAGTCCCAGATGCCGCCGCCCCAGAGCAGTACCGGTGCGTCACCGAGGCAGGGAAGGCGGTCGCGCAGACCGCGCCCCGGTATTCGCACCGGGGCTTCTTCCGGTACTCCATAAGGCACCACATCGATGAGTTTACGCAAACTTCTATCGATGGCATAAACTTTGGGGCTGACACGGCCGAGGGCACAGAAGCGACCCAGCCAGTAGTCCCGCTGCCTCTCCGAAGCGCAGACGGTAAAGTCGGCGCGGGTCATGTGTGCTTCCAGAACCTGGTGCATCAGTCGGTAACTGCTGCCGGCCTGTACCGGATCGTCTTTGTATTGCACCAGAACGGAAAACAAGTAGGGATCGTAAAGATCTACTATTAAATGTTTACCCATGGAGGCCAGGAATGGAAAGGGCTTCAACACGTTGGCTTGCACAAAAATTGCAGTAGCGGAGAGTGCCAACTGGGCTACTAGTTTCTTGCCGGCACCCTGCACCAGTTTCATTCCGGCAGGCAGGTTTTGCCCGGCGGCAAAGCTGCCCTCGCTCTTGACCGGACTTAAAACCGTGGTGGGAAATTCCTTTGCCAGGCGCTTGCCTATTTCCAGGGCGCGGATGGCGGGACCGGCCATTTTATCGCCGATCGGTTCCAGGGTGATTATAAGAATTTTTGAATTGGCCTGGTTCACTACTTTAGCCTTCTATCGGTCCCTCTGGCGGGACGAGGCAATATTATAGCCTCTGCCGATCTGCTAATATGAGCCATTAATACACCGCATCGACATTTCTTTTGATTTTCTTTTCTTCCGCCTGTGAATGATCTCAAACCTGAAGCGCCCTCTGAGTTGTCTGCCGACTCAGAACCGGGGCTCGTTTCCATCGTTATACCGAACTGGAACGGTAAGCACTTTCTAACCGGTTGTTTAGATTCGCTCATCAGTCAGACCTATAAGAAGCTGGAAATAATCGTTGTAGATAATGGCTCCAAGGACGGTTCGGTTCAGTTCCTGCAAGAGCATTATCCCAGCGTTAAAGTACCTCGCTTTAGCGTCAATACCGGCTTTTCCGTGGCAGTTAATCGCGGCATAAAAGAATCTCGGGGCGAATTCATCGCCCTCATCAATAATGACACCGTGGTAGACAGTGCCTGGGTCGAGGAATTAGTCAAAGCCATGGCCCTGCATCCCGAGGCCGGCTCCCTTGGCTGCAAGATGCTCGCATACGATGATCATAGCTTGCTAGACGGCGTAGGCGATGGCTATCGGCGAGGCGGTCTACCAGGCCGGATCGGTCATCGCGAGAAGGACTTGGGACTTTTCGACAGCGGCCGCTATATCCTCGGTGCTTGCGGTGGGGCTGCTCTTTACCGGCGCAGTTTGCTCCTGGACATCGGATTGTTTGATGAAGACTATTTCGCTTATCTTGAAGACGTTGACCTGGGTCTGAGAGCCCAGAGTGCCGGATACAAGTGTTTTTATGTGCCTACGGCGGTGATTTACCATCTGGGCTGTGGTACTACCGGCAGTGGTTACAGTCCGCTTGTTGTGCGCTTGTCCTCTCAGAACAACTTCAATACCATCGTTAAAAATATTCCGATGCCGCTGCTGGTGAAGTTCTTGCCCCATATATTTTTCTGGCAGGCTTATTACTTTGCCGTGGTAATTGTGCGGGGCGGTCAGGTAGTGCCCTGGTTGCAGGGGGCCTTTGGCGCCGTCAAGCTATTGCCCCGGATGCTCAAGAAGCGAGCCGACATCAATAAGAAGCGCAAGGTTCCACATTCCTATATGGAAAAAATTATTGTGGAATCGGAAGAAGACCTGGAAGCAGCGCGCAAAAGGCTATATCAGTCAAAGAAACTCGACAAGTAGTCGAGTTCTTGCGAGGCAGCCGTCAATTTTTGCTTCGCCGTTTTGACAGGCAAAGCCACTCTGGCTGTCTTGCGTGTTCTCATTAAGTCAGCCGCCGCTTTCAAATCTTCCAGGGCCGCTTCGGTTTTTTCGATGGCCCCGAGCAGGTTGTCCAGCATCTGCTCTTGCTTGTGTCCTTCATCGTTGCCTTTGCACTTTTCGCAATAGCCGAGTATGTCGAAGCGGCTGGTGGTGTGCTCGAAACCTTTGCGAAGGGCTACGGAATGACCGAAGCCGCGAATCAAATCATCAAAAAATTCAATGGTTAAACCGCAACCCAGGCAGATCAAATGATCATGGGCCTGATCTTCCACTGATTCGTAGCGCAGACCCCGGTCGCCCGATACTGTGATTACATCACCAACTACTTTTAGTTTGTTGAGGGTGCGGTAGACCGTTGAAAGACTAAGCTTTAATCCCCGCTGTTTGGCCAGTTCGTAGACCTCGGGTGCTGTCAAGTGATCGCCCCGGGGAATGGAGCGGATTATTTCGGCAATGGCATCCATCGACGAACTACTGATAGCGGAATTGTTGGATTGCTCGGGAGAGCCTTTTGCTTTGTCAGCCATGCCGGTTGTTTCCAAAACTCATTCTTGTTTGGTACTTATTGCGAATGATTGCATAATTTCATCCTGGGGACAACTGAAGGAAGGGCATCATTAGGTATAACTTGATACTTCTATCTCCTGGCAAGTCTTGACTTGGCTGCTTCCTAATGCTAATCTGAACTTGTTGCTAATGAGAATACTTCGCAGCCATCAGCAAAGTTCATGCGAGGCATTCTACAGGTGGCGACAGGAGCCCCACAGTCCACTGAGGCTTGTCAGTAGAAATAGGGACAGATTTCTAACTGACGCAAACTATAAATAAGAGAGCGTCCTTTCTACGCAGAGAAGGGCGCTTTCTTTTATTTGTTTGGCATGCCATATAATTGGCTCTTATTGCAAGGTTAAGGCTTTGAAAATTACTATCAACAAAGAAAGCGCGGTTCCGATTCGGGACCAGTTGGTCGAGCAACTGGGACTGTCCATAGCTTCCGGTTCTTTGCGACCCCACGAGAAATTGCCAAGCATAAGAGCTTTAGCTGATCGCCTCGGTGTGCACTACAGCACCATCACGGCCGCTTACAATCATCTGGCGGAAGTCGGACTGCTGGAGGTGCGACAGGGCAGCGGCGTGCGGGTAGCCGCCAGTGGCAGGCGGGTGGAGAACGTGAGCACGGCCCTTTCCCTGGACGAAATGTTTTTCGATTTCCTGGCCAGAGCTTCTGAGAATGGCTATTCGGCCGCCGATGTCAGCAAGTGTATGGACAAGTTGCGGCATCGACCGGCCGTCCAACGTATTCTTGTGGTGGACGGCAACCAGGACTTCCATCCTCTCATCAAAGGCGAACTTTCACCCCACTTCCAGTTGCCGGTGGAATGCCTTTTGCCTCAACAATTGCTCTCTGACTTAAAGCAGGCGGAAGAGGCTCTGGTGGTTTCCAGTCTCTATCATTTGTTTTCCTTCCAGAAGCACATTAAAGACCTGACCCGTCTGGTTGCCTGCAATATCGAGCCGGCCAGAAACGAATTGGAAGCTGTATATAGATTGCCGAAAGCCTCACTTCTGGCTCTGGTATCGGTCAGCCCTCACCTCATGCAGATGGCCGGAAAATTGGTTGCGGCCATGCGCGGCGAGGAGATTGCCGTGCGCGCAGTTGTGCGCGATGACGAGACGGAAATCAAATACCTTGTCAAGCACGCCGACTTGTTTTTGTGCGACAGCATCAGCCGGGAAGTCGTGAGCCGCTATGCTCCGCCTGCGAAGATGCTTGTTTTCAATCTCTATTCGGCCACAACCATTGATTTGATCAAAGAGCGCCTGGCCAAGTGGGGCTGATAGTCCCGATTTGTAGGAATTTCTAGTTTCTGGCAGAGCTTTTCTTCAGGGGTTAACCTGGAAGCAGATGCTGTTACTGCTCTTTTCTCAGGTGGATTTAGAATAATGTCTCGATGGTTCTTTGCCGGTGCCTGTCTGCTTCTTCTCTTCTGGCAGGGTTTGGGCTTAAGCCTCTGCATCTTCTCTTATCTGGGCCGGCATGGACAGTTTTTTGAGTTGACTACACACTTTCAGCCATTTTACTTTGCCTTTGCCTTGCTCTTACTTTGCCTGTCGCTTTGTCTTTGTCTCTCGCTAAAGCCGGCACGAAAGCGCCTTTCCTATGCCGTTTTGCTATCCGCTTTACCTGTAATAACGCTGCTTGGCTCCGGCTATCGTCTCTATCCCTCTTTCTTGAGCGCTCAGCAAAAGGCCGTTGCCGGCAGCGAGAAGATCACGCTCTTGCATTGCAATCTCTGGGGCGGTCGCAACCGTGACCGTCTTTCCTTTCTGTCCCTGGTGCAAAAGGAAAAACCGGATCTTGTGGCCGTATGCGAAGTGGAGCAGAAATGGCACGGGCTGCTTTCCACCAGTCTCAAGCAGGCTTATCCCTATTGCATTACCTTTCCCCATGTAGGCGGAGTGGAACTCTACAGCCGCTACCCTCTCGATGGAGAAGTGCGACTATCCGAGCGGGGGCATCGTCCGCGCATTTTTGCTCATGTGCATGTGGGACGGCAATTGGTATCACTGGTGGTTGCGCATCCGCCCACACCTGTTGGTGAGGCAAACCGGCTCAAGGCGCGTAACCGGGAATTTGAAATTTATGCCCTGGAATGCTCGAAGAGCCGGGATGAGGGATTGCCTTATTTGGTCATTGGCGACTTGAATTGCACCCCCTGGTCTCCCTATTTCAGAAAGCTATTGAGGGAAGGCGCTTTGAAAGATTGCGGTGCCGGCATGGGGCTTGCGCCCACCTGGCCTAATGCTGCCGCGCTTACTTACGGTCTTCTTCCCGGCAATATAGGGACCGGTGCCGTCCTGCCCATTGATCACTGTCTGGTGAGCCGCGATCTGACGGTTCTGGAAAAGCGCGTTCTCAATCCGGTGGGTTCCGATCATTTGCCGATTTTGATCAGGCTGGCTTTACCGGCGGGTAAATCTTAGTTGGCTCAAGCCTTTAAGTTCACACCCAGTCCCGGTTTGTCGCTCAATTTTAAATAGCCGTCCTGCCATACGGCGCCCTCATAGGGGTCGTCCTTGAGCAGAAGGGCGCCGTCCAGATCCAGGTAATCGCAGAGGCTGGAAAGTTGCGCCGCTGCCGTCACACCGATGGAAGATTCGATCATCATGCCGAACATGATTTTGAGACCATGGGCTCTGGCTGTGGCTATAACGCGCATGGCTTCCAAAAGACCACCGCTTTTGGCCAATTTAACCACGACACCATCTATGGCGCCGGCCAGTCTGGCCACATCCGAGGCTTTGCAGACGCTTTCATCGGCAAAAATAGGTACCGGCGAATGGTCTTTCACAAATTGGAAGTCCTCTTTGAGGGCGAACTTGGGCAGTGGTTGTTCGATGAATTCCACCTGGTGCTCATAGAGGAAACGGGCGCTGTCCACGGCTTGCTTGACGCTCCAGCCGCCATTGGCATCTACGCGCAAAGGCAGATTGGGGGCGACTTTTCTCACCTTCTCAATGATCTGGCGGTCGTAGCTCGTGCCCAGCTTGACCTTGAGCATCTTATGACCGGCAGCTACTGCTTCTTCAGTTTTCTTTTCGATCATCTCCAGGTTGTCTATGCCGATGGTGAAGTCCGTCATGGGGGCTGGATTCTCAGTAAGATCGTCGGCCAGTCCAAGCATTTTCCAGGTGGGTAAATTGCTCACCTTTCCGGCCAGATCGTGCATGGCCATTTCAATTGCCGCTTTGGCGGCGCTGTGTCCGGCGATCATCTTGTCCAGGCGGTTCGATACGGCATGGATGGCATGGGCGGAATTACCCAGCAGTTCTTCCTGGTGTGCCTGAAATTTAGCGAGGACGGCCATGACCGTTTCCCGCGATTCGCCATGATAAGAAGCCGGTGCCGCTTCTCCCAGACCGATCAAGCCGTCCAACTCCAGTTGCACTTGTACGTTCAGGGTCTGAGAGGAAGTACCATAAGAGATGCCGAAGGGGTGACGGGTAGTCAGGTTCAGTGGTGCAAAAGAGAGATTGATGCACTTTGTTTTTGTGGTCACTTTTTTTGTCCTGTTTAGTTCTTGCTGTTTCTATTTTCCGATAGGGCTCAAGATGCCTGCTTTTTCGATGGCGTCGAGCAAAACCTGGGCGCCGAAGCGCACAGGATCGGCTGCCGGCAAGCCGGTCTCCGCTTCCGCCCTTTTAATGGCAGCCAGGGCTTCTTCCTGGTTCAGATCTTGAGTGTTGAGAGCCAGGGCTATTACTTTTGCCGGACGCATGTAAGAGGCCATGGCTTCATAGGTATCAATCAGGCGGGAGTAGCTCGAAATGGGGAAGTTGGTGCCTTTTATGGTCGGTCTTGCCGGTCTGTGGCAGAGAATCAAGGCCTGAGGGCAGGCTCCGTGCAGAAGGGCGAGAGTGACGCCGGAGAAGCCGGGATGGGCGAGAGAGCCCTGTCCTTCCACCAGAATCAAATTGCCCCGGGCTGCCTTTTCCAGAACCATTTTTTCCGTGGCTCCGGCCATGAAGTCGCCTATGACTCGATCGATGGCAATGCCTTCTCCGCATATCATAATGCCGGTCTGACCAGTGGCCACAAACTGAGCGTCAATGTTCTTTGACCGGGCTAGTTTTTGAATTTCCAGGGCCACGGTCATCTTGCCCACGGAGCAGTCGGTGCCTACGGTGAGAACTACAAAGGCGTCGGTATCCATGACCAGTCCCCTGGCCACGGGTAATTTCTCGGGACTTTTTCGCACATCGAAAAGTCGCCGGCCATGGGTTTTAGCAAGTTCAGCGATTTCCGGGTCTTCTTCCAGGAAGTCATGAAGCCCGTTGACAACATCCATGCCGCCTGCGAGGGCCAGTTTGATATCTCTCTTCCAGGCCTCAGGCAAGGCACCGCCGCTCCAGGCCGTGCCAAGAAGTAAAGCGCCGCTCTTCAAGGACAGGGCTTCTTCCACCGTTGAAACTATGGGGGCGGCACAGTCAATACCGCAAACTTCTTTGATACTCTTGCCGGCCTTTGCCTCATCTATCACGCAGGCAATCGGGTTTCGTCCATAGCGCAGCACGCCTTCGGCAGTCTTGGCCTGGGCTTTGCCGAATTCGTCAGGGGCATATATAGCCAGGGGGACGGATGGTTCCAGATACATCTACTACTCTCTCGATTTTTCTCGTTGTGTTTGGAAAGTGGAAATACTAACAGTAATTCAAGAAAATTATCATTTCAGGCTTTCTCGTTTTTTCTCTCGGCTTCTCGAAAATGGCTCCCCAACCAATGTCCAGCGTTTCACCCGTTTTCACCACTTCTCAAAGTTTTTATAATTTTGGGTCAACTATGGGTCAACGAGAAAGGCAGAATGAGAAAAACGATCAAGGGAAAGAGCGACATCGAAAGGCTGTCAAAAAAAGGCGACTATTACCTTCCGGTGCCGCCTGGATTCTATGTTCACGTCACCGACAAGCTGTCAAAGATCTACAGATTAAGGGCGAAGAGGCGAGGCGAGCGGAAAAATATTGTTTGCGTGATCGGCTCGTGTTCTGTGCTGCCCCTCGTGCAAGCTCAAGAAGAGGCGCTTCGCTTATACCTTGCGATTAAGGCGGGCACCGATCCAAACGAGGCGAGGCGGAAAGAGAGAGAAGCGAAAGAGAAAGAGCGAGCCAGAGCGATGGAAGAAAGCGCTCTGAGGCGCCTAAAGCTCGGAAGAGTATTCGAGGAGTACCTAAGCACAAAGCCGCTCGCCAGAAAAACCAAGCTCGGATATATCGATCATACAAATCGCTACCTCGCTGACTGGCTAGATCTGGACATGAACTCGATAACGCCGCTCATGGTGCAAGAACGCTTCACATCGATATGTACTCAATCACCCGCCACTGCCAAGGTCCTGTGTGCCATTCACTCCGCTGTCTTTACTTTTGCCAGCAACCGGTACGTGGACCAACAAGGCCGTAGCTTGATTACGGGCAACCCATGGACAACGGTAAAGCGAAACGGACTGATGCCGACAATAGAGGCACGAGAAACGCCACTCCCGCCCGAAAAATTGCCCGCTTGGTACAAAGCCGTAACCAGTTTGTCGCCAGATTTTACTGACTGCTTCCTGTTCCTTTTGTTTACCGGTGTCCGTGTGTCTGCCGCTGTCAGTGTTAAATGGCAAGACATCGACCACGAAGCCGGATTGCTCACACTGACGGACACGAAGCAAAGGCGAGAGAAGAAGAAACGTTATCAGGTGCCGTTAACGAAGCAGTTAGCCGAACTTATCCAGAGGCGTAGAAAGACTGCTACAGACCTGACCTATGTCTTTCCTTCACTAAGAGACGAGCACAATACCGCCACACCGCTGCTAGCGAAGTATGCGAGGGAGTCCAGGTCAATAGTAGGCTTCGATTGGACACCGCACTGTGTTCGTAAAACGTTCGCCACAGAGGCCGCCCAGCTTGTCACTGAGCATCAGCTGAAAGCCCTTTTGAACCACGCTAGCAAGGGTGATATCACTCAGACACATTATGTGAAAATCTCACCAGAAGCGCTCAGGAAGCCGATGCAGGCGATAAACGACCACTTAGAAGCTCTCTGCAAGTCCGAGCCACCAAGGCTAAGAAAGCTGGAAAATGTAAACGGTCCGGCTTCTTTTGCCAAGACTACCCCGTAATTGATAGGATGCGATAACGCCTGTGCCCGCTAACACACACACCGCCAGCTTTTGCAGACTCGTTCCTATTCCGACTCGGTACAGGAAAGACCTATGCCAAAGACGTGACCGGTACTTGGAAAGCATAAACGCCCCTATTAACAACCGAAAGAGCCAACGCTTTTGACGCTGGCTCTTGTGGTGCTTGTGCGGTTCTCGGTGTTTAGGCGGCTTCTGTTGCAGATTCCGTCTTGAGCCGTTTAATCGCCTCTGCTACCGTCGTCTTCCCAAGTCCGGTCTCTTTGGCTATTTCCCTCACGCTCTTTCCCTCCCGGTGCAATTGTTCGATACGGGCTTCCTTCCTGCCGCTCTTGTAGTTGTCACCTTGCTGTCTTCCGATCTTTTTGCCTCGCGCTTTCGCGCTTGCGATGCCGCTTCTCACGCGCTCCTGAATCAGCTCGCGCTCAAATTCTGCAATGCCTGACAATAGAGTAGCCATGAGTTTTCCCGAAGGTGTCGACAAATCCATCTGCATACCGTTCATTGCCACTAGACTAACGCCGCGAGCTTGGAGGTCTTGCATGGTGCTGATTAAGTCTTGTGTGGAACGTCCCCAGCGGCTCAGCTCGGTAACAAGCACGATGTCGATCATTCTTGCTTGTGCCATCTTCAAGACCTTAGACCGCTCTATTCGGTCATTTTTAGCTCCCGATGCCTTCTCTTGTAGTACCGCTATCACCTCGTAACCGGCACGGGCTGCAAAGGCTTGGAGGTCGCTTATCTGTCTGGTTGTGTCCTGGTCCTTTGTGCTGACTCTCGCATAGATTACTGCTCTCTTCTTGCTGTCCATTGTTCAATCCCTCGCGCTTACTGTCCGTTTTAACCCTGTGAATTTTGCGTCCTGAATTGCTGATCCTGTGATACCGCTTTTAGCGTCCGCTTTGGCTGTACTCATTCGGGACAAGGTCAATACATGTATACTCTCACAAGATTGGCTCTCTGCCTAGCTGTCGGAGCGCTGCTAGTGGATACAGTTTGTTGCGGGCGCCATCACTGGCGGTGTTCGCGTAAGGCAGACACCCCAGGGTAGGGGCCCGCCTGCACAATCGCGCCCCTCCTACGATGTCCGACGATTTGCCATAAAAATTTCATACAGTTCATAGGTTCATAGCCGAAAGCCGCTACCCGTGTGGCTCCGATAGCTTTCGCGCTCATTCGTTTATTGCGAGTATGTCAGCGAGACCAAGCCCAAGTTTATGAAACACCCGCAAATGTTCGACGCTGTATTCTCCTAACTGCTCGTCGCCGGTCAGGATAGCAAGAAGTGTGGCGCTTATGTCGTGTTCGGTTGCCAATCGTTCTATCGTGGTCTCTCTTGCGGTTAGCCACCGCTGGAAGTGCTCGTGCGTTTCTATCTGGATTCCGTTCTCGTCGATGCTAGCGATTCCGTTGTCATTGACGTATGGCATGTCGTTCTGTCTCCTATTGAATTGTGATTAGCCTGCGGTGCGCCTGTCGGTCTAGCTCGTCTGCCACTGCTTGTGTTATCTCTGTCAACTTCGAGGCGCTCAAATTCAAGTAGCCATAAGTCACATCGCCGGACTTGTGATTTATTAGGCGCTTGACCGCGATCTCGCTATAACCCAGTTCTATAACCGTGCTGGCAAAGGTGCGTCTCAGGTCATGCGGCCGTGCGTCGATCCCATGCTTGTGCCACGGCTCATGCGCTCTTGGATCGATCGGTGTGTGCGAAAAACGGCCACAAAATATTGGCTCGTTCTCCTTTGCCTCTTTCTTGTGTGCTTTCATGGCTTCCAGTAGTTGCCGAGGTAGATAGACAGTATGCGCGCGTCCATTTTTAGTGTGTTCTGCCGGTATGGTCCACGTCCCTCGGCTGAAATCCAAATGCTGCCATTGAGCTATCCGGGCTTCCTCTTTTCGCAAACCGGTCAACAGAAGGGAAGCATAATAAAGCCTGTTGCTGTCGTCCAAACCGGCGAGGAGTCGGCGGAACATCGGCATGTGCTCCGGCTGCAGCCGTCGCGATCTGCGGTCTAAGGGTTTCAATAAGCCGAGAGGACGCAGAATTCTCGTGGGATTCTCCGCTATTAGACTTGGGCACCGTCCGACCAAACCCGCAAAATTGCACAATGCTCTTAATAAGCGATGGAGCTTGTTTGCAACGCCCAAACAGCCGCGCTCTTTTGCTGTCAGATAGACATGGATAACTTGCTCTTGTGTGAGGCTCGTGATCGGCACTGAAAGTAAGTGCGGTGCGTTCTTCCTTAACGTCGTTTCGTAGTCCCTTGCTGTTTTTCTACCTAGCGGTTTTGTCGTTACGAAAGCCGTGAATACTTCTTCGATTGTTGCGTCTTCAGTTATTCGCTGATATTGCGGCTGCTGCATGTTGAGTCCTCGCGCTCTGATCCATCACACAGGCACGTACCGCGAACTTGTTTCAACGAAGACAGTCAAACATGAACAGTGAGAAGCCGTCAATAAGCAAAGAGTATCAATAGCTGTATAGTCTGTTCGCCGCTTCCGTTCCCGCCAAACAGAAGAATCTGAGGGCGCCTTTAGCGCCCCTTGGAGTAATCGGTGATAGTTCTATCGGTCGATCTGATGAACGGGGCTAGAATCGCCCCAGAGCGATCTCTATTTGGTTATTTGCTTCACGAGGTCCGTCTTGCTGATACCGGCTTGTTGCAGAATTCGGTCGGTTATCAATTGCACGTTCCTCCGCAAGTCTTCTAGGTCGCTCACAAAGTAGCCGTGTGTCCAGGTGGATGTGTCAGCAGCATGGTTGAGCAACTTCTGAATGATGTAGACATGGCTGCCAAGCTCGGCGGCTGTGCTCGCGAACGTGCGACGGCAGGTGTGCGGCGTCCATTTGATTCCGGTTACCTTAGCGACTCGCTCATAGCATCTGGTTGTCGCCGACAAAGGACCGCCCGCAGGGCTGCTGAAGACGTATGAGTCAGCCGAGTAATTCGCCAGCTCTAATCGTCGACGGAGAAGAGCCCAGATTACATCGCTAGCCGGGAATACTTGAGGGCGATTAGACTTGGTATCGGTGAGCGTTATGGTTCCTCGCGACAGATCTATGTCGTTGAATTTCACGCGCCCGAGCTCGTTCCTGCGCATGCCGCTCAATAGCAAGCAAAGAAGGTAGTCGCGTTCGATATCGCTTTCGAGAGCCAGCACGGCTGCAAACCATCGAGGTAACTCGTCTGGTGCAATTCGCTCCTGCCGCCTTACATTCTTGTTCCAAAGGTGACGGCGAGACAGCACGGTGACAGGGTTGGACGGCACGATCGGCGCTCCGTCGGCTGTGTGATATTGGTCTTCAGCGAAGGCGAAGACAGCCCGCAAGACTCTAAAGCAGAAATTCGCCTGGGCTTCGCCGGTGCCCTTGATGCTATCGATTTTGCTCAATTCCGCATGCCGTTTTCGCACCATGTCCTTGTCAATCTCCGTGACAGGCAAATATAACCAGTCAGGCAGGCAACGACGGACAGTGAGCTGATACAGCTTCTTCGTGCGCGGCTTCAGCTTACCTTTGAAGTTGCAATAATCAGACAGAGCCTGAGAGAGTGAAGGAACAGAAGACATAGTAAAACCCCGCGCCAACAAGACTGCAGGCGCATTTTGAAACAACAACTAACAACATTCACCGTACAGGCAAAAAACAGATCGCGCAAGACCGGCAGCTAGAGCCGAGATCGCGGGGTAATGCGGGCGTGTATATTTGCCGCATATAGGCCAGGGATCTTTGTCTTGGCGATTTGATCTTCGGCGTAAGGTACCCCGTAATAAGCAAAACGCCAGCATCGAGAGGAGAAAATTAATGTGGTCAAGGTGCCGGGCGACTAGGTTTTGCTCACTGCCTCGGAATGGGCAAGATAAAATGATTTGGTCGAATTAAACTCCGCCAAGATGCATAGGGTCCATCCGAGCCCAGTCTACTAGTCAGCAACCCGCGAAATTCACGCAAGCATTGAAGGACATCTCAAAATGAACCTCAAGGAATTTTATGATTCGATAGATATTGAATTTGTTCATCAGTGTGTCGATGAGGGTGTCGCTGAAACAGACACCCTAGACTTCAAGGAA
>JACRFZ010000047.1 GCA_016212515.1 Candidatus Melainabacteria bacterium
ATTGACTTGCTCAATCGTAGTTGCTCTACTTTCCAGAGCCTGACCAAGGTCAGAGTTCTCTTGATTTAGCTCATCAGAATGGTTCGAAATGTTACCTCGTTGCCGTACAACCTCATCTGCCTTTATTAGCTCACGAGTGCGCCTCGTCAGGTCGGCCAGATATTGTGTTTCGTAGGCTGTATCATTTAGTCGTCGATCGTAGGTGCGGGTGCTGTAAAGCACGTCATTTACCTCATCTAGCCGTTGTCCGGGCGTCTGCCCGGCCGTTCTATTAAAGTTCTCACGATCGACGCGCATCTGCTCTTCTGTTCGCCCTATTTGCTGAAGCTGCTCGTTAAGCCGATCGTGACGTCTTCCGATATTTTCCAGGAGGTTGGACGTCTCGGGCGTGACAATGAAGCCGCTGTTGATTATTTGTTGTGTCCAGTTTGACTCGTTTCCCAGTCTTTCCATTGAAGAGTTTAAGTTTCTGGTTCTGCGCTCAATACTGGCATCTGTGTCTGTGACAACTTGAAGCGTATTGTCCAGTTTACGAGAGTCGTTTGCGCTGCGCCTGTTGATTTCAGCCTGCAGTTCGGCATCTGTGGGTCCGTAAGTTTGGCTAATCGGTGCAGCCTGAATCTCATTGCTCAATTGGCTGCGCTCTTGGCGCAGGGCCGGCGGCAGTTCGCCCGGTCTGTAGCCGTTTTGTTCGTAGAACTGGTCGGCATTGCGACGCTGCAACTCCGTTTCCCCAATAAAGATGGCTCCCACAAACAACGCCGTGGTGGCTGCCACTTCGCCGGTCACAACCAGTGCTCTTTGCCAGATTGGTGGGGCGCCGGCCGGTGCCGCCACCGGCGGATTGATAGCTCTGTGGAAGGGAACTATGTTGTTGGCGGCAGGTGCCGCCTCTACAGGAGCCGTGACTGGGGCGGTTACTTGCAGAGCTAGCAGCGCTTCTCCGCGATTCACTTGTTCTGCAGTGAAGATTCCGTTCGTGGGAGTATCGGAGACGACTTGTCCGCTAGTATCAGTTGCTAGAAGGGATTGTCGGTTGTCGGGATTTGTCTCCGGGCGCTCCGTCCCGGTCTGTGCATCTCCGACCTGCGACGGTGAGCTGCTGTCATGCAATGTAAGCGACGGGAGCAGAGCGGCGACCTCCGAGTTGTTGGTTTGCCTGTCCAGTGTTAGCGATCTCGAGTTTTGAGGGTCGGCGAGATTCCAATCTCTATTTGCGCTGGATGAATCTGCTTTCGCTTCAATTGGGGCGGAGTTGCTGTCTGAGGCAGCGAGTTCATTATGGTTTGCCATGATGAAAACCCTATTTATTTTGGAAGAAAACTGGGTTTCGCGCCTGCTAAAGGCGGAAACTTGGTAAGTTGGCTTGCTGGTAAGAGAGGATGCTTGCTATCTTGCGCCATGAGTATAAAAAGGATATAAAAATGAGGTTTTCTTGGTCAGGAGGGCTGGTTCTTGCATCGGAAGTAGCCTTGGTATCGGCCAGTTGATAGTGCTATTGAGGAATTGATTGAAGTGAATCGGCGCCTTGAAATATCGGCATTCTGTTTGATGTTGCTGTACCTTTGCCCCGGCATTTCGGCTAATTCCGCTGAGGAGCTTACCCTCAAAGACAAAGCAGAACGCGCCTATAAAAGCGATGAGCTGGCAACTCTTGCTAAAAGCAGTGATATTGAGGTGCGAGCCCGCGTGGCAGAGAATCTCAACACGCCGGAAGCGGTCTTGCTGAGTTTGGCCGGCTCCATGAAACTGAGCACCTATGCAGAAAATGACGACCGGGATATTTTCTTTGCCCTGCTCAAAAATCCCAGCTTGCCGGCTTCGGTCTTTTCGGTTCTAGCCAAGAAAGCCCCTCTCGATTGGGACTTCACCGACCATCCGCGCGCACCGCTTACCTTTATTTTGCAGCGCATGATTCGAGACGACTTATATAAAAAGGGTGAGCCTGATTATGAAGAGTTTCAGACCTTGTTAGCTATGCAAGGCAAAGCTTCCGACGGGCAGATTCTTGATTTTATGAGCCGAGCTAAGAATTTCAGCCTTGTGAAGATTGCGGCCCGTAATGCTGCCACGCTGCCGGCCAGTTTGAGAGCGCTCTATTTGCGCAGCAAAGCCGATAGAAGCGTTGGTGAAGGCATTGGTGAAAGCATTGGTGAAAGCATTGGTGAAAGCATAAAGGAATATCTGGCTGAGAATCCGGCCCTGCCCGAAGATATTATGGAAGCTCTCAGCCATGAGAAAGACAACGACATTCGTGCTCATCTGGCGGAAAACGCCAACTGCCCCAATGCCGTGCTGGAGCGCCTGGCAAAAGAGGAAGAGCGCTATGTGGCTGAGAAAGCTATGAAGACCTACTACTATAAAAACGGCGGCGTACTCTTGCGACCCTAGTTAGCTTTTGTCGTCTTCGATGAGTCCTGCCTCAAGCAAAGAAGCAAGATTTACTCTCGCTTCCTGCCAGAGTTTAGTTAAGTAGGGCGAGACCCTGTCAGTGCGGCTCACTTCTTCAAGCAAGGGGAAGGACCTGGCCGGATGTCTTGCCCAACTCTTACTCTCATGGTCATAATATCTTGAACTGGCTCCCGCAAAGCATTGTCTACCGGGGAAAACCATACCGTCCGCAAAAGCATCATCAATTAGCCGAACCGCTTCCACTATGGCGCTTGCCGGTAAGGCTTGGGCTCTCAGTCGGCTCCAGCTTAAGAGGAAGGAAAGACCCCTCAAAATATCATAGTGGTAGAAGCGAGGAAAGCAGAGTTTGAGCCAGGCTTCATCCATGATGGCGCCGGTGGTGGCAGAGCGGAAGAGCTTCCTTTCTATCAGATAACGTGCACCGTCATCTAAAAACGATAGTTCCGCCTTGTTCAAGTCGGTGCCATAAGCAAGCATGGCTTCCAGGGGCGGCAGGGTCGATACAACCGAACTCTTTGGCTTGGGTTTTAGATAGGCTGCTTCATCACAGTTCAATCCGCCATCCGGTAACTTGTAACGCAGATACCATTCCCTCAGCCAGGCAAGCCTGTTCTCATCTACGCCGTAGCACTTGAGGAGCTGATGCATGGTGCCAAGTTGGCAATGACAGGCGATGTTGCTCAATGGATCAAGACCTGCCGGCACATCCTCTTCTTTGAAAGGAAAGCTTTTTAGATAATGCTGCTCCATAAAGTCCAGAATCCAGTTGATGGCTTCAGAGGGGATGCTTTTGGTCAGCCCCATTTCATGCAGAAGCATCATATGCCACCAGGGACTATCCCACTTGGGCCAGTAAGGATCTATCTTTATACTGTCCAGGGCTTCAGGCGAAACCAGGTAATCGAGGGATGTTTTGGCAAGCTCCGGTGTCCTGGCTTCAGGCCCTAGCGCTTGGGATTTTTCGCCTGTTTGGCGCAGCATAGCTAAGTTCGTACTTTGCATTATTCTTCGCCGCTTATACAGTCTAGGGATGCGGCGTCATTATAAGGCCTTTTGAATGTGGGCAGAAGAGTTTGGATTCGCGCGTTAAACGTTGTCTTCGGTTAAGATGGAGTTTGGCTTTAACGCATGGGAGCATCTTGTTTGGAAAGATCGGAGTCTTTGATTTGGACGAGGCTGAAATTCTTAGCTATGGCTTTGATTTTGAGCTTATCTTCAAGTATGCTCTTTGGGGTTCTTGAGGCCAGGTCCAATTTCTTGCCATGTCCGAACGAATTGCAATGCAATGGCGATCGCTTTGGGCTATGCGATGATTCAGGGAAGGAAATTCTGCCCTGTAAATATGCAGAAGTTCTTTATGCCGGTAACGGCATTTTTCTTGCTCTGGAGTTTAATCCGGGTGAGAAATATCAAATGGGGTTGCGTCGGCATCTCTTCAATATAGATGGAAAACTTGTGCCCTATACTTTGCCTGCCGGTGCCGTACTTCTTGGTATACATTCCCTCGGGAAGGTGGCGGATGGCGACAAATCCATTATGCTCGATGCTCTATCTCCTGATGCCGTCTTGTACGGTTGGGCTGGGCGCCCGTTCAGTTGCTTGCCCTCTGGGAAGATTTGTGAATATTCTGGCTCTGCGCCTCGCTGCTACGTGGGGCAAGCAAGAGATGAATCTGCCTATGTGAGAGACCTGCCCGGCCCACCCCGACCTGTCTTCGGGAAGAAGAAACCGACCCAATACAGGCGGGTTTCTGAAGGGCGATGGCTAATGCGTATCAAGTCCGATGACGGGCGGTTTGACGCAGCCTATTTCAAGAGCGGGCGGCAAGAGCCAATCAGTCGCTGGGAAATGTTTTCACGCTTCCTCAAAGAGAAGAATCTTATTGGTATGGATGCGGAGGCGGTTCTGGGGGAACTTGGTACTCCTGAATTCTGGGAGCCCAACAAACCAAGCGATCCAACCAAGCCGACAGACCTGGCTCTGCAAAAGGTGGCATTGACCTCCTGTACTTATTCAATATACTCGTCACACAACACCTGTGTGCATCGCGAAGGCTCGCATCTCAAGCTCTCGTTCAAAGATAATAAGGTGTATCAATGGTTCTGTTATTCGGCAACGGCACGCACACCGTTTGTGACCAAACCTGCTGTTCTTGGCGCCATCCCCAGGATCGTGGATGAGGATTACTTGCCTGTCATAGTTGAGCGGAGCGGGAAGTGATGAAATTGGATTTGGTCGGTTTGAGTAGGAAGCTTTCAGCAGTGGTGCTGCTAGTGGTGTCTATCGGACCGGGTGTGGAGCTTGCCCACGCTGCGAGAAGTGAGACGGAAGGCGAAAGAAAACGACCGGAGGACTTGCCGCTTTACGATCCGTCTAAGACTGGTGATTGGTTACAAGAGTATGTGAGAAGCTCGGGTACTGGTTTGAAACAACAGGAGAGACCGGCAGTACCTCCCACACAGGGGAATATACCCTGCGGGAAGGTCACTGTGTTACCCCGCCTGCAAGGTGATTTATTCTGTATTTATATTGAACCCAAAGCAGATGCTGGAGTTCCTGCTCAGTACTTCTATCCTCTCAGAGTGAATGGTAGACCAGCTAGAAGCTACTCCCGTGAAGCATTGGTCAAGCTCTTCAGCGAGCCGCCAGATACTGGTCGAGTGGTGAAGGTCCATGGGTTCCTTTCCTATGGTAGGTTTTGCGATCTCAAGCTTCAACTATTTAAGAGCGATGCCGTCTCGCCGGTGCAGCTTCCACGAGGGGAGCAAGTTAAGGCGGTTCAGAATGAATTCGGCTCTTACCTTAATCGCATCGATCAACACAGCCTTACTTCCTATGAGCCCGTTTCTAGCGTGAGTTCGAGAGAACTGCTTGATGCCGACCTGGATATCTTTGCCAGAGCTGCCGTTTCTGAGCTTGTCGACAAGCTTGACGCCGTGCCTGAACCAGCCGTCCTAGATAGAGCGCGAGCGTTTCTTGATGCCACCCTGGTTTTAGCTCTTCTCGGGGATGATAGGAGTCGACGATTTCGGGACCTCTATTTAAGTGAAATAGCCAGACCCAATAGCGAGCTTAATCTAGATAGCGTGAGTGATCAAGAGCTTCTCACCGCCTTGTTTGCACCGGCAATTGTCGGTGAAACAGGCTCTATACTGGAGCGCTTTTCTCATGGTTGTTTGGATAGCGAGGGCAGCCCATCCAGGATTTATTCAGTTGACTGCAAGAATTTTGTTTGTCAGGCCTATGGCGTGGCCATCGATAATCTCCTTCAGGAGAATAGCCCCCAGCGTCTGAAACTGGCCCACGAGTTTGTCAACCGTAAGACCTTGCATCTCGATACTTGTCCCTTCCTGTGGGAAACTCTCGGTGATACCTTTCTGGATGCTAAAGACTACCGGCGGGCCCTCTTTTGCTACAGAAAGTGTTCTCTCGGTACTTTGCCTGCCAAGGTTTCAGTGGTTCAGTCTCCCGACTTTACGCGACTACAGTATAAGAAGGCCGATATGTTGGCTCGGCTGAATGATGGCAGTGGTGCCGCCAAGATAGTGGCAGAAACCGCAAAAGTGTTGCAGCATCGTCTGAGCCGGTCTCAGCTTACAGCTTTGGAGGGAGGCATCGGTACTTTCGCTACCATGGCTGATTTACGTTCTGCTGCTATTGCGCTCAAGGGCGGGCGCAATCTACCGGCTGCTCCCAGGTACCTTTATCTGGATACTGAGGAGACCCATAAACGGTTCCTTCTCTTGCAGCAGGTGACCAGGGCTATTGCCGCAAGAAAACCACAGGAGTTTAATACCGCTCTTGCCTCTCTGAAGAGAATTTATGACAATCAGGTCGATTATGGTTCCTTCGTTTATTTTAAACTGAGGCTATTCCCGGCCTTGCTGAACATCGCCAGACAGCTTTCGGACAGTGGTTATATAACGGAGTCTAAGCAATTACTTGAGTATCTGTCTTCAAAACTCAAGGCTCCTGAGTTGACTCGGAGTGCCGGTTATTTATTGCGCTGTGAGAGGTTTGTGAACAGCGTCAGAAGCGGCTCGGGGGCAGGCGTCGCTGCCATGCGAAGCGCGCTTGCTCTAGATGATCTGGGCGAGGCTGGAACTCTGAGACTTTTGGGTGCCTGCTTCAGTCGCATAGGGGATTATGGTCGGGCCGCTCTCTGTTTTGATCAGTCTGCAATTGCCTTGGCCAAGAGCAAGACTGCCAGGGACGAGAGAACTGGCATACTGCTGAGTTTCGATCGCGCTATTCTCAGTAACCATTCCAGTCAAGCCGGTCCCGTCGAGCCGCTCCTGCAGAACCTCAAGGTCGCTCAGTCAATGCCCGGCTATTGCGATCAACCGGAACTGCTGCAATTCCGGCGCAGTCTGGCCAGTAAGTGTGCAGAGCTTTCCGACTGCTACCTGAAAAGGGGGAAAAGTGACGATGCAGTGGCGCTGCTGGAGGCGACATTGGCTAACGCCAAGTGGGATGCGACTGCGCCGGCTGACCTGTTTTCCTTCGACTTCTCTTCCTCTATGTTAGCTGAGCGACTGGCTTGCATTTACTTCGACAAGCAAGATTATGGTAAGTCCTACCGCCTCTTCAAGAAGGCGGCCACAGCTAGTGGTGACGCTGCGCTGCCCTCTCTTTCGTATAATCTTGCCAGGGCAGCAATGCACGAGAAAGACTATGCCACAGCCGCTGATTCCTATAGAAAATTCGCAGAAACTTATGGAAGCATGTCGACCTATGTCCGCTTTGCAGATGCAACATTCCGAACTTCCTACTTGCTCAAAGCCTTTGAAGCAGCCTGTCTGGCGCAAGATTACGATAAGGCGGCAATGTGCGGACTCTGTGGGAGTCTTGCCTCCGAGATGCAGTCGGTTTTGCCGCATCCCAGAAAGCTTTTGACCGTCTATGAGCGTTGGCTGGCTAGTCTGCCTCTAGATTCTCCTGCACGAGCGCATCTGCAAGAAATGAGACAGCAGCTCATAACCGAATTGCGGGCTAATAATTTATAAGCGCTGTCTATCTCCAGAAAACGGGCTTATCCGCACCAAAGGGGCGCACCGGTAGAATGTCCACCAGAGGTGAGTGCTCAAACTGCACGGCGGGAGCCAGTTCGGTGATGGTGCCGAAAGGCGATTGCACATCCACCAGCTTGGCGGGGTAGGTGTCCTTTTCTCGCTGTCCGCCATAGACGGATTTTTCTATGTAACCCATATCTTGCACCCACATGGCGCTTCTTGCCAGCGATACCTTCACGTGGTAGCTACCACCTTCGGTGGCACGCTTGATGAGGGCGCTCAGCACTCCTGCGGCAGCCAGGTAGGCAGTGAGAAAGTCATTTAAATAAAACACCGGTGAGAATTGTGGTGTTTGCGGTCCGTCCAGGCGTTCCCCTTCTTTAGCGGCAAAGCCTGTGGCCACCTGGGCATTTTGATCGAAACCGGGGCGCTCTTGCCAGGGTCCGCTATGCCCGTAGGCGTTTATGGTCAGGCAGATTATGTTCTCATTTAGTTTCACCAACTCTTGCGGAGTCAAGCCAAAACGAGCATTCACAGCCGGGCGATAAGAGGTGGTGAAGACATCGGCTTGTCTTGCCAGTTCTTTCATCGCGGTCAGGTTGTCGCCTGTATTCAACTCAAGATAAGCGGAATGTTTGCCTGGATTGACGAGGAGATTCTGGGGCAGCGTATCCATATGAAAGGGTGAGCTTATGTGCAGCACCTGGGCGCCGTAGTTGGCCAGGGTGCGGGCGCTGCGCGGACCGGCCAGCACATGGGTGAAGTCGAGAACCTTAATGTCATGCAGTGGTCCCAGTCCCTCGTGCTTCTTGAAGGGAACCGGCTTACCGTCAGCCAACTTCTCTATTTCAATGACCGGCACCTTTAAGAGTTCCTGACCCTGCGGGTGCGCCCGCCATTCCTCCTTTGTATAGGCAAGGCAGGCCGGCAGCCCCTTTTGAGAGAGGGCTTCTTGCAACTCTTCGCCATCATATTTGGCGATTTCTCTGGCGATGGAGTCGCGATTATTGCCGCAATCAAAGAAGTTGAGATAGCCGCGTTCGAGCTTTATGTAGGGTGGTCCGGCTTCGATCATTATATGCTTGCCGTCTCGACAGGCGAAAATGCCGTTGGTGGGAATGTACTCCGCTCCCACTGTCATACCGTAGCCAGATTGCCAGAGAAAGTGCGAGGAGTGAAGAAAGTGAATGGCATCAGTGACGTTTATACTGAGGGAATTAGCCTTGGCCCCTCCCAGGTTGGCAATCGATACTGCTGCCATGGCTTCAGCTAGAAGGGCGTAGGCGGTGGCTTCCGAGAGATGGTGCGGACTCTTTAGGATGGGGTCGTGACCCTGCAAGGTGACTTCACCCTGGAAGTATTTGTCTATACCAAGCAGTTTGGACAGGTCGGCGAGAACCTTTAGTTCTCCGCGGCCCAGGCTGCGCTCTTTTGTTTCGAGGCTGGTCACGAGTTCTCCTTCCCGACCGGTTTTGTCGGCAAAAATAAAACCTCCGCTTGTTCTTCCCGAGGAAAGTTGAGCGGAGGCTTATTTTAGCTTTTTGTCTGTGCCGGTGTTACTTGGCAGCGACAGGAGTACCGACGGCTTCCAGTACACCGTGGTGTACGATCTGACCTTCGTGGATGTTGACGCCCAGGTTGAGGGCGGGATCATCCAGGCAAGCCTGGTAGCCGAACTTAGCCAGCTTCATGGCATAAGGCATGGTGGCATTGGTGAGGGCGCGGGTGGAAGTCCACGGTACGGCACCGGGGATATTGGCGACGCCGTAGTGCACAACGCCGTCGACTTCGTAGACCGGCTGTGAGTGGGTGGTGGCTTTGATGGTTTCGATACAACCGCCCTGGTCGATGGCTACGTCGACGATGACAGCGCCTTTCTTCATCTTGCTGACCATCTCGCGGGTAACCAGCTTGGGAGCTTGTTTGCCGGGGATGAGTACGGCGCCGATGACGAGGTCGGCGTGGGGCAGGAGGCTTTCCAGGTAGTGTCCGACCGAGAATACGGTGCGAACCTGACCGCCGAAGACGTCATCAAGGTAACGCAGTCTTTCCAGCGACAGATCGAAGATGGTGACGCGGGCGCCCAGACCAACAGCGATCTTGGCAGCGTTGGTGCCGACGACACCGCCGCCGACGATGATTACTTCACCGGGTTCTACGCCGGGCACGCCGCCCAGGAGAACACCGCGACCACCCATGGGGCGCTCTAAGTAGTTGGCGCCGATCTGAGTAGCCAGACGTCCGGCGATTTCAGACATGGGGGTGAGAAGGGGGAGTTGGCCGTTGGCCAATTGCACGGTTTCATAGGCTACACAGGTGGCGCCGGTCTTGGCCAAGTCGTGGGCCAGCTTGGGCATGGCTGCCAGGTGCAGGTAAGTGAAGAGCAACTGCCCTTTTCTGAGCATGGGCACTTCTTGCGCCTGGGGCTCTTTGACTTTCAGGATCAGGTCGGACTCGCCGAAGACGGAAGCGGCATCAGGAAGAATTTTTGCTCCTGCGGCTTTGTATTCGTCGTCGGTCATGCCGCTGCCGATACCGGCATTCTTTTCGATGTAGACGGTGTGCCCGTCTGAAACAAGCGATTTGACTCCAGCCAGAGTGATGGCAACGCGGTATTCGTTGTCTTTGATCTCTTTCGGTATTCCAACCTTAGCCAAGGTTCGACCCTCCAATTAGTTATGAAAGCCATTGCGGCACTTCGGAAATTTTAGCCTGACAAGATGTCAGAACTATATGCTCTTGATAGATGTTTTATGATTGCCTAAGCTTTGGGATGTAAAGTGCTCGTATCGCCCGCCTTTTCTCGGGCAGGCGTCGCACTGTCTGATAACTGTCTAGGGTGACCGGGTCTTCGAGGGTGCGATACTAAGGGGGCATTTGCAGTATCTTCCGATCGTATTTTAGAAAGGTTGTTTCCCATGAGCGAGATAGTGATTGTCAATGGCGCCAGAACGGCATTTGGAGCCTTCGGTGGCGGGCTTGCCACGAAAAGTGCTACCGATCTTGCCGTGGAGGCCGGGCGGGGAGCTATCGAGCGCTCCGGCGTGGATAAGGAACTTATCGACTCGGTAGTAATGGGGAATGTCATCCAAACCAGCAAAGACGCCATTTATCTGGCGCGCCACGTAGCCTTGCGCAATGGTTTGAAGGAGAGTACTCCCGGTCACATCCTCAATCTGCTTTGCGGCTCCGGGGTAAGCGCCGTGGCCACTGCTGCCATGCAGATCCAGGCAGGCATGGCTTCTGTGGTGCTGGCAGGCGGCACCGATGCTCTTTCTATGACCCCCTATAGCAACTGGAGCAACCGCTGGGGTGGTCGCATGGGTCACATGGAACTGTGGGACGGTCTCGATATTCGCGACACCTATGCCAAAGCCTCCATGGGTGAGACCGCCGAGAATCTTCAAGAGAAGTATAAAATCAGCCGCGAAGATCAAGATGAATTCGCCCTGCGCAGTCAGACCCTGGCTGCCCAGGCTATGCAGAGCGGCCGTTTGAGAGAAGAGATTGTGCCGGTTGAGGTGGAATCAAAGAAAGGCAAGGTCGTCATTGAGAAAGACGAACACGCCCGGGCCGAGACGACTCTCGAGGGCCTGGCAAAGTTGAAACCAGTATTCCGCAAAGGCGGCTCAGTAACAGCCGGTAATGCTTGCGGTATTGTAGACGGTGCGGCAGCAATGGTGGTTACATCTGCCGCTACTGCCGAAAAACTTTCCTTGAATCCGCTGGTGAAAGTAGTGTCGTGGGCGGTGACAGGTGTGCCGCCGGAGATTATGGGTATCGGTCCGGTGCCTGCCATTCCGATGGCCCTTGAGAAAGCTGGTTTGAAGATGGACCAGATCGATCTTTTTGAAATAAACGAGGCTTTTGCCGTGCAATATCTTGCCTGCGAAAAAGAGTTGAACTTGCCCCGTGAAAAAGTTAACGTCAATGGCGGCGCCATAGCCCTCGGTCATCCCTTTGGTGCCACCGGTGCCAGATTGCTTCTTTCCATTTCCATGGAACTGGTCAAGCGCAAAGCTCGCTATGGTTGCGTCAGCCTTTGCATTGGCGGCGGTATGGGAATCGCCATGATAGTAGAAAGGATCTAGCGAAGGTCGTTGAGAGAGACAGCAGAAGAAAGAGAAAGAAAGCGAGTGCTTGCAATGTTGCAGGGCACTCTCTTCCCCTGCGTGCGCGCCCGAGTGACATTCGGCCGTAAGAATGCCGATATTCTGGAGTCTAGACCGCTTGGTCGTTCCAATGCTTCCAAGGGTTATAACGGCAAGCTGGTCTATTTGCCTCTGGCAGAGCAGCTTGCCGTCGGTCTACTTTATGATCAGGGCGAAAGCTATGTGCATGTACGTGATGTGGAGCTTGGCACCTGGAATTTGTCCATTAAGGCTGCTATGGAAATTGCCACCGCCAACCTGCAAGCCATAAGCCCCACGGATTTTCGACAGATCGAGCCCGGCATCAAGCTCTTTGTGGCCACCTGGCCTGACGTGCATACTTCGGCTCGGCTTTTGATGCCGGAGATATTCACCAGGGTGCCTGACCTTTTGACCGGACCGGTGGTGGCCATGGCTCCGTCGGCCGACCGCATCCTTGTGGCCGATGGCGACGATATCTCGGCACTCATGCTGATGATGGAAATCTCCGCGTCGCTCTGGCAGGATGCTCGTCCAATTCCCATGCAGCCTCTGGTATTGAAGAATGGAGCCTGGGATTATTTTCAATTACCTCCGGACCATCCCTGTTATTTTGAAATGAAGCTCTTCAATCTGGCCGCCATCAACCTCGCTTATGAGCAAGACTCTGAGCGCATTGCCATCGAGACCAAGGATAGTCTCTTTGCCCCGACCCTGGAAGTTGTGCAGGACCTTAGCACGGGCTCAATCTATACAAAAGCGATTGTGCCGCAAGGCCGGCGCAGCAGTGTGCCACGCGCTGACTATCTGGAATTCTTTCGGGAAGGTCAGGAAGGGCAATATGAAAGTCTTGGCGTTTGCAGCCTGGCTCGTGCCTTTGCGCTATTGAAAAATCGCATTGAGGAAGATTACGGCTCCTATCCTCCCCGGGTTCTGGTGCGGTCTTTTCCCGACCAGAGACAAATAATGAATTTGGGTTTTGAGAAGGAGTCGACCCTGCCCGTTTATGTGCCGCCGCCCGAAGGAATTGAGCCTGCCGTGATGGAGGCCGATGATGAGTATGACGATGAAGATGAAGATGAAGTCGATACGGAGCCCGAGGTAGCGGAGGCACCGAAAGAAGCGTTGGCTGAAACTCAAGCTGGGGCAGGGGAAGTTGCATCAGTTATGCCGGAGGCGACGGCTGGAGATACGGCCGCGGTTGCGGCTGTAGTTGAGTCGGTAACGCCGCAAGTTGAAGGTGGAGAGAACACCGCTGCGCCTCAGCCTGGAATTGGGGATGCTGATACCGGGGTGGGTTCGCAGTCGTAAACGGCTGAAGTTTAAGACTATCTCTGAAGTTTTTCCATGACAATCTCTTCGCAGATAGTTAAACAATCTTGGCATATCCAGACCTCTGGACCGCCGACGTTTCTGACCATTTCGTTTGGGTTTTTTCCCAACTGTAGAAAGGGATTCTTGGCCATGAAGGAACAAAACGTACAAAGTTCATGAAGTCTCGATTCGCGATATTGGCTGCTGTCTAAGCACTTAACTAACAACTCCTCTACGCACGTGTTGCAGACTCTCACTTTGGGCTTTGAGATAAGCAACTCCACATCCGGTTTGGCACTCGGCTGCAGTGATAAGATTGAAGGAGGGGCGAGGCGTTTTTCATGAGAGCTATACGGTTCTTTTCCATTTTCATTGGAGCATTAGGAAGTTTCCTTATTGCTGTATCTCTAAGCGCTGTTTTGTTTCAGTCCGAAGCTGAAGTCGCCGAGCAACGTGCGAAAGAAGCAGATGCAAGAAGTTTGGCTCAGGCCATCAGGGGGATGGAAGAAGAGGAGAGAAGAGAAGCGGCCGCAAGGCGAGATGGCTCTGCAGCACAGCGGCCTGTCCTGGAATACATAATTGCCGATCCTAAAGGGACGCCCTGAAGCCCTCTGTACTCCCTATCGGAAAACAGATAGTAAGGTCTTCTCCAGCAAATGCCCAAAATCAATTTTCTTTCCGGGCCACTTCCAGGTCGCTTTTGAAATTGGCATTGTCCGGCGCCAGCTTCACCGCTTCTTCAAAGTCTTTCACCGCTTGCTGGTTGTTTCCCTTGAGCAAATTGCTTCGCCCTCTGAGGGCATATAGGTCGGCGTTCTTGCCGTCCTTTTCCAGGGCCCGGCTGAAGGCTGCCTCGGCGCGGTCATAGTCGCCACTGCGGAGAAATTCTTCGCCGGCGGCTCTGTGGGCCGGGCTGTAATCATGCTCTCTTGTGGTGATGCGACTGAGGGTAGTTAGACCGGCTTCGCTGTCTTTTTGCTTGAACTTGCAGAGACTGAGTCCAAGCAGGGCGTCGGCGTTGCCCGGTTCAATAGCCAGGATTAAGTTGTAGTCGCTTTGCGCTTCCTTGTAGTGCTCCTGGGCAAAGGAGAGCGCCGCCCGGTCGAAGAGAGCCGGTAGAAATCTTGGATTGGTAGTTAGTACCTCGGCCAGATCGTGCTGAGCCTCAGTGTATTCCTTTTTTAAAAGATAGGTCAAGCCGCGCTTCTGCATGAGGCTTTTACTGCCGGCATTTATTTTTAGCCCCTGATTGAGTGCTTCCATCGCTTCTTGCAGATTGCCGGAAAGAAGCGCTGTGTCGGCGGCTGTTTCCGCCTCTTCCGTGGTCTTGTACTGCGGTTTGACAAAGGGCAGGGTGAGGGCTGGTTTCTTCACGGTTTGCACCGGTTTTGCCGGACTGGTACTTTCGACCGACTCTTTCTTTGGCATGATCAGGAAAGCAATGATGCCGATAGTGAAGCCTGCCAGTATGCTACCGCCGGCGATGGCGGCAATTTTGCCGTTGCGGCTTTCCAGTAGGTGCGAGAACCGTGATGGCGGGCGGCTTGCTCTTGCTGCCGAAAGTTTTCTTTTGTTTTGGTCCATCGCTATATCATTATCTTCTTCGGGAACTGCAAAGGCCTTTGGTAAGCGACTAACTCTTCGCGGTTCCGGTGTGGCTTCCACCGGCGGTTGTTTGGGCGCTTCGCTGCGGGCACGGGTAGATGGCTTGGGGGCTTCTCCGGTATTTTTTGGCGTGGGAATTTTAGCCAGGGCTTCACGGGAATAGCCTTCTCGGGAAGGGTCCTGTGTCGGTCTCTCAACTGACTGGTGGGGCATGGGCTCAGCCGGCTTTTCAGGAGCCGGTCTTTGTATTTCCACATGCAAGGAACGCGGTAGCTCTGGAATTTCTGGTTGCGGCATCGGCGCCGGTGGTGGTGCCGGAGGTGGCACCGGCTTTGGGGCGGCAGGATAACCGTGGGTGGGATCGACGGGCTTGGGCGCCGGTTTCTCCGCTTCCTGGCGTTTTTGTACGCCGGCGGCCGATTCTAATTCTTCGGCCAGTCCTTTGATTTCCTTTGCTTCGCCGTCCGACTCACTCTCATAGTCTGGCATGAGCCATTCCAACTGAGTGATTTTTTTCTTGTTGGGATCGAGGTTGTCTCTGGGGGGTGGAAAACCGGTGACGGAAAAAAGTTTTTCAAACTTGTTGAGGCTGGGGGCATAGCTCTGGCGTTTTGTCTTTTGGCGCGGCTGAGGCTCTTCGGCATTTTTTGCCTGAGCCTCAAGATTGTCGTCTGGTCTGTATTCTTCTTCTGTCACGCTTGCCTGATTCGTATGCTAACTAAAAGTGTTTGGACGTCATTCGTGTTGGGTCTGTCTGGCTTTGACCATATCCAGGGAAGTCGGCGGTGCCATTTCCGGTACGGGAGAAAGCTTTGATAGTAGGCTGTGGCGCTCGGCTTCACTTGGTCCGCTGGCTGGCGGGGTGGTGCTGCCGGAATTTCTGCGACCTTTCGATGTTGCAGTCTCAATCGGGGCAATAGTAATGGCACCGCCCGTGGTATTGGGTGGTTGGCTCTGTTTGCTCTTGCTGCGGGGGCGGCTTGCTTTTTTCTTCGCCGCCGGTTTCTTGCCGTGCAAGATCTCGTCTAGAACTTTTTCGTCAACATCACCGTAACTGGAATAGGCGCGCCGGGCCGACGCCTCTTGCCCGGAAGTTGCGAAGGTGAGGATGAGGATGAAAATTATTGTGGTTAGGCGCTTGGTTGTCACTTTTGTCGAGGTCGGTCAGGCGAGAATAGCACGGGCCTATTAGTTTTACCCATTTAGCCCCAAAACGTTGCACAATTATCAGACCTCCTAATCTGGTGCATCGCTTTCGGCTAATAGTATTGACCGGTTCGGTAGGTACTCAGCTCCAGTTTAAGCGTCTTCAGTGCTCTCTTTACCCTGTTTTTTTCCGCTTCATTCCAGTTTGAAGTGATACGCAATGAGTGAATGGCTTTCATCTTAGAGAGGCTGATTGCATCCTCGGGGCCTATCTCGCCTTCCATTATGGTCAGATTCTTTATGTAGCGGCATTGTCTAAGTAGTTCCAGAGACTGTTTGTTCAGGGGTACCTTTACCAGGGTCAGTTCCGTGAGCTGAGGGTGCGAGTTCAGGCATTCCAGAAGGGCGGGAAGATTCTGGATTTTCTTTAGTTTCAGCCCGGTGAGTGTGTTCAACAATTTCATTCTGGCGATGTCGGCTCCGTCTAGCTGGGAGCAGAGACCAAGAGACTTTAACTTAGTCAGTTTGTCTATGTCTTTCAACTCGGTCGGTTTGATTATTGATTCATCCCATTGATCATGCCTGATGAGAGAGTTGTAGAAGCACAGGTGTTCCAGGTGCGACCAGTCTTTACCCAGTATGCCGCAGACTTCAGCCACGCTGTAGGTAGGCAGTTCCAGGGTGGAGATAGTGTTTTGGCTGTAGTGATTTAGTAGTTTGGGATAGGGCGTACAGCAACACTGTAGGTAGAGCCCTATATTGTCGTTGGCACTGATAGTCTGATTTTTCTGAGCTTTTTGGGGTTTCCCGCCGTTTCGAGTGAAGTAGCCGAAATAGTGCTGGTCGGGGAAGCGCAAGAGTTGGTTTTTGTTCCCCTCTGGGTCTTCCAGAAAAGGAGTTGGCGGGATTTCTGTCTTTGTGAAGTCTCTTACCAGTTCCAGGTCGGGGTCACTGGAAAGTGATAGATCCTCACTGGTTTTGCGGCTCTCTGGGTTGCTCTGAGTGCTGGGGGCGGTCTTGAAAATGGAGGGTAGAAAATAGAGCAGAGGCATCGTGATGCACATTAGGGTCGCCACGGCCAGCAATAGAATTCTCAGGGTCTGCCAGGGGAATGTTCGAGGAAGCGCTTGCCTCTCCTGCGATTCCTGCCGGGGGGTGAATCGTGGGGCTGTTCTTCTCACAGGAAAGGGCGTTTTGTCCTCATCTTCCATGTGAGACAGGGGGCTCCTTTCGAGCGAGAGGGGGCTCGTTTCCGGCGAGAGGGTCGACCCGGCAGTGGTGCCTATAGTTTTGCCCCTGGCTATGCGAGATAGATCGTGAGCCAGTTGCTCGGCACTCTGATAGCGCTCTGCCGGTGCTTTTGCCAGCATGCGCTTGAGGCAGTTCTCTATAGACTGTGGAAACTGACGCCCCGTCGCCTGCGCCAGGCTGGGTGGTGGTGCGGTCTGGTGCATCCAGATGGTGGCAAAGGCGTTTTCTCCGGCAAAGGGTACTCTACCGGTCAGGGCTTCAAAAAGGGTGCAGCCCAGGGAGTAGATATCGGCTCTTTCGTCTACGTGTAGTCCCTCTCCCTGTTCGGGGCTCATGTAATAGGGCGTGCCGAAAACAAGTCCGGTGGCGGTTTGATTTTGTGATTGGCGGCTGGAATTGTCAGTTAGTCTGGCGATGCCGAAGTCGACCAGTTTGGTTTCCAGTTTGCCGTTGCGTTGGTTTGGTTGCACTATGATGTTCGATGGTTTTATGTCCCGGTGAATTATTCCGGCCTTATGGGCAGAAGATAGAGCTTCGGCGAGCTGTTGAAAGAGTGCCGCTGCTTCCGCTACCGGCATTGGTCCGCTCTGCTTCAAGTATCTGGCCAGGTCAGTGCCGGATAGCAGGTCCATAACGTAGTAGGGGAACTGCTCTTTATCGACACCCATGTTGTGTACGCCGACTATGCCGGGATGGTTCAGGCGAGCCAGGGCTTTTCCTTCTGATTGAAAGCGTTTCCAGGCTTCCTGACTGAAGGGACTGGCCATGAGAATTTTAATGGCGTAGGGGCGATTTAATATCTGGTGGCGAGCTTCATACACGGCTCCCATACCGCCGGAACCCAGGAGCCTGATCAGAATATAGGTGCCATCGAGAATGTCGCCCTCTCCAAAGGGCAGACCATTGGAGGCACCATCGGCAATGGAAGCCGTTTCATGGTTTTCGAATGAGCTGAAGGATTTTGCCATTTTCAGAAGCCGAATTGCCCTGCTCGTAATTCTTGTCCCCGGACAATATTCCCATTCTGCTTGATTCCGAGCCAATGGGCCAGTTATGGCATTTTGTACGACTTGATGATTTTGGCGAAGCGCCGGTTATTGAATGTGGAACTGCAAGCTCTGAAAATAATGAATCGCAGCGGCACCGCTGCCTAAGAGCAACTGCATGTAAAAACGGTCATCGATGAGCGCGCCCGTAAATGACCGTTGATTTGGATTGTTTTTCGATTGAGGTTTTTCGCCGTTCATCAACAGCGGCTAGGCTAGCTTTTGCTGTTCCAGATGGTGACGTATTTGTTCTGGCGAACAGCTTTAGGTTCCTGGCCATTAGTGCTGTAGATGTATTTCTTGGCGGCTTCGGTAGATTCAGCCTGGCTGGCATCGGCTTCTTCGATGACCCGGCTGTTGGTACCGGTGGGATGGGAGGCCTGGCGGCGCAGTTCCGGCAAAATGGACGGCGCATAAGCCGGTGGAGGTGGTACGAGGTAAGCGTGCCCCTGCCGAGAGCGTGCCGCTTTTCCTTTAGCCATGGCTGCATCTTGTACTAACAGATTGCTGGATGTAGCCAGCAAGGCTGCCGTGGAAAGTAGCAAAGCCGAATGTTTTAGCATCAGACCCCCATTTAACGCCATTAAATCAACGATTTAAGTTGGCGTTTTATCTATGCCGTTGCAAATACCTGCACCGATCATACCACCAGGATCTTGGCCTCAAACTGAGGATAACTTTTGCTTTACTGATTGAACCATTTATGTTGTCTGGGAATGCGGCGGTCTTCCATTGTCACATTTTTGCTGTCTTCCGGGTCCCAGGTGGCCACGGCTTGTCCCCACCAGGCTTTGGCGTCTGTTACTGTTCTGTCGTTGATGCGGGCAGAACGCTGGCCACCTTTTTGCAGAATTTCTTGTTGCTTTCTGAGGGCGTCCTTGGTCTTTTCCATCTTGGCTTGTTCGATTAGAACCTGGAACTGTTCTTCCACCGTTTGCGGGTTGGTTTCTTTCAGTTCACTGCCGTGCTTTTCGGCCAGGCGCTCCAGGTTTTGCTGCCAGGGATTGACCTCGGCGGTCTCCTTGGCTTGCTCGGTGTGACCATGGCTGCTGGTCTTGATAATCTGTTTGATTTGTTGAAGAAAATTCTGGAAGGAAATCATAGTAAGAAAACTCCGGTAGCAATATTTGGTAGTTTCAAGCGATAGATAGGTTTTTTGAGTAGAGCCGGTCCTGTTAAGTTAATTAGAGCGCCGGATTTTGCGTTGACTTGTGGTGTATTCCCATCGAGCTATGGCGGTAACGCCTGTCTGATTCAGATTAAGCGGTGTTAAGAGCTTCTTTGTATTTGATGCTCGCCCGTAGCAGCAATAACAAACAGCCCCCCAGGTTTAGGAGGGCTGTCAAGAAGAGTGATGGTTTGTAACGGATTCTTAGCTGGCCATCTCTACAGTTTCGCCTGCCAGCACCAGGGTAGGCACTGCCTGCTCAACTTTAGGCAAATCCAGCCGCAGTTGGTATTCACCCGGCGGTTCAAAACAGTGAATGCAGCGGGCTTCGTATTGAGCGTCGCCGACCAGAATCTGTTCACTTGAGTGCACCAGGCGCTGGGTGCGGCAGGCGAAGTCGGAACCGCACTTGCGGCAGACGGCCAGGAGCTTGTCGACTCGGTCGGCCATGGCCAGAAGGGTTGGTACCGGGCCGAAAGGCTTGCCGCGGTAGTCGAGGTCGAGACCGGAGGCAATGATTTTCTTCTTCTGGCGCAGCAGGGTCTGAATTACATCTATCACGCCGTCGCCGAAGAACTGGCATTCATCGAGACCGATTACCACGGCGTGGGAGGAATACTTGAGCACATCTTTGACGTCTTCCACGACTATGGCCTGGGAGGTCATGCCGTTGCGCGATTCCACATGATTGGGCTTGGAACGCGTATCGGTGGCCGGTCTCAGGATGATGGTCGGTAAATAAGCCAACCGCGCTCTTTCGATTCGTCTGATCAGTTCGCTGGATTTGCCGGCGCTCATACAACCGACAATCATTTCGAAACGGTAACCACTGAACATAAAGGCTATAGTCTCCAGGGAAGAATCTGCCAAAAACGCCAAATAGCGCTGCTCACCCGTCTTATATAGATGCATGGGCCGGTTTCAGTGAGCAAGATGCCATGCGGGTACTAATGGTAACCAAATTTGAACGATTTGCCAGATCAAATCGCTTTCATAATTGCCCGGCTCTCAGACCTTTTGGTAGTACTTGTTATTGCCTGGCGTTATTGTTTCGATATTTCGCCGATATTGGCTGCGCTGGAAAAGGGCAGAAATGCACGGTCAGGCGCCAAGATAAAATATATTGGACGACAACCCCGGGTCCTTAGCAGCTTTGGTGGCTGATACTACCAGTGGTACTACGGGCAGCGCCCGGGGGCAAACTTAAATGTTAACCGGCTTGTAAAGTGGGGCGGCCTATATTATTAACTGAGCCTGTTCAAATTCTCATCTAGTTTCTAAGTTTGAGGCGACTCAGATAACCTTGATTGAAACTTTTGAGGGCGCTTTTGAGGGCGTCGCTGCTGCTTAAGATGCCGTGGGCCGCCAGGCTTATGGCCGGACAGGCGCTGCGGTTTATGTCGGCTTGCAGGGCCAGGCTGACTTGCATTTCCTCAGCCTGCACCCTCAAACAGGCCAGGCTGAGGGTGCTGGAATGGGAAGTAAGCCGGTCCGGGCTTTCAACAGTGCTGTCGGTGAAGCTTTCGCTCAGTCCGCTCAAGACCTGGCACATGTGAGAGATATCTATAGATAGTTCTTTCAGCATGGCCGCCACTTGCTGCAAATCCATCACCGCCTGCCGCGAAAGTGTGTCGCCGCTTTTCTCTGTCTCTACCGGCGAGGTTGTCTGCTCAGCCTCGCGGAAAGGCATGCCGGTCAGATTCGCCAACTCCAGAGCGAAGGCATACTGATAGTTTTTGGGAGCATCCAGGGACAGCTCCAGAAGTTTATTGCGGGTTTCTTTCAGTCTTTTAAGATTTCGCTCGGCGGCATTGCCGAAAAGGCTGAAGACGGTTGCCGGTGCTAATTCTTCCCGGCTCTCGCGCCCCATCTGGCGCAGACCCTTTTCCAGGGTGAGAGACTGTCTGCGCACCAGCCTCTCCAGATCGAGCAAGGTGGACTCCAGATCCCGCAGGGCCAGATTGGCTGCCAGTCTTACTGCCGCCAGAAAATAGGAAGCGCCGGTCAGGGGCAGGCGCGCGGCGGCTTTGCCACTGGCTGTTGCTAGTGGCTTGTTTTTGATTTGCGCCCCTTGCCGGCCTTCATGGGCTCTCAGTCCGAGTAACTCTCTAGCTCTCCCCTCAACAACTTCGTTGAGATTGTCGAATACAGCTTCTCCCAGGGGCGAGAGGCGCAGGTCTACCAGCAGTTGATCTTTGAGCTGACCATTTAAGATTTCGTCCAGCACTTGCCCTTTCAGAGTTGTTGCTGCTTGCAGGGCGGCGCCGTCTGCGCCGTTGTCTCCGGCATCGCCGCTACGGGCCAGGGCTAGTTTTGCTTTATAGGTTAAGGCCAGGGCTTCCACCATGAGGGGATGCAGTCTGGTCTCTTGATATTGCATGGCGCCGGCCCGGGAGCGGCTCAGCCAGCGCGCCGTGCGCACTCCCCAGAGGGAATGCATCGGTACTTCCATTTCGCCTAATTCGTCTGCTTCAATGCGCAGTTCTGGTTTCTTCAAGGCTTTTCTTCTTGCGGGGCTCGGGGCCCTCGGTTGAAATTGTTGTGAGGGGCTATTTTATGCATATTGCCCGGGAAATTACTTCAAGCTCAATTAAGGAAGGTTGGTTCGCCCTTGCCGTCGCTTAACGTCACCTGCCGACGAGACGTTACAAGTCGGAAATCGTGCTCAAGGTTTTGCGCGCCAGTTCCACTGCCTCATTGCTGGTATTGATACCGCCGGCAGTGCTAGGCCTGCCCGGCGTGTTTTCCAGACCGGGAATGGCTTGCTTGAGAAAGAGCCGTAAGTGATATTGTGCTTCCAGTCCTCTACCCAGGCTGGCCAGGGTCAGCCCTCGCAGAAGTATGGCGTTGACGTCGTTGCCGCCGGCTTGCTGGTACTGATCGAGGGCTTTGAGCGCGCCTTGATTGTCGCCCTGAGCCAGGAGACATTTGGCCACACCCAGATAGGCCAGGGCATAGCGCTTGTCGATGACCAGACTGCGCTGGTAGTCGAAGAGTGATTCTTTCAGATAACCTTCGCGGGCCAGGCGGTTGCCCAGATTGATGCGCAATTCCGGGGAGTCCATGCCTACCGAAGCGGCCAGGCGGAGCGCCTGGGAGTATTCATCGAGGGCTTCGCGAGAGCGGCCCATTTCATCATATACGGTGCCTAACCAGAAGTGAGCGGCCAGGTTGTTGGGCTTGAGCCGCGCAAATTCCTGAAAGGCGGCCAGGGCTTCCGCTAGCCTGCCGCCGGCATAGTGACTGCGACCCAGATAAAGAATGTCCAGATTATCCCTTGCGCCCTGGGTTCCCTTCAGGGCGGGCAAGCCCGGCTGGGCTTGCTGTGTTGTTTGGGGGGCTGCTTGATTGCTTAATTGATTTTGGGCCGAAGCCGATGCTACTGCTAAGACACTGAGGGAAAGCGCCGGAAGCAGGCTGCAAGGACCGCGGTTCCGGGACCCTGACCTGAAATTTGCCGTCTGCCGGTTTCTTGTTTTTTCAGACCGGGTAAGCATCCTCAGCCTCTGCAAATTCGCCCGCCAAAATTCTATAGCTGCGATTGTAGCGGATCAGAGGCTTTTGCTGCTCGACGTTGCCCTCCAGGGTTCTTTCCATCGGTGCCAGGACAATCAGGGTACTTGAGGGTAAGGGCAGGCTTTCTTTCACGGCGGCTGTAAAGACTGTTAGTGCGTCAGCTATACCCGGTGCAAAGGTTGTTTTTCTGAGGGTAAAGCCGGCGGCCGACAAGGGGCATGGCTGAGATTTGTTGCTGAGGCGGCAGAGGGCCTCTTGATGGTGGTCGGCCATGATTGAGACGGTCACTTTTCCGCTTGCCAGGATGGCCGCGCCGGTGCGACTGCTCTTTGAGAGATTGGTGGCGAACAAAACCGGTGAAAGGTCGGCGTAGCTGAGGGAACTGACCATGGCCAGGTAGCCCTCACCGTCGGGTGGGGCGGCCGTAAGTACTACAACCGGACAGGCCACTAGCCTGGCCAGAAGCAAGTCGTCAGACCTGGAGGGCATTATCTATCTTTCTTGTTGGGGCTATCCGTACCGGCCACGACCGGTTGCGTGAAGAGTGACTTACCAGGCTGCATTATCTCACCGGCGGCGCCGGGAGAGCGGTCTATGATACGACCTTCTACGGCACTAAATTTTACAGGATCAATGGTCTTGCCGGCGATGTATTCGCCAATCAAATCTACCTGGGAGACTTGAATAGCTTGTGCATTTACTTCCTTATGCACTTGCTCAAGGGTCTTGCCCTGGCCGAAGATGTTGTGCTTAAACCATTTTTCGAGGGGGTGGAATCTGGTGGCGATGGTGTAGTTGCTGTCCGGGTTGTACGGTTCGAATTGTCCCTTGGCATTGCGTATTTGCAGATCTACTACTCTTTGACCGGAACTCAGGGGTGTCAGACCAGGCTTGGTGGTGTCGAAGGCGTAGCGAATGCCGCTTGTTTGAACAAAGTTTCCAGGTTCATCCACTAGTTCGGAGTGTGATTCCTGGAAGAGCGACTTCAGCTTCTGTGTCCAACTTGGTGCCGCCGGTGTCGCTCGTTCTCTCAGTCCGTACTCGATGGCGTCTTTTAGTTGGCTGCCCTTGAGTGTCACCATCACCAGTTCTTTCTGTTCGCCTTCTCGCTTACCGGCATTCATGACGATATTGGCAATATCCAGTCGCGTTAGCGGTTGTCCGGCCGGTATGTCGGCTCGAATACCGCCCGAGTGTACCATCACCGCTTGTGGTGCGGAGTCGCCCAGGCGTCTTTGCAGACCGGAATGAATGGCGTCGGCCATCAGGTTGCCGATGGCTGTCTCGCGGTTGCGGCTGTTGGCCACTTCATAGGGGCTCACGGCCGTAGCTTCGTATTTTTCAGCTTTGAGAGCATTGATGTCGGCCAGGTTCTCATCGAGGAAGCGGCGCACCCCGGCATCTTCCGGTATGTCGCTGGAGACCTGGTGCAGGCGGCCTGTAGTCTGGTAGCGATGTGCCGTGCCGTCCGGGCGAATGGCCTGACGCAATTCCCCTACCCATTTGCCGCTGTCGCCGGCCTGGACGATGGGTATTTCGAAAGTGCCGGAATTTCTGGAGCGTAAGAAGGGAATCAGGGCTTTGAAACTGCTCTCCGGCTGATTGGCTGAAGCCTGGCGTGTGCCGACCCAGAGCGGTCTCAAAAGAGTATCGTGGGAGTGGGCGCTGAAGATGCCCGCTACCTTCAGATCTTTGGCAATGAGAGATTGAGCCAGTTTGATGTCTTCTCCCAGACCGAGGTGGGAGTGGATGTTGATGATTTTTACTCCCTGAGCATTCAGTTCGCGAATGGCTTTCTCTGCCGCCTGCTGGGCATCGATGTACTTGAGACCTTCGATGGCTCCTTCTTCAGTGGTCAAGCCGATGGTGCCGACTTTGTGCTCGACGCCGTCCTGCACAACCGTGCGCACGGTGTAGGGTTTGAGGATGCGCTGGTACTGAGGGTAAGCACTTACATCCAGGTTGGCGGCCAGTAGTGATACATCGGGATGCTTCTGGAGGAGGGGCTCCATCACGGCCGGATAACGAGCCACGTCGCCTTTGCCGCCCGGGGCATCGTAGGCGTGATTGCCCGGTACAAATTCCTTGGCACCGGCCCGCATCAATACTTCATTTTCAATCTGGCCGCCTTTGGTAAAGGCGAAATTCACCCGCCCCGACTCGACATCGCCGGGTACGATGAAACGAGCATCAACACCTCTTCTTGCCGAATCTTGCTGCAACCTGCCCACCAGGGTGGTCAGCCTCGGCATGATTTCGGTGTTGGAGTGGAAGTCGTTGATGTGATAGTTGTCCAGGCGCAGCAAATTTTTCTCCGGCATGACGGCTGCTTTCAGTTTGCCGGCTACATCTTTGTAGCGTACGATGGTGGTGCCGGCAAAGCCTAAGCCACCGCCCATGAAGGCACCCAGCCCGGTGTCGCCCACCAGTTGCGTGGCGGTCTTCGACAGCCCCTGATAGGGCGCTTGCTTGATCTCCTGCCAGTTTTCGCTGGTCCGGTGGGGCAGGCTCCAGATGGCGGCGCCTGTTGCACCACCAGTGATACCGCGCACCATGTTCGATTTGATACCGTTTGAAAGAGATTCCTTGGCCAGCATGTAGCCGGCATGTTGCGCTACCGGCGCCGCTACTGTGGCCCCCAACTCCGCCCGTCCCAGGCTGGTGAAATAGCGTGTGGCCACCATCTTTTCCACGGTGGAGGCGCCGATGCCGGAAACGGCATCAACGGCGCCCCAGGCCAGGTCGGCGCTGGAAGCGGTGCGCTCTTCCGGGGGCAGGGCGGCATGTTCGAGAGCTGTTTTGGAACCGTATTTCAAGACACCGCCGGCCAGCATGGCTACAGGCAGTGTCAGGGCTTTGGCCATGGGCGGCAGTGGCGCTGTGCGGGCCAGTGAGAAGGTTACCGTACCGCCAATACCGGCCGTCAGGCTGGACCCGACTTCGATGGCCGTGTGAGCGAAACCGCCGGGCTTAGACTTGTCGGCTCCGGTGGCTGCAAAACCGGGCTCTGCTAATTTCATGCCGCTGAATTTCTGTTCGGCAGTGAGGGTGCCCAGTCCTGAGAGGCGTAACTGGTCTTTGGTTTCAGTTGCCGGCCCGGGCTTGTCTGCTGTCTCAGACTTGCTTTCCGCATTAGCGGCGATGCCGCTCTTTTGCGCTTTGCCCTGCTCCTGCATTTCTTGCACAAGACGCACGGAGGCACTGTCATTCTCAGTCTTCTGCGGCTCTCGACCTTGATCTGAAGTCTTACCGGCATTAAAGCCGACTCTAGATGAGTCCAAAAGCGCTCTATCGAGCGCGTCAGAAGCGGGAGTTTGTGCTGTCCTGATTGCTACTTCGGGGGTGAAGGCCAATCGCTTGTTCCTCTTGGCAACGCTTGCAGCAAGATTAACTCTATATATTCATTTTGGTAAGGGTGGAAGATCCCGGGAACTGCGTAGCCTTCCCACTAAAGTCGACTAGCTTAAGCGCGTCTTATCTTCGCGCTCTCTTTCCGTTCCTGGCTGGAAGCCGATGACTCCTCTAGGGGCGGGAGGGGTTAAACTTGGTTTGCATTAAAGCACTTGGGGATGTGGCCTTTGACCGGTTGTGCAGTTCAATTGATGGAGGGAATGGCGGAGCGCTGCGCGCTCTGTCAGGGGCAGTTGTGTTTGCGGCAGCAGGTCTTGAATCTGGCTCTGGGCGAGGAGGAGCACTTACTCTGCCTGTTCTGTCTGGCGGCCGACAACGATACCGGTGCCGAGGAACTTCTTACCAGGCTTGGCGCTTATGTACGGGGACGGGAGTGCTTCTTGAAGGAATGGCGTCGTTACACCGGTCTCAAGGACTGTCCGAGCCCCGATACCTGCCTGCCGAAAGTATGTTTTGAGAAAGAATTGCTGTGACCAAGGCTAAATAGAGGGAGAGAATGGAAGAGCTTGATCTGCGCGGTGTCAAATGCCCAATGAATTTCGTCAAAACTCGCCTCAAGCTGGATAAGATGGCCGCCGGCGAGCAACTGACCGTCTTACTGGATGAAGGGGAGCCGGTGGAAAGCGTTTGTGCATCGGTGCAATCGGAAGGTCATGCCGTTGAAAGCTCGGCTCGCCAGGAAAGCTATTACAGAGTTGTAATAAGGCGTAGTTAGCCTTCCTCCGGCGGCGCCGCCCCCCAAGTCAGGGCAGAGCGCCCTAACTTGGAGGGTTGCCGACTGTGAGTGGTTGCTTGTGCGGGCACTTTGTTTTCCTTTCGGCGTCCTTATTGGGTGTGATTAGAAATTGTTGTCAGGCTTTGTCGCGTCAGACGGGCTACAATGGGCAGGATTCTGCATTAGCCTGGTCTTAATCGATAAATCCCGGGCCAAAAAAATAGATTGAAAGCCACATGAGTCGTTCGAAGATGAAAGAGCAAAATCGAGAGTATCGCCGGTGTCCTGCCAGAGCCCCTTATGCTGCGGCACTGCTTCTAGCCTGTCTGGCTTCCACGCATACTGCCTCTATGGCCCAGGGTGCCGGCACCGGTCATAAGCCGGTCAATCATCATCAGGGGCTCAGCGAGCATGTTGAAGACATCGGTGCCTTGAAGATGAAGGTAGAAGCCGAGCCCGGTGACGCTAAATTGCGCTACAGTCTGGCAGAAGCTCTGCGTAAAGCCGGACAAAACAAAGAAGCGGCCCGGGAATATCTGCAAGTCACCGAGACCGAGCCGACTTTCTATCACGCCTATCACCAGATTTCGGTCATTTCAAGCGACAAACACATACTCGACGAAGCCCTCGGGCGCCTCAATTTTCTCAAAGACGAAAGACCCAAAGACTTGCTTTTGCGAGTAGCGCTCTCTGAAATCTATGAGAAAAAGGGGGATTATTTCAATGCTTCCAAGGTCTTGATCGATCTTGTTTATCTCAATGAAGTGCCCGAAAAGTATGCCCAGAAAGTCAACAATCGCATCCGCTTGATGCAGGCTAAAGCCAAGGATTCTCACTCCCTCGACAAGGCTTATGTCGGCGACGAGCAAATGGAGAATGCGCCGCCGCCCTTGCCGGAAGCTACCCTCGGTCGTGACCTGTCCATTTCCAAGGTGAAGGAACCAAGAGTTATGCAAGGATTCGGTCATGCCACATTATTGCCCTAGTGCCGCTTTTGTAGTTTCAATCAAGTCTTTTCGGTCTGTTCTCGCCGGGGGTGTTGCGCTTGTTCTGACAGGCAGTCTGAGCGCCTGTTCGGGACGGGTTGATACCGGCGGTATGAATTTGTCGCGGGTAGAAAAGGGCGAGGGGCTGCAGGTTGCCGGAGGCAAGGAAGTTTCTACCAGCCAGGTGGACGCCAGTGGCAGTTTCAAGTTTGACATGGCGGCGGAAGAACAGGTGGCTACTCAGTCGGTGGCGGCCTGGCGCAAGGCTCTGGCTGGAGATGAGAAGGGTGCCGTGGCACAATTGGAAGCGCTTGAGAAGCGCTTCCCTCAGGTGCTTACCATTCAAATGATGCTCGGTCAGGTCAAAGATCATTTCGGCAAGAAGGAAGAGGCTCTGGAGCACTTTCGCCGGGCGGCGAGAGGAAATCAATTCAGTACCATGGCTTCTTATAAGTTGGCGGAAGCGCTGCGTGAAACCGGTCGCCACGACGAAGCGATTCCCCACTATCGCCGTTTGATCAAGGGGGCGACCAACTATGATGTGTCCTTGCGTGAGCCCTTTGATTTTGGTCTTGCCTACTGCCTATTGCGTAAAGACCCGCATTCGCAGGAAGGTTTGAAGCTTCTGGATGACTGTCTCAAAGTTCGTCCCGATCATAAAGATGCGCTGGCATTGAAAGCGGAACTAGCCGGCAAGCATTGAGAGAGGGAAAACCGGTTACCTTTTTGTGCCCGGTATTCAGGTGGTAAGGAGCTTTCTGCTGCGTTAGTTTTTGAGCGCTTGCTGTTGAAGGGCATTGAGGCTGGCTTCTGCCTGTACTTGCGGCCTCGCTCAACTCCTTAGTTTTGACTAAGATCTGCCTGCCAGTCTAATTCTTAAGCAATGCTGAAGTACAATATCGCTATCCTATATTCAGGAGAAATTCTCTTCTGGAAAGGAGTCAATGCGAGGAGATTCCGATGGTAAAAGAAGCTACCAAACTCAAAGAAGCTAATCCCGTGGAAGAGATCAATATTGATGGTTTCGACTATGTAGAGTTCTATGTGGGCAACGCTCTGCAAGCATGTTACTACTACAATCGCGGCTTTGGCTTTGATCTGGTCGGGTATCGTGGGCTGGAGACCGGCAGCCGCGATTGCGTTTCTTACGTTATGGAACAAGACCATGTCAAAATCGTATTGACCGGAGCCATGCAGGCCAAGCACGAAGTGGCCGAGCATGTGAAACAGCATGGCGACGGAGTGAAAAGAATCGGCATGCGCGTGCGCAATGTGAAAGCGAGCTACGATACTGCTATCGCCCGTGGTGCCAAGAGCATCTATGAGCCTAAGACGGTTGAGGACGAACACGGTACCTACATCTCTGCTGCCGTTGCGACCTATGGCGACACAATTCATACCTTTATCGATCGCAGCAATTACAAGGGCTTCGCTCCCGGCTTCAAGACCGTTCTTGGTAAGACCGGCAACAGCGTCGGTCTGGTGCATATCGACCATATCGTCGGCAACGTCGAAGCCGACAATTTGCAGAAATGGGTTGATTTTTACAGCCAGATCTTCGGCTTCCATATCTTCCAGTACTTTGATGCCGAAGATATCAGCACCAAGTACTCGGCTCTGGTTTCCAAAGTTATGGCTAATAAGAGCGGCACCATTAAGATGCCCATCAACGAGCCTTACGAAGCCGGTTTGCGCAAGTCGCAAATTCAAGAATACATCGACTATTACAATGCCCCGGGCGTGCAGCATATTGCTATCACCACCCGCGATATCATCGCCACGGTCGGTGAGTTGCGCAAGCGCGGCATAGAATTTCTGACAGTACCTCAAACCTATTACGATACCTTGACTGAACGTGTGGGCAAAATTGATGAAGACATCAATGCCCTGGCCAAGCTGGGTATTCTGGTTGACCGGGAGTCGGAAGGGTACTTGCTGCAGATCTTCACCAAGCCGGTGCAAGATAGACCGACTCTCTTCTTCGAAATCATCCAGCGCAAAGGTGCCACCGGTTTCGGTAAAGGCAACTTCATGGCTCTGTTTGAATCAATCGAAAGAGAGCAAGCTCAGAGAGGCAATCTCTAAGGTTGTCTTTGGCAAGCGCAGTCTAAAGGCAGAAAAGCAGGGCGACCTGCTTTTTTGTTGGTCTGTAATTGACCGGCAGTGCCATGAGGGCGGCCATAACTTTTGCTAGTAGCCGAAAAGCCAGCCGGCTGTGGCTGCTAGTTTTGTGCCGCCGGAAAGGAGGACTTTGCCTGCGCCGCTCAGGCTCAAATCAGCTCCTTGAGCTGATGCCCTCGAGACAATGTCGAGAAGCTCCGAAGGCAACATATTGAGGTTGCCCTGCTGGTCGAAGCGCAGATTGAGATTGAGCTTGTCCTGGCGGCCGGCACCAAGCGGGTTCATGAGGCGCGTACGCACCAGGTAGTTGCCGCCTGCATCGGTTACTGCCTGCATATTGCCGTCTACTTTCACTCGCACATAGTCGGCGACTATGCCGCCTGTGCCCAGGGTCAGCTCTCTCTGTCCGCCGTATTTGGGGCTGAGGCGCAGGGAGTCTATTGGTACAGGCAAGTTATCACCCAGACCAAGCTCGCTGGGAACCGGCAGCATCACCGTGACGCCTCCCAGTTTATCTATGGCCGGAGCCCGGTTGTAGGGGCTGAACTTAAGGGTCAGGCAGGGGTTGAGTACCAGGTCGACTCCGCCCAGGTTGTGCTTTACCTGACTGTTTCTCAGTATCGTAATCGTGTCCTCTTTCTTTGATATTGTTTCGATGCCGGAAAGGAAGGCGGCGATGGTTTCTTTGAAGGCCGTGGCTTTTTCCGGCAGGTCTTGCAGCAGGGGCCCGACGTCCTTTGTCTTGAGCAAACTTTCCATTTCCTTGAGACGATGCAGGTTGCCGGCCAGGTCCTGTATTCCTTGACCGCCCTCTAGTTTTTCCAGGGGCAGGTTAACTGGTATGACCGGTTTCTTCTCACCAATAAGCGCATAGGGACTTTCCAGACCGACGCTGATACTGGTCTTGCCCTGGTCCTTTTGCAACTCCAGCCACTTCAACGGCACCGAGGTAGTGCCGTCGTTTTTTTCAAGTGTAATGCTTACACCCTGCAAGTTTCCTAGATGCAGCTTGCTAGTGCCGTCCGGGGCAATTGTCGTTTGCAGCGAGCAGGTAATTTGTCCCTTCTCATCAGCCAGGTTTATTTCTTTCAGGCGGCCAAGAATCGGTACGGAGCCGGTAAGCGGTAGACTTTGCCTGTCCAGCTTGAGGCATAGTTTAGTCTCGCCGTTGCCGTCAATCTGTATTGACTTGAGACCGGACAAGACTTGTTCTGCCGGCTTTGAGAGCGTGGTGCCGGGCAGTATCTCCGACAGTTTCTTGAAGTCGGTGGTCAGGCTGAATTTCTTTTCTTTCAGTTGCAGGTGTAGGTTTTCCGGCAGCCGATTGATCAGGGTGGCAAGCTTTTCTTCGGGCGGGGCGGCTTCGAAAACTTCTTTTTGCGACGGTCTTTTTACTTCCGCCTTGCCGGTTGCGGTCAGGAAGTCGAGCCCTGCTTGCCGGTGCAGTCGCTCCCCGGGATAGATAACGCCGCTCAGGTTCAGGTAATCGCTCTTCTTGGGATGACAGTCGGCGCAGTTGACAGTGCCGAAGCCAGTGGCCGGAAAAGGTCTGGGTTTTTCCTGCTGCAAAAGAGCAGCCAATAGTTTTTCATTAAGAGGCGTCGGTGCTCCGGGTCGATTCTCGTCGGCTCCGGCATCCCTGGTTTTATTTTCCGGCATTACAATCACCCGTACCATTAGTGGCAGTCTTGCTCGGGGTGGGTTCCTCGGCAGGTGCATTGCCGAGAGGGTGTGAACCGGTCTTTCTAGTAAACAACGCAAATGTTGCAAAGTTATTGCAGCGAAAGCAAAAGAGAGAGCCCGGGGGCTCTCTCTCTTGAGATTTCAGGATTTGCTCTAGAGCATTACTTGGTGTAGGTAATGGTAGCTGTTTTCTCGGTCATTTCCAGTTTGGCTTTGAAGCCGAACTGAGCAGCCATTGCGGTGACGCAACCTTCCCAGGATTTGCCCATGGCAGCTTCTTGCTCTTTGGTCATAGTGCAAGCTTTGCTCATGGCTTCCCACATTCCGCAGGTGAGGTAGGTCATGCCGGCTTCTTTTTCGTCGCCCCAGATTTCGATTTTGCTGCCGAATACGTTGGTTTCGAATTCAGCTGTGGCTTTGACGAGTTCATAGGGGGTTTTGACGCCGAGGGTTTTGAAGTGCTCGATTTTCTGAGCGCGCATAGCGGAGCGGAAATCTTCTACAGCTTTTTCGCCGTACTGGGGAAGAATGCTCATGATGGTCATGAACTGTTGTCCAAGAGTGCGTGCAGCTTCAGCTTGAACTTGGGCGAGATTCCAGGTGGCTTCTACAACGGTCTTTTTGATTGCTGTGGTTGTCATTTTTCGACTCCGAGGAGTGGTGTGTGTAACAGGCTCATAATAATGTCCAATTTGTAAACTTTAGCTCGATTTAAGCGAGGCTTAGCGTTTCCTTCTGACAACCGGCGCTCCCATCCTTTTATATAGAAAAAGGCGCCAGCTAGAGCTTTTCCACTGCCTTTTCTTTCTCAAGTTGAAGGGCTCTGGCCCTGTCTTTAGCGGCCTCTTTCTGTTTGCCCAGTTTCTCCAGTAGGTCGGCCCGGGCCCGGTAGGCAGTACTGGAACCGTTCAGCTCGATGCATTCGGTGAAGTCTTTCAAGGCTTGCTCCAGTTTCCCGGCCTTGCTCAGGGCCAGTCCTTTCTTGAGCCAGATGGTATCGTCCAGGGGGCTTGTCTTGAGGGTTGCTTCATAGTCTGCCACTGCCTTCTGGTAGTCTTTCACTTTCATGTATAGTTCAGCCCTCTCCAGCAGGAATTCACCTTCCTTGCCGGGAGACATCTTTATGGCAGTGGTCAGATCTTGAATGGCTTTATCGTTTTGACCGCTCTGGGCATAGGCGGCGGCTCGCCACTGAAAGCCGCGAGAGCGCTTGGGCTGTAGCTTTATATAGGTCGACATGTCGTCGATGGCGCGGGCATGCATTTTCAGACTGCCATAAACCACGGAGCGCTGGTGATAAACGTCCCACTCCCGGCAGTGATTCTCGATGGCCTTGTTGAAGGCCTCCAGAGCTTCCTGGTTGCGATTCATGGCGGTGAGAATCAGCCCTTTCTCTCGATAAAGGGCGGGGGCTTTAGGCAAAAGCTTTAAGCCCTCGTCAAGACATTTGAGAGCGTCTGTGTCCCTATTGAGGAAGTCCAGATTTTTAGATTTGGTGACATAAGCGGCGGTGCACTTGGGGTTGCGTTTGAGGATGATGTTGCAGATCTGCAGGGCCCCTTCGGCGTTGTTCCGCTTCGTCTCCTGTTTCGCCTGACTGATCAGTTGCTCATCGGTTTGTTTCTCGAAGCGGGCTGTCTGCCCTGGCCCTTGCCCTGCCGGTATGGACCAGCCCTGGGCCAGGGTGGCGGCTGTCTGCAGTTGCGCCAGGGTAGTAAAAAACGCCAATGTAAGCAAGGCTTTTTCTGTCTTCATTTAGCGGGGACCTGTCTGGCTTAGCTGACTTAGCTGACTTAGCTGACTTAGAAGGTATACCAAAAGCAGAATGATAAGAAGACTGAAAGCGAGCCGGGCAACTTTAGTATTGAAGGCAGACCCTTGCCGGGCTTTGTCGCTGCCGCCCGAAGCATGAGGCAGGAAAGCTTCTTGTTGCAAGGCTAACTGCGGAGAGAGGCGGTTGAGCTCTTCCAACAGCGCCGCCATAGATGGGTATCTGCTTTCCGGTCGCTTTTGCAGGCAGCCCTTCAGTATCGTGATTACAGCCTCTGAAAGTTGCATGCCGCGCCAGTCTGGTAGTTTGTTTGCCAGTTGCTTCATGATAATTGCCTGCGGGCTCAAGGGCGGAGAAAGCGGGTTGTTGCCGTAAGGCATGAAGCCGGTCACCATATGGTAAAGGAGGCAGCCCAGCGAGTAGACATCGCTTCTGCCATCCAGCTTTTGTCCCAGGCACTGCTCCGGGCTCATGTAGTGCGGTGAGCCGAATACTTCCGGTAAGTCCCCTTTGGCATCATCCTTGTTTTCAATGTGGGCGATGCCGAAATCTATTACTTTCAATTGGCAGTCGTCCGCCCCTGTCGGCAAAAGTATGATATTGCCCGGGTTGAGGTCTCCGTGGATGATTCCTCTTGCGTGGGCATGGGCCAGAGCCATGGCAATCTTAGCAGTAATATTGAGGGCCTGTCTCTCTTCCAGTCTCACTGACTTTTCCAATTTGGCTGCCAGGGTCAGACCATCCACATACTCCATGACGATGAAAGGCAGCTTTGAAGGTTCATCGAAACCACTGTCCAGAATACAGACCAGGGCCGGATGCTGCACCGCCGCCGGTGCGCCGTCCTTCTCGTCTTCCGGAGTCGCTTCGGTAAGCCTGGCATTAGCTGCGTTTTCATGTCTGAGCAGGCAAGCCGCTCTTTCGTCAACTACCAGTTTGGGCAAGAGCACCTTCAGGGCTACGAGCCGACCGTCCGGCAGCTTTTCAGCTTTGTAAACGGCACTGATGCTGCCTCTTGAAATTCGCTCCTTGATCAGATAGCGCCCGGCGAAGATCTGGCCTTCCATGAGACGCAGTCTGGAACTGGCTAGTTTGCCGGCATCTTTGCCTTCGGGTTGATTGGGCACAAGGGCGCTCATGGCAGTCTTAGCACTTAGCCTGTTTCATAGTTCAAAGACCGGCACGTGGTGCCGTCGGAGCCACGGTTAAAACAGGCGGTGCTCCTCGCCACTGCTTACTCCACATTACCGGTGTCTGCAGGCTGGCTCTATCCCGCAGCACTTCTTTCTGGACCTCGTCTTTCAGGCGGGCGAAGGCTTCCGGCAGCGGTTTGGCCTCCCGGCTCAGGCTTTCAATCAAGTTCTTGGTGAAGACGCTATTGGCATAATTTTTTGATTCCCAGGAAATTTGATCTTTGCCGGAGGAGGAAATCACCAGTTGACCCTCGCCGATTTCCAGATTTTCAGGGCTGAGGGAAGTCTTGTTCATTCCTTTGGAGCCGGCGGCGGCAGCGCCGTGGCAGACATCGAGAATCAATACCACCCTTTTGGCATGCACTTGCTCTTTGACCATTTTACTGAGCCATTGCATGGGAATACCTGTGGAAATGAGGCTTTCTTTATTGGTGTCATGGGCAACCAGAAAATTTGTGCCTTCGGCGCTTTCGTTGGCTGGTGAGCCGTGGCTTGAAACATAGAGCACTACAAGATCATCGGGAGCCGCCAGCCTTCCTAGCCAGCTTTCACCCATGTTGCGAATGATACCGTCTCTGGTGGCAGCACCGTTCAGTAGGAGTTTGACATGGTCTTTTTTGAAGCCTGACTTTTGCGTGAGAAAATTGGCAAAGTCTGTGGCGTCTTTGGCTGCATATTTGAGGTTGATGGTGGGATCTTTGAAGTCGCTAATGCCCACTACCAGAGCCCACTTGTCGGCCACGGGCCGGTTGGTGGTTTGCGTGGCAGCAGGTAGTTCCTGTGTGGTGGATGTCTGTTGTCCGGCACCGGGCAGTTTTTCCATGAGGGCGCCGGCCCTGGCCAGGCTGGCTCGGGCGGCGTCGCTTTCTTTCAATGCGGTTTGAATTTGCGCCAGTTCTTGCAGGTCGCCTATCAGCAGAGCACTTTCCTTGCCCTCTGTTTTTTCCACCCGGCTTATGACGTTTTTCAGCCGGGTTGCCGCTTCTTCATTTTCACCCAATTCTCTGGCCAGCGCGGCCAGCTCTCTTTCAATAGCCAGGCTGACTTTTGAGCCGCTTGAGAAGGTGGTTTCGGCTGCCGCAAGGGCTGCTTCCAGTTGTGCTCGGGCGAGTTTCTTTTCGCCCGCCAACCGGTAAATGTGTCCGGCGCTCTTTTCAATTTCGATTAGGTCGGGATTGGTTGCCGCCACACTGTTTTTTGCCGAGCTGAGGGCTTCTTCGATTTGCTGCTGCGCTTCCTTGTAAGCGCCGCGGTCCACTTCCACAAGGGCCGATTCTTTTAGTATATCGGCTACGGCGATATGGTTGGCCGGGAGAATTTCTCTGGCTACTTTCAGGGCTTCTTTCAGTTTGGCCGAGGCTTCCTCATAATTGCCCAGATGCCCCTCTATGCCGCCGTCTACCACGAGGGCATTGATCGACTCAAGGGTGCTCTTGTCTTCCAGAATCTTTTTATAAGTAGAAAGCGCGGTCTGACAGTGCTCTTTGGCCTGGTTGTACTTTCCTTCCTTGTCTTCGATGGCGGCTAAAACTACCAGTGTGCCGGCATAGCCGAGGCTTTCCTTGCCATAGGTTTTCTCGTCGATTTCCAGGGAAAGCCGGGCATATTTTTCGGCTTCTTCAAAGTCGTATTTCTTGATGGCCACAGGGGCCAGTCCATTTTTGTAAATCAAGGAGACATAGGCGTGCTTGGCACCATATATAGTGGTGGCTTGCTCCAGTGCTTTCTGCAGGAGTACCTGGGCTTCCTGATAGTCGCCTTTCAGTTCCGCCAGCTTGGACTGATTGCAAAGGGAATAGGGTCCGGCAATGGTGTTCCTGGCCTTGGGCGCTTTCGCCAGTTCGATGGTGCGGTCTACCAGCGCCTCGGCTTCCTTCAGTTTGCCCCAGCTTAAATAAAGACTGGCCAGGTTGTTGACGCTGAGGACATTCTGTACTGAATTGACTCCGAAGTTGCGGGTGCCAAGATCAACAGCCTTGTTCAAAAAGGCTTCGGCTTCGGTGTAGCGCCCCAAATTTCTCGTATGGGCGGCATAGTTATTGAAAGCCAGAATGGCCACGGGGCAGCGCATCAGCTTGTACTGCTCGAGCATGGCCAGAAGCTTCTTGAAGTCCTGCTCGGCCGCATCATATTGCCCGAGAGCGCTCAGGTTAAGGGTTACGTTCAATAAGGCACTGGCTTCAGCCAGGGGACCGGCCTTGCTTTCCTGGGCTACTTCCAGGGCCCGCTCGCTTAACTTGAGGGAGACCAGGTAGTTGCCCTTGTCATATTCGGACTGGGATGAACTCAAGAGAGTGTTAATCAAGGCGAGCTTAGCTTGCACCGGGGCAAGAGCTACCAGTCCGGATGTGAAGATGGAGAGCAGGGCGCTGACAAATACTTTCTTTGGATGAGCCATCGTCCCATTGTAACCGCTTCGGTTCTAGAGAATATTCTTTAGAGCCTTGACGAGCATTTCGTTTTCTTCAGGCAGACCGATGGAGACTCTCCAGCAAGTGGGCAAGCCGAAGGCGGTAAGGGGGCGAATGGCGATGCCGTGCCGCAGGAGACCTTCGTGTATACGGGCTACTTTCTCCTGGGCGCCCATTTCAATCATGATGAAGTTGGCATGGGAGGGGGTGCGCTGTAAGCCCATTTTGTCGAACTCGGAAGTTAGGTAAGCCATGCCTTCTTCGTTGTTGAGAAGGGTGCGCTCCAGATACTCGTCGTCGTGCAACGCGGCCAGACCGGCTGCTTGAGCCAGTATGTTGGGCTCGAAGGGCAATTTGATACGGTTTACGTAATCTATAAGGTATTCGTGTCCGAGACCATAACCCAGTCTGACGCCGGCCATACCGTAGGCTTTAGCGAAGGTGCGCAGGGTGAGCACGTTATCAAGGCGATAGCGCATTGAGTCGGGATACTCGGGATTGTGCGCGGCAAATTCGTAATAGGCTTCATCGAGGATGACCAGCACGTGGTCTGGCACCTTGCGGATGAAGTTTTCGAATTCGGTGCGTGTAAAAATTGTGCCTGTGGGGTTGTTGGGATTGCACAGGTAGATGATCTTGGTCTTGTCGGTGACGGCATCGGCGATGGCGTCGAGGTCGAAATGATAGTTTTTGAGAGGAACGGTATTGAGCTTGATGCCTTGCGCTTTGACAAGTACATAGAGTCCGATAAAGGTTCCCTGTGAGGTGAGCACTTCGTCATCGTCGTGCAGGAAGGCTCTGATGATGTTGGCCATGGTGGACTCGGATCCGCTGCCCAGGGCGATGTTGTCTACCTTGGTGGCATAGCGTTCGGCCAGGGCCTCTCTCAACTTGGTACCGCAGAGGTCGGGATAACGGTTGATATCGAGAAGGTTTTCCTGGATGGCTGCCAGGGCGGAAGGCGGCGGTCCCAGCGGATTTTCATTGGAGGCCATATTGACGAAGCGCTCGATGCCGAGCTCTTTCTTCAATTGTTCAGGCGGCCGACCGGGCTGATAAGGCTTGAGCGACTCGACATGAGGCGGAACCAGGCGCTTTGGCAGTTCCGGCTGGATGTCAGGGTTGAAGCGAATTGTATTTTTGGGATCCGACACTAGGGCAAGTTGTTGGGACATTGATGCTAATTGTTGAATGAATGTTGCCATGGCTTCCCTGTTCTTTCAAGAATGAGTTTGAAACTGCGATTCGTTGCCTTTCTTGCCCGCTCGGTTGGAGCTTCTCTACTGCTTTGGTGCCAGGATAGTTTCGTGATGAGCTTTCCGCAAGCGCCAAATGATGAAAACTAACACCGGCTTGTCATCCGACAACCGGTTTTGTTATTCGGTTCGATATAAAAAGTAGCACTTTAAGTTCTTCACGACAAATTAATGACATAGCTTTTTAGCTTGGTTCAGAAAACTTTTAGATTTGCCGTTACTTTCCTACAGCTTGGGAGGATGCCAAGATGAGCCTGACTTAAGCTGGCCATACATATAGATTGCATTGACAAAAAGTTGTTGTCATGTGTGAGGGTGACTTTTCTGTGACTACCTGTTGCGGATATATACAGGTAAGTTGAGCCGGCCCTGCAAAACGCGAAAGTTTGTGCTAAATTAGCTAACGAAGACATCATTGAAATATGCGGGTGTAGTTCAATGGTAGAACGGCAGCCTTCCAAGCTGCACACGCGGGTTCGATTCCCGCTACCCGCTCCATTTATTGTTAAATAGTAGAGATTCGCCGCGTCCTGTGCAGGCTGAAACTGTACAGGCGGAACTGAAAGGGACTAATGGCTCAAGAACCGCTCAGTATCTCAGATGTGCTGGTGGCCCGTAAGCGCATCACAGGTTTCGTCACCAATACGCCGCTGCGTAAAAGTCACTGGATGTCCGATGTTTCCCAGGCGGAAGTCTGGATGAAGCTTGAGAACCTGCAAGTGACAGGGAGCTTCAAGTATCGGGGCGCCCTCAATGCCATGACTTTTGCCAAGGAGCGGGGCATCACCAGAGTATTCACCGCTTCGGCCGGTAATCATGCCCTGGGCATGGCGGAAGCGGCTCGCACCACCGAGCGCGAGACTACGGTCTGTTTGCCCACCAATGTGGCCGCCGTCAAGAAAGCCAAGCTTGAACTCTTTAGCGTCGGAATCGTTCAGCACGGCGACGACATGGAACTTACCGAGCAGTATGCCGCCCGTCTGGCCCTCGAAAAGAAAGGGCTTTATATATCACCCTACAACAACCGCGAGGTAATCGCCGGTCAGGGTACGGTCGGTCTGGAAATGTACGAGCTGGTTCCCAAGCTCTCCACCCTGGTAGTGGCCGTGGGCGGCGGTGGTCTCATCTCCGGTATTGGACTGGTCGCTAAAGTAATCAATCCGAAAGTGCGAATCGTCGGTGTGGTTCCGGCTGCCTCTCCCAGTATGCGCACAGCAGTGCAGTCAGGGCATGTGGTGCGCACATTGCAACAAGAGACTATTGCTGATGGTATTGCCGGTAATATCGACCCCGAAACCATTACTTTTCCGCTCGTGCAAGAAGTTGTTGACGAGTGGGTAACAGTAGAAGAGCGTGACATCAGGCAAGCTGTCTTTGATTTCCTTGAGCACGAAGGTATGTTGATCGAAGGTGCCGCCGCCTGCGCAATCGCGGCCATCTCATCCAAATATGTTGAGTTCAAGCCCCGCGAACGAGTGGGCGTCGTGGTTTGCGGCGGCAACATCGGCCGCAGCACCTGGCGTGAGATCGTGGGTGAACAGTTGCTTTCAGCCGGAAAGACCTAAGCAGCCGGGCAGGCAGTGGCTGTAGCTGTGACGGCTGTAGCTGTGACGGCTGTAGCTGTGCCGGCTGTTGCTCTCAGCTGATAGCGCTTTCAATATTGAATCACCGGTACGGTGCTGAATTGCGGTGCGCCGCCGTTTGGAATGCGTACCATGGGCAATACATAGCTGGACATGCGCCCTCTGGGCATCCACAGATAGGCATCGGCTCCCGACGGACTGGCCGACAGGAAGGCCACCGCCGTATCTTGAATGTCTATGGTCATGGGCAGGAAGTCCACATTGGTGAAGAGAGGCAGCTTGCCGTTTTTAACCGTGATGGCTACGCCGGGGCGACCATAGACGTCAGTGTTGCTTCGCGATACCGACATATTCGCCGTCGGCAGGCTCATCTTGGCCATCATGTCTCTGGTCATTTCGGTCATAGTCATGTCGTCCATTTGTGGATGCATACCCACTTGCTGAGCTATTTGAGTGGATATGAAACCCATCTTTTGCTTGTAGTAGACAAGCATGCCTGAAGAAACCAGAAAGCTAATGGCCAGCATGGTGCCTGTAATGATCAAGAAAAGGGCCGCTACTCCTTCTACGAGTACGGCTCCCCTTGCGGCGCGCCTCTCTGTTTGGCTGCCGCCGTGGCCTTGTTTCCGGCAATTTGTCTGGGACATGCGTACCTGTACCTCAAAGCAATATGCATATAAGATTACAGCAAAGGTTTTACTCCGAGATCTCTACACGCAGCTTGGTGTTTGCGCAGAAAAGCTGGCAATGTGTCTCTGCACTCTCTGCTATTATCAGTCTGTTCTTTTGGCGCTGTTTTTTGTTTAGTACGACTTCATCTGGAAAACTGTTCGTGTTCTTCTCAAGACGCTTTCTACCCTTACTGACCAGTCTGAATCTAGTTCTTTTACCAGGCTTTGCCTGCCAATCTTGCCAGGCGTCCGAGAGTTTGCCTCCGGCCCTTACCGCTAACAGTATCGGAGAGGATAGTTATTCCGCCGAATATACAAAGCTGACTAAGAGCATTTTGCTGGCCGGAATAGAGATAGAGCGCTACAGTCTCAAGTTCCGTCTGGAGAGTGCCCGGCAGCCCAGGCTGAGGCGCTTGCGCTATGCCCTGGCTCAGGAAGCCGGTTCTGCCTGCGGGTTGGCTTTTGAAATTGTCAGCAATGACCAGCTCGGTAAAGGGCGGCGCCGTCCGCTGGAAGTAAGCAAACCGGCTCTGCGCAATGCCCTTAAGACGGCTATGGTAGGTTCGATTGTGGCTGCCTCCGGTTCAGGGCTGGAACTATCCGCCAATCTGTTGCAGGCGGCCAAGAACAAGAGAAATGGCTACGACTTTAGCAGCGCCAACAAATTCGTGGCCGGCAAACTCAAGCAAATCGATAGCTTGCTCGCCGCACGAGATGCCCTGATTGCTTCTCATCCAGAGCATCCGGCCCGGGAGCGGGCCTTAATAGAGTCGAGAGTTTTGCGCGGCTTGCGTGACTGTTTCATCAACGAATACAGTCACTTTCATGCTGATACCAGAAGCTATACGGCCTATCAGAATCTTTTCTTCTTGCTGAACGCTTCCTATAATACGGTCGGTGCCGTCGGTGCCTATCAGGGCTATCGCGCTGTCTCCAAGCCGGAACTGAACGGACCTGCCAACATCCTGTTCATTGTCAGCGGCGCTATGGCTGCTACGGCTCCCCTGCTTGCCGGAGCCGCTAAGAAAATTGTTTACCACAGAGCCCGCCGTTCGGTAGAAAGAGAACTGGGAGAGAAGCCGCATTTCGATGCCCAGGCCTTCTCGCAGGATTGTCGCTTGCTGGAGGCTGCCTCCACCGGCGGTGACGGTACCTTGATTGCTTCTCTCCCTTCCACGAAGCGTTTGGCTCTCTATACGGAGTCGGGAGAACTGTTCCGCAAGCAGTTGGAGAGTGAGACTACGGTAATGCGTCGCCTTGAGAAGGTAGCCCTTCAAAACGGCATCTTGGGTCCTGTGATTGGCGGACAACTGATGACCCAGGGCATTCTCGGCACCGTCGGGTACTACAAATACACGGTCAGACCGAAGAAGCAACTGGCTCACTTCTATTATGGTTCCGTGGTGGGTACGGTCGGCACCAGTATGGCCACTGTGGGAACGGCCGCCTGGCTCCTTTCAAGCTATGCCTACGAACGGCGCTTAGCTAAGGAAAAACGCCTGCCTGTGCAGCTAATCAAGAGCCGCCTTGACCATCTTGATGAACTGGAGAAACTAGTTCAAAGCATGTGATAACGGCGGCTTCCGCTTCCTCTTCCGCTGCTCTGCTCTGTTCTGTTCTGCTCTGCTCTGTTCTGCTCTGCTCTTCTCTTCTCTTCTCTTCTCTTCTCTGTCAAGAGGGTATCCCCTCCCGGGGCATGGCTGGCGGAAGACACGGGGTTTGCGCTAATTTAATGGGGTTGGTTGCCGCCGCAGGATGGTCGGCAGGATTGATTTGGAGATTCTTATTGATGAAGCGTAGAGTCACAAAAGGTCAGAGCATGGTGGAATACGCTCTCGGAATCGGCTGTGTGGCCGCGCTTTGCGTGGTAGCTCTGGGCTCCCTCGGGCACATTGCCGGGCACATGATACTGGGTGTTGAAACTGCCACCAATTATGGTGGTACCAAATCTGCCCATCCGGAAGAGACGATTAAGCTTGATGCTAAGCCCTGGATTGTAGATTGACCGATACGATCACTATTTAGCCATATCCGGTAAGTCTTTCACACAGCGGAAGCCGAGGTGATCGGCCGCTGTGTTGATTTCGCCTTTGCCTCTGGTGCCGACCATGTAGCGAGTGCAATATTGGTCGCTGCAAAGAAATGAACCGCCTCTATGCACGCGTTTGGCTACCCTGGGCTCATGGGGATCCCAGGCTTGCTCTGGTCCTTGCGGATTCTTTACCACTTCCTTTTTGTCTTCATACGCAGCCGCCAGTTGCTGGTAATAGTCGGCTCTGTACCAGTCGCTGCACCATTCCCAGACATTGCCGGCCACATCGTAGAGACCGTATTTATTTGGTGGAAATTTTGCCACCGGCGCGATACCGGCAAAGCCGTCCAGTCCGGTGTCTTTGACGGGAAATTGCCCCTGCCAGTAGTTTGCCATGTAGCGCCCCTGCGGTTTCAGTTCACTGCCCCAGGCATAAGTTTCTCCGCTCAGACCGCCTCTGGCGGCGAATTCCCATTCCGCCTCGGTCGGTAGTCGTTTCCCGGCCCATTTTGCATAGGCCTCGGCATCGGGGTAGGCTATCTGCACCACCGGGTAATGGCTTCGCCCCTTGATGGTGCTCTTCGGTCCTTGAGGATGTCTCCAGTCGGCTCCCTTTTCATAGCGCCACCACCTGAGAAAATTATTGAGTGGTACTGCCCCTGGTGTGGGTGTGAAGACGGTAGAACCGGCTACTAAATTTTCCTCAGGAGCATCGGGGAATTCTTCCCGGCTGGGTGCAATCTCCGCCACGGTCTTGTAGCCCGTAGCTTTTACGAATTTTTCAAACTGCTCATTGGTTACTTCCGTTTTGTCCATGAAGAAGCCACTTACATAGACCCTGTGCAGCGGTCGGGCGTCTTTCATGGGATCGCTTGCGGAGCAAGCGTTAGACCCGCCGCAGGTGGGATCGAGGCTGCCCCTGGAAAACTCGCCGCCGGGTATGAAGACCATACCCGGCGGTGCCTTTGGTTGCTTCTCTATCTGGTTGGCCAGGGTCGGTTGAAAAGTCGACTCTGCCTTCATCTGGCAGGGTAGAAAAGCAAGGGCTGAAAGTGCCAGTAGCAATTCCGCCAATCTTGCTTTTCTACCTTTGTCTTCAGACTTCCATCCCATAGATCAGTTGCTCTGGGTGTTCATCTTTTTCAAGATATCCTCTTTCACTTTCTCCATATTAAAGGAAGCGCCCTTTTGCATGGGTGGGAACTTGATAAAGGACTCCGCCATTTTTGCAACTTCCTGCTGCACGAAGGTAAAGCGCCAGAACTCGGAGCCGAACCAATTGTAGAAGGCGAGAGAGCCGCCGCCTTTGGTGGGCATGCCTGTACGTTCATAGGGATCAAGGCGCAGATTGCAGAGGCTGGGCCAATCTAATTTTACGGTAGAGCCCAGCCAGCCGTCGGGCTGATCGGTGAAGCGGTATTTGTAGTCGTTTATGCGCACCGCTGCCAGGGTGCCTTCGGTGAAATAGTAGATCTCTTTGCGCTTGCCTGGTCCTTTACCGGTGAGCAAATCCATCTGGTTATAGCCGTCCAGGTAGACTTTGTATTCCCTGTCGCCTATCTTCTTACCTTTGAGCAGCTCTTCTTTTATTTCCGGTGCTCCGGCTGCGGCCAGTAAGGTGGGAAACCAGTCCAGCCCGGACATAATGGCATTTTCTACTTTGCCCGCCGGCACCTTACCGGGCCATCTGATGATCGCCGGTACTCTGAAACCGCCTTCCAGAGCCGTACCTTTTCCGCCGGCAAAAGGAGTTTGTCCGCCGTCTGGCCAGGTGAAGTTTTCGGCGCCGTTATCGGTTGTGAAGACGATGATGGTGTTTTCATCCATGCCGTTGTCTTTCACATACTTGAGCACTGAACCGACGATGTCGTCCAACTGTGCCATTCCGGCTTCATAGATAGACCAGCCATTTTTGGCATTGCGCATGCTGTCGTATTTTTCAGACAAATGGGTGAAGATGTGCATACGTGTGGGATTCAGCCAGAGAAAGAAAGGTTTGTTTTCCTTTCTTGCCTTATCCATGAAAGTTATGGAATGGGACAGGATCTCGTCGTCTACTGTCTCCATGCGCTTGGGGAAAAGTTCTCCGGCGTCTTCAATTTTCTGTTTGCCGACTTTGCCCCAGCGCGGCTGCACTGTTTCATCTTCGCTTTCCGTGGCCCAGGAATGAATCATGTTGCGAGGACCGGTTACTGCTTTCAATTCCGGCGGGTAAGTGCGACTGGCCGGATCTTCCATGGCATCCAGGTGATACAAGTAGCCGAAGAATTCATCGAAGCCGTGTACGGTGGGCAAAAACTTATTCAGGTCGCCCAGATGGTTCTTGCCGAATTGTCCGGTGCTATAACCGAGAGGTTTGAGAGCTGTGGCTATGGTTACGGCTTCATCGGGGATACCCAGGGGGGCTCCGGCCTGGCCCACCGTGGTCATACCGGTTCTGATCGGTAATTCGCCGGTAATGAAGTTAGCTCTTCCGGCAGTGCAACTGGCTTCGGCATAGTAGTCAGTAAAGAGCATGCCCTCTTTTGCCATACTGTCCAGGTGCGGCGTGCGACCGGCCATGATGCCCTGGTTGTAGGCGCCGATATTGGACCAGCCGATATCGTCTCCCATAATAAAGATGATATTGGGCTTCTTTGTTTCGGCGCAATTGCCGGCCATGGGCGACAGTATTGTGACGGCCATGAATAAGAGGCACAATTTTCTAGCGAAACTAAACACGCATGCTCTCCTTCACTCATATAGATCTATCGCCGCAGGCCCTTGCCCCCACGACGTTTGTGCCAGTTTAGCAGGTGTTACCGGTAATTCCCGGAGATTAGAATCAGACTTTGCTTGTGGTTGTCAGGTGTGGTTCGCCTTAAATCTAACTTGTCAAATCTCTACAAAACCTTGAATTGGTCGGATGTTTAGCGCAAAATTAGCGCTACTTATTTTTTATTGGGAGATTGTCAAAACATGAGAACCCAGCTTCTGGTCACCGCTTTTGGCGAAGATCGCCCCGGTATCGTTGCCCGGCTCACCGAAGTTGTTTCGGGCCATGGCGGCAATCTCGAGGCCAGCCGTATGTCCTTACTTGGCGGTGAGTTTGCCGCCATCTCTTTAATCAGCGTGCCGGAGCACCGCTCAAGTGAATTGCAAGGTGCTCTCACTGCTCTCAGCAAGGAAGGTCTGACCGTCCTCTTCAAGGTGACCAAGGCCAGCCAAGATCGTTTTGCCGGTCACAGCTTCTACACCATTCATCTTACCGGCGCCGATCACGAAGGTATCGTGCACAGGCTCTCTTCTCATCTGAAGGAAGCGAAAATCAATATTCAAAGAGTCGATACGGAAGTGGTTAATGCTCCTCATACCGGCTCTCCGCTTTTCACCATGCATGCCGAAATCGCGGTGCCGCCTGCCATTGCTTACGATGCCCTGGCTAAAGATCTGGCAGCCATCGCTGAAGAACTCTCGGTTGAAATCGATCTGGTTAGCTCGGCTACATTCAAAGCCGATCTGGTGGAAGCCTGAACCTAAACGGGAGCCTTAGATTAAACAGGAGCTTCAGATTAAACAGGAGCTTTCACTTAAACAGGCGCTTCCGGTATCCCGGAAATCTTGTAAATAGCTGCTTGCAGGAGTTGTCTTCGCTATGAACATTATTGGTAGCAGGCAGTACGCTGATGCTTGCAAAATGACCGATGAGGAGCTGCTCAAGAAGCTCACCTTGAACGGCATCAAGCTTGATCGAGAGTCTCTGGAGAAATTGGTTGAAGTAGCACCCCGGGCAAGCAAAGCCGCGTTTCAGGCCCTTAAGAATAGGCAGTTCACCAGTAAGCAGAAGCAGGGTCATAACCAGGAGTTGGTGTTTGCTTGCATTCTGGAATTGTGGCGGCGCTGGTTTCCCGAGAAGCCTTGCTTCGAATTGGCCGAGCTGAAAATTAAAGACGGTTACGAACGCTTTGAAGCCAACGACGAGGCTGGCGCCATGAACTTATGGCATTCTGCCTTTGCCGACATCATGGGTCTGGCTGAGAAGCACAATATTTGCAAGACAAAAGACCTTGATCTGCAATTCGATGAGTTTTTCGATTTCAACGACTGGCTTTCCGATGTCTTTTGTTCCAGTTGGAATCTTGGTCTTGCCGACGGCAAGCAGATGCAGAAGCGCGCCGATCTTAGCCTCGCCCTGCTTGAGAGATTCAAGGACGAGAAGGACATTGATGCAACTATAGGATACTGGCGCAACGGGCTTGCCGAAAGCCTTGTGGAGCTTGGTCAGGGCGAGCAGTCGCAAGCTTTGTATCGTCAGTGGTTGACTGAGAACCCTGATTGGACCTGGGGTTGGATTGCCTGGGCCGATACCCATGAGGATAGCGAGAAGACCGAGGCGATTCTGAAAGAAGCCATTGAAGTTGAGGCAATAACCGATAAGACGGCTCTCTACAATGCCCTTTCGTGCTATTACAAAAGAACGGGAAATGAAGGTGAGCATGAGAAGTACGCAGCCTTAGAAGAAGAGTCGCGTAAGGCCTTTGCTCCGGCGCGGCTGCTTGGACTGGCTGAACAGAACGATGCCGGTCAAGTGAATAGCGCTTTCAGCCAGGTCTTGTCCCAGCTTCTGCAAATGGCTCCGCCTGCGGCTGCCATGTCCGGCAGGGTGCAGCCCCGAGCCAGTGCTTCCGGCGCTGCTTCCGGCGCTGCTTCCGGTAGCGCACCCGCTGCTTCCGATGTGGGGCGCAAGCAGCCCTGCCCCTGCGGCAGCGGCAAGAAATTTAAACGTTGTTGCGGTAGCGGCTGAAGCCCTGTCTGCTTAGTGCTGACTGCGATCGCCGTTAATGATGGCGATGGCCTATCTCATTTACAAAATTGAGGCGTGAGCGAAATTTCGTCGAAAATCGCTTGTTTTAATGCTGGACGGTCCCTTGAAAACCTCTTTGCATGATTTTCCGCATAATTTCGCTCGCGGTTCGTTTTTTTAGAGAAGGGGGGGCGACTCGAGCGTCAGGGTATTTGAAGACTTCTGTAAGTAGCAGTTATAGAATATTCACTGCCCGTGCCACCATCAACACGATTACCATCAGTGAAATCGATGCTTGCAAGATCATCAGGCTCTTGGCTTTGCGCGAGAGCACAGGCGCATCTGTTGGTGATAGGGCCGTACTTGTGTTGAAGGCCAGAAAGAGATAGTCCATAAATTTAGGCGACCAGTTTTTGTCGCCGTCCCACGTCATCTGGGGAAATAAAAAGGCGGCCTCTTCTTTTGTATGGATTTCCCTCAGTCCCCTGCGGTGCGGACCGCCGGCGTCTATGCGCCAGTACCAGACGGCAAAGACAAAGACATTGGTAATCCAGAGATAAATGGCGGAACGCAGCAAATCCGCCGGTGTTTGAATGCGATCGGGAATGGCGGTCACAAGCCTGACCAGAGAAAAGAGCATGGCTAGTGTGACGAGAATCAGCACCATATAGCCGGCCTTGCGGCAATAGTCATGATTACCGCGTATATGCAGAATCTCCACCGGCACCATAATAATGGCGATGACGGCAAGCAGAAGCCAACGCGGTCCAATAGAGAGTGAATCGGGCATGGCCAGATGCAGCCCGCCCACGGCAATTAGGGCTAGGAGAGCCGGCCAGAGCGGTTCTTGTTTTTGCATGCCTCAGGAAACTTTCAACCTGTAGGTCCAACCCTCTAACAGTACCTCCAGGGCGTCGGCACTGAAGGGATCGTCAAAGTGTTCCGGCGAGGCCGCGTAAACTCCGGTGGTATAGCAGGCCAAAAGCGCTTCTATGGCTTTGTCGGAATGCAGAAAATTGTGCATGAACTGCTTTTGTATATTGAGTGTAGGAAAATCTTTGAACGTGAGAGCTTTTCGTTCTTTGATTTTCATCAGATGCTGCACAAGCTTTTCGCGCTCTGCTTCAGCCTGATTGCCGCTATTGTCTTTCTTGGCGTAAGAGATATCCTGCAATTGCAGAGTCTTCACGGTATCCTGAGGATTCACTTCCATGACGGCGCAGCCAAACGGAATGGCGTCTTGGAAGGGGAGGACGAAGAAGCGCTTGGGATCAAGGGAGGCCAGGAACTTCATGCCATGATGAGTGAGGTGCAGCATGGGCGGATTGGCCCGGCGCATGGGGCTATGCCCTGTGGCACCACCGGCAGTATCGGTGATGCGCTTTGGTTCTTTGCCGAATTCCTTTGCGATTGCCAGGCATTCTTCATAGGGAGTGAAGACCAACTCCTCTATTACTTCCTGCCACGATTCATAGCCTTTCTTGAGCTTCTTCTGGGCGAGAAAGTCGAGAAACTTGGCCGGCAGCGATAAGGGACAATTCACCCCCAGGGCCGAGAGGGTTTTGTGATTGGCCAGGTCTTTAGCCAGAATATGGGAGCCAGTCTTTTTGACTTCCACTACTTCCATGCCGAGATTACCCAGCTTGCCTACCACCAGCCACGCTTCATTGGGATTTTCTTTCGTGCCGGTCAAGTCTGCGCCGGCGATAATTTTGTCGCTCATCTACCCTTCTTGCTCTATCTCAGCTTAAGCGGGATGCCTGCTTGCGCTAGGTATTATAGCGAAACCTGCGGCGCTCAGTACTTTGACAACGCTTGGGGCTCTTGTCTCTATCTTTAGTGCCAGAATTGAGCGGAAGTCCGGAGTGCCCCTGGGATGGACGATGCCTCCGCTGACAACCTTTAATTTATTGCGGGTTGAGAGTCAAAAGCCGAGTTAACCAGAAGGAAAGTGCGGTTTAAAATTGCTGGAGGTGACTAGTTCGTGTTCTAATTCAGGGAGCCTGAGCCCTCTGAGGCTTGAGCCGGGTAGCCGGAAGCGTGAACAGGCCTCTCGAGCGGGTATTTCTGAGCGATCAAAGTTCTTCATCTGAGGGAGGCCGGAGTGCTGGAAGAAATTGTAAGTAAACTCAAGGCTGGGTCCTCTAATCTTGATATGAGAGATTTGCAAATTGATTTTGCGAAGATGCACCCGGAACAGATTCTCAAACTTACCATAAGCGTATTGGACGAGGCGCCGCTCTGTCGAGATTTTGAGCTCAGTATTTTAGGACTGATGCCTATTTCCGATTGGAACTTATTGGCTGCATATGCGATTAAGAAGTTTCAAGTTTCTGAGGTTGCCCAGGAGATTGTCAGTTTTGCCGCCCTCCAGAAGCCGGATTCGTTGCACCCGTACCTGGAGTCTTTCATCCTTACCGGAGATAAGGCGTGGACTACACCCACCTTGGCTTGGCGTGGCTCGGGTTCGCTAGATAAAGACCGACTCCTCAGGCTTATGGAGCCTGGCGATGGCAGGACATTCTTGGATAGAGCATTCGCTTTCGGTCTATTGCTTGAAACTCGGGATCAGCAGGTAATCTTGGATGCAATTGCTAAAGCCGCTGCTGTTGAGCTTTTTGCCGAGCAAGGGACGGCGCCTTTGCAGTTGCACCTGAATGGGGTCGGGTTAGAGTTCGCTGACGGCTCCTTCAGAAAACTTCATTCGGACGAAGTTCTTCATATTGCCTTTCCAGAGGATTACTTCCCGGAGGAGGAATCAGCATTTGGCACGAGAGACAAAACATATCAGCCAACCTGGCAGCTCCAGGACCGGAGTCTTATTCGGGCGGATGCAATTATTGGCGGTTTGGTAGAGGAGCGCTGCAAAATTTGTTCCAATCAGCTCCATCGCCTTCTGGAGTTCACAGATAGAACCGTTCTGCCTGAGTTCTATAGAGACTGTCCATCGACATTTGTCACCTGCCTGACTTGCCAGGGGAAAACCGGTATTTGGGAATTTTTCTTCGCCCATAGTCAAACCGGAGCGATTGAGCACATGTACGAGGGTGAGCCTATAGTTCCTGAACTGCTTGAATCTGCTTTTGTCCAATCTGAGGTGCAACTAGTGGATACTGGACCGCGTTGGGCCATACAAGATCACTCTCTGTCTAATTCATGGGAGAACCTGCATCGAGTCGGAGGCAGCCCCTCCTGGGTTCAAGATTGCGAGTATCTAAAGTGCCCGAGGTGTTTGCAAACAATGAATTTCGCCGCTCAAATAGATTCTGGTTTGCCGATGGAAGACGGTAGCGAATGGATGTGGGGTGACTCGGGCGCCTGCTATCTCTTCTTTTGTGGAGACTGTTCAGTGACCGGTGTGACTTATCAGTGTTATTAGGCTACTTTTTGAAGCGTCGCCCTGCTGAGAAACTGCCCCCTTTGGGCATAATTCAATTAGCTGGAGGTGCTCATGCGTCAATGCTCATTTTGCAAATCTGAGATCTTGCATGTATCCGGCTTTGACGAAAGCGCCGGAGACCGCGGCGGCAATGCTAAAGAGGTCGATGAGTTTGAATGTGTCGGATGCAAGCGCAGGTACTGCCACGTCTACTACGAGAGATTCAGTGGCGATACTGAATATTGGGATGTTAAGACTGATAGCGGCTGGGATACATTGGCTAGAGATTGTTGGCCGGTAATCATTACGGTTCATATTGAAGAACCTTGTGATTATGTCGGCAGAACATTTCTGGATAAACAGTTGGATCAATCTCAAGACTGGTGGAGCAGAATTTGGCGGTCCTTATTGAGATTTCCTTTCTTTGTTTCTCGCAAGGGTGGAAGCTTGTGAGCTTTCTAATTGGCTCAAGCATCTCTTCCGTATTGGCGGGAAACTCTTTGACGGCTACCGACAATTTGACGACTGTGTTGCCGGGAACTTCAAATGAGTTAGCCTGCGGGTTCTGTTCGAATTGTCCGCCTGAGGCAAGGCAATTTATGGTTTCGCTTGCCGGTCGAGCTTGCCCATGCGATTGGCGGTTGATTCGCGTCTTTATGCAATTGGAACCAAATGTGTGAAAAAAGAGGAAAGTGGAACCAAATTGAAGAAACTGGAACCTAGCGCAATATTTTTGAGGCAATTTGGACCTGTGTGAAGAATGTGGAACTTGGATGAGGATTTTCGGGCATTTTGTAACCGTTGAGGGCAATATGTACATATTTGGAACTATAAAAGACCGATTTCCGTCAATGTCACGTTGTTTGCAACAACAGGGGGCTCTTTGCAGCCGTTCTTGAATACAATAGGTGACTCACTCTTTCGTTGCTAGTATCTCTAGAGGAGTTGGAAATAGTGTCTCCCAGAGCAAAAAAGAAAATACGAATTCCAATTCCAGATGATTTAGTGGCACGAATCATGTATCAGCAAGATCATACGTGCTGCAAGTGTAATGTTCGCGGTCTTCCAGTCCAGATTCATCATATTGACGAAGACCCGAGCAATAATGACCCTTCCAATCTGGCCGTATTGTGCTCTAACTGTCACGATGGCACGATGATTTCCGGCGGATTTGGGCGCAAACTAAATGCACCACTCGTGACTCAATACAGGGATGAGTGGATAGAACGTGTTGCTAACCGTAGAGACGAGGCTGATAAGCTTGCGGCTGCTGCGATGTCCGGTGCTCCGAAGGCAGTTGTTATCGCCACAGACCCTGAAACTTATGAGGATTCTGAGACAGATTACATCGAGACTCCATTTGAGCGTCCAGATGAAGATGACCTGCTTCACTATGTAGAAGAACTACCATCAATTCTCAATCAAGCATTCCGCTTCACTGATGAAAAGCGAGCTAGTGGTATCACTCTACATATGAATGACGGGGCTGCAGAGATTGTCGATGTGCTGGAGCAGATACTTTTGAGATTGTCGTACTGGTTCCCATCAAAGCATTTCGATGGAAAACCCGCAGCTGAGTTTTTCAGCAAGTATGTAGCAGATCGATTTACATGGCATCGCGCCCTTGCAGAGCCATACGGAGAAGGGACGGGTGGCACGATTAGAGGTCAAATCATTCTTGGAGGAGTAATTGACGATTTGGAGGATGCCGTCGCTGACGTTGTTGCTGCTCTCTTTTGGGGACCAGACTCGACGCTAGATGTTGAAGCATGGACTCTGCGCTGGAAGAAATCTGGCACGGAATAGCAAGTGATCTGTTTTTGTGGCAGCGGTTCGGCTTTGTAGCGTGCTCACTGCCTTATTTGTGGTTAAGAGTTCATCAGAATCCACCATGCAGCGGAGCAGTAGTTGGCGTTTGTGTATGCGTGATATATCCCCTGCCCTTCACTGGGTTCAGGCTGGATGCTAAGATCTGTAGTTTCTGACTAGTGTGAGTAGAAGCAGGTTTCCAAGTGGATATCGCATATCACTATCCTCCAGAGCTGATGAATCTGTTGATTCAAGCGATCCCGGCGCTCTTCAATAGTAAAAACGACCTGCTTATGTTCTTCCGTGGCGCAGGTGTTTCTGTCTCGATGCTCGGTGATCTTCAGGAACGTGTAGCCAAAGATCGGAAAAACATCGATAAGTATTTCATGACTCGCACGGTTCTTCAGCGGCTAAATGAGGCTGGTGAAAGGGCGCTGAGAGAAAGACGCGAAATTCTAAAGAGAATTGTCGAATTCGATGACTTCAGTACTCTGTACGCTAATAATCAGCTTCCGGCAAAGGGATTGGTTGCGGAGATACGTCGAGTAGTCGAAGTAAAAGACTCGTTCACTCGTATGCAGCAAGAAAAGGACAGAGAAATAGAGCAACATAGGGCCAAGCAGCGGGCTGAACTTGAGCAGCAGACCAAGAAAAGATCCGATCTATCCATCATTAAGCAAGAACTTTATGCGCTTTTTGCTTTGAAGAATCCCTGGAACCGTGGGAAGCAGTTTGAATCATTGCTCAATCGATTGTTTGCCGTATCCGGATTTTTAATCAAAGAGGCATTTACGATTAAAGGAGATGAAGCGCAAGGGATAATTGAGCAGATCGATGGTGTTGTTCAATTCGAAGGGCACCTATATTTGGTTGAAGTAAAATGGCATGACAAGCCACTTGGCACCGAAGACGTGTCACCGCATTTGGTGCGTGTGTATAGCCGGGGCGGTGTCCGAGGGCTGTTCATTTCTGCTTCTGGATATTCAAGCGCCGCGATTGAGACGTGTAAGTCGGCATTAACTCAGAAAGTAGTTGTACTCTCAACTTTGGAAGAATTGATCTATGCAATAGAGTATGGACAAGACTTGTCCCAGTTCATTCAGGTAAAGGTTGTTCAGGCGGTCACGAATCGGAACCCCTTTCACGCGATGCCGACATACGCGAATCCTACGCCTGCTTTCGCTCAGGTGCATCGCTGAAGTACCAGAATTGACCATCATTTCTGGTTTTTCCTGCAAATCTGTTTTGCTTCTTCAACTTACGCGATCAGGTTTCGACATTCCCTGAGCGCTTTCACAATCTACAAGCTTCTCGGTCACGTTTGTTGTAGACAAGGCAAACATCGTGAAGCGATGAAATACAACGCGCTTGCTCTTGTGCTGCAAGTCAATCCACAACCAATCTCAATACGGAGCGGGCAGTAATGCCCGCTCTTCTCGCTTGTATAAAGCGCACCATGAGGAACTGAACATGGCTAACATGGATTTTGAAGCCTGTTATAGAGCACTGGAATTACCCTTCGGAGCTGGTATTAAAGAAATCAACGAAAGCTGGCGGAAGCTGTCCCGAATTCATCATCCTGATCGTCACGCGCGCAATCCGAAGAACTATCAGATTGCACTTGAAAGACAGAAGCAGCTAAACAATGCGCGCGATATCTTGAAGAAATGGTTTGAAACGAACCCGCATGCCACGCCGCCCCGCAGCACTAGCGGTTCTCAGCAGACCGACGCGCAGAACAAATCGGCGAACGCGAATACATCAAACAACAACACCAACAAATCTCAATCAACCAACACAAGCTCTCAAACAAAACAAGGAACTCAAAGCAAACAGCAACAAACGCATTCAAGTCATAACCAACGGCAAACCAGCTCGCAGTCGAAGTCGTCTACTTCATCGCAAGGACCGTCAGCAAGGGCTCCAAACACCGGCTGGTTTACAGCTTCTGAGTTGAAGCTCTCGCCAATGCAAGACCTTGTTGAGAAGATCGATAAACAATGTTGTACGGGGACCGACCCATCATTCCTCAGTATGATTCTCGCATTTGCAGCCATATTCGGCCCCCTGTTCGTGATATCAGGGACGCTGGGTTCGATCTTCCCTGAGCTGCCTGGGCACTATCCCGATTGGCTGATGATGACGATGCTAGGTGCCTCTGATTGGTGCACATGCTACATCTTTCGCTGCTTCTTCGCAGAGGCTGAACTCATTAAGCTCCAACAGACAGAGATGTACTTCCGCAGCGGTCGCAGCCTCGGTGATACCGTTGACCTCGCAAAAAGTATCATCGAAAAGCACACCGTTCCAAATGGAAGTTGGAAGTTGGAAGTTCGCCGCAACTGGAGCCGCTCATGAGGCGACTCTACACTTCGAAGAAGAAGTCTTCCCTGAAATGAAGTGCTCACGTTGCTTGAAGATTCGCTTCGAAGCTCGCCCAGGAGCCTACTCAGTCGTTTTCGCAATGCAGATCAAAGCGACATCACCGATCAACTCGTTCTCCTGCAAGAGAGTTGCGGATCAGGTCATTACAGACCTCAAGAAAGAGCTGCAAGAAATAGCAGCGTAAAACTCATTGACGGGCTCGGCTGGACGCCGGGTCCGTTTTCTTTACTAGTCCTGCAATGAACCTGACGATCCGTCTTGACTCGCCCCGCTTTCTCACTTTACGAGCGAAGGCGGGCGATAGACGGCAGATGTAAAACAAGCGCGCCTTCGCCCTGGAAATTCTAGCGGAGCGGTCAAGACACACAAGGCAAGCAAAGCAACGCACTGGCACACCCGCCTCGATCTCTTCCGCTCAGGTCAAACGAATCCGGCAATGATATCAGGCGAGCCCTCTCTTTACCTGGGTGCGTCATTTTTTTTCAAAGTTGTCTTTCTGCTCGGTGCTTGTCTTGATTTCAACATTGGGCAACTTTGTCGCCAGCCGATTGAACGGACAAACAACCGCTAGGCTTCCTGATTCAATGACAGGATCACCCTCATAATCATGTCGTACATCGAGGTATCCCGTCACGACACCTAACAACCATGGCACATGTAGGGTTCGCTCACCACCTTGAATTGGCCATGGTTGTAGAAAAACCGGAGCACCGACATGGTTAGAGAAAACATTGCAATCAATGAACATCCAAGAATTCAATCCATCCATGAGATCGCCGATTCGAGCAATTATTCCTCCCCTCACTAAAGGATAGTTCGGATCAAATAGAGCCTTCTGCTCTGGGTATCCAGGCGTCAAAATCAGACGGCCTTCCCAGTGGTGGCGAGTCTGTTTTATAGGCACGAATTCGGTTTCAGTGGATCGATAGAACTCACCACTAAATGTCTCTTTCGAAAACATTCCTAGTTCTAAAATGCCCACGCCTGCATCGGCATCTTCTATAAACGAGGAGCCGAGCCGATGTTGTGTGCTGCCATCGACTGGAGATGGACGGCTGGTGTAAATAACTTCGGCACGAGTTTCTCCATTTAGAAAGGCCGCCAGAGCCGAAATCAAATAAATCATCCAACCGTCGTCGGACTTTACGCCCCAGAAGAATCCCGTTTTGAAGCCATACCAGCCTCCTTCGGCTGGATCGTTTGGACCGACCACTGAGATTGCGTTGAAATAATTTTCCGGGAGTAGACTCATTTTCGTTCTCACGTAACAGTTGCAGGCTTGACCGGTCCGAATCTTTGTATGTGTTCATCGATCAAACTGTCTAGATGCCAAAGTGGCAGCACCGCACAAATATCAGAACTCTCATAAACCCCATTTGTCACAGTCATGTAAGTTCGACTAACGACACCCATTACACGCAACTCGGCGTTTTCGTTCGGCCCATTCCGAGTAAATGGCTGCGGAAAATGCATCACTAGTCCGCCGCTGTTTCCTTTGAATACTTCGCAATCGATCAGAATCGTTTCCTGCTCCTGAAAATTGCGAGATCTTGCTATCGTTCCTCTGCGCACAACCGGATACTGTCGGCTAGGAGGTTGCACCAACTGAAATGGATAGCCAATTACAAACACGCGATTGCCTTCTTCGAATAAATCTCCCGCATTCCCGGTTGGTTTTTCTCTTGTGCAGTGACTGACGTCGTCAAGTACGGAATACTGCGCTCCAGCTTCTTCGAATTGGTTGACGCTTATTCTTACAAGGGCTAGATCTTCCTTTTCCAACCCAGTCCAGACTGCGCCCTCCCGGTCATCTGCGAGTTCGAGCCGCCAAGCACGAGCCGGGGATCTTGCCAATCCATTAATCGCAACGAAGCAATGTCTAGCTCTATCGAACACATGCCGAGCAGTTACCAAATACACGTCGTGACCGACGCCTTCCTCTGATCGTCGTATTGAGTGACCATAGAGAAAGCCAGTGGCGTCCGGTGACCATTCTGAGTTGTTTTCAGGGGATTGACTTCCGATAGCAACTATCGAATCAGCAATCACTCTTGGAATCTGAGTCATCTAGAAATCAAGTATTATTGGTCGGGCGGCTGGAGGAAAAGAATGAAGGAGTTGCAAAGAAATTGTACTACGGTTGAGTACAACCAACGATTAATGCAAGAAGACCCCGTTGCGGCAGAAAACTTGCGGCAGCTTGATGCATTGTCTGTAAAAGAGGAAATGTTTGAGGCTGCGGCTCCAACGCAAATCCGACGTGTGGTCATTCCAACTGTCTTTCACATTGTGCTGAAGGATCCATCAGCTGTTAATGACGACCAAATTCGATCGCAGTTTATCGTTCTCAACGAGTGCTTCAATAGGAGTAATTCTGATTGCACCGCTGCAAAAGCGGGGGTCTTTTTTCCTCTAGCAGGGAATGTAAGAATTACATTCGAAATGGCATCCCTTGCACCAAACGGCAGTGCGACGACTGGAGTAACGCGCACCACCACGACTACAGACGAATTCAGCTCTAACGATGACGCCGTGAAATTCACCGCGTCTGGTGGCATTGATTGCTGGGATACTTCCAGGTATCTCAATATTTGGGTTTGCAATCTTGAATCCTCCACTCTCGGTTACGCTCTCCATCCGATGCGTCGATATCCCGACCGAGATGGCGTTGTGATTAATTACAAGACCTTCGGTACAAGAGGCTCAGCTACGCCGCCGTTTAACGGGGGAAAGACTACCGTACATGAGGTTGGTCACTGGCTGAATCTCTTACATGTCTGGGGTGAGAGCGATGGTTGTTCGTTTGATGACCACGTTGCTGATACGCCACGACAAGATCGAGCCAACTTCGGCAAACCAACATTCCCGCACATCAGTTGCAATAATGGACCCCACGGCGACATGTTTTGCAATTTCATGGATTATGTTGATGACGATGTAATGGTCATGTTCTCGAAAGGGCAAGTTCGCCGGATGCGTACTGCCATCTTCCATGCAAGAAGCAGCTTTATACGAACTCCATGAAAATTGAATCGTCCGAATTGCTAGGTGTATGGTGGCATGCGCATGAGGAAGACGATGAAAATCTGGTTCTCAGACCTGACGGATATCCGCTTGGACTGTCCAGAGGTAGGAAGAAATATCAATTTTCTGGAGATGGCACCCTGCGGGTCACCGGCCCTGACCCAACCGACCGATTGGTAAGCTCGACTGGATCGTGGCATTTGCAAGGAAACATCCTAAATCTCCAATCTGGGTTTGGAGTGGAAAATTGGCTTATCCTAGACTATGCGCCTCAGAAGCTGGTGCTGCGACGACTATAGCGAAGTCCCTACCAGGCATCCAACGGAGTAACCTTGTTAGTCGCTTTCGCTTCTATTTGCATCGAGGGCCGCGCTTCGTGACCCTATCTGCTGGACGGAGATAACTTTTGGTTTGATCAGGCGGTTAATCGGTTTCGGCTGACAAAGGACGAGCCTAGAGGAGGCAGAATTAATTTTCGGTAGCCAAGCGCTGCTGATTCTGGGCGGGTCCGTGTATGTCCGGGCTTGCCAATATGACGGGTGTGGCATAAAATAGTCCACAGATGTGGTAACATTTTGTCCACGCTGTGGTATTACTTGCCGTAGTGAGGGCGAGCGAGGTGCAGCAATGAAAGTTTTTGGAGACTATGTACGGGAAAGGAGGCAGGAGTTACGAATCGGTTTAAGAGAATTCTGTAGCACGCTGGAACTTGATCCCAGCCGGTGGAGCAAAGTGGAGCGCGGAACACTCCAGCCGCCCAAAGACGAAGACATTCTTGCCAAAATCGCCAAAGTTCTGAAAATTCCCAAGAGCGGCGCAGAATGGGAGAAGTTCAGAGACCTGGCAATCTTTAGCCGCGGCGAGATCCCGCAAGACATTATGGAAGATAAGGAGCTAGTAGCATGCCTGCCGCTAGTGTTTAGAACACTAGGTCGGGAAAAACCCACCAAGGAGCAACTGTTGAGCTTGGCGGATTTGATTCGGCACAGCAACAGGTCGAAAGATATTGAAGAACAATAACCCGAAGATCTCTCTTCCCGTCCTGAGCAAGGCCGACATCGAGAAGAAAGTCCAGGAATTCTGTAAGCACTACAGTATCGATAGAACTGTAGTGCCGCTCGATGTTGAAGTCATCGTAGAGGCAGACTTAAAACTGCGCCTTGAGCCTGAGAAGGGCGTGGCGAGGGCGAGCGGCGCGGACGCACTTTTGCTGAGCAACCGAGAAGCAATAATCGTCGATTACGATCGTTTCATGAAGGAGTCCTTTCAAAACCGGCTCAGGTTCACAATTGCCCACGAGATTGGCCATTTCGTTTTGCATGAAGATGTTTATCGTGCTGTTAGTTTTTCCTCAGTAGAGGAATGGGCAGAATTCTTTGATACGATTCCGCGCGATAAATACGGTTGGCTGGAGTGGCAAGCCGATGAGTTTGCGGGCAGGCTCCTAATAGAAAGCGGCTTGCTCAAACAGAAATTCGAAGAAGCAAAGAAAAAGCTGGCTGGAACCGCCTATGAAAAACTCGACCCGCTCCCGGAACCCGTCGTGGAATTCATGAGCGAAGAAATCGGCCGGTTCTTTGGCGTGAGCTATCAGCCTGTAATCATTCGGCTACAGAGGGAAAACATCTGGCAACCAAATTGATCGGTCCAGGTAGTTGACAGCCTTGTGGTCTGTGGTATAAATTTGACCACGGCGTGGTGCGAATTAGTCCACAGCGAAATACAAGGGAGGGAGCCTAACATGGTTACCAGGGAATTGGCGGATGCTTTATCAAAGCTCAAAGAACTCAGTGGCGCCGACATAATGGCTGTCGCTAGCTGGCTCCGAGGCGAAGGGCGGAAGGCGCTGAGAGAGCGCGGCGCAACCGACGAGCAGATTGGACCCGCACGCATGGACATCGACCGATTTGACGACGCCCCTCTAGGATAAGGTGCACGGGAGGCCACAATGATCAACTTCGAATTTAAAGACGACCGGGGCCGTACTATCCGGCCAGACCAATTGGGAGACTATGTGCGGAAATCCCTTGAATCTCAACTCAAGTCAGTTCTTCACGAGGAAGCCCAAAAACTGGCTCGGCAACATCAGCTGACCTCCGTCCGCTGTCCTCAACATGGTTCAACGGCGCTCAACTGGCGGCTTGAGCCAAGGTCACCTGGAAGCGACCAACACCATCTTGTCTATGATGAATGCTGTCAGGCGCTTGTCCAAGCCATCGATGCGGCTGCACCCAAGTAGGTGGGCCTTGTATGCGCTGTATATATTGCCACCAAGCAGACAGTCCATCGCACGGACGAGAACACGTCATTCCCCAGTCTCTAGGCACATTCACGCCTTCAAGCCTGATACTGGAAGACGTCTGTGATCTGTGCAATAACGTTTTTAGCAAGCTGGAGACTATCTTCAAAGAAGACAGTGTCGAGGGTTTCATTGCCGCGCAATATCAATTCCGCAGTGATAGTTCCATACGTTTTCGCCGCGATCGTATGAAGTTTAGGAACCGGATTACGGGTGAGCAGCGGATTTTCGACGACATGTTTCCGACGCTGGACCCCGAAACCGGGAATGCGATTCCGACACCGCAAGTGGTTATACACGGGAAAAACGGCTACAGCCAGGTTATTTTTGTGAAGGGACTCAAGGATGCAAAAGGCTTTGCAAAACGAATAAGATGGACTGGTGAGGAAAGAGCTTCCATTCGCATTTTTGCCAAAGGTGATGAGCAGCTTGGTGAGCTGATTTCCGAACTGCGAAATCGAGGTCTTGATTATAAAGAACTCCAGCAAGAGCGTCTTGAACTACAGTGTGACGGACAGTTTGATTGCGAGTTTGACGGGCGCTTAGACCGAGAGGTTATGCGAGTCATCGCAAAGATTGCCTTCAATTACTTCGCGTATTGCGCGATAAAATCGGGCTTCCTGAACCTGCTATTCGAAGACGAATTTCGATCTATTCGCGACTTTGTTCTCTTGGATTCAGGCAAAAATCCCGTCGTTGCCACAAAATACAGTGTCGGCATGAAAGGACAAGAGCACCGACCACATATTCCCTTTCACTTCATCCGAGTCTCGGAGCGTAGGGGACGCATCGTTGCTGAGCTGGCATTATTCGGTCATATGAAATATGTGGTTGACCTGGCTGCATACCCTTTTCGCACAGTAAGTCCTAGCGCGTTCGGCTTTGGGCATCAATTTGACCTGGTCAAGAAAACCTTTTATCGGGAAGATCCGGCGCAGTTCTGTTTAGGCAACAGTTCGGACTTCAACATTTTTTCGAATGTCGCAGGCATTAAGCGTTAGAAGAACATGACTCAAAACGGGTAAAGCGGAAATTTCCTGTGTGAGCCCAGATTCTCGCGCGAGAAAATCATCCAGGTACCATATGTAGTGGCGGTCGAGTCTCTTGCTCCATGCCACGGGTAAGGCGTGGGTTAGGCAATGGGTTAGGCGGCGAAACTGTCAGGGCTGCCAGCGACATCCTTGATTTCGCGATAGACGTACGATAGACGACTTTCGTTGATTGAGCTTTCCGACGCTCAACGAAGCTGATCCCGTTTGCATTAGGCATTGCATTAGGCAACCCCTTCTACCCCACCCCAATAAAAAACCGGCTCATTCTCTGAATTTGCCGGCTTTCTATATTCTGATTTGGTTGCGGGGGTAGGATTTGAACCTACGACCTTTGGGTTATGAGCCCAACGAGCTACCAGGCTGCTCCACCCCGCGTCGATATTTGAATGTTAACACACTACAACCCAAGTTTTGCTGAGAGAATGCTTCAATAAGTGGGGTATTCTCATTAATTGCGCCAGGATTGGGCAGGGAACCGGAGTTCAAGAAATGAAGGCAGTGTTACAACGTGCTTCACGGGCAAGCGTAGAGGTGGAGGGGCGGCTGGTCAGCTCATTTGCAGCGGAGGACGGCAAAGCTTGTGGTCTTCTCATCTTGCTGGGGGTGGAAGAGGGCGACAGCGACGCCGATAGCGCTTATTTGGCTGGAAAAGCGGCTGAGTTGAGGATCTTCAGCGACAGCGAAGACAAGATGAATCTGAGTTTAGCTGACGTGGGGGGCAATGTTATCGTTGTTTCCCAGTTTACCCTCCTGGCTGACTGGAAGAAGGGGCGCCGGCCGGGCTTCACCAGGGCGGCGGCGCCGGCTGAGGGGGAGCGGCTCTACCTGCACTTTGTTGAGGAGCTCAAGAAACGAGGGCTCTCGGTTGGCACCGGCGTGTTCGGAGCCCATATGGAAGTAAGCCTGGTCAACAGCGGCCCGGTGACCTTGCTACTGGAGTGCCGGGACGGCAAGCCGGTTTAGTCTTGTCCGTTTAGTCCTGCCCGTCGGCGCGGCAATTCTGTCGCTATTGCAACTGGGTCTTGCCAACCTCTAGCTCCATTCTCAGCCGCTAGCCAGGCTCTTGTCGCTCAAAATGTCTTTCAGCTCTTTTCTCAGGGTGCGCTGAATGTCTTCAATCGGTCTTGAGGCGTCTATGGTTTTGAAGCCGAATTCATCGGCCATTTGTTCGAATTCATAAAGAATCTGCGATTGGTAGAGCTTGAAAGACTGATAGAGATCGGTGGACATACCGATGTCGCGCCCTGATTCGTAAAAGTCTAAGCCACCACGGGTAGTGATAATGCGGCGCAGGAGGGGCTCCAGCGGCATCTTCATATAGAAGACCAGGTCTGGCTCCAGGGCAAAACCGTAAAGCTTTCTTACCCAGGCCGGGTCGGCGCCTCTTACTACGTCCCGGGCAAATGCCGTGTAATAGTAACGATCGGCAAGTACAATCAAACCGGCTTTCAGAGCCGGTAAAATAATGCTGTTCAGCCGCTCGGCCAGGTCGGTGGCGTAAAGCAGGGAAAAGGTAATGGTGTTGAGGGCGTTCTTCTCTTTAGCCTTTTCAATGGCGCGGGTGATAAGACCCGATGATTTCCACGAGGTTCGGGTTACACCGTAACCCTCTACTGCCAGCCAGTTGGCGAGAAGTTCCATCTGGGTGGAGCGGCCCACTCCGTCCGTGCCTTCCAGAACAATTAGTTTGCCTGGGTAATTATGATGTTTTGAGAGTTCCATGGGCTTGCTCTAAGTGGTTTTTGGGATGGCTTAGTCGTTGAGAATTTTGGTGGCAATCTGGCGGAAGAGCATCTGCTGCTCGTGGATGGTCTTTTCGGCGGGCATGACGTGGAAATCGAATTCTTCCGCCATGTTGTCGTATTCGGAAATTATGCGTGACTGAAAAATCTGGAAAGACTCAATGGGGTCGCTGGAAAGCCCAATATCCATGCCCGCTTCGTAGAAGCCGGGTCGGCGGCTGGTGGCGATGCGGCTGAGAGAGACTTCAACGGGTACCTGAAAGTAGAAGGCGCCGTCGGGGCGAATGGAGAAGCCGTAGAGGCTGCGCACCCAGTCTTTGTTGACGCCCCGGGCCACGTCGCGGGCGAAGGCCGTATAGCAATAGCGATCGGCTAAAACGATGAGACCGGCTTTCAAGGCTGGAATAATGATGTTTTCCAGGCGGTCGGCAAAGTCGGTGGCATGCAAGAGGCTGAAGGTTACAGGAATGAGGGAATTGGTTTGCTTGGCTTTCTTGATGGTTTTGGAGATAAGCGCCGATGAATTCCATTCGGTGAAGATGACGCTTTGCTCTTTCGATACCAGCCAGTTGCGCAGAAGATCTAGTTGGGTAGACTTGCCTGAGCCGTCGACGCCTTCTACCACCAGGAGTTTGCCGGGAAAATCGTGTCTTTTGTGAAGGCGCATCGGTGGCTCATTAGTAGGGGTTAAAGGAGTTTCCTGGGACCTGGTGCTCAATAGCCGCTATTGGTATCTGTAGCGCATATCTCATGTGAGCAATTTTACGCTTATTCTTGCGGCAACTCGCTAGAATCGGCACTCTCCCCGGTATTATATAGGTTCACCGGCACCTGACCAAGGGATATTCACCAAGAATTGGATATGTCGCGTGCCGCCGGAGTGTTTGAAAATAATTGAAATCAGGCACCGGCAGGCTGAACGTGATACGGACAAAGATAAAACGGATGCGTAAAAGTCTTATGAGTAAAAATAGAGTTCTTCCGGTTTCACTGGCACTCTCAGTGTTGTTGTTACCGGTCTGCCAGAACGAAAGCTTTGCCATTTCTTTCAAGAAGCCCTCGTTGAAGATGCCCAGCATGAAAATGCCGACAATGAAGATGCCGTCGGTGCCTTTCATGGGCAAGAAGAAGCAGGCTCCGGCTGAAAGCGGCGGCGGCAAAGGCAGTGCCGAAACCGAAGCTGAATCTGCCTCCGAAGGTGCCGAAAAGGAAAAACCGGCCAGTGCCGAAAGTAAGGCACCGGCAGGCGGAGCCGAGGAAGTGAAGGCTCAAGAGTCGAAAGCAGCACCTGAAACTAAGGGCGGCAAAGCTTCCGGCGAAGATTTGAAACCGGCTCCTGCCGGGGAAGCTGTTGAGGCCTCCCAGACCACTGGTAAGGAAGGTGAAGGCAAGAAGGCGGACGCCGAGGCTAAGGGCGAAGGCGAGAAAGGCGAGAAGGGCGAGAAGGGCGAAGGCGAAGAAAAGGCTCGCGTCTTCAGACCCGGCATTGATAAGCCCGTGGACGAAGCCGAAAAGCTGGAAGAAAGCGAGTATCAGGACGAGCAGGAAGAGAAGAAGAAAAAGGCCTTGTTGCAAGAGCTTCTTGCCCCCGAACTGCCCATCGAAGAACGCGATCCGGAGCGCTTCTACAAGGAAGCCATGGCCTTGTCCAAGCAGAAACAGTACAAGGAAGCCCTGATTAAACTAAATAAGGCTCTCGCTCTCAAGCCCCTTTACTGGGAAGCTCAGCATCAGGGGGCGGTGATCATGCACCTGCAGGGGCGCAATAAGGAAGCTATTGAGCGCTATAAGTACATAGTGCATAAAAAACCGGATTACCTGGAAGCTCGTATCAACCTTGGTTCTCTCCTCACCCAGGAGGGCGATTATGCCGGGGCCGAGGAACAGTATCTGGCCGCTTTGAACCACAATTTCTATCTGGTCTCAGCGCACTATAACCTGGCTAATCTCTACGTGAAGCAAGACAAGCTCAATCAAGCCATCAAAGAGCTCAAGACCTGCTTGAAGATGCAGCCTCACAATGCCTGGGCTCACAACAATCTAGGCGTCATCTATCAGAAGCGCAATTACCTGGAAGAGGCTGCCGAAGAGTTCTTGCGTGCTCTCAACTTAGAGCCGGCCAATAAGACCTTCGAAGCCAATCTAAATATGGTGCGCCAGCAGCTCAAGAAGAAACCCACCAGGGCTTAAAGCAAAAGCCTTGCAGGCGGTTTGTCTGCTCAGGCAGCTTCGGTTTGGTTTGGTTTGGTTTGGTTTGGTTTGGTCTTGCTCAGCTCGCTTCGGTTCAGCGTGACTGGGTCTGGCTTGGCTTACTTTAGCTAAGTCGGTTTCATTTCGGTTGATCCGGTCAGGCTCAGCTCAGCTAGTCCTAATTTAGCTGCAAGCCGAGATCATTGGTCAACTGCACTTCCAGCTCTTGCCCCGGTGAGAGGCTGACGTTGTCGCCGGCTTTGAAGATGGCTATGGCGGAGCTGCCTATGGCTGTGGCAATGGCCGGTGCGCCCAGGGTGGCTACGTTGGCGGCGATTAACGCACCGCGGGCGGTGCCGGTGCTGTTCATGCCCGTAACCGATTTGACATTCGACTCTACCCGGGTGCCGAAATTGGTGCCGGGATCTAGCTGTCCGCGATTATTGGTGAGACCCTTTTGAAATTCGAGGGCGGCATCAAGGGGAATCACTTCGCCCTGGGGGGTGACAATCTGTTCGAGTTTGAGACCAATTTTTGCTGCCCGGCTCAGAAGTCTGGGCTTTGTCACTTCCGCCACTCGCCCTCTGACCAGGCTGCCTTTGGGCAAGAGCAAAACTGTCCCGATGAAGAGGTCGTCTTTGACGTGGGCTTCGAAAATATCGCCTGGTGTGCTGGTTTTAGCATCTACGATGGTTTCCAGAACGAGGCGCAAGTGGGTGGAAACAGGCAGTGTAGTGGAAGCGGCATCGGCTCTCAGGGCCGCTCCGCTTTGCTGACCGCCGTTTTGAGCTGGAATGCGAGTGTTGGTTTCGGCACTGCCCTGGCTGCCGCTAGCAAAATCAGGTACGTTTTTGGGTTCCATAGCCTGGGGCATCACCGCCGATGGTGCGGGGGCGTAGCGGGCTTGCCTTGAATCGTTGGCAGCCTGGGCCGGGTAGGAGAGCAGGATGGAAAGCGATAACACCGCCAGGATATTGCTCGTCAGTTTCGATTCAGATTTCATTATTCGCTCCAGGCTAGAGTTTCTTATTTTGTAGATACGGCCTTTGACGATAGAGCCGCCAGAAAAGATTCCACTATTTGAACATCTTCCGGTACATCTACGGCCGGGGTGCGCACCCCATTTTCTACAACGACAACATAAATTTTGACGCCGTTATCAAGAGCTCTTAGCTGCTCCAGTTTTTCCATGGACTCCAGGGGGGTCTCCGGCAGGGCGGCTATTTTCAGCAGAGTTTCTCGTTTGTAAACATAGAGTCCGGCATGACCCAGGTGTCTGGCCGGCGGTGCCAGACTGGCCTGGCGGCTGCTGCGGTCGCGGTCGAAGGGCACCGGCAGGCGTGAAAAGTAGAGGGCAAATTTATTTACGCCCACCACGGCCTTTACGATCATGGGATTTTCAATATCTTTGTCGTCGGTGAGCGGATAAGCCAGGGTGGACATTTCCACGTCTTGCTCAAGTACCGGGGCGATGACCTGGTCGACCATGGAGGGGTCGATGAGGGGTTCATCACCCTGGATGTTGACGATGATGTCGAGATCCGGGCGAGATTTTGCTACTTCCGCCAGGCGATCGGTACCGGTGGGGTGGTCGTCCCGGGTCATGATCAGGTTGCCGCCGAAAGCCTCTACTGCTTCCTTTATACGGTTATCGTCGGTGGCTACCAGAACTTCATCTACCAGGCGGCAGGCCTTTGCCTGTCGGTAGACTCTTTCGATCATGGTGGTGCCGGCTATTTTCACCAGGGGTTTGCCGGGAAAGCGAGTACTGGCATATCTTGCCGGTATGACAACTGCTACTTTCTTCTTGCCGGTCATTTAACCTCCCCGGTTTTTGGCTCGCCGCCCCTAATTTTGCGCCTTCTCCCCGTTTTGCTCTTTGAGGGAAGGCAAAAGAGCGCGCAAACTAACCTTCCAGACGGTGATTATTATCAGCTTTATTGGGCAGAAGAACATTAGGTCCGTTGCATGGAACTACATTGAGGGCTATTCCAAGTGAATCTTAACCACGCCATTAATTGCGATTTTTGCAAACGCCAGACTCTGGACGCTCAAATTTTAGAGACTTTGATGTCTTGTGAGAAAGACCTCGTAGAGGTAGCCAGGGCGATAGTCAAGGGGGCTTCCGATCCTTTTTCGGGGGTAATCAAATTCCTGCAAGACCGGCCGGACGGGGCCTCCTTGCATGGTTACCTGGTGCATCGAGTTTTGATGGAGACTTTTGGCTCGGTGGATGAGATTCCCGGCCTGATTAGAGCCATTGCTTCCCATGTACGTGAGGTAATTCGGCAGTCTAATGTCATCAGTATTGTGAACGAGCATCCCACCACCGAACGCTGGGGCTCTTACATTATTAAGCAGAAAGAGCGCATGCGTTTTGAAGTGGGCATGGAGAAAGATTCTCTGGTCTTGAAGAATATTGTCGGTCTGGTGGGCATGGAGCACGGTGTAGAAGCGCCTCTGGAGAAGATAACCGTCAAGCCTCCCAAGCTCATTGTTACTCTCAATATGGGCATTTTGCATCCGCAAAAAGTGCTCGATCTCAAGTAAATAGGGGCGTTCAGGTCTGCTAGACTCTTATAGTTTCTGAACTGATTTCTGAAGTTATTTCTGAAATTATTTCTGGATTTGGGCTGCTTCAGTCCCGGGTTCAGGAGCTTCAACTAAATCAGGTGCTTCAACTAAAGAGGAATTGCAGTGGTGGACGCCAAATCCGTAAAGGTCTTCGCTCATCGAGGCGGTCGCGAGTGGGCGCCTGAGAACACTATGGCCGCTTTTCGGCAGGCGCTCGATCTGCGGGTTGATGGCATCGAACTTGATGTGCAGCGCTGTTCCACCGGCGAGCTTGTGGTTTTTCACGACGAAGATCTGAGCCGCACCACTAACGGCGTCGGGCTGGTGGCTGATGTGAGTTTTGAGGAATTGCGCAGACTGGATGCCGGTTCCTGGTTCGATAAGGAGTTCAAAGGCGAGCAAGTGCCCACTCTGGAGGAAGTGCTGAACCTGGTGGACGGCAAATGTATTCTCAACATTGAAGTTAAGAATGCACCGGTGAGTTATGAGGGTATCGAAGACGATCTCCTGGCTCTCATTGAAACCTATCCCCATCCGGAAACCCTTATTATTAGCTCCTTCGACCATTATGTGTTGAGAAACCTGGCGCAGAAAGCTCCCCAGTATCAACTGGCGGTCCTGGCCGATGCGGTTTTAATTGACCTGCCGGCATATGCGGCCACCTTTGGGGCCAGGTATTTTCACCCTTGTTTTGATAGCTGTCGCCCCGATGTGGTGGAGCAATGTCACCAGGCCGGGATAGGCGTCAATCCCTGGACGGTGAACGGGCGCAAGGCCTGGAGCCGCGCTTTGAAGATGCAGGTGGACGGTATTGTCACTGATGATCCCGAAGATCTGATGGTCTTTCTGGGGCGGGCCGTGGCAGTTACCGTCTGACGAGAGGGGGCCTCCTGTCAGTTCTTTCGCTTGATGCGATTGTTTCACTTGAGCTTATTGAGACCTTTGCGGGCCAGGTCATGCAATTCAGGCGGCGCCTGGCTTTGTAAGACCTTTTCGTAATGCTGTCTGGCTTCCTCGAAACGCAAGCTCATCACGCAGGCGATGGCCATCAGGTAGTCCAACTCCGGTGCATTGGGGTAAAGGCGCTTGAGACCGTCCAGGTGTTTGAGGGCATCCTGGTACCGTCCCTTCTGCATTTCACGCAGGGCTTCCTTGACCATGGGGTCGGGTACTGCCGACATAGTCTTGGGTTCGGAAAGCAGTTTCCACTTGCGCTGTTCCTTTTTCTTTTCCCCTGGCGGGCTTGGCTTGTCCCCTGGCGCCCCTGACTGGGGCGGCTTTTCTCTGGCGGCGGCTTCTGTTTCAGGCGTCTTCGTGCTGCTTTCCTGGCTTGCTGCGGGAGCGGTTTCAGCTTCGGCGGCGGGAGTCTGGGTCTGATATTTTTCCACCCGGGAGGGATTGGGATCATCGGTACGGCCCAGGCCTTCAAAGGGGTTGCCGCCGCCTATGGCATCTTCCCGGGGCGGCAGAATGGCCGGCTCGGGGCTCTGGGAAAGCGCCTGCGGCGGCCCGAGACTCAAGAGCAGTGCCAAAAGCAATAGCAGGGTTGGCAGGGCTGGCAAGGTTGGCAGCGCCTTCACCCGGTGCCTAGATTTGAGAGGCTTCAGTGCGGACATTTTCAGCGCATGTTTTGTCTGACCAGGCGGGAAACAAAGGGAATCTCCAGTTGTTTGCCCCGCAGGCTTTGAATGATACCAAGCAAGGCACAGATGCTGAAGACGAAGCCCATCAACTTGAAGACAAGCTCTGCGCCGCCTGCGAGAACGGAGGCAATTCCACCCAGGGCAGTGCCGAAAAGACCCAGTATGCCGCCCATGATGCTAATCATGGCGCCGCCGCCCCAGATAAGCAGGGTTTGCAAGAGTCCGATGATTATGGACTGCATGAAGTGAAAGCGGAAGAAGGGTGCGTCTTTGTATCTGCCGCCAGCGATGGTGTAGATGATACCGGCAATGCCGAAGGTCAGATAACACCCGGCGCAGACCAGTTTGACAGTAAGATCGGGGCTTTTGAAGTACGTGGGCACGGTATTTCTCCCTGGCGGCAAAGAGTATTCTACCGCCTAAACGCCCTCAGGCGCCACGGACGGCGGCGGCTGTGGCGGTGTGGGCGCCGCCGCAAGACCTTTGGATTTTCGCGAAAAATTCCTGAAAAATCGGCAAAGCCCGGTGGGTGGATAATTTACCCGTGACTTGTGGAACATCAAGAGCAGGTATGCCACACGACGAAAATATTAGCGCGCACACGATTTATATCCTCTCCGCCATCGAGCTGGAGGAGGTAATGGCCTGTATACACGAACTTTGCGCCCGGGTGCTGGGCGCTCAGAGTACGGCCATAATGATGTGGGACCCCGACCTGGAGCTCTTTTCCGACCAGTGCATCTTCGGTGCCATGGGTGAAATGTCTGAGCTGGTGGAAGGTTTCACGGAAGCCTGTGCCGGCGACATGGCCCTCAGGCTGGTCGAGGCTGAACCGCCGGTCTCCCGAAGCACCGGTGATGTTCGGGTAGAGCGTCTGGGCCCGGATTGGCTGCAGAGTATGGACCGGGCCGCTGCCATGAGCGCCTTTGAGAGTCTCGGGCAGGTCTATCTTGTCAGGGTCTTCTTTCGCGGTACTCTTACCGCTATTGTGCTGGTGGCCGGTCCGGAGCTGCCTGACCCCTTGCATACCCAAGATTTGATTGCTGGTGCGCCAATCGCCGTGGCCCTTTCTCGTGCCTTCGAGATGAAGGAATTGCAGCGGGAAAATGAGCGTCTGCGCGGGCAGTACGAAGAGATTGAAGAGAAGACCAGTTCTATGGAGGAACAGACTCTCAAGCTCATCCATGATATCACCGCCCGTGATGCCATCCGTATGAAGCACCTGGAGCGGGAGCGCCTGGTCTACTGGATCTCCAACGCCGTGCGCAGCTCCGTGCATATCAAGCAGGTGGTGGACACCACGGTAGAGAAGATTGGTACTACATTTGGTGTGAGTCGCTGCCTTCTGCTGCGAGCGGAGCGTACCGACGGAGACGGCGTCAGCGACATTGAAGTTTTTGAGTATATCCGCGACGGAGTAGAAGCTTCCCGTCATCTTTTCTTTACTCCGGGCGGGCGGGAATTCATCCGTATTGCTCTTTCCAAGGAGACGCCGGAGAGTATCGAAGACCGCGATATAACCGGCGGAGGCACCTATGAACCGGCCTTCCTGCAGGAACTCTCCCTGCGCAGCGGCTTGATTGTGCCGCTGGTGATGCGCGATCGAATTTTAGGTGCACTCTTCCTGCAGGATATTGCCTTCGATCGGGACTGGAGTATCGATGATATTTCCTTGATTGGCTCTCTGGCAGACAATCTGTCGGTGGCTATTGAAAACGCCGAATTGCATTTAGAGCGGGAGACCCAGGCTGTTACCGACGGTCTCACCGGCGTCAATAATCGCCGCTCATTCAACGAGACACTGCTGAAGGAATTCGAGAGGGCCAAGCGCTACGAACAGCCCCTGTCGCTTATCATTGTCGACCTGGATTATTTGAAACGAATTAATGACCAGTACGGCCACCTGGCGGGTGATGAGGCTATCAGGGCCATCGGCAAGGTCTTGAAGCAGTCTTCACGCTCCACCGACTTTGTGGCGCGCTATGGCGGTGAGGAATTCTGTCTGCTTTTACCCAACACCGAAATAGAAGAGGCCGAGCAATCGGCTGAGCGTTTGCGCCGCCGCATAAACGAAGTGACCATACCTGAGTACGGCAATATTTCCGCCAGTCTGGGTGTCTCTAATTTCCCCTTGCATTGTATGGAAGCGGATGAACTCTTCTCCATGGCCGATGAAGCCCTGTACAAAGCTAAGTCATCAGGTCGTAACTGTGTGCAGGTGGCCCTGCCCAAGGACGATCGGCAGGCTATTGATATTTGAGAGTCTTGCAACTTCCCTAAGATTTTGGTCTCGTTTCTACAAACGAGGTATAAAAGCAGTAAGAGCATTCCCTGTATATGGAGAGTCGAAAGTGAACATTATCGACAACGTAATCAACACGGTAGCCAAAGAAGTGGGCAAAGTGCAGGAGCGCTCACAAGAAATGATGCAGGGCTTTAATTTGAGCAATCAAATTAAGGAACTGGAGCGCAAGAAAAATGCCAAGTTCATGGAGATAGGTCGCGCCATCTACGATAAGTACGAGCACGACAAAGAAGTGACTGAGGAGCGTTTGAAGGAGCTTGTGGCCGAAGCTACAGCCATTGAGCACGAAATGGCCGTATTGCAAGCTGAGCTCGATCAGATCAAAGTCAAAAACGATCCTGATGCCACGCCTACTCAGAAGGCCGAGGCCAAGGCCGGCTACAGTGCCTCTCCTGGTTTCAACTGCCCCGCTTGCGGCACTCCTGCCAATCGCGAGAAGTCCTTTTGCCCTAGTTGCGGCGGTGCGCTGAAAGCCAAGTCGGAAGAAAGCAAGAAAGCCAGCGACGGTACCGACGAAGTGGAAGTGGAAGCCGAAAAGGCTTGATTTCGAGCTGGTAGACTATTTCGGTTTTTCAGCTTTCAATTTTGCGGCCGTACTTTCGTCTTTGGAAGCGGCCGCATTTTTTCCCATCAGTCTGTGAAGCTGTGCTCTGGCCTGATAGTGGGAGGCTTGCTCGCCGGACAGTTTGATGGCCTGGTCGTAGTCCCTGAGAGCACGGGGAAAGTCTTTCAGTCCTACGTAGCAATCGCCGCGCATTCTTAAAGCGTCGTCGTCCTCACCGCTGACCTTCAATATGGCATTGAGATCGGCGAGTGCTTCATTGTACCGATGAAGCTTTAGATAGAGAGCGGCTCTCTTGTAGACGTGATCAAGGCGATTTGGCTTTAGAGAGATGGCTCGGTTGATGGCCTCTACGGCTTCTTTGTAGAGCCCGATGTCGGTAAGTTGCTGTGACAACGTCATCCAGCCGTGCGGGTCGTTCTTGGTGAGTTCGGCAGATCTTCTCAGGTCTTTCGTTGCTTCCAGGCGTTTGCCCAGCGCATTGAGAGCCATAGCCCGGTGATCGAGAAAAGTACCGTTATTGTTGTCCAGGGCCACTGCTTGATTGAAGCAGTCGAGGGCCTCTTTCAATCTATTTTCGCTGGCCAGTCCGACGCCCTTATAGTCGTGAGCTTCCGCCAGTCGTGGATTTAACTTGATGGCCATAGCCAGATCGCTTTTGGCTTTCTCGGAATTATCTCTTCCTTCATCCATTTCAGCCAGGAAAAAATAGCCCTTTGCTCTCAGCAGGTAGGCTTCGGCATATTTAGGATTGAGTTCGATTGCCTTGTTCAGCTCTTTTATGGCGGCGACGGGATCTTTTTGTTCTTCTTTGATTCTTGCTCTCAAGTAGAAGATAGTGGCATCATTTTTGTCGAGCTTCAGGGCTTGTTCGCTAAGGGCTATGGCTTCTTTGAATTTTTTTGTATTGGCCAGGAGCATGCTTCTGTTTTTCAGTTCGCTTATCCGGCCGGCGCTATCTTCAGCCTGTGCCGACGAGCCTGTTAAAAGGAAGGTCAGGCAGAGGGTAAATATGGGCCTATAACTTTTGTCGCGCCGCCTGGTTTTCTTTTGAATCAGCACCAGCACCTCTGTCTTAAGGTTTCTTCTCTCGCAAGTTTTGGGCCATGAGGGAGTCTTTGTTATAGAGTTCAACCTTGTTCATTACTTTATACAACTTGGCTCGTGCTTCATAGTGGGAAGGCAGGTCGGGCGACAACTCTATGGCTTCGTTGAAGTCGCTCAGGGCCAGGTCGAATTTTTTCATGGCTTGATAACATTTGCCCCGACTCTGATAGGCCTCATCATCTAAAGGCGAGGCTTTGATGATTCTGGTATATTCGTCCACGGCTTCGTTGTAACGGCCCATTTTCTGGTAGAGCACGGTCATTTCGCTACGGACGGTCGTGCTTTTGGGATCGATTTTGAGGGCGTCAAGGTAGTCTTTCAAGGCATCGTCATACTTTTTCATCTGGGTGAGCAACTTGGCTCTGTCCATGTGGACGCTTTTGTCTCTGGGCTTGATTGCAACCGCTTCATTCAAATCTTTCAAGGCGCTGGTCGAATCTCCAATGCTGTTATAGGAATTGGCACGGTGAATGTAATAAGTGTGATTCTTTTTCCCAAGCTCAATGGCCTTGCTGAAATACTGGATCGCTTCTTTGTTGTGTTGCTCGAGGGAGAGCCAGACACCCTTGGAGTGATAGGCTTCGGCCAAATTGGGATCGAGGGCCAGAGCTTTATTGATGTCTTCCTTGGCCTTTTTCAAAAGATCTTCGCCGAAGAGATTTTCACTCATGATGAAATAGGCTCTGGCTCGGTCAAGGTAGGCAGGCGCCATTTTGGGATCTAATTCAATAGCCTTATTGAGGGCTCTGATGCTGGCTTTCGGATTCTTTGTATCGTAATAGACTTTGGAACGAGCGTAATACAAACCGGCGTCATCAGGGAACTGGCTCAGACCTAAATCCAGGCAGCGTGCCGCCTCTTGCTTCTGACCGGCCAGGAGCAGGGC
>JACRFZ010000048.1 GCA_016212515.1 Candidatus Melainabacteria bacterium
CATGATGACGGCGGCGCTCTGCCCGTATCATCTATATTATCTGGAGCTTCTGGGCAACGGATTTTGCGTCGTGCCCCTGGCCTTCTGGATGGTGCTTAGATTGAGCGACGCTCAAGACCGCCCCCTCAAGGCAAGGCTCTGGGACTGCTGGCTTTCAGCTCTCGGTCTGGCTTTCGTTATCTTTTCCGCCCATGTGGAAATGTCTTTCTTTGCCATCAGTCTCGCTTCCTTTACGATGCTTGTCAAAACCGCCTTGTCCGCCGCCAAAGAGGGCCGGGCTAAAGCCATGCCGGCAGTCGGAAGGAACTTTCTGCTGCTTGCAATTTGCGGAATCTTCACGATGCTTCTAGCCAGCCCGCTTCTGATGCCCTTTCTGGAATTCCTGAAAAATTCCCAGTGTTACAAATTCGGTTCTGGTGCACCAGCCTATATTCCCTGGCAAACCCTCCTCTTCAACAGCCTCTCGCCGGGCTACGGTGGTGCCAGTCCCAGCCTCGGTCCCCTCATTCTGCCTCTCATCCTGCTGGCCTGGGCGGCGGGCAAAGATGCAGCCGCAAGACCGGTCATGCTGGCATTCTCTCTCGTGGCAGCGGTATCCCTGGCAATCATGGTTAAGATGCCGCCCCTGGACAGTCTTCTACAGCACCCTCCATTTTCATTTCTGGTGGTGACCTATGCCCTGCCGGCAGCCCTTGTTTGCCTCAGTATCCTGGGCGCATTCGGTCTAGATGAAGCCCTGAAGCGCTCAGGCAGCAAGGCACAAATTGCACCGGCAGCAGTGGCAGTACTTCTCTTGCTGCTCTTCCCCCTCATCAAGCGCACCGGCTTTTCGCTCGCCTCTGCCAACTTCGACCTGTGTATCGCCTCCTTTGCCTTCAACCGACACGACGTGCTTAGATATAGCCTCGTAGCGGCAATCTTTTTGCTGGGTTTCATCCGCCACCGCCTGCACCCCAGCAATAAAACAGCCGGGTTCCTGGTTCTCACCGCCACAGCTTCCTATCTCTGCCTGGCCGCTATCGGCAGAAGTTCAATGCCTGTGCGGCCCCAGTTTGAATACGAAAGCAACCAGGCGGTGCAAAAGCTCAGGGAAGTTACCAACCTGAGCGGCAGAATGGTGGCCTCGGGCGGACACTTATTGAGACCAAACAGCAATGTCGTCTACACACTGAAAGACCTGCGCAGCCACAACCCACTCTTCCCCAAACGTTACCTTACTTTCATGCAAGAGAGCGGGGCCCGGGTGGACGTCTTCAGCCAGGAGTTCGAAGCGCCATTATGCGCCCTGCTCGCAGCCGGTTCAGTAAATGCGGTGGCCTCGCTGACGCCGGTGCGCTCCCTGGCTGATCAGAGCCGGGCTATGAGGCAAACACCGCCCCAGGAAACGGCTGTCAGTCTGCCACTGGCGGCAAAATCCGGACTCTCGCTGGAGATGGGTCAGGCACAACTTGATCTGGATAACCGTGCCGTTTACCTGCCCATCAAGCTGTTAGGCGGAACAAAATCCACGCTTGCAGACCTCTCCCTGGTCTACGTACTCCTTAGCGATAAGGACGATACCTTGTGGTTCTCCGATCAGCAAGCAGCCAGTGCATTGGCCGATGCCGACGAGAAAGAAAAGCAACCGCAGTTTGTGGGCTTCCCCCTCCCTCGCGACCTGAAAGTCGGCAGCCAGGTGAAGCTCGCCCTGCAGCTCTTCGATACCAGAGCCGGGCAGTTTCTGCCTGTACCGAACAAAAAGACAAGTAAGAATAGCGCCGGGCAGATCCTCAGCGTGGTAAGCCTGGTTAAGTCGCCGACAGCGCTGGACACTAAGGCGAAGGACTGGCAATTAGTTGCTGAAAGTGCGGAGAGAATTAGAATTTACAGGAACGCCGGAGCCTTTCCCAGAGCCTATTTTTCTACAAACATCAAGTTCGTGAATTCGGAAGGAGCGGCCCTTAACAGCCTGAAAGAGTCCGCCGAGAAGGAACTTCCATCTGTAATTCTGGAAAGAGAAGAGAATGAAGCGCAGCCGCCGCCGATATTACCGGCGGTATTAAAGCCAGTACAGATAGCGGCCGAGAGTGCCAACCAAATCAAACTGAAAGTAGAGACCGATAGAGCCGGCTTCGTGGTTCTGAACGACATCTACTATCCCGGATGGACAGCCCGACTGGACGGCAAACCAGTAGCAATCAGGAAAGCCAATTACCTGATGCGGGCCGTAGCATGTCCGACCGGAGACCATGAGCTGGTTTTTTCTTATGAACCGGACAGCTTCAAATACGGACTTCTAGCTCTAGCTGCCGCTCTGCTTTCCGGTCTGGTACTTTTCTGCAGACGCCGCAGCCTGGCAGGCGGCAGCCCCCGGACGGAGCAAGCATAATAAATGCAGCTCTGGATTTCGTAAAATCAGCCCCAGTTTTAAGTTCACTAGTTCTGTCGCGTCCCCTCCTGATGGGCAGACAGGGCTTGAATGCGTAGCTCAAGCTCACTCGCTTCGCTGACAGTATCAACTACAAAGACATAGAGGAGACTGACCACGAAAACTGCCGTGAAGCAAAGACCGGCGATGAAAATGGCCCACTCGAGCGAACATTGATACCCGCTCCCATTTTCGATGGCTGCAGCCAGAAGCGAGTTCTGCAAAGCCAGCACTTCATCGAGCGGCAGCGAAGCGAAACTCAGAGTATTACTAGATTCCAGACCGCCTTGCATGAACATAAGCACTCTCCCAAAGTCCTATGTCCTTAATAACGTCAGGCGGAGCGCAAAAGTTCAAAATAAAAGCCTTGATTTAAGCAAACCCCTCTAAATTGAGCCCTGGCAGGACCAAAGATATTTCTCCATTTTTCTTTGATAGATTGCGCTCAAAACCAAAACCTACCTTGAGCCCTGGCAAGACCCAAGATATTTCTCCATTTTTCTTTGCTCCATCACGGCCAAAACCGGGACCTAGCTTCCTGAGGCGCCGCCGTCCTTCTTCTTGAAAATCTTGGCAATCAGGGCACCAATACCTACAACAATTAGAATGATGAACTTCTTGCCTACCAACAGTAAGCCGATAGCCCACTTCCAGAGACCGCCCAGCACGCCGAATTTCGCAGCTGCCGCCAGGGCACCGCCGCCCAGGATAAGACCAGTAATGCCGAGACCGGAATCTTTGTCCTTTCCAGGCTGATAGTCCGCGTAAGAGGCACCTTTCACAAAAGTAGTGCGGTCGAGGAGCTTGGCTACTTCCTTTTTATTCTTCTCCAGTGTGCCCGGATCACTGACAAGGTTCATGGACAGAACACCACGTCTGCCAAGAATTCGAGTGTTGTAGTTAACAGCCGAGACCGGCGCGGCAGCAGCATCTTCGTCCTTTACCTCAATACCCCAGATAACTTGATGCTTGGCTTTGTCATAGTGCGGCAACTCCGACCAATCACCGACATAGAAAGGTGTGATGCCCTCGCGTTTCCTGTCTTCGTTGGCTTCCTTGTTGCCCTCTTTAAAGGCTTTCAGCAGCTCAGCGGCATCCAACTTACCGGCATCATCATCCTTGACATAACCAATGTCTTCGAAGCGGCACATGACAAAGTAAGGCGGAGCCTTCTCCTCCTTGGCAAACTTGGGCACGATCATGCCCAGAACGCCTTCGGTGGAATTCCCCTCGGCCTTGCAGAACTCTTCGGTCTTAGACTTACTGACCAGCCCGAAGCCTTCCGGCAAATCAATTTCAGCCAGCTTATCGCCAAGACTTAGCCTGGCAGGTCCCACCTTGAAGTCAGCATTATCACTGGGTTTAGACGCTGCCTCCTTTTTGTCTTCGCTCTTGGCGGCAGTTTGAGCCCGGGCCGGGGCAACTGTGAGGTCAGGGAGCGGAGCAACAAGCGGAAGAGTAGAGCTAAGTGATACCAGGAACAGTGATGCCGTAAGAGATTTATAGGCGGTCATTGGGCAACTCCAGGTTAAGTAAGGCTATTTTACTTAAAACTGGAAGTAAATGAAGGGAGCCGAGTTGTCAGGCTGAAAGGTAATCATAGCCACAACCAAGGCCGTACAGAAGACCGCTTGCAGAAGGGCCGGAGTGCGCTGAAAGAAACGTTTTTCATTGAGCAAGCTGACCGGCAAGTTAGTCAGCAAAAGCAAAGCCACCATGACCATTACAACCGGCACCACCACCGGCATTTCCGGTCTCAAAACCAGGAAGTGCTCCGGCGCGGCCATGCTGAAGAAAGGGCGCAGAAGAAGCATGCGCTTCACCATCAGGAAGGCGGCATTGATATCCTGAATGCGGAAGAAAACCCAGCCGATACAGACGGCATGAAAAGTAAGAAAGATGGAAAAGTAGGACCAGAAGGGAGTAAAGAACTTATTCTCGAAGATCTGCTTAACACCACTGGCGGTGCTACGCCACTGTACGAATTCGCGGTGCACAATCAAGGCCAGTCCGTGAAAAACACCCCAGACTACAAAATTCCAGGAAGCGCCGTGCCAGAGACCGCCCAGGGCCATGGTCAGAAACAGATTGCGATTGGTGAGCCAACGCCCACCGCGAGAGCCGCCCAGAGGAATAAAGAGGTAGTCGCGCAGCCAGGTAGAAAGGGATACGTGCCAGCGGTGCCAGAAATCAGCCATGTTGGCCGCTATATAAGGCATGTTGAAATTGATTGGAATGTGATAACCAAATAGAAGTGCGGAACCGCGTCCAACATCGGTATAACCGGAAAAATCAAAATAGATCTGGAAGGCGAAAGCGTAGGCAAAAAGCCACAGTTCAGGAGCGCTGTATAGGTCGGGATGATCCATGCCCATTTGCACAAAAATGGCCAGGTTGTCGGCCAGAAGCAATTTCTTAGCCAGTCCGATGATAATGAGCGGCACCCCTTCATCGAAGTCTGAGAGCTTGAGCTTGTTGTCGGCCTGCATCTGCGCCACGAAATCGGGATAGCGTTTGATCGGACCGGCAATCTGGGTGGGGAAGAAGGCAGCAAAGAGAGCAAAGAGTACAAAAGAATCGATGGGCTTTTTGCCGCGGTAAATCTCAAATAAATAATGGATGAACTCGAAAGTAAAAAAGGAAATGCCCAGAGGCAAAATTATGTTGAAGGTCCAATGCGGGTTCGCCGCACCCACCAGGGGAAACATGGCACCCAGAGAATCGGCAAAGAAGTTGGCATACTTAAACACCGCCAAAATCACGAGGTTGATGGCAATGCCGGCACCCAGGATCTTCTTGTTGCTGTGGTCTTTGACTAAAAGCTTGCCCCACAGCCAGTTGAAGAGGGTCATGGGCAAGATGAGGGCCAGGAACTGCCAGATAAAACTGGCGTAGAAGTAGTAGCTGGCCACAAGCAGCATGGGCAGACGCCAGGCCCGCGGCAGAACCCAGAAGAGAAGAACAATCACCGGCAAAAATACTAAATACTGAAGGCTGGTGAACAGCATCTGGTTTCCCCGAGTTGGACTAGGCCGGGCCGGTGTTTATCGAATTATCAAGAGCTAAGAAGCTGCGATTTTATCATCCATCCTCTTTTCAAGGCCTAATCCAGTTTAATGGAAGCAGGAGCGGACCGGAGAAAAGAGCGAGTCTCTAAAAGTTTTCTCATGGGAAGCAAGTCGGTCATCCGGAGATGAGACTGCGCAATCTATATGATGCAATTCGAAGATAAGCCAGACTCATCAAGGAGACATAAGCAAATCCATCCAGCCACCAGCGCTCACCCCGATAATGCTTGTACCAGAAGCGATATAGGCCCCTGTGGGATGAAAGAATCATAGGCACCTTCACTTGCTTGATGGATTGCCCGTAATGGTGCACCACCTGAGCCCTGGGCGTAAACCAGATTTCATAGCCCGCTTTGATGATGCGGAAACACCAGTCCACTTCCTCAAAGAGCATAAAAAAGCCTTCATCAAGGGTGCCCACTTTCTCAAGTACTTCTCGTTTAACCAGGAGGCAAGCACCTTCCGGCTGATCTACCTGCCTTTCATCGTCGTGATTCCAATCAAGCATTTTGTAACGGCGGAATTCCTTCCCGTAGCTGCTATTGGCCGGAAACAAGCGTGAAAGACCGATCAATTCGTAGAGCATGCCCACGAAGGTCGGAAACTCGCGACAGGAGCGCTGTACAGTGCCATCTGTATTGAGCAATTGGGGCGCCACGATGCCGGCCCGGGGATGACTTTCGAAGAAAGCCAAGAGAGTAGAAAGCGCACCGGGTCTGATTTCGGTATCAGGATTGAGAAGTAGGATGAAGCGACCGCCGGCCAGGGCAAAGGCCTGATTATTAGCTTTGGCGAATCCTTTGTTGTCGCTATTGGCGATCAGATGCACCCAGGGATGTTCCGCCTGAGCCATTTCCGCCGAACCATCAGCGGACGCGTTATCCACCAGAAAGACTTCCACCTCTGCCGGATTGGGCATGGCGGCAATCTCTTCCTTGAGGGAAACCAGGCATGCACGCAGGAGATCTCTGGTATTCCAACTAACGATGACAACAGATAAAAGCATAGAACGGAAAGTGTAGCTTGCCTCGGCCCCGAATAATTTAGGGCAATCTTATAACGGTGCTCAGGCAAGGATGGACGACCATCTTCTAAAATACGCGACTGACGCCTCAAGACTCAGAAAAGAAGCTCAAAAGAGTAAAGTCGGAGCCATGCTTGCCAAGAGACTAACCGATATTTTCATCTCGGTTTCCGCCCTGCTGGGATTTGCCCCGCTTCTGGCAATCATTGCCATTTTGATCAAACTCGACTCAGAAGGTCCCATTATCTTCAAGCAGCGGCGAGTCGGTCAGGATGGCGAATTCTTTGAAATTTATAAATTCCGCACAATGCGAACCGGTACGCCGGACCTGCCTACAGACCAGATGTTGAAGCTGGAAAGCCCCATTACCAGGGTCGGCAGCTTTCTGCGAAAGACCAGTCTGGATGAGCTTCCGCAGCTTTTCAACGTACTGGCGGGACAGATGAGTTTAGTAGGACCCAGACCGGCTCTGTATAATCAAGTCGAACTGACGGAAAAACGCAAAAGCGAAGGTGTTCTGCGTTTCCCACCCGGCATCACAGGCTGGGCTCAAGTAAACGGCCGTGACGAACTACCCGATGATGTGAAAGTGAAAGCGGACAAGTGGTACTGTGAACACTGGACTTACTGGCTCGATTGGCGCATCATCTTCCTGACCTTCGGCGCCGTCTTCAGTAAAAAAGGTGCAAACTGAGACAGGTCAAGCCTTAAACCCAAGTTAAACATTTTTGAGTTTTGAGTTTTGAGACAACTTTAGAGCAACCAGCTAATAGCGCACAGATAAATGGACAAGCCCAGGAGAGACGAAATGAAAGGTTTAATTCTAAGCGGCGGAAAAGGCACAAGAATGCGCCCCATCACCCATACAGCCGCCAAACAGCTTCTGCCTGTGGCCAACAAACCAATCTTGTTTTACGGTATTGAAGCCCTGATTGACGCCGGCATCAAAGAGATAGGCATTATCATCAGCCCCGAAACCGGCAACGATGTTAAAGAATGCGTCGGCGACGGTAGCCGCTGGGGCATCAAAATCGACTACATCTTGCAAGCGGAACCACTCGGACTGGCTCATGCAGTCAAGACCGCTCGCCCCTTCCTGCAAGACTCGCCCTTCGTCATGTACCTGGGCGACAACCTCATCAAGGACGGCGTCGGACCGCTGGTAGAGCGCTTCAAAGAGGGCGGCGCCGATGCCTTCATCCTCCTCAAAGAAGTAGCCAATCCCAGTTCCTTCGGGGTAGCCCTCCTTGATCCGGACGGACGCATTAATTGCCTGGAAGAAAAACCGGCAAAACCAAAGAGCAACCTGGCCCTGGTTGGTGTTTACCTCTTTAATCCCAAGATTCATGTTGCCATTGATCAGATCAAGCCCAGCCGCCGTGGCGAACTGGAGATCACTGACGCTATTCAACAACTAATTTCCACCGGCAACCGGGTAGACAGCCACATTCTTACCTCCTGGTGGCTGGACACCGGGAAAAAGGACGACATGCTGGAAGCCAACCGCGTAGTCCTGGACGAGATGACCGAAGTTTCCATGAACGGAGACATGGACGACAGTTCCAGAGTTTCCGGCCGCGTGCAAATCGGCAAGGGCAGCAAACTGGTCAACTGCACCGTGCGCGGACCGGCCGTAATCGGTCAGGATTGCGTGCTGGAAAACAGCTATGTGGGACCCTTCACCTCCATAGGCGATGGCGCCCGGGTGAGCCATGCCGAAATAGAACATTGCATCTTGCGTGAGAAGTGCCAGATCATGGAATTCCATGGTCGCATCGCCGACAGCTTGATTGGAGTCAATGTGGAGCTGACCCGTTCCCACAACAAACCCCAGGCTTTCCGCCTCATGATTGGCGACGACAGCAAGGTCGAAGTAGTCTAAGTTAAATAATTCTGAGCCAAAACAGCCCGCCACGCGCCTTAAATTATCGCCGCGAGGTTGATCCAGACTACCTTTCAAGGGGAAAATTAGGGGGCTAAATGCCAGGGCATGGCTGTCGCTTCGAGAACCTTCTCGAACTTGCAGGCGCCCTTCCGGTCAGGCAGCGTCTTAAGTAACACGAGGATTTTTAGATGAGACTTCTCATTACCGGCGGACTGGGCTTCATTGGAAGCAATCTAGTCAGATACCTGCTCAAAACCCACCCCACCTACGAGATCATCAATCTCGACGCCGAGACCTATGCTGGTCACAGGGAGAACCTGGCTGATGTAGACAGTAATCCCAAATACAAGCTGGTGGTCGGTAGAGTCGAAGACGAAAAACTCGTGGACGATCTGGTTTCCGGCAAAATGTTCGGACCCATCGACGGCATTATCAATCTGGCGGCGGAAAGCCACGTAGATCGCTCCATCTCCGATCCCTTCGTCTTCGTCAAGAGCAATATCATGGGCACCCAGGTGCTCCTCGATGCTGCTTTCAAATACGGTCTCAAAGCCGGTGCCAGCCAACCTTACAAACCGGAAGACTACAAAATTCGCTATGTTCAGGTTTCCACCGATGAAGTCTACGGCTCCCTGGGACCGGAAGGACTCTTCACCGAAGAAACCCCGCTCCAGCCCAACAGCCCTTATTCGGCCAGCAAGACCGGCGCCGATATGCTCTGCCGCGCTTATTTCCACACCTACGGCATGCCCACGGTAATCACCCGTTGCTCAAACAACTACGGTCCCTACCAGCATCCCGA
>JACRFZ010000049.1 GCA_016212515.1 Candidatus Melainabacteria bacterium
CAGTACCACTTCAGAAGTCGCTCGTTTGGCTATGCTCGCAGCGTTTACCGAGATTTGTAGTCCGTTTTATAGCTACAGTATGTATTGCTGTGGCTTTCCGGCTGTGAAGTTGCTCGGTACCAAGTATGACTGGGATAGTGTCATCGATCATTTGGCTCGACTGGCAGTTGTTTTCGGAGGTGTAGGCTCTTCATTGCAGGAGCATCTCAGTAAGGTCGTATTGCCGGTTGCTGAGCGGATTCGTATCGCTTTTGATGGAGGAGGCGATCCTGATTGGTTCAAAGCTATCTTTACCGAGGAAACTTGCGGCTCCGGTAGCCAGGTAGATATTGACGGTTGGTTTTGCCGACTGTTTATGGTGCAGCCCGAGTGTTCTCCCCGCCAGCTTTGCAATTTTGCTACTCACGTAACTCGTGTGCCATACACGACCTTTCCGAGTCAGACTCGCTGGACGGTTTGTTTTGGGCTTTTCTATTCCAGCCTTGATGAGGATGGATTTGCTGTGCCGGAGTTCTCATGGGTGCAGAATGTTAAGTTGGAACAACCGAAGATCATAGTGGATTAGATTTGCGCTCCAATTTCCGTGGCACCTTTTGGTGCCTTTCTTAGAACTGTAGCTCAATGGTGGAGCGCTTCCCAAAAGGGAGTGGTTGCAGGTTCGAGTCCTGTCAGTTCTATTTGCCGGGCAAGTGCAATCTCCTTGCATTTGTGTTCTAGCTTGCAATAGGCGGCTTCCGGACAAGCATGCGACGCATTCAGCGGCGCAGTTGTATGAAAAGGAGAAATGATGATGGTTAACGTAAATGAAGTATGCACAAGTCTTCCACTTGATATTCAACGTGGAACTTGGCTTGAGTTGGAGCTTCTCGGTATCAAGCAAAAGAAAGCGCCTGAAAAGGACTCCGTGTTTGTGGATGTTGTACTTCCTCCTGGCTGGAAGAAAGAAGCTACCGGACATCCATACTGGTCACAACTCATCGATGAGCAAGGGCGGCGACGGGTTAATATTTTTCACAAGAATGAGCTTTATTGCAATGAAGCCTCTATGTATCTGGTCCCGCGTTTTCGCGAAAATATAGTGTTTCTAGATGACCCGGCTCAAAGCTACTATTACACCGCAGTTGACGAATTGTCTGGAGTAGTGTTTAGCTCTGAGAGCATTGCCAAACCAGAGAACTGCACTCCTGAAGCCTTCGATCAGTACGTACGTTTGAGCGACCAGCTTAAGCGATCGGTCACAATGTGGCTTGACGCCAATTACCCCTATTGGAAAAGCCTTCTTGCATATTGGGGCGAATGTTCTGATCAAGAACTGGCCAGTATTGCCGACTTACCGTTTTCGGATGTCGCCACAGAGGAATCAGTTGATTTCAATATCGAAGATTTCCTTGTTTTTGACGATGAAGAAAATTAATCGGTACTTGCTCTGCTCCGTTCTAGATTGTTACTAACACTCAAGTGCGCGCGTCAGCCGATAATTGAAATTTGACAAGGATGCTGCTTCATCTATAGTTGATGGCAGCATTCTGCTCTCTTTTGCCAGGGCTGTTCCATCCTTTGACGCTTTGCATTCTTATGAATGCTCGCTTAATCTTCTTTTTTAATCCAAGGAAGTAGACCGGTCGGTTTAGTGCATGCAAGAAAAAAGGGCTCGGCAGCCCTCGGTGTCTGTCATGACAATTAATAGCTCTGCTTTCGGCATTATGGGTCTTCGTCAATGAACCCAGTATCGTCTTCGTAGATTTCGGTGTCTTACTTTTTGACCCATGCTGCCTAGACCGCCTTATAAATTGCCTTCAAGCCGCGTTGGTTACCAGCCTCTTGTGACTGCCATGATGCTCCACGCGGTCAGAATCACAAAGAACATACCAAGGTAAATTGGTACTGCCATGTAAACACTGCCTCCGCAAATGGCAACCAAGCCCGTGAACAGCACGCAACCACAGGCTGCCGGTATTGCAAGCCGTTTCAGTGCTTCACCGAAAACTAATGCAAACAAACGACCAAACATAGACTGTCTCCTTCGTTGCCCCCGTTGAACGACAGGTTGGGGACACTTTTGCTTGACCTTATTCAGCTTTCGCTGCCGGTCAGTTCGCTCTTGCAGGAGATGCATGGCGAACATTCGCTATAGAACCGGCGGGATTCGAACCACGCATATTCCGGTATCTCTACCAGCGCTCGACCTATTGAGCTACGGTTCTTTTGATGGCAGTTAATCTTCAAACAGATCCGGATGCTTTATTTCGTCTCTTCTGTTTATCTCTTTCAGTTTGTCCACCAGCGCTACCCTGGCTTCAAGCGGTTGCCTTTGACTCCAGACAGTTTTACCTCTCCGGTCATCGAGAGCGTCCTGAAGAAGCACACAGGTAGGCACCAGGGCTGAGGGATTTTTCCTTCTCTGTGCCTGCACCGCGAAGATTCCTTGCTGAATTCCCGACGGTTTGACATAAACGATGCCGGGATAGGAAGCATAGGAGCATCCGTCTCCTGAGATTCTTCCGGGCATAACCGGCAGGACTTCAACAATCGTCATTTCAATTCGTTTCATGGTTTTCTCCTTCTAGTTGGTCTGGTTATCTAAATTCAGCGGCTCTGCGTAACTTCTCTTCTTCGATGTTCCACTCGTTGGCCATGTCCTGCCTATTTTGTAAGGCACAGAAGGTAACTGTGCCTACGAAGAGCGCACCTGCAGAAAGCAAACCGAGCAGTTTGAAATGGCTTGGTAGAGGCAGAAATGCAGCAAGCATGGTGTTTAGAAGGTAGAAGAAGACGAGAGCGGCAACCCAGCGTAGATGCTTCCTGTCGGCGATTGCTAGCCGCTTTGCCGCTAGTCCGCGATTCTCTTGGGCTAGAGCGAATCGAACTACTTCAAGCGAGTAGCGCTTTCTTGCTTTCCAGTAGTAAAAGCAACTGGCGATGTTGCCCAAGAGTGAGATCAACACAATTGATTCAGGCATGGTCTTCCTCCGAGTTCTTTAGAGGGTAAATAGTTGGGGATAGTCATGAAATTGGAGTTAGAACACCGCATCGGCGGAGTCCGGAGCGGTAGCAGCGGAGGCTGGATGGATTTCGAGTTTCAATTTTTCTCCTTCAGCTGCGCCGCACAATGCTAAGCGCATGATTTGCTCGGAGCCCGGTAGGTGGTGGACTTGCCATCGACGTGCGGGAGCAGCAGGTCGACCGAGACGAATAGAACCGGCGGGAATCGAACCCGCATTTTCTGGTATCGCTGCCAGCGCTCTTCCATCTGAGCTACAGTTCTTGTTGACTTACGGTATCCAGTCGAACTTTCCTCCATTGGCTAACTCCTCAGTTATCCATTCTTGGTCGCCGGAATATCCAGTTGTTTTGGCGGCGTCTTGAGTCAGTTCTACCTGAACATCTTTCTTCTTGTTTCGTTTGTTCTTGTGAGCCATGATCCTTTCCTCCATTTGGTTGATTAGGTTGACGCGAGGTGCCTCTGTAGGATTTTCTGCGCGTAGTGATAACTCTCCAACACGGTTTGTGCTGTGAAGGGCGCGGTAGTGGAAGATTTGTTCTTGGATGGGGAGGTTTTGTCGCCTTCGAGTGATTGAGCTAAATTAAGATGCCTCTACGGTGACAGATTTGAGTTTCAGTCTGCAAACACCTTTTGGGGCACCCGGATTTATTGACTTTTCCTGTAGGATGTGTGAAATGCCCTTCAGCCGGTTTTTTTGGCTAGCCAATAAGCAAGTTAGTGGAGTAAGGCTCAAGGCTAGCGCTAGTCATAGAATCGTAATTCACGCAGGGCAAGAAACGGTGCGGTTAGCGCTAGCCGCTATACCGCTATCGCAGTTTGTGCATTCAAATAGGCACCTAGTTGTGTCGCTTGCACCGGCTGGACTTTGCGATTAACAGAGCTTGGGTTTGCGGTTTTGGGTCCGGGATTTGGATGGATGCAGAAGATATTGCCGGTCGAGCATCGCATCAGAAAATAGACGAGTGCCTGTCAAGGATAAACGGGCGTCAGCCTTTTCTGTCTAGGGTAGTGCAGCAGGACTGCCCGCGCTAACCTGCATCAGCTCAAAGACTTTGGCTCCGGCTATTTCTCCAGGAAACCCTGGCGCCAGACTTCTGCGTAGCCGGCAAAGCCATGCTCTTTGTAAGCTCTCAGGGCGGCCACCTGGACCTCGCTGGCGGCGATGTCACCGGTGTTTAGTTTGACGCCGCGTATCTGACTAACAACGTGATGTCCAAACTCATTAATGAAACCTTTGCCGGTACCCTCATTCAGCTCGTGTATGTATATCTCTCTCGATGCCGCCTCCTGAGACAGGTTAGCTAGGGGCACATGGTAGCGGTCCTTAAAGCCCCCTTGCAGGAGTGCGTGCCCGACATCCCAGGGCATCAGGCTGTCTCTTACTACCTCTCTTGAGCCATGATTGGAGGCATTGTAGTCTTTGCCCCGGCGGCCCATAATGTTGTCCCACAGATAGGCTTTCTCTTGTTCAGTCAGGTCGGTCATCTTGGAGATTCGCGTGAGGGTATCGCCAAACTCTTTGAAATCGTAGGTGCCTTTGCTATTGAATGCTCCTCTGGGGGCGTATTCTTCTATTATTTTGTCGCTTCTCTGTTCAATCTGTTTCTTTCGCCAGCTTTCAAGCCCCGCCCCTGAGTCAAAAGGAATGGTCGTAATCGGTTTATCCTCAAACCGATATTCCTGTCCCTGATGTCTTGCTACTACAAAATCGCGCGTTTGTCCGCTGCTGGCATCATGGTAACGCTCCCTCACCACCTGTCCGCCTGTTTTCAGCTCACCGATGAGGTTCAGTGATTGATCAACCGGCCTGCCCGCCAGAAGTTGCTCGTTGGCATGTGGAGTTTCTACTATTTGAAGTTCAGGCAATCCGAGGTGTCTGTCATTGTTTGACAGAGTGTTCTTGAAGGCCAATTTTGAGAGTTCTTTGCTTTCCTGATCTAGATTGGAGAAACTGAGGGAACTCTCCTGGCTGTCCTGACTGACCGTCTTTTCAGGCACATTGAGCAAAGAGCTCTCCGTGCTTCTCCCTGATTTGCTCATGGAAGACCTGCCTTGATAGAAAATGGATGGTAAGGTTTACTGCTCCGGCGCCGTATGCGGAAAGCCGGAGCAGGGAAGTAGTGACTGTTTAAGTTCGGAAGTTATCCGCAGGATAGTCGTCTCACTGTGACATCTCCATACCGACCCGTATTCATTCCGGGGTTGTCCGAGAGCCGGCTTTCGGCAGAGAAAACCATATTGTCAGACCGGGTTCAGCGTTGTTGGATGCACCAATGTTTCCCTGGTGCGCTTCTACCAGGGCTTTGCAGATAGCTAGTCCTAATCCGAAGCCGGCTGCTTCATCAGTGGGCTTGGCTTGATGGAATTGCAAGAATACATCGGCGAGAAGGTCTTGTGGTATGCCTCTTCCCTGGTCCTTTACGCTAAAGATTACTGAGTCTTCGCTTTCTTCTGCGTACACATCAATAGAATGACCCTTTTCAGTAAACTTGATAGCATTGGTGAGCAGATTGACGAGCACCTGGACAATGCGCTCTATGTCGCAGCGAAGCACTAGGGAAGGGCATTCGGCATTGATTCTTAGCTGCTTCTGTGATGCCAGCTCATCAACCATGTCTACGGCTTTGAAAATGAGTGATCTTGCCTCTACCGTCGATAGCTTCAGCTTGAAGCCGGTGGATTGAATCTTTTCCAGATCAAGAAAATCTGTAATCAGGCTGAGGGCGTGGTTGAGGTTTCGCGAGGCTCTCTTGACCAGGGAAATTCCTGCATCGCTCAGGGGACCGCAGGCACCCATTCTCAACTGTTCAAGGGAGATTTGAAGCGATGTCAAAGGACTGCGCACATCGTGACTGATCATATTGTAAAAGTCGCGTTTCATGGTCTCGAGTTTGAATCTCGACGATATGTCAGTCAGGGTGACCAGTAGTTCTGTTTGTTGATGCAGGGTGAATTTATCTCGTTCTACCTCCACCGGAATCGTCGAACCGTCTTTTCTTCGCAGAAGCGATTGAAACACCAGCGGCTTCTGGGTCTGTAGAAATTGCTCTTGCCATTCCGGTTGTATCTTATCTAGTGAATTGAGAAAGCTCTTTGCCTTTATGTCATCTTCCGATTCTCCGGTCATTTCCAAGAAAGCCCTGTTGCTGCCGGTAATACGCAAAGTCGTGTCGAGCGTCACAAGACCTATTGGAATTGTATTGACCACCGTAAGGTAGCGACTTTCGCTCTCTTTGATTTGGGCTTCCATTGAGCTTCTAATTTCGATCATCTCTTCGAAAGCGCGGTCCAGTTGTACGAGTTCATCATTGCCGGTCAGTCTTTCCTCTACAGGCTCGTTTCGCGCCCAGCCAATCAGCTTGCGCATCAGAAGTTTAAGTCGGCTTACTGTCGAGCGATAAAAATAGAAACTGAGGGCTAAAGTCAGTGCAATATTCAGACAACAACCGGCTAGACCCAGGGAGCGAATCGAGTTTCTAAGGCTTGCTTCTCGTTTACTGAGAGTCTCGATTCGCTCTTTCTCTTGCCGATTGGCTTTGTCAAGCTTGGTGGTCAGTTCGCTTATCTGAGAGTTGAAGTTGCGAATCAAGCTGACTGCCCCTGTAATGCTTGACTCTGCCGCGTTGGACTCGACTCTGTCTGTGATTTTATGAATAGTCGCTATGCAATCAAGGTAGTCGGTTTTCAGTGGCGAGTCCGATACCAGCGTGGAGAGTTTAGCCAATTCTGTTCTTACTAGAGTCGATTTTTCGTGGTAGCGTTTAATCTGCCAGCCTTTTGAAATTGGCTCTGTTTGCACGACGGCATTGGTGTAAAGCCCCAGTTGTTCAAAGATGAGTCTTGTCAGAAGGGCGCTCTGGGCGGTAACTTCCCTGGAGCGGGCCAGGTCGCGAGCTTGAGCATCAGCTCTTTCTGTCAGCCATGTGAGCGTGCAAATCAGGGATAGATCAAAGAGCAGCGGCACGATTAGCAAAATTAGTGCCTTTTGCGCCAGGGTCATTTAGTCAATTTCCTATGGGGGATAATATTCTGACGTTGCCGGCATTCCGGTTTTTAGAAGGAGCTGCTATGCTACAGTTCCAGATGTTCAGGGCTTATTCTATACCAAAACTGAACGCTGCCACTGACATCAACACGGGTTCAGAGTTTGATATTTTCAAGGCTGTCTGCAGAAGGACTGAATGTTTCGATTCTTGTTGGTTGATGATGATCTTGACCTTTGCGATTCAATCGTCAGGGAATGTTCGTCTTCTGATTTTCGCTTTGACTGCGCCTATGATGCGGTATCTGCCGGTCTGATCTTGCGGCGAACAAGCTATGACTTGCTTATCATTGATTGGGGCTTACCCGGAACCAGTGGTATCGATCTTTGTAGGCAGTATAGAGAAACTGGTGCTACCACTCCAATTATCATGCTAACCGGCAGAGATCGAATAGAACATAAAGAGCGCGGCTATGGTGCCGGTGTTGATGACTATTTGACCAAGCCGTTTCACATGAAGGAGTTATTGCTGAGAATTACGGCCTTGCTGAAGCGGACCAACACAGAGGACATATTGCGCTCTCGTGATCTGGAGTTTCACACTCGCAGTCGGCGCTTGTTTAGAAATGGTGCCGAAATTCTGCTCTCTCCAACAGAGTATAATTTGCTTGAGTTTTTGATGCGCAACTCCGGCACCAGGTTCAAGTCTGACGTACTTCTCTCTAGAATCTGGCCCTCCGATTCCGATGCCACGGAGCAAACCTTGCGCACCTATATTATGCGGCTTCGAAAAATTCTAGATACCGGGGACCAGCCCACCTATATCGATAGTCGCTACGGGCTAGGCTACCAGTTTAATGAGGGCGGTTTGTAGTTAGCCTGCTCCTGCAGACCGCTACCTTGATTATTATTTTGTCTGGAAGGCTCTCTCGGGCGATATTGAGAATGGTGGCGGAGCAGAAGATCCATACCAGTTGAACAGATTCTCCTCGTTTGTGGAGAATCTGTTCGACTGAGCCCCAAGATCTCCGCAATAATAGTTGAGCAATTGTCGAAAGAAAATATACGCTCTGGGGGCTGTGTTCCGTTGATTGAATGAGCAGTGTGTTTTTTTTGATGGTAGAGGTATCTAAACCAGCTCAAAAAGGACGCACCTTGGAGTTAGGTCCAAACTGTCAATTCAGGATCTTAATATGCGGGGAGTACGGTGTCTTAGCTATCGCTAACGACATGGCTCCTACTTCTTACGGCGATGAAGCTGCACGTTACCTTGAGAAAATCCTTGACCCTGACTTCAGTCTTTGCTAGGTTGCGATCATATCTCTTGCACATCACTTTCAAACTCCAGCGAAATCAATCAACCCTGGCTTTCTTTATTCATCTACCTGTAAGCATCGCTTGCAGAGGTTGAATTGGTGTTTGAAGTTTCAGTGGGGCAGGGCATTTTCGTTCGTCAACAAGGAGCAAGTTTATGACTGCTTTTCTTTTGAGCCTTTTGGTTGGTTCCGGTCTTGGCATTGTGTCCGGGGCTTGTGAACAGAGTTTTCGGCAGGGGCTTATCTCCGGTTTACTTGCCGCAGTAGGTTCCTTTATCTGCGTTTGTTATTTACAGTGAGCATGTTTTCATCGCTCATTGCGGTCCTGACGTCGCGGACTGAAAACAAAAGGCGCCGTCTGGCGGAGTAGCCGCCAGCGTTCCGGTATAACAGACCGGAGTTAAACCTCATTCTGGTACTTACAGATGTCCAAAGTTTATAGACGATCCGATTCCACAACTGCCATTCAGGTCATTTCCGCACCTGGGCAGCCGGTTTTCACTATGGCTGGAAATTGGCGGCAATTCAGTGCTGCCCAGATTGATGATTCAGTGAAGCGTCGCTATGGTCAGGCTTCTGGCCGGCGCAATCATGACTGGAACTGTTTGAATCTTTTCGACGTATCCGGTGGCTAATCGCCTTTATATCGAATCTCTTGCTATAGGCGGGGCAGTCCACGCAAGTGCGCCTGCCCTGTGTTTGTTGAATGGTTGTTTTTGAAGTTTTTGAGAGTTCTTCACCATGGACAAAATCACTCTGCGTAGTTTGCTCATTATTGTGCTGTCCGGCACGATCTTTGTCTTTTCATTTCCGGCCCTGGGCGCCACCATTTTGCCCTCCGGATTTGGAATTCCCTTCGTTCTCTTTTTGCTTTACGGGATTCTCGTCAGGCTGCTCTTTGAGATGCTCAGTCAGTCTCGCACGGCCCGTAGCAACCTGGGAGCCTTCATGCAAGCCTTCTTGCTACTTTATTGTCCGCCGCTTGTGGCTGTCTGGCTCTTTTCTCTGGCTGGGCTTTTGCTTGTAGTAAGTTGGCCGCTGGTCTTTGTGGGTACTTTCTTGACCCTGCTTATTGCGCTTTGCGTTCTGATGTTTATTTGAGGAATTTTCATGGCTAAGAAGAAAAAGCGAGACGCTCCCCCGTCCGTTACTGTCTCCGTGCAGCCTGGTCCCTACACGGATACGATTATCATGACCTTTGCGCATCGTCCGTCTTGCCCCTGCAAGAAATGTGTCGATGCTCGTTTGAAGGCTATTAAGAGCAAGGCTAAGGCTAAGCGGCGTCGCAAGAGCCGCGACCGCTAACCTTTTGCGGCATTTGTTCTCGAATATGGCAGGAGTCGTCGCTCAGACCGGAGGCGGCTTCTGCCTTTCAATTTCAGTTCTTTTATTTGTTTTTCGGGGGGATTTTATGAAGAGATGGCATCGCGAGGCGTCAATGATGAGGCGTCGTCAGTTAGAGGATGCAAAATCCAATCTTGAGCAGAAAGATTCTGATTCTCCGCTTGGTCGGTTTCGCAAGATGAAGCTGCATGATTGCGGTATCAGCCGTTGTTATCTGTGTCATGGTTCCAAGCTCTATGACATGGTTACTCCGTCCCGGCTGGTAGAAGATGAAGCTTTTCGTGAGCAGATGGACGATTTGTATGAACTGGGCTTGGGGACGCCCACACGGGCTCGATAGGTTTCCAGCAAGGCCTTCCTTGATGCCTGAGGACTAGATTCAGACTGTCTACTGCTCTACATTTACGAGGTTACCTTGGTCAGGCTCTGCCAGACCAGGGAATCTGTTTTTTGTCGGCAAAGTAGTAGACCGGTCGGACCGGACTGCTGCTGCTCGCGCTAGTTGGCCACTCCAGGCTCTCATTCCTTTGTGTCAGTTAAGCATGTCCCTGGGGAGATGCTCCACCCTTGAGCCTTAGTTTTCATCAGCCAGACCCGGTTACTAAGCTTTACACGGCTGGCTTTTTCAGTCATGAGTGCGTCAGGTTCTGTTTTGTCCTATTTCTCTGTTCTCTATCTGTTGAAAAAATCCACTCAATCTTACTAAGCAAAATGCTTTATCTCCAGCTTCTCTTTCGTGCTTGCCTGAGCACTGGAGGAGCCTGTAAACATTGACAATCGGAGGATTTTCTATGAATGACGAGATTGATAAAGATGTAGAGACTGCTTCTGGTAGCCAGACTCCAGATGACCAGTCTAAGCCCGGTTTGAAACTTGGTCATCGTCTAGGGAGTCGACTGAAGGAGTTTTCCTTTTCAGTGAAGGTACCCCCAATGAAGGTACCCTTTGATTTTAGTCGGCTATTGCACTGGCGCCATTTTTCTTTCGTTCATGAGCGTAAAGAGAATGCTGCTTCGCGACTGCGGTTTTATGCTTTCGTATTGTTGCTGGCTTCGCTCACTTATCTAGTGGCGGTGCCGTTCTTGCATGACTACCTGGTGGAGACCTGGAAACTCTTGCCTGTAGGGCTCGCGGCTGCTTTGTTTACTGCTCTAGCAATCCTTCAGATCAAGGTCTTTGAGCGGCACAGACTCTCGCTCCGGCTTCTGCTGATGGGCGCTAATGTCCTTTGCGGGGTGGTGCTGGTTGGTTATCTATTCTTTGCCAACACTACCGGTTGGTACATAGAGAGTGCTATGGCTGCATCCCTCAAACCAGCGGTTTGGAAGGAGTTGCCTGAGACTGAGAACTTACGCATTCTGGGGCAGGGTACAGCGGGATGGTATTTGCATAGCCGCAATCTCGACAACCGTCAGGATGCTGTGGGTCTCCCGCAACTCGTGCGCGAATGCTCAGGCGATACTTGTGAGCTTTGGTGGCAGAGTGCCTACAGCTTCAAGCGTGGTCGCATTGGTAGTTGGTTGCCGCGAGTTCTAGGCTCTACTCAGAGCATTCTTCGTGTGAGTGCTTCCGAGCTTGAAACTGCCGGTGGCGCTACTGCTGGTGCCGACACGCACTTCCTATTCGGTCAAGAGTCGGTGATCACTGAATTGCTTTTCCGTTTTCACCATCCTATCTCCGAGCGGGCGGAGGCTACCTATCATCACAACACCGATGATAGCTGGAGCCTCCTCATCCCGTACATAACCAGACGGCCGACCATAACTGGTGTGATGGTGCCCGCTCTGGGTGGTGTCATGGAAGTGAGCCAGAACGGTTGGGTGCGCGATCATTCTGTAGCCGATGCCACGCGCCTATTTCCCGGTTCAGTCTTGTATCCCAGTGTTCTTGCTCGCAGCTATGGCGAGGCTTACGGTCACTATCGAACCGGTCTGGTCAATGTCTTTGTTAATGAGTCGGGTATCTATCAGATTAGCGAAGACCCTGCCCGTCCCGGCGAGAACGAGCAGCCCTACGTGCAAGGCTTCAAAGCTCTTGGGGAGGGCTCACCATTGCAAGAAGTGATTGCCTTCGAGCCCGCCGGCAAACAAAGCTTTGGTCTTTCCGAACTGCTCTTCTTTGATGCTCAGACTGGAAAAGCTCATGTTTATTCTGTGCCTCCCACTGCCGGACTGCACGGACCTCGCCGCGCCCTCAAGCAGGCTACCAACGCCGATCCTGAGACCGATTGGAATGCATATTCTATTCAGGAACCGCGTCTTGTGGTCAGACCTGCTTTAGCCGGTTCCGATGGGCAGCAACGTTTCTGGCTCATGACCGAGGTCAAGAATGAGGGTGAGGATCATACGGCGGTGCGTTTGATTCTTACCGACATGGTGACTCTCAAGACGAAAGGCTTTGACTCCCGGGCCGCCATGGAACTTTATTTGCAAGGGATTTAGGTCTCTTTTGGTCTGAGTCTGCAGCAAATTGCTTTTGGGGAGAGGCAGGCTTTGGCGCGCTTGTGCCTGGGTCAAGGTCTCTTCCTTTTCCGTAAACCCAATAAAATATAATGCGAGAAAGATGTCTAAGAATCAAGAATCTTCAGTTTCTCCCGTTCAAGCAGTCGTCTACTTCCTTGCATCGATTGCGCTCTTGGTTGTGCTTTTTGAATTTCGTGTTCATTTGGGCTTCCTGCTTTTGATCTTAGCCTTGCTGGTGCTGTTACTTTCCCTGGTGCTTGCCTACCTGGCAGTTTTTCAGCCGGAGTTTGTAAAACGAAGTGCCAGTCAGGGCGTCGAGTCTTACTTGTTTGTGCGAGATCTCTTTGCAAAGGTTCGCGGTGCAGAAGCTCAGTCATCAGAAGTGCAGGTTGTCTACTTTCAGGCTCCAACTGAAGAAGACAAGCCGGATGGCCGGACGGAAGTTGAGCAAACTGTGGAAGGGCAAACTGTAGCGCCGCCGACAGTCAATGCCGAAGAACAAGAGCCCGGTAGCTCTGAGCTTCAGTAGAGGGTAAATATCCGGTTTTCCTTGTGGCAGAGCCCTCTTGGGGCTCTGCTCATTTAAGTCCAATCGTTTCAGGAGGTTCTGCCATGATTTTTGGATTTCCAGTGCAAGAGGTAAATCGTTTTCTTGTCATGCTCTTCATTTTCGGCTGGCACGCAGAGATTGCCGTGCTGCTTTTGAAGTTGGAGAACCCTGTAAGTGTGTGCGTCATTCTTCAGATTGTGCTGGCCTGGGTATTGGTCAAGTATTTTCTCTGTATCCTGCTGCTTGTGCAGGATACTCTTCCGGAAAATGGCATCGGTTTCTCGTTGGGAGACCTGCAAATGCACTTGAAAGGTTCTTCCAGGGGAAAATGATAGCGTGGCGCCACCCATTCCGCTAACTTCGCGCAGCGGTTTTTGTGCTGCTTGACAAGCGGTTTGGGCTATGTGAGCTTTGCTAGCCGAGCCCTTATATCTGCCACCATGCCGGTCGAGAGTGCCAACAAGGCGCATCCCTTTTGATCGAACCTGACCGTCCCTTGCCTGTGCCGGGCGATACCCCGGCGCTCTCTCTCATTTGTGATGGGAGAGGCGAGTCGCTAAGAATAGAAGTATCTCTATCTTTTCAATTTCAAGGCAAGAACCCGCTCAAAGAAAAACCAACTCATTCTCGCGCCTCATTCACATTGCAGACCCTTGCAATCCCTGCTGCGTCGAGTTCTTTGATGGGGTAACTTTGCCATTTCGTTTGCTTCAAGTTCACTTTAGTTTCTGGAGAGTTTCATATTATGGAAACCAACGACTTGTCTGTGAATCAAGGAACTCAGTCCGATGCCGCTGCTCCTGCTCCCCATGGTGCGGTAGATTTGCAGAAGGAGTCTGCCACCGATTCAGCCACCAACACTGAAACTTCAGCGTCACCAGAGAGCGGAAAAATTCCGCTAGGTAAGATTGTCTTATGGATTTTGGCTGCGGATGCCGCCTGGACCCTTTTGACTTCCGTTACACCGACCATCGTGGTCTACCAGGCGGCGGTGCTGTCTCACACTAATATCTTTCTGGCACTTTTGGCCACGTTGACTAGCTTCCTTTCCATTTTCTTGAGTGGATTTTTCTTCAACCTTTTCTTCGGTACCTGCTTCGTCATTGTCTTTGGTGGTGGTGCCTTTGTGTGTATTGTGGCGTTTTCTGCTATTTTCGGCGGTTCCCGCAAGTAAGTAGCGGTTAACTGCCGGCATCAAACAGGGTTTGGTTGCGGCGGCACTTTCTTTGCGCCAACCAGACCCTGAGCATGGCTTCAATCAACTCTTCAAGAATTTTAGTCAGATCTAAACCCATGAACATTCTGCTCATTTGTTTTCTATTGCTTTTGAATTTAGGCATTTCCTACTGGAATGCTTACGTTTGCGGTAAGTGTTGGCTGGAAGTAAAGTCGGTCGGAGGCTGGCGACGCTTCATCATCTGGATGGCGGCGCTGCAGAGCGCCCTGGGCTTTACCTGGTGCTATTTGATCATTCTGGCAGCAGGAGCATTTCACTTCCACTGGATCAGCGCTTTGTCTTTTGGCGTGAGCCTTCAACTTGGATACTTGCTCATCATTCCAGGACTATTGTTTTCGGGTTTCATGATTACCCTTGACAGTTGGGCGCAGGCCTTCAGACAGGGTGGCGCACTCAACTATGGTGTGGCTGCTTATAACACTTACGCTCAATTGCATAACACAGCTTCTGCCATTAGTACTATGGGAGACGCCTTCGGTGAAGTCTTCGGATTCTTCTCCGGTAGCGATGATGACAATGCCGCACCAGTGCTTGTCATTGCGCTGGTTCTAATTGCTCTTCTTTCTGGGGTACTCACGACTTCAGCAATAATCACAAGAGTATCCGGCAGTGAACGTCTGCTGAGCTATGACGAAATGGAAGCACGCCGACTGGCCGGTGGACGCAGAGCGCGCCGCTAGTGCCCCAATCGACATAATCTGAATTCCCAGTACCCGGTTCTTTCTTACCGGGTGCTCATTCTTGTACTATTTTCGAGGTCTTTATGGTTCGCAATTTAGTTCGTGTCGGCCTATTTACTGTCTGCTTTCAGCTTCTTGCCAAACCCATTGGTGTATTTATTGCCGGCGGGTTTGCTGGTGCGTTGTTTGCTTCCGTCCTACTTGTCGTACTCGGTCACTTCCTTCTGGAGTTTCTGAAGCGATTGGTTTTCCGGATACTTCTCAAGGGCTATCGAGTTAACGCCCTGGCCGTCGTCTTACTCGGTCCTTTCGCTTTCGTATTACTTGTGTTGGTGCTTCTTTCTCTCGGCGAGTCCTATTTCCCTGCCCTGGTAGCCACCGCAGGTTTCCTTCCGAAAGTAGTATTTGCGCTTGTGCTTGGCGCCATAGGTGCGCTTGCAAGCATCAAATTGAAGGAACGGCAATCTATCAGTCTTGGAAAGTCGCGCGTATCTAAGCGTGAACTTCGCAAGTTGCTCCGTCGGTAGTACCGGCAGTATTTCTCATTCTCAAAGAAGGTTTCTTGCTTCGGCAAGAACCTCCAACATCAACTTTAGCTCTATGGAGTGCAAAATTATCATGGAAAATCTCGCGGGTTCCGTTTTTTACGCCGGTGATGCTCTCAATGCTGACCCTGTCTTCGGTGGTTCCGTCATACTCATGATCAATGAGACCATGGGTGTCAATCTCTGCGGCACGATCTTCAGCATCCCCAATTTTGACTTGCAATTGCAGGATGGCGGACCACTTGCTGCTCCCTACATTTTTGCCATTTTTGACAATGGCGATGATTTGACCGTGCTGCATCCAATCGGCGACTCGGGTTACTCTCTCAGACCTGTGACAGTTGATGACGGCAAAATTGCGCCCGTCTTCGAGCCTTCCAAGGGCTTCTTGACTGTGGGCTATGCCGGTTGGGGTGCGGGACAGTTTCAGGAAGAACTGGACTTTGGTGCCTGGCTTCCTGCTCAGTGCAGTCTGCGGGAGCTTATGGCCGTGCCGCCCCACCTGCGATATTCGAAGGCAGCCGGTGAGGCTCAAGAAGGAGACCTCGAAGAAGCTCCGCAACCGATAGTTTTGAATCTTGAGCTTGTGGCGATAGTGACCGTTGAAAGCGACAAATAATTTGAACTTTGGGAGGCTTTGACCATGCTCTCTGAACTGGAGCGGTTGTTTCTATCTGGTGAGATTGTTTATCACGCAGGCCGTCAGGATGCTTCGGCTGGTTCTTGTGGTCTCAGATCGGCCGTTGTTAAAGGCAGTGCGGATGATAGTCAACCCCTCTCTGTGCGAGTGCTGGTTCGAACTGCTAAGGAGCCGCGCTGCAGCCATGAATTGACCGGCTACAGGTTGCACCGTATCGGACCCTTCGATACCTGCTTTCCTGTGACGGTTCTGCGAGCGGACGGCTTACTTGTGCAGGAGCGTATCGGCAAGGCCGTTTTTGACCGGGCCCATCTTCTCGACTTGAGAAACAAGGGGAGGGACGCCGTCAAGCCTTTGCACATGTGGCGTGATCGACATATCAACGAATCTAGCAGCTTTCAATACTACCTGGAGAATAACAGCGTCTTTCAAGACCAGATGGAGCAAGCGCACGTGGAAAGGATCATCTGGGGTAGCTTTGACTCTCGGGCCAGCAACTTTGCCGTGCGCGTAAGCTCAGGGCAGCCGCGTGTGGCAGTAATCGACCTCGGCAAGGCCTTTCCGGTCGAGCGACAATTGCCGCCGCCCAAGATCAGATACTTCAAAGGCCTTGCTCTTAAGCCGTCCACGCTTAAGAAGATTGCTGCTTATGCTGAAGTGCTCGGCACGGAAAGTCTCTCTGCTGAGGCCGTTGAAAGCCTTTCGCCGGCGCAGATGGCGGCTATGAATTATCGACTGGACTGGCTTCTCAAATACAAGAGGTTGCCACCAGTTGAATTTGCCTCGGCGGCTTAGCTAAGTGGCTGGGGTGCTCACAAAATTATGAAATCGGGGGAAAGAAAATGAATGGTTGTGTTTACAATATTGATTGGTCTTCAACTGAGCCGGTAATTGCTTTTGCCGGCAGGCAGTGGTTTATGCGTGAGGTGGACGGCGGCACAAGTTGGGTCACCCATGAGGGCGACCGCATAGCGGTTGAGAAGGGGCTGCCTTACGTTCTGAATGGCAATACCTTACTAAGTACCGAGCGCGCTTGTGGAATACTGGAGATGTTTCAGTACGTGTCAAAGAGTCGATCGTTGATGCGCTTCTTCTACCGGAATCTCAAGCAAGTTGAAACTGCCGCTGATATCGAGGCATTGTTGATTCAGGAGGAGGAAGCATACATTGAGGAAACTCAGGATTATACTGGTTTTGCTTGCTAACATTTGGGACATGACAATGAAAGAAATTTTGACTCATCAGGATTTTCAAATTTTGCACACGAATATGCAAAATAACCCTGATTCTCTGGAAAGGGGGCAGCCCGGCTTAGAGTGGTCCCGTTTTTTCAACGGTGCCAAACCTTGTTTCTCCGAGTGTCAGACTCTGCTCATGTGCCTTCAGCAGGCTGATTTGCAGAAAGGTTTGATTCTTGAGCTTGGTACCTATCTGGGTCGCACCGCCAATGCCATCGGCGTCATGCTAAGCGCCTTGTCGCCTGGTTCAGTTCTCTATACCTTCGATTCTTTCTCCGGTTTGCCTGAGACCTGGCGTCCGGATTTCCCCGCCGGTACTTTTGCTTTGCCGGAATCGGAAAGACCCAAGCTGCTGCCCAATGTCAGGCAGGTCCTGGGAACTTTTGCCGAGTCCTTGCCTGCCTTCCTTTCTCAAGTTGAAGGCTGTGAGGGTGGCAGAGAGCCAACTCCCATTTCCTTCTTGCACATTGATTGCGACCTTTACTCAAGCACTAAAGAGGCACTGCAGTTGCTGACCGGGCGGATTGTCCCTGGTACGGTCTTGCTCTTTGATGAGTTCTACAAATATCCCGGTTGGGAGAATGGTGAGTATAAGGCTTTCATGGAACTGGTCAAGCAGAATAATTGGCGCTACCGCTTTCTTTGTCGGAATGTCTATCATGAGGCGGTGGGTGTCCAGATAATTCATTAGGAGCTCTCAGGGCTTCAGTGGGGGCACGTCTTCGCGGACGTCCCTCTTTTTGTTTCTAGCGCTTTCGGAACTTTAGATAATTAGTTGAGTGTTCGATTATGAGTCAGTCTAAGTCTCTTGTATTAGCTTATGGAAACAGTGCCGGTTGGGATTTTCAGGCACTGCGCGCCGTGTTTCAACTTTGTGATATGGCCTCTATCGACCCTACCATCATCTGCGATGAGCGTATGGCTGAGGTGATTTCCTTGAATCGCGCCTACAAGCTCGTAACGGTTCCCAATCGGGCCGCTGTATCCGACGAAATGATGCAGAGTGTTGCCCTTGAATGCGGCGAGTCTCTCGTGGAATTGCTGCGCTTTTCACAGGTGGCGAATTTACTCCAGAGCAGGTTCAATATACCGGCTGGTCCTTGCGGCAGACCCTTCCCCATCAGGAGCGCCTATCTTAATCCCTTAAGAGGGCAGAAGGTCTCCTATTTCGAGCAACTGAACGCCATTGCCGGCGAGGTTAAGGAGTCCTTCGGCGACAGCTTCAATGCCGTGTTTGTTGTGGTTTGCTACGACAAGCCCCGTTCAGATAGTGCCTTGACGGAGTCGGAGCAATATCTGGAGGGGCGTCGCCAGAGCCTTTTGATCGATGATATAGCTCTCGTTTGTGCCGACTTGCAGAAGAAGGCTCTCAGTAAGAACCGTGGTCTTTTCCCCGTCTTTCTCAGTTTTCAGTACGGAGACATTGACTTGGAGAGCGCCCGTGCGGAAGAGGCATCGAGCCGGCAAGGCTGCCCTTACGGCATCAAGTTCCTCAAGTTTCTTGATTTGAATAACGGCTTCAGTCAGCAAGTGGCGGCCCTCAGCGCCATCAAAGATCGCGCTATGGTTCATGGTCTGCCCTCTCTTTCCTTCGGCAACGCTTCCACCTATTTGCACCTAATTGGAACTGTGGGCTACTTCGACCATTCGGTAGTTGCCCTTCATGCCTATCCAATTGCGGATGCCCTCAAGGATGACCGCCGCTACTGGCTTGAGCTTAACGACCTGATCGGTGGTTACCATGTCTATCAGCAAGAGACACCCGGAGACTGGGGGGCTGTCTTTTCAGCTTGCAGCGAAAAGCTTTCCGCCCTGCTTGCTCTTGAAGGGGGTTGCATCTAGCAGACGTGCTATAGCCGTCTATCCATTTCCAGTAAACACACTTGAATTTTGGAGAATCACCATGTTAGGTTTTGGCAAAAAGAAAGATTCCGCTCCTAAAGTTGCTCTTCCCGATCCTTCCGAAGTGCGCAAAAATCTTGAAACGGCAATCAAAGCTGCTCATGTTGACCTTTTGCAGTTGGCTACTGCCGGTGCGCTTTCCGACACTACCCGCGACGAAATTATCGACCTGTTGATGCAAGCTGCCGCCCACCTCGGCGCCCCTCACTGGATGGTCAGTACTCAGCGCATCATTGGTAAGGGTGATTGGCGGGAGCATTACCAGCAAGGGCTGGCACTCGTGGAGCAAGCCAAAGAAGTGCTTTCTGCGGTTGGTGATTTGCAGCCAAAGAGTCTGCGCCTAATTGATCTTGGGGAAGTGAAGCCCTAGCTTGATTCTGCAGCCCCTTCACTTGCGGATTGATGCGACCAGGCAGTGGCTTGAAATTTAAGTTCGAGCCACTGTCTATCTGAGCATGCAGCAGGGAAAGCGCCCCGACTTGGGCAGGGTCGCTTTCCTCTTTTTTTTTGAGAGCAATAGTAGACCGGTCGGTTAGTAGTACTCAAAAAAATGAGGGTGTGGCTAAAAGCGAGAGCCACACCAAATTTAAGTGAGCAGATTTTAGTTTCTTGTTGAGTAATGCACCGCCGCGCCTACTGAGGCAGGCGAGTCCCTACGCGACGTTGTCCGGCAGTCGTTCCAGCGTGGTTTCTTCTTGCTCAAGAGAGAGCGTCTGCCCAACTTCGGCGCGGTGGAAGAACTCGTGAATGCGACCGGTAAATTGCGATTGGCGCAGGGGTCCGTTCAGCAGTTCCAGGACGGTGCCTGTTTGTTCGCCGTCTTTGGTTTTGCATTGGAAGAGGCGTGATGCCGGAATGTTTTCGATTGAAAGTCCTTCAATAATCATGGTAGTGAGTTTTCTTTGAAGTGTGGATGGGCTCAGGCGGAGATATAGCAGTAGAGACCCGAGCCCGCAGGTAGGGTCTCTACGCAAAATTCTCCTGCCTATGGGTAGGGGCGGCTGAAAAGAAAGAGACTGAGCCAGAGGCAAGCAATTAGCAAGACCACTGATCCTCCAACAGATGCTAGGGAGTTTGAACCTGAGCGAAAGAAGATCAGGCTGCATAGAACAGTAGCCAGGAAGAGGAGCAGCATTACTTCTGAGTTTAGAATTAGTGCTTCCACAAATTAGACCTCCATAGTTTTGGATGCTTCATCAAGGTTTTCGAGCAGGCGACACTGCGCCGTGATGGAGTTAAAGATGATCTCGGTCACCGCCTCTCTCTCGTATGAGTCAGGCAAAACGGGTTTGCCGATGGATACAACGGCTCCATAGGTGGTTATGCCGAACCAGCGCCGCTTCCAGCCGTAGAGAAGGCGCTCCTGAAGACTCTGAGGACCTGTACTCTGGAACTGGTAGTTAATGCATACCGGTAGAAGGTAAACTGGTTTAGCGGCTGCACCATTTTGATTGACTTTCTTGAGTACGAGTGCGACGCCGTCTTGCAGTTGCTCACGCTTGAGAGCGCCTTCCCTCACCAGTCTGCCCTGGGGAAAGACCACCAGCGATATATTCGGCTCTTCAGTGAGGGCTCGAATAGATAACCGCAAGGAGGCTGTTTTGTGACTGTCCTGATGCACGGCAATGACACCGGCCAGGGCGGCTAGCGGTGCGCGAAAGTCTGTTAGCTCGGTCTGCGACATGAGTCCCCGCATGGGGAGGGTCCCCAGGGCTGCCGGTAGGGTGACCGCATCGTGCTGAATCTGATGATTGGCCACAATTAGGTAGCGCTCTTGCGGGTTAAGGTTTTCTCTTCCCAGCACAGTCAGCTTGCCCACTTTCAGGAAGACAAGCAGGCGACAGAGTTGAAAGCGGAGTCGGTTGGCAAATACCCCGGGAGTAGGACTTAGATGGGTGGGATTGGTTTGTAGAAGTTTTCCTTCTTTTCGCCAGTAAAGGAAAACCCGGGTGCCCAGTGCCAGGGCGCCTAGCTTTAAGAAGAGCCATAGCGCCAGGGCACCGCCGGCGATAATGAGAGTGGACGGTTCAAAGATGATTTCCATAGGTTTCCGGCAGATTGATAAAAGGGCGCATGGGTAGACCTCTGAACTGGTCGTTTGGTGTGCCCATGCGTTTCCCTTTGGTTATTTGATCTGGAGCGATTCGGAGAGTTGGAGAACCTCCAGATAGCTGGCCACTGGCGCTGCAGCGAGTCGGTCCGGACTGCCTGGTTCCCAGTGCTGTGACCAGGTCAGATTGAGATGTTTGTATTTCAGTTCGATTTGCAGGTCATGGCTTCTGGCGCTGCTGCCGGGGGCGGTGACTTCTCCGCCGCTCAGACCGAAGCGTACAACTCTGGCAAAGATGCGCTTGGCCCATTCGATCTGGGTGACCGGTTCGACCATCTCTCCAAAGAGTTTGAAGACTCCCGGTGCATCGGGGGCGAGGATAGCCAGGGCCCGCAGCAGGTCTTTGATGGACACTGCGTAGCCTGCTTCGATTACTTCGATTTGCCGGGGATGGATAGCCAGTTTGCTGAACATACCGCGCTTGGTATCGAGTTCTACTTCCCGACTTAGAACTGCCTCAAGCTCCTCTCCGAAGCCGCGGTAGATAGTACCGGAGACTTTGTAGCCGGCGGGGGTGAAGGCCAGGACGATATTGTCGATGACGCCGGCGATGACGGTATCGTAGATGGTATCCTCGATGTCCGGTTGGATACGCAGCAGTTTGAGCAGATCCATTGCGCCGATAAGAATGCACTGAATGCGCGGTCCATAGAGATTGTTGCCATCCAGGATGTCGCGCAGGCGCAGCAGCTTATCGGTTGAGAAAGTTTCCATCGTCTCCAAAATTGGCATGATGGCGAAGTGCGACTGGCGCGGCAGGCGCTTGAAATAGTCTTTGACATTGGTGGTATCAAGCTTTGGCAAGACAAAGCCGTGAATTCTCTCGATCCCCGGCATTTGTACAAGTGCCGAGAGATTGGAGGCATCCCTTGCCCGCACATACACTTGCACTGTGCTATCAGTCCAAAATTCCGGTAGAGCCCGGCGCAGATTTTCCATGCCCAGAGGTACGTCTTCCGCCTTGACCGAGTCTTCCAGGTCGAAGATGACGGTGCGCAGGTTCGGGAATTTTTGCCCGTTGGCAATTTGAATCAGGGCCGGAGCGCCTTTTTCTAGTGTAGTGGGAACGAACAACATTCCGCCCAGAGAGGGCATCAAACGGTGGTCCATCATAAAGTTTTTCCGTTTATTTGCTAGCGAGCAGAGCGGCAGCCTGGCAGCTCAACTCATGGTCTTCGATCACGCGCACGTTTTTTTCAGAGGCAAGCACCAATAGGTGCCTCACATCGGCATTGTCCAAGTCCTTGAGGACGAGTTTTCCGCAATTGCGCCGGAGCATCGCCCTTGTTGCCTCCGTTATGCCGGGCTTAATGGCTCCTTTTGTTGTTTCGTACTTCTGGCAGAGATAGCTGACAGTGTCCGGGCGTTGTCCAGGCAGAATTTCAAGGGGCTTATTGCCATGCAGCTTTTGCGCTTGCTCTTGCTGCCTCTGCCGGTATTCTTGTCTGAAAGACATGGCTACGCCCAGGTTTTGGCGCCAGTCGCCGCTCAGGAGAGTTTTTATCTCTTGCCAGAGCGAGTCGATGAAGAAGCGAGAGAGGTCGAAGCTTTCTAATCGATTGAAATAGAAGGCGTAATGGAAACCTTCGGCTTCCGTTCCTGATAGAGCCTCGAGCGTGGTTGTGAAGGTTCGGCTGATGAGACCGCAGCCGGTGGCATTCAGGAGGGAAGAGGGAATCAGATAGTCTTCCCTGGTGGCACAACCCGTGCAGACCCCAGCCAGGTCGCTCAGGCAGTAGAGCCTCGGTGTCACTTCTACCCCACGCTCCCGGCTGTACCGTCGCAGGCTCTCGGCGAGAGTGCTGAAAACAGCCCCTTTGGCGGTCCAGCCGTCGAAAAAGAGCAACTGCTCGGGTCGGTACCGCTGAAGTATGTGGTCCAGAGCCATCTGGTCAACGCCTGTGACCGGGCACAGTCCGATGGAGTAGTGTCGGCAGGGTACGTTCAAGGCTCTCAGGGTGCGAGCCAGTAACACACCCAGCGGCGTACCGGCTCTGGCCAGGCTGGCGATGACCAGTCCTTCCTCGGACGGCTGGATGTGTCTGGTCTCGTGGTATGTGCAGCAGTCTGCAAGAACCATGTGCGCAGCCAGAACAATCAGATCTTTGGCCAGACGCTCCTTGTACCGGTCTAGTGCCAGGTGAAAGTAGTGCTGGTAAAGAGGGGTGGGCGGGACTTCTTCCGCCACCACTTGCCCTTCCGAGTCGCAGACTATTTCCAGATAGGATGGGTCAAGGAAGCGCAGAAGAAAGGTCACATCGGCGCTCTCAAAGGAGCCCGAATTGGAAGCCGGAATTGTTTTGCTCATGATGTGGATGTGATATCAAATAGAGTCCAGGCGATTTGGCTTTGGGCGGGGGTGATGATGTAATCACAGAGCCCTGCAAAGTCCAGGTCTGTGAGCATGTCGCCCACTGCCACGGTGAAAGAGCGGTTCTTGTCGGCGATTTCTTCGAGAAACCATTGCACGGCAAGACCTTTCCTTGCATAGGGCGGCACAATTTCGATGTAGTATTCATGATCGGAGAAGCGCCAACCAGGCAGCGGCAGGTCTTCTCTGACGCGGTTCAGGAGCGGGCCCAGTTGTATGCCGGAGTCTTTTGACACGCTTGCCTTGAGGAAGATCGGCAACTCACAGTCTCTGACGATGCGCTCACTTGCCTCCAGGCCAAGGTCACGGCTATGTGCTGTCAGGCTCTCAAGCAAGCGGGCGAAGCTTTCTTCTTCCTGCACTGCCAGAGCCTGGGTGCGCTTCAGCCAGCGATTTTCCGGTGTGCCGTCCGGTGTCAGAATAATGGCACCGTGTGAAACGATGGCATAGCCATTGAAGGAAGGTAGTGATACCAGGTTGAAGCTCTTTGTAGATCGCGCCGTGGTCGGTACCAGTTCACCCATGGCAATGAGGCTGCGCAGGAAGCGAAGCTGCTTGTCGTTGACGAAGGCATTTGGCTTGCCCTCAAAGTCGGTGCAAACCTGGTGCAGATTGGTTCCGCCCTGGCCCGGGTCGCTGAAGATGAGGGAATTGTCCAGATCGGCGAAAATGTAAGCCTTACCCAGGCTTTCGATGATGGTGGCAATTTGAGTCGGTTGCATCTGAGACACCTCCTAGAATGAGAGAACTTGACAGTTGAGAAAGTTCAAAAGAGCCGGGTCCACCAGGTTAGCCGGTGTCTCCAGGCAGAGAATGACCCGGTCGTATTCTTCCGGTCGGCAGTTATAGAGGAAGCTCGGGATGTTGTGGACTTTATTTGTGAAGGTGAAGGTACATTCAATGGGCCCCCAGGTCATGAGCGGGTTGCGGGTGGTAGATTGAATCCAGGTTTTGGCTCCGCAACGTGCTTCCAGGGTGTGCGCCAATAAATAGGGCAGATGCACGAATTCACCGCTGCCCACTACAAGCAGGCGCTCACCTTCGCTAATGTTGAGGCTTTCGATGAGAGCTTCCTCTATCTCAAGCTTGCCCCGCACTCCGAAGCGTCCATGATTGGCAGCCAGGAGATGATCTTTGGGCGCACAACAGCCGGTCACATTAGGCATTTCCACTTGTAGATTTTGCTTGCCAGAAAACTGAAAGCTGCCGTTCAGGAGCGAGATGTCTGTGCAGGGTGCCGGCATCGAGTTCTGAATCAGCTTACGCTGCTCCTCGCCTCGCCAATCGGTAATGACCATGGTTACGACCTGCTGCAGATGCGGGTTCATCTTCTGGAAGGCCAGTGCCAGATTGCGGAAAGTTTTTCCGGTTGAAGCCTCATCATCAATGAGAACCAGGGTTTTGACCCGGGCGAGCAGCTGTTTGTCTTCCTCACTGTCCGGCACATACAGAATGTGCGCGGGAGCATGACTGTGTTCTTCTTGAAAGTCGATAAAGGACTCCCGTGAGAGCCGGTAGCGGGTGGAATGAATATAGAGAATGTCTTCCCGACCGGTACGAGCATGATAGGCTTCGTAAACGCCCTGCCCCAGGCTTATGGCGTATTCGGCCATGCCGACGAACAAAATAGGTCCAGGCAGGTCATCTGCCAGTTTTCCCGCCAGGCGTGAATGCAGATCGGCAATGCTGCTTGGGGTGGCGGGCATCTCCCGAGCCAGGTAACGTGAAGCAAAGAGAAAGCCGCGTTTGGGGTTGATGCGCGCGGCATAGGTACACAAAGTATCCAGGGGCAATTCGCTCGCCTCAACAGAGACGGTCAGTGTGCCTGTGGGCATCTCAATCAGTTGCGTTTGACAATCTGTAGTCATAGTAGTTCCTGCCTGAAATAGTTTGCAATGCAAGGTAGGTGCCGGCTCAGGAGTTGCCGAGCCGGTCTTTTTCGCTATAGAGATGCACCCGTAAGGGCTTTATTGGTCGGCGGCGCCCACAACTACCGCTGCTTTGCCGCAGTAGAGTGGGTGTTCCAGAATTTGTACGCCGCGAGTTTGGGCTTTAGCCAGTAGATGCTGAACATCCGGTTCGTTGGGGTTGCTTAAAATAAGTGCCTGAGGCAGGCGACGAGTCATGGCCCTGGTTGATTCACCGATACCGATTTTAATGCGATTAGGGTCGCTTATTCGGAAGTCTTCCATCAGATGCTGCACGGTACGTCTGGCCAGGTTTTGCCTCGATAGGGCTTGAGCGCTGAAGATGTTAGCCTCGGGTAAGAAGGCGGGCTGTTCCATCAAAAGCTTTAGGATTGACCAGATTTCTTCAATGAAGGAGTTAGTCAGGTCGTGTGCGGCCAGGTTTTCGAGGAGATAGGCCCCGTGGAAGTCATCCGGTGCCAGTACGAGTGGGTTGTAGATTGTGCGGGAGACAAGTCCGGAAACGACTCCGTTAAAGACAGAGTAGGGCAGTAGGTAGTCGGCAAAGTCGGCGCTGTAATGGGCGTAGCCGGCTAGATCCGAGACCACCCAGAGACTGTCTGAAACCTTTGTTCCATTGGCTTCATTGAATGCTTTCACCGATTCTGCCAGTTGCAAGGTCATGCCACCTTTGCCGGTCCAGCCGTCCACGAAGATGATAGATTCAGGGTCGTGATTATGGCAGATCCACTTGAGGGCATTGAGGTCAAGACCGATGCTTTTGTCTCGCACAATGGAAATGGAATAGTGATTGCTGGTGACGCCTCTGAGTTTGAGAGCCCGATTGAGAAGCACTCCCACTGGTGTGCCGGCCCGAGCCAGGCTGACGATAGTCACTTCGGGGGACTGCCGGTGCCGCTTGTAGGCGGCGTTGGCCAGGGCGGCAACGTCTCTGGTGAAACGCACTTTGTTGGCGGTCATAGCCTCCCGGTAGAGGGCCAGTTGCTCCGCTTCCGGCGGCTTCTCCTTGCTCACGCGCAACCAGTATGGCGCTTTCCCTGATTGAATATCGGCTTCCTGACTGGCCAGGTCGGCAATTTCAATTTTGGAAATATCCGCCGGACCAATCAATTTCAGAAGAAAGGTGCAGTCATCCAGATGATAGGCGCCGGAAAAGCCGGGATAGTTGTTGTTAGTTTCCGTCATGGAGGTCCTTTTGTTCTTGTGGTAAATGGGCTATCAAAGTGCAGTCATGCTCACGGCTGGACGAAAGCCGCAGCCGGAGCCTGGAGTTAGTTGGCCGGTGGCAAACGGCGGGAATAGACGTCGGCGTTTTTGTAGGTGCTGGTGAAGTAGTCGGCTAGAAGCTGGTTCAGACCGGCGATGATGGCGTCCTCCATATCAAAGGAAATTTGCGAGGCCGCTGTTATCCTGGTCATTGTGCATTTCCACAGACTGCTCGCTTCCCGAATGGAGGCGTTACTTCGTGTAATTTCGACCTTGCCGATTACCTCGAAGTGAGCGGTCAATCTGATCTCCTGACCTATTTGTTCAACCAGTATGTCGATAGTCAGCATGGCGTAGTCGCTGTTAGTCAGCCAGAGGTCTTCCTTTGCCGCACGCAATTCTTGTCCGTCCAGGATGGCTCTGGTCAAGTTGGCTGCGTTTCTTAGAAGGAAGGGATAGCGCCAGCTTGTGCGACCTCGAACCGACAGGCAGAAGCCGGCTAGACCGGTTAAGAGCGAAGCCCGGTTATTGCCCTTAGACCTGGTTCTGTGTTTGTTCAGATAGGGAGCAATAATTTGAGCGGAGTTTCGCTCCATTGGAAAGCTGAAGTTCCGGCCTGAAAGGAAATTGGGCTTGTCTGCATTGTTTCTGCTGGCCAGATAGATGACGATGATGATCACGAGAATGAGAGCCGTAACCATGGGAAATTCCAGGTAGGCCGCCGTTACTACCACCACTAGAAATGTGGCGATCGTGATGTACTGCTTGATTTCGCGCATAGATCGCTCCGAATTTAGTAGACAGAATAGCGCCGCTTGACAACGGGTGGCAAAAAAGAAAGATCCGGCGAGGCGGCGGCGGCATTCAGATGTTGCCGGATCTTTCTCAGTCAATTAGTAAGAAACCGATTGATTATCCAGTTGGCCTTACTGTTCAATCACCTCAGGCTTAACTTCGATAACTTCAACCTTGTCGCCATCAGATTGGGGGAGTTCGGCGGTGGTTGATGCATCGTCTTTGGCTTGGAAGAGGTCGGTAATGGGCTTGACGGTACCGGCAGCCAGTTCAACGATATCGGAGCCGATTTCCAAGACATATTGACCGGGTTTTGTAGTAGCCAGACGAATATTCAAGGTGTCTGAGGTAAGTTCGTAAACATTACCGAATTGCACGCCGATGTAATTGACTACTGGGTCAAGGGCTTTAGCCACCAGAGGGTATTTGGAATAAGCCAGACCACCGCCAATGATGCCTAAGATGCTGACGAATTTAGACACTTCGTCGGCACTGTAGATGCCCTGCTCTTCCATAATAAGCAGGATGCCAATCCAGCCCACCAGTAAGTAGGCAATCTGTTCGAGGATGGGGTACTTGTGGATCAAGTTCACGAAAATACCTGCCACGAATCGCATCGCTAGGATGCCGATGGCCACACCTGTCAGCACAGCCCAGAGCTGATCGCTCATGGCTACTGCAGCCGCTACGTTATCGACACTGAATGCCAAATCGGCCAGTTCTACGGCCAGTACTGTCTGCCAGAAACCGCCCTTGGAAGATTTGACTTCATCCTCACCTTCACCCTCCTCGGCTTTGCCGAGGTTACTTACCATCAACCATACCAGGTAGCCCCCGCCCAAGAGCTTGAGCCAGGGATTGCGCAGAATGAAACTGGCGCAAAGCAGCATGGCGCCTCGGCCCACATAAGCACCCAATAGACCGGCTTTTAGAGCTAGTTTGCTTTGTTTCTCGGGCAGATGTTTGACCATCGCCGCCAGAACCAGGGCGTTATCGACCGATAGCAGACCTTCCAGAATCACAAGTGAAGCTACAACCGGTGCGCCTGTTTGAATTAAGGGCAGAGCGGTGTCCACTAGGCTGGATAAGTAGGCAGGGTTGATGATTTCGAGACTCATAATGGCAATACCTTTGTAATAGTGTTTTGCTTGCACGTAGTTGAGACTGGTCTTGGCGAAGCGCCGGAAGGGCGTCGCTAGCATGGATGGCTCCGCTCAAGCCAGTCGATTGAGACTGAGAAAAGGTGAACCTCAGGTTCACCCTTCTATTGCGGTACTGAGTGGACCGCTTGAGTTAGCGCTTGGCAATACCAAGGGCTTTTTGAATTTCGTCCACTGTTTCGGAGCCTGGGTCTAGCTGTTGAACAAATGTGCCGATGCGTCTCGTCACTTCGGGATAGTCTTTCAGGGATTCAATGGTCTTGATCAGTTCGATGCGATTGAAATCATCGACATCGAGAGCTTTCTCAACCACTTGATTGGTCAAGCCTGCCGGCTCGAAGGTGGCAAATTCAGGCAAGTTGGTTAGTGCATTGCCAATCTGTTGCAGAAGTTCAGGTTGTTCGCTTCCGAGCAAAGCAGCAGCCGCTAAAAAGCCATTTACAACTTGATCGGGATCGGCGCTGACAACAACGGCTGCTACTGTTGTAACTGCCTTTGCCCCGGCACGGCGTGTGCCTGTGTAGAGTCGCCAGATTTGATCGAAACCCAGACCCAGATACACAAGAAAGATGGCTCCCACGAAGGCTCGCAGAAAGCCTACGGGAGGCACCAACCAGGGGACTACCATGAAGGCGGTGGAAAGAATTACAAGACCGTAGGCAACTTGTGTGCTTGATTGGGAGAGGGGACCGCGTCTCAACAATTTAGCCAGGAAGCGAGCGGCACGGTAGGCGCCAAAGAGACTGATGATACCGACGGGAATAGCAAGAATCCACATAAGTTTATGGTGTCGATTTACTAGTTGTTTACGAGGGAAGCTGCAGGCAGCAAGCAAGGCTTTGCCACCTGCAATAAGGTTGTCGGACTTTGGACCCTAGAGCGCGATGCCGAGATCGGCTTCGCTCAGTTTAAGCAGTCCGAGCAGTTCTTTAACCACTTTCTTTTCGTCGGCTGAGAAGTTGCCGTCGCTGTTGGCAATGGCAATGCCAATTTGAATTGCGGTGAGAGCGGCTTCGCGGTTCTTAGCCAGTTTACCGATGCGATTATTCAAATTAATGATGCCGAAGTCATCGGTGGCGTCATCGCAGTATGTGTTGAATAAAGAGCCGAGTTCGCGGGCGTCAAATACTTTGAGGGCCTCAAAGGATTGGATAGCCTTAGCTACTGCTTTCTTCTCTGCTGGCTCAATTGTGCCGTCGGCGGCAGCCACTCTTGCACAGATGGAAATTACTGCTTCTTTGAAGGCGTCGTTTTTGAACTGTTTGGCTTTGGTGGTGAGGTCGCCGGCTGCCTTTTTGATGCTGTCTAGAAATCCCATAGGTTTCTCCGAATATTGTAATTGGACTTAGAAAGAGAACCACTACAACCTTTCAGCACCGGAATTAGTGCCTGCAATTTATGGGTTTGTGGAATTGGGTTAGGTTTTGAGCAGGTTGGTTGGCGGTTCCGGTGGGAGTTGTTGTAGATGGATACCCATTGGTAACAGTTGCCGCTGCTTCGACGCAAGGGCAAGCAAATTTGCAGTTTGCCCTTAGGGTCGTATTGGTTGCGGCGCCTTCCTGCCCGTGTTTGCAGGCATAGGAGTTTCGCCTGCTTCTATGGAATGACCCTCAGACAGGAAGCCGCCAGCATTAAGTCGGATTTCAAGATGCCAAATGTGGTGTTTCTGCTCTGCTAGTTGGTTCAGCAAACTTTACATGTCTTACTGTCCAAGCCATTAGCCTGGGGCTCGCGCAAATTCGCGGTACGAATTAATTAGAAGTGAGTGGTGTGTAATCAAGATCTCTTCTTCCTGCGGCGCAACGATCGCTAGATTCAAAGATAGCATTTCTCATTTCTCTTATTTTTGGAGCCACTCTCTTAGTCACAGTCTACATTCACATTATTTAGTTGTTTTCGGAGAACCTCTTAGGGTCTTGAGCGATGCTTTGCTTGCCAATTACAATTACCACGAGAATATTATGTCCAAGACTACCGATGAGATTCGTCTTCCCGGTTGGTTTTCCTTGATTCCAGCCTTGAATGAATTGCAGATTATGGTGTCGCTCTCCGGTCAGTTCGGTCGTTGCTTTCACGAGAGCAATGAGATCCTCATTGCTGAACTCAAGCTATACGGCGGCCATACCGGGGGGCTTAAGGCGCCCACTGCCAGACCCCACAGCGGCAACTGGATGCATGACATTATTCAGGAGCAAGTGGGAATTTTAGAGACCTTCATTTATCGAAATGCCCTGATGCAGCGCCTTGTTGAGGCCCTTGGCGGTGATACCGAGGGTGTTAAGCTGGAGACTGATTTCGTTCTGCCGGCCGATTCGCTGGCACGCTTGACCGGCACCATGGATGCCATCAGTCGGCAGATGCGCATTTACAACAAGTTGGAAGCCAGGCGCCTCCAGGCTTTGAACAAAAGGCTCAGCCAGGCGCAAGCGACACCACCCCAAACCGAGTTGAGCGACTAGTTCCTCCTCTCTATCGATTTCAATGCGGCAGCGACCTGAGATGGTCGCTGTCGGCAGCACGGTTTATTCATTCATACTGAAAAGGAGAAAACCCATGGGTATTGAACACACTTTATTTGAAGATATCTTGCGTCGAATCATCACTGAGCTTTCCCTTGAAGAGCTACCGGAGCCGGTGCCTTTCTTTAGCTGCGCCGGCTTTTTCGGTCGGGTACCGGATATGGCAGTGGTAAGAGTCTACCGCGGTGAAAAAATTGAACGCCTGGTGCATGTTCAGTTAAACTCTCGCTTGCTGGGTCTGACTTCCAATATGCTTTATGCCTTCACTCCTGCCGAATCAGTTCTTCCCCATTTCACTTTGGATGTGGTTAAGCGTGGCGGAACCTATGGATTGCACTGCGATCTGATTCCCCGTACCTCTGTTGGCACCATGCAGCCGGCCTATTTTGGCGATGTCTACTTGCCGCTTCTTTCTCTCTATTTGAAGACTGATAATCTGCCAGGATTGAAGCGCTGTCGTTTGCGCGATCAGCAGCGGGAACTTATGTCACCTCAATTACTTTGCTATATGGCATCCAGGGAAGATAAGTACGCTCAACTGGAAGGGCCGGTGGCTGCCTACCTGGAGCAATGGTTCAAACTTCTTGATACCGGTGTAAAGTACGACCATGCCGGACTTGCCCCTGGCGCATCGGTTGAAAATGATCGCTTGCACCGCTCTCTCATTTTTTCTCCGAGCATCGATCCGGTATGGATGCTTGTTGCTTTGCTGGTTGGCCGCAAGAACGAAGCTAAAATTCGTGCTTGCCTGACCGAACCGCTTTCAGTTGCTACCTAAAGATTGGGCTCTTCTGGCGTTCTTGATTTGCAGTAAACTCAAATCGTCGATGACCAGTGTCGGTGGACCCTTACCGTTATCATTGTCGTTATCGGAAAGAACGATAAAAGCTATGAATGCAATCAGCACGCCCAGGAGTACATTGAGCAAGGTTAGCTCCGGGATATGACCGAGAAAGTCGGTTAAGCTCACGAGATAAAAGTCTTCCACCGGCATTAGTTGATCCTTGCACAAACTGCTTTAGTTCAGGGTGGCAGATCGCCTCTGGCGTTTGCAATTTGTTGCAAGAGAAATTGCAATCTCCGAAATGACGCCAGGTGGTTGTGCCGGTGTTTGTTTCCGGGAGTGTGTTTGAAGTCTGCGCGGTGATGAGGCTCGCTTAATCTTCCCGAAAGGCATTCGCTAGTGGCGCTAGCTCGCTGCGACATTCTGAAACTGTTCATTGCCCGGCTCCATGCCGGGTTTTGCTTTATGTCTAAATATCAAAGAGGCTCGCTCAAGAGCCCCACAGGCGGTGTCTTCCGCTCTCTCAAGTTTCGTGATTACAGGCTGCTTTTCATCGGTCAGGTGATTTCCATATCAGGCACGGTCATGCAGTCCATGGCCTTTTCCTGGTTGGTCTTTACTCTCTCGGGCTCGGCCTTGAATCTTGGTATCAACATCTTCCTTTCGGCCTTGCCCACCGTGCTACTGGTCTACCAGGGGGGGCGTATTGCCGATCGCTTTAGCCCCCGACGAATTCTCCTGGTTACCCAGAGCATTGCTTTGATTTTGGCCTTGGTCTTATTTTTCTGCGCCAGATTAGAACTGCTTTCCCTGCCGCTACTTTACACCTTTACGTTCTTGCAGGGCATCCTCGATGCTGTTGAACTGCCGGCCAGGCAGGTTTTGGTGCGCCAGTCGGTTCCCGATAAGAGCTATCTGGTCAATGCTCTCAGTCTCACGACCTCACTCTTACACATCTCGCGTATTGCCGGCCCGGCTCTTGCTGCCGCGGTGCTGGCTCTCTGGGGCGCCGCCGTTTGTTTTCTCATCAATGCCATCAGTTATCTCTTTTCGCTCTACACCATCTATCTGATGCGGGTACCGGCCAGGGCTGTAACAGTTGGCATGGATACAAGCTTTCGCGCCATAGTGGGGCGGGTCTGGCGGCAGCCGTTTCTGAGAGCCATGATGCAACTTTATGTGGTGATGGGTCTACTCGGTGTCCAGTATCTGGTTATTTTGCCGGCCTTTGTTCAAATTGAGCTGCATCAAAATTCGGCCGCTCTAGGTGGGCTTCTTGCCTTCTCGGCCCTTGGTTCTTTGCTGGCCAGTTTGACTCTGGCGGCTTTTGCATCGGTTCATAGACTGGCCAAAAGCATAGGTCTGGCTGCGGTTCTATTTGGTCTCAGTCTGTTTGCATTTGCCCATTCTTCCACTCTTGGCGCTGCTCTTGCCGCGGCTCTGCCGCTTGGCGTTTTTCAGACGCTTCTGATGAGCGGCAGCAGTTCCCTGTTGCAACAGCTCATTAGCGACGAGCGGGTGAGAGGGCGAGTGCTCTCTCTCTTTACCTTCCTGAGTATGGGCACCGCCGCTCCCGGCGCGCTTCTTGTCGGAATCCTGGCCAGTGCCGTCGGTCCGGCTCAGGCGCTTGTCATAAGTGGAGTCGCCTGTTTCTTTGTGGGCTTCAATTTCGTGAGAGCGACCCGATGTATAGATGCCAGGAAAATCAGTATTTAGCTTCTTGAACGATTGAGAGGAACATCATGAAAGTCATTTCCGGAAGCCATGATTTGATCAGTCATAAGGCTGCTGCGCTTATGCACGGGCAGCTTGAGAGCAAGCCCGGTAGCAACTTTGCCTTTGCCTGGGGGCAGTCGCCCCGTCTTGCTTACCAGTATCTTGCCGAACTGTCCATGCAAGAGGAAACGTCCTTCGCTGAGGCTCGTGCTTTTGCAATCGATGAATATCTGGGGCTGCGGCGCATTGGGGAAGAACTGCTAAGAAAGGATTTGTATGATCAGACTGATCTTTCTCGCGCTGCTTGTTTCAATCCCCTTGACGTGGACAACTATGACGGCTTGATTGAAGACCTGGGCGGTATCGATTTAATGGTGCTTGGCCTGGGGAGAAACGGTCACATTGCTGCCTGTGAGCCCGGTACGCCCTTTGATCGTGGCACCCATTTGACCGCCCTGGCTGCGTCTACCATTGAGGATAACTTTGGCAAGTACGGCGAGCGTTTGCTTATGGCTCGGACCCTTGGCCCTGCCTCTATTATGAAAGCGGCGACGGTCTTGTTGTTGATTTGCGGCGAGCAGAAACAAGAAGCCGCACCCAGGGCTCTATATGGTGCTGTTACCGTTGATGTGCCGGCCTCGATATTGCAGACACATGAGAATCTGATCGTGCTTGCCGACTTCGAGCTTCCGCCCGGAGGCTAGTTTAAGGGTGCAGGGGAGTGACAGGCTTTGCCTTCGCAAAAAATTGTCACTAATTGAGTTCAAAAAAATGGAGAATAGAAGAGTTCGGAATTTGGTCTTTCTCGTTTTCCTTGCGGCAGTAACTGTAGCTTTCTCAATGGTGCTGGAAGCAGACGTCGATAACGTTATCGATGAAGGCTCCAGGCACCATGAAACTTCCTTGCCTTCTCAAGTCGGTGCTAAAGAGAGCCATAAGATGTCTCAGCCACCGACTCGCAACGGCACGGCGGCGGCGGAAAAGCCACCACAAACGGTGCCCAGGCTGACAGGTCTGGAGCAGGAGGTCGATGAGCACCTGCTGCCGCTCTTGTTTCAGCCAACAGCCGGGCGTGACGCCCTGGTGCAGATTGTTGTGGGAAGTGCCGAGGGCACGCGTCGGCCTGACGGTTCTTATGTCTGGTGGGCTTATAAAGGTCACCAGGACCCCATGTGCTTCTATATCCGCTGCTCTTCCTCGATCACTAACATAGGAAGCTTCTCTTATCAACAAGGGGGCAGCAAGCCGTGGGCATTTACACCGGCGCAAGCCGACAGAGTGCAGTTGCAGGTCTTGCGTCTGCAGGCTATGGAACTCATCTGGCAAGCCAAGCGCAGCAATATGCAGCTCAATCTTTTCCAGCTACTAGCCGGCGTGGATCTGGCCAATCAGAGTCCCACTTCAGCGTGTGTACAGCAGCCCGATAAGAGGGTCGTCTATAAGTTGGTTGCCGGTCTGGATGCAAATGGTGATTACACCCGGCAAGTGATTGAGACCTTTGCCGACAATCCCTGCCGCTGGGGCTATATCGACAGGCTCAAGCAAGCCACTCAAGAAAAGGGGTTGGAAGGTTTTGCTGCGGTTGTGGAAGCGAGAACCTGGCCGTTTTTTGATGTCAATCCTGATTCTCGCCGCTACCTTCAGTGGAATGCTTCCGGCTTTGGTCATAATCCCCGCACAATATATCTAGATCAACACCGGCGCACCATGGAAGTCTCCAGGGCTTTGCGCCGGCAACTGGCTGAATAGGGGCTAATAGATTGCTTTCGCTAGCGGGCTTGCCCGCTATTTTTCTTCCAGGCAAGAAATAGACCGGTCGACTATATGAATTCAAAAAACACAAAATAGAGAGGCAATCCATCGACAACTTCGAGAATAAAGTCAGTTGTCGATGGATCTTTCTTTTCTCATTTGTGGGGCGGCAGGCTGCCTGTTTTTTAGTTGAGGAAGAGGGGGTTGACTACATATTCGCACTTAATTTGCGGTGGAGATTTTTGCCAGGCGGTTTCCTTCGTGACTGCTCCTCTTGTGATAGTTTGTTTCACCAGTAATAGTCCGCAGGCGAGAGCCAGAGCGCGCTCTTCTTCAGCCCAAGATTGCGGTGCTTGCATCTTCAGGTGCAGAAGCATTCGTGGCATTTGTTCTCTGTGGTTTGCGATGGCTTCGCCCACCTGTCTGCCTGTAAGTTTGCTTGATTTGTGTCGCAGTAAGGCTGTGAGCATGATCTGCCAGAACCAGAAGTGATTTGGACACTTTTCCAGAAGGCAGACTGCTTCTTTCTCGAAGAAGAGATTGAGCAAGTTCTGGTCTGTCACTAGCTCCCTCCTCAGTACCTCCTGACCCAGCCGCCAGAGCGGCATGCGGGGAGAGAAGTTGCCGGGGTTAAATGACTGGTCGAATAATCCGAATTTGGCCTGGTTCGCCACTGCGCTGCGGGCTACTACCATTGTCAGTGCGCAGTTGAGGGAACCAGGCAGGAGCTTCAGTTTGAGCCAGGTTGCTGTTTTGAGTAATACTCTTAGCATGGGTTTTGTCCGCATTTTCTTAACTGGTTCAAGGAAGAGGCACGATTCACTCTTTGAAGTGGCGTGCCTCTCTTGTTTGCAAGGGTTTGGCGGGGCGTCTTAAAGCAACTTCAGGCGCATCTCGTATCTGTCAAACCAGATGCATAGATTTGCGAAGTCGTGCTTTTCGAGAAGCGCTTCTATCTGTTCTTTGAACGCCTGCAAGGCTTTGTCCGAGGAGGCTGCCTTTTGTTCCGTTTCAGCTTTGAGATTGTTCCAGCGAGTCTTGATATCGCTTGCCACCTTTAGTTTGTTTTCAAGGGTAATGCGCTCTTGTCGGAAGACCTTAGTTCTTTCTTGGCAGGCTTGCTCGAATTTATGAAGGATGGCGGTCGCCAAATCCAGATCGGGTTTTGAAAGAGCCTTCTCCATTTCATCAATGAGGGCGCTTACGTCCCGTGTGTCCGGTTGCACTAGGTCAAGTTCGAGCTCTTGTCTGGCTCTTTGCTGTAATCTGATCAGATCTACCTTCTGAAAGTTAAGTGCTTGTGTTGCTACTGGGAATTCTCGGAAGGCTCTCAGAAGTGCTTGGTAGCGTTGCTTAACTGCTCCAACACTTCGCTCCGCTCGTTTCAGCAATTCAATTAGATTGATGGCATTTGCCCTGTTTTCAAGATTGAAAATATCGCAGTGGCAGGCCCGAGATAGTTGATCTAGATTTCTCTCCAGCTCATCCAACTCTTCGGTTGAGGAGGTCCCCAGTTGTTTTAGTTCCAGGCGCAGGCTGCGTAGTTGCCCTGAAATTGGTTGGACACTTGATATTACTTCGTCCGACAACTTTTGAGCGTGGCAGATAGTGTCTCGAATGTTTCGATAGCTATCACCCATTATTCTGAGCAACTCTTCTGCAGATACTTTCTCTACTTGCTCCTGAGGAGAAAGTAGTTCTCGTCTTTCTATCGGAATTGTTGCATGGGAGCGAACGATCCAGGCGTCGCGAAGAATACTCTGAAGTTCTGCTAGAACGGGTTTCGAGTTTAGAATGTTTAGGGTTGCTCGTTTCTCCGCGTAACGCTGCTGAACTTCGAGGAGAAAGCCGATGTCGATATCGAATTGATTGCATGCTGCTCTGATTTGCAGCACCTTCTGCAGGCTCGTTGGTTCGATTGCGTGCAAGTTGAATGTACCTTCAACTATGCTCAAGAAAAGAGGAACTTGCTTGAGGGCTTCGTAGTTGTCGATTATTGTGTTGATTCGCTCTGAAAGCAGCTTTATTTGACTGTCAAGCATAGAAGAGTCCGTCATCGCTGTTTCCTCGATTGTTATTACTAGTTAGCATCGTAATGCCAAAAAAATAAACGGAAAGTGCTCAGTGGCTTAGTCTGAGCACTTTCTAGATTAATCCACTGAGAATGGACGGTCTCTTAGGGTTTGTCTTATGCAGTCGCAAAGCCGTAATTTGCGGCTACTTCTTCAAAGCCGTTTTGATAACCGACCATTAACGGTTCGGCTCCCCAGATGCCGCTTGAGTCTTTATAGAACTTGAAAAAGACAACTGCTGTACTTGTAGCTTGATTGCCGACCAGATCGATCTGAATCGGTGCGTCTTTGATGCCATCTCCGGTCACTTGCAGGGCGCAGGAATCGAATGTCCCGAACGTTTGCTTGGTTCGTTGCCAGTAGGCAATTGCTACGCAGAAGACGATTTGGCCAACTCTCGAATCAAGGCGATCAAAGTACACATCAATGTATTCTGTGCCGCTTTCTTGTTTGTCGCCGGAGTAGACGATAGCGTCATTTGGGCAAGCTACTTTTCTTGGAGGATTGTCGATGTCGTACATGACAACGTAGGATTCTTGTTCCTGTTCGGTGGAACCCACTTTGTCGCCGGAAGCAGTGAGACCGATCGCAATTAGGTCGTTGTCAGCTTTCTCTCCTGTCCATGTCAGTTCGACATGTGCTTTCGAGATTCCAGGGAGAGCAGTAGCTTGTTTGAGTTTGAGTGCCATGGTTTATATTTCCCTCGTTCTCAGATGGTGTTGTTATTGGTTTGATTGGAGCAGGGGTGCTCCGACCGATAGTCTGAGCGCTCCTGCGTGTTATGGTTAAGAGATCTTGCCGGTGAGAGCCATTCTGAGAATCTGCTCTGGAAGAAGAGAAGTCAGGTTTTTGACGGACATGGAAGAGACCATATCGTAGGCGGCACCGGTGAGGTTGTTGTCGAGGTCTTCAAGGAAGGCCGTGGCGCCAGAGGCTGAGCCGACTTGAATGAAGGTGATGTAGAACTCGCCCTGCTTGAGAGATTTGGTGGTTTGAATGATTACATCGCGCACATCGTCTTCTGGTGACAGTCGCGAATTGCGGCGAGAGTCAGTGGGTTCACCGTCGGTGGCGCAAATGAGGATATAAGGTTTGCCGGATTTGCGTTGGCGGTAGGTGTTGACCATGCGCTCGATAGCAGAAGCAGTGGAGGTGCCGCCTCGTGGGCGAGCGGATTTGAAGACGGAGGCGATGCGAGCGGAAGTGGTGTTCTCGAAGAGATCAATCTCGTTGTCGAAAACGGCCAGATCGATACCATCGCTATCAATTTCTTGAACGGCGTTGACGAAAGGCTGAATCAGTTCCTTGATGCCGTAATCCCAGCGGGACATATTATTGTAGGAGCGTTCCCGGGTATCCATACTACCGGAACGGTCGAACAAGAAACCGTAATCGTAGTCTTCGAGGGGG
>JACRFZ010000050.1 GCA_016212515.1 Candidatus Melainabacteria bacterium
ATTTGCCGATAGTGATTCTGCGAGAGGAGCCGGCAATACGTCGTTCAAGAATGTATGACTTGCACTTTTTAGTGACTCGAATTGCAAAACCTGGGACATCATCGTCACGATGGAAGCGTTGACCCGAAGTGGTTAGGTGGATTTCGTTTTCGACGAATTCTTTGGTGAGTTTTGCCATAGGCAGGTGCTCCGCAGTTGAGAGTAGCAGTGATGATCGGATGCCAGAGTTAGGTTGCCGAGCCGACGTCAGCGCCCCAGTAATTTAAAAGACGGTGCGGAGGCGTAAAAAGTTCACTGAGATAGAAAATTATTTATTGCTCGGTGCCTACACGGCATCTACAAAAGTCCGAAGGTCACTTTCCTGAAAGGTGCTGGTGACGGGGACTTTCGAGACTCAACTAGTGTTGAGGTTTCTGTGTAGGTATACACGCCTGTCTACACATCTTTGAAGGCGCCCAGCAATTGGACAGTGTGAGGGTTCCTGTACCAATCCTGAAAAAGCCGCGAGTATCAAGATGCATCCTGAATACCACGGTCAGGACGATATAATCAGACGTTTTCCAGTTGGCACGTCAGCTTCAGACGCAATAGGACCGATGCTGCAAGATACAAACAAGTATCTGCGCGCTACCGGCCAGGCCTATCAGGGTAAAATAATTGAACTGCTTGGTGGCATTGCTCAGAATAGTCCAAATACTTGGTCAGAGATTAAGTTGAAAATCCGTCGAAAAATCTAACGCTTCGCTATTCATTCTCCAAATTGTTTCTTAGTATCGGAGGCCAAGGTTACTGTTGAAAAAAAGAATGTCATTGAAAAAGGCTCGAAGCCTAGCTGACGGTAACTTCACCAAGCTTGGCGACTTCTTGGGTTTTGATGATCCATGTCTTGTCTTTGGTGTCTACATTGGACCTCCTAGTCGATTGTCCGAGCTGGCACCCGCAGCAAGAGCCATATTTGTAATAGACAAGTTCTACGGGGAGATGATGAATGGCGACTTTGAGCAGTTCTTCTACAATACTTGTGGAAACAACGCAACCGAAATTCTTGCTTCTCTTCGACTTCTTGGTGCGAAAAATGCTGCAGAACTTCTGCAGAAAGCTATGTCTATCTTTCCAGGTGGCGAGCCTCCTCAGGATAGGATGAAGCGGGCGTCCCTACTTCATGAACAAGGGAATTCAGCCGTGGTTGTTCTAAACCAACTGTCGGAAGTATTTTGGGATACCATTGGCGGATTTCCTGACCAACCTAACATGCTCGAGAATATATGGGATTTGCAACTGTCCTTCATGAAAGAGCACTGTAACGATCTTATTTTCTTGGGGAACTCTTAGCTCTTACTGCTTCATAGGGAGTCGTAATTATCACCGCCCCCAGGCTGTATTGAACTGGTCAGCAACAATCCGCCGGCACCAACAGAAAGACCGCCCAGAATAAACTGCGGCGGTCCTTAAGCTATCGTCTGACAGTCCGCTTGCGAGGACTCGATATTTCTACTGCGTCAGTCAGGATCGGCAGTTAGCGGGCGAGTTGCTACAGTTTCGGGTCTGCGCAGACCTGGCGTTTGTCTGACCAACCACTCGCTATTATTCGCATTCCCCGGCGGCCGAATCCCCTGTCCTAACCGCTTGTTTTAGATAAGTCTCAATGTGTTTTGGAGAGAACAACGTCCCTGCATTTTACGTCATTCCAGCTTGTAGGAATGTCAAATTCTAAAGCTTCTTCTCCGTAACCAAGGTATGGAGTTACAGTAAGGCGGACTGATTTCCGATCTTCGGAAATCCTTAGCTCGGCTTCGTTAGCTGGGCGGACAGTGCATACCCGTTTCCTCTCCTGAAGGAATGAACCATACGGACGAATGAAGTATAGCTCAATAGACCACCGGGAAGATGGATCAATTACTTCCATAAAATCTGTCCCCTTCAATACTATTTTGTGTGATTGACTAGTTGGACTTACTTCCTGCAATATTGCAGACTGGGGGCCTTCTGCTGGTTCTTTTCCGTGAAGCAGATAGTCAAGTTCTCCGTAGTAAAAGAGTGAGAATAATAGAAGAAAGGTACTCAGAATTCCTGTTGCTCCGGTCGATACAAGCATTACTGTTCTGACTACGCTCTCCTTTCGGAAAAATGCTTCTACGAAACAGCTACAAGGTAACAGATAAGATAGGAGAGAAGATAAATTGTTCAGCGGTTCGTATGTAAAGCTGAGCCCAGAAAATCCGATTGCAAATAACGAGGCCCATAGGCAGAGCAGTGCTCTAGCTAATGCTAGAGAGAACTCTTTCAGAGGTTTTGCGTTCTTTTCATCGTGTGGAAACTTCATGATACTGAATCTCTTCATGCTACTGTTCTTGAGCGCCACCAAGGCAGATCCCTGCTATGCTGATTATGGTATCCCCTTTGAATTATCAAGGAGGGATAACGAGTACTATGGTTCATCGCCCAGGCTCGTAGGCTGAAACACCGACCAGCTCACTTTAGGGAGCCGTATTTATCACCGCCTCCCAGGCTGTGCTGTTTATGGTTCTTTTTTTCTATGGGAACGGTTGCGTTTCATGCTTCCCCAGTTATGTTGAAATGGCTAACAACATTCTGCCGGCGGCAAACAATAGGACTGCGCCGAGTTAACTGAAGCGGTCATTGCTATCGTCTGATAGTCCGTTTGCTACTCTAACCCATCGGCGCTCTGTCTTGAAGTCTTTGGGGGCTCACGGGCACTCGATATCACGGCGCTTGACAGCGGTTGCTTCCAATGCGAAACTCCAGATTGACGAAGTTTAGGTGTTTCCCTTGAAAGTCTTTGGGTCTCTAGTATCGATTGTTTCAGCTGCAAGTCTATCCTCGGTACCAGCTCTCGCTGGCGAGAGTCAGATCACCTCGGATGAAACTCACTCGAGTTCCGTCAGGTTGCAGACCGGTGCAAGTGCTTCCACTAATGTCTCTCCTCTTGCTAAGAGCGCGTTTCGGCAGAATATGATTGAGACTCTGCCCGCCATTGATGCCTCAGGGCAATTACTTGAGCTTCTCAATGGCAAATTGCCTGACGGTCCTTGCGAGTTCACCGTTCTAATTGACTATGATGGAGAGATGAACCGTCTACACCTTCGTGAGGCTGTCGGTTTGCCGCAGCGGTCTGCCAGGTACAATGCAGTTGCCTCAGTTCTAAATGGCTTTGTGCCAAGTAAAAAAGTGAAGCTTTGGTTCGCTTCTGGAGGCTATCTTCGGCTTACTGTTTCAGGTTATTTTTGCTCTCTTGGACCGGTCGATCGTAGCGGTAGAAAACTTGCGATACCAGTGTTCTTGAACAGAAAGTATCTTTGTAATACCTAATGCCAGCGTGGGTTCCAGAAAGTTCGTTCTTAAGAGTCTCGTATTGGCAGGTTGCGAGAAGGTAGTTGCAGCTTATTTTCTGTATGCCGACACCTGCGATAAGGCCGTAGCGACACGCTAGTACTATCTCCACATCGGCATGCGGAAGAAATCCTTGGACGGATCACCGTTGGCGGCTTTGCGGAAGAGCAGTTCTTCCGTCATTGGTGTGGTCGGTTTGCTGGCGACTTGGGCGGTGACCTTTTCAGACGGCAGTAGAATGCGCCACTCCAGACCATGGTCTCCCTGCACCATGTGAGCCGGCACCTTGCCTGTGTATGCCAGTTCCTGAACGGTACGTCTGGCGTAGCCGAGTCTCTCTGCCGCACCTTTGGTGTCATAAATGTCCATCAAATGCGCCTGTCCATTGTTATCACGGAAGTAGTGCCTGGATAGGGCCGAAGTGCTGCCGTCCATAGTGTTTTGTGAGCCTTCGGGCAGCCTTCTCATCACATTGGGAGACATGGTTCCCTCGCCGGTCGCAAGGCGCTTGTTGGTGAAGAACGGCTTGAATGAGTTGAATTCGAATCCGGCGTTTTCCAGCCACTGAGCACTGGTCTTTGCCTGTTTAAGCTCGGCTGCTGTTGCTTCTCCAAATAGAAGTTCTTCTCCCAGTTCCACTTGCTGGCTGTGACGGAAGAGCACTTCTTCGTTCCAGACCGGTCCCTTTTGAGGGAAGTGTATACTGGCAAGTTTTCCTGCGTTGCCGGCGTTAGACTTCGCTCCACCGAACACATAGGCTTTTATGCCTGTTTCAATAGTCGGGATTGTTTCAGCCAGCAATCGTGATGATGCTTCGCCAATTTCAGGGGCAATTTTGGGAATAAGTTTGGCGGCTTGCTCAAGAACCATTGGACTTTCCTCCGGGGCGTTGCCTTAATGTAGCCTGCGGGTGTGTCCGAGGTGTGGCGCCTGATGGGGGTAAATACGAAGTCTTGTTCCGCCGGACTTAATAGTGGCAGCGCAGTCTAGTAAGCATCAGTTGCAGGCGCAAAGATGGAATTGTGGAAGATGTATTTACTTTCCATGCAGGGAGAGGCGGCAAAGAGATTGAGGCATTTTAACCGTAATGTTTATGGCTCGAATCTTGCCAGCGGTGTATAACTGATTAAGGTGACACAGTCATTGATAGTCCCTCTTTTGGGCGTTGCAGGTCGTTTGAAGTAAATCTATGCGGTTAAGGCTTTTAAGTTCCAGTTTACTGCTGATGATAGCTTGCTATCTGACGCTTCTGCCAGTTGCTGCTGCCACAAATCTTGAAGAAGGTATCAAGCTATACAATGAAAAACAGTATTCGAATGCGCGATTGCTCTTAGAGAAGGCTGTGGCAGAGTCACCCACTTCCTGGCAGGCCCATTACTATTTGGCTAATACCTGTCTTGTGCTTGGGCAGATGACCAAGGCCAAATTTCACTATACGATGTGCCAGAAAAATTGTGCCTATGGAGAGATTCTCAATCATTGCCAAACTGGTATAGCCCGCACGGAAAAGCACCTGCCTAAAGCCGCATCGTCCTCTACAGAAGGCAAACCCGCAACAGAGGCAAAAGCCGAAGGTGCGGATGAATCGGATGATGAAAAGGAGGAGTCCAAGCCGGTCACTTATGCTGATAAGGTAAGAGAGCAAAATAAAGCCCATATTTTGAAGCTCGCGCAAGATGACTGCGAAAAGCTTAGAAAGGAGGCCAAGGAGCAGATCGAATACGAAGCCACCTATGAGGGGCGCCGATGGAAGAATGTTGAGACCGGTGAAAGAAAATTCGACATCAGCGAAGAGCGCAAACACGAGATTCAGCAGGCATGCGAAGAGAAGTGCCGGAAAATTATGGATGAGGCGAAAAGAAAGGCTGATTCGATTCGCTAGCAATTGAGAGGCTTACTCTGGCAGGGCAATCTTCACCAGAACAGGCAGGTGATCCGACCCTAGTGACGGTCCTGCCGTGCGCTCCATTACGACAATATCTGGACTTAGAAGTACGTGGTCTATGGGCACTAGTGGCGGTATTGGCAGTCCGTCTATTACTCTCCCGCTCCGCGCCGGCCAGGAGGGCTGCGGACCAAAACCCTGCTGTGAATCTCGCAAACCGGCCTTGAGCAGATCTGCAAAAACGGGAGACCATGGTCCACAGTTTAGATCTCCGATTAATATTTTAGGATTATTGAGAGCGGCCATTTCCTTCTTGAGCAGTGAGATCTCTTGATTGCGCTCTAGGTAACCACTCTCGCTCTTGGGAGTGGTCGGATGTGCAAGGACCAGGCGAACCAGTCTATTGCCGACCCTGATTGTAGCTGCGATTCGTGGATGGTGACTCTTGCCGTAATATCTTGCATTGCTTTCTTCGATGGGGAACTTACTGAAGTAAGCCATACCCGGTCCGACCAGGTAGACTTTCTTATACGGATAGCACTTCATAGTCTCATCAATAGAGTCGATCCATTTCTTGTCGACTTCCACCAGTGCAACGAGGTCGGGTTCTTTCTCTGCTACCAGGGTCTCGAATAGTTTGAACTGATTGTTATGCTGAAATTCAGAATTGAAATTGAGAATGGTTACCGTCTTACGCGCGTCCACCGTTTTCTGCCTATCTAGATACATCGATAGGATGGGCACCGCATTTATCGTAAATCCGAGCAGGGCAAGGGCGAATCCCGCTTTGGCGCGCAAAATCAACAGAACCGGCATGCACATTAGCACTATGGCGGCAATAGCCAGTCGCAACTGGCTGGCGATATCGAATAGCCAAATATTCGGAATGAATGACACCACTATTAGTGCGGTCAGGCTTGCTCCGAGCATGGTGCATGCAAGAGAGAGGTATTGCTTAAACGGCAACGTCTTCAATTTCTGTTCCTCGATTATAAATTAACTGCGAGGTCTTCCCAGTATGGCTTCTCGTGCCCTGGCCAGTGGTGCTCGGTCGTTGAAGTTCAGTTGCTTAGATGGTGTTTCCTCTACGCCCAGTTGATTGAATAGTTGTTCCAAGTCTACACTCAGGGTCTCATCCTGGAACTGTCTGAAAAGCGGCACAAGAATTTTCTGCCCCAGGTGCTTGTCTCCCCGGGCAAGGGCCTCTTCCGCCGACCAGAAGGATGCCGCTGTGCCGCCGCTACTGGCAATCTCAGAAAGAGCGTCCTCCAGACCCATTTGATTATTGGTCTTTTGTCGAATTTCCAGGTCGGCAAGTAAACAATAGAGCGCTCCGCCCCAGTAGAGGCTGCCCCATTCTTGCGTGCCGCGCATGCGTCCCAGTCTGCCGTTGTCTACACCTTGGGGCAGCCCTTCCACCAGTTCTTTCCAGACGGCGTCTTTGCTGACCAGCCCCTTACGCATGCGGGCGATCGGCTCTACGTAGGTGGCTATGCCCTCAGCCAGCCATCGATCTTCCTTTTGAACAATCGGGAAAGTGAGGTGCACCATCTCGTGGGTTAGGGTCCAGCTAGACATGAGAGTTTGCCTGGTCGTTCTACGACCTACATAAACTTCGATTTCGCCCTGGGCCAGGTCATCGTCGTAGGTGCTTTCGCCGAATTCGACATTGTCGCCACTTGTCTGATACAGGCGAATCCTTGTTTCCGGTACGGGAAAACTACCGTAGTAAGCCTCAATAGACTGGACGGATGCTTTTACCCAGTCGTGAAAGTCTTGCTTGCTCGCGCACCAGCCGTTCTCGCCCGTGGCAAGATAAATGTGGCAGCCTTCGCTGTTGATATGGCTGACGAAACCTTCTTGCTCTGCCACGCTCTCTGCTTCCTTCTCAGACAGCGCCAGCGCTCTAGTGCCGGAACCCTTGCCTGTTTGTAGCGGAAGCACCGCAGTTACAAACAGCATAACCGAAGTCATGCCTATGAATAGAGCTAAATTCATAAGCTTCAAGTACACCGTTTCACCCTTGCCTCCAGATGAACTGATTCCATCTTACATGAAGGCGCCGATTCCTGCGCAATATGCTGAAAAGCTGATGAGGACTCAGTCGGTGTAGTTGATTCGACCGCTGGCGGTACCTCGTACGGACAGCATCCGCTGGTAGGCTTGCTTTAGGAGTGGCTTGATTCCAAGTCCAACTTCAGTGCTGTCGGTGATACCGGTGGAAAAATCAAGTTTGAAATTGCCTCGATCGCCAAAGAAGCTACGGCTGGTGAATTCCTCTTGTAGAAGCGCGATGGCGTCGGCCGCCACTTCTTTGGTAGTGTCTTTGAGAAGGAGGGCATAGGCATCGTAGCCTATTTTTCCCCGCACGTCTTCGGCTTTGAAGCGCAATCTGATTTCTCCTCCCAGGGCTACGAGAGCCTGGCGGAGCGATTCTATGCCGTGCACCAGTCTGATTCCCTCAACATCGTCGGCGGCGATGAGAGCCATGGCCACGGTGGTTTGAGGGGGTGTTGCTTGAAGCAGTTCCCCTGCTGCTTTCACAAAGGCATCCTCATTGAGCAGACCTGTGTTTGCATCTTTAGCGAGAGACTCTTTACCCTGGGCGGACTTAGCCAGTTGACCGTTGATTCGGGAGAGCAGTTCGTCTACAAGTACGGGCTTGCTGAGAAAGTCGTTCGCTCCGGCTTGAAAGGCTGCTGAGCGCGCTTCCGGAGAGGATTTGCCGGTAAGAAATACGATCGGTAGATTCTCCCACTGCTGCTCTTCCCTGACCATGCGACAGACCTCGTAGCCGGTCATACCGGGCATCATTGCGTCCAGAAGCAGAAGGTCCGGCTTGAACTGATCCAGCATGAGACCGGTTTCGAGTGGATTATTCACGGTTCTTACGTTGAAGCCGTGAGCGGTGAGCACGGTTTCGACGAAATTCAAAAGAACCATATCGTCGTCTACGACTACTATGCGCTGTTTCTGTGCCTGTCTTACTTTTAGAAGGCGAGAGACTATCAGCTCCATTTCCTCTTGAGTTTCCGGTCGGCTGTTCACTGAGGAAGCGCCTAGAAATAGCTCGTCTGCCGCACTGAGAAAGCTGCTGGCCTCGTCCGGTTTGATCAGGGCGATTGGTACTATGCCTTCTACAGGCAGCCGCGCCTGCCTGGCCAGTTCGAACAATTCGTAGCGGCCGGCATGCACTATGTCGAAGACGCAAGCTTCGTAGGTGTGCTTCTTGAGTCGACTTAAGGCCATATTGGTTTTGCTGCAGGCGGTGATGGTAGCAACTTCCAGTTGCGGCAGAATCTCCTGGTAGCCGTCGCCCAGAAGTAAGACTCGCACTGCTACATGGGCTTCCTGGCTGAGATCGGAGCGGTCGTCTATGGCCTTATGCACGGCTCTTTGTCCCTGGGCCAGGGCGCGGTTGATTTCAGACCAGATTACTTCCATCTCGGTGGATTCCCGGGGATCCAGAACCCGCAACAGGGTTTCGACTTTTCCGCCTATTTCTCCTACTTCCGCCAGGTTGAGGGAACCTGCCGTGCCTTTTATTTTGTGGGCTTCGTTGATGGCAATGTTTTGCAGGTCGATGCGCTCCGGACTGACTTTAATCTCGTTGCATAGCTTCACCAGTTCTGCCCATTGATGCCCAAGGTCTTGCAGATAGCTGGCCTGAGCTACTTTGAGAGCCGACTGCAGTTCCAGCCGGGAGCGAATCTGCATGAGTTGTCTGATGTTTTCGCCACGGTCGCTTTCATCGTCAGGCATGACATTATGGGCGGCGATATCTGCAATTCCGTCTTCCTGCAAAGCCAGGCGCGTTTCCGCCGACAAGAGACTTTCAACCTGCTCAAGAAAAACGGCAGGGACAATAGGTTTTTTTACGATCAGTGAAACCTGGAGGAGATTTCTCAGCCGGGTGAAGGTTTTCTGATCGCACCAGTTGCCTGATACGAATACTACAGGGACAGCTTTACCGGCATCTCTTAGTTTCTGGATCCAGGCAACGCCGTCTTTCCCCGGCATGCGATAGTCGACAATGGCCAGTTTTGTTTCTTTATCCGAGAACATGGCTGCTGCTTCATCTGCGCTGCCGGCTTCCTTCACGCGGTAGCCGCGAGTCTTCAGTATGGCACTGACCAGTGCCCGAAATGCCGGGTCATCATCCACAATTAGGATGGAGTATGGGGTGGTTCCTCTGCTCATTTACTTATCGCTCCCGGTTTCACTCATTGAGTTTACTTCCTACTTTTGCATGTTTGGAACACGTTTCCATTTCGAAGTTTAGTCCTTCGACCTCAGCCTGAGGGCTTCCGCTTCCGTCATGGATGGTAAGCGGTTGTCGGTCACCACTGCCATGTCAGGCAGGTCTCGGGCCCGCTCACCGAGTACTTCTTTGACTGCGGCTACGAAGTCTTCTTCTACAGATAGAGATTTGGTCAGATGCCTGGTTTCTCCAAGGGTCGTAGCCAGGCGCTCGTCGTGGGTCAGATCCTGGGCTGTATAGACCACCAGTGGTAGCTCTCCCTTGCCTTCTGCCTTCAGTTTTGCTATCAACTCTGTGCCGCTGATATCCGGGAGTCCCAGTTCAAGTATTATCAGCTCAATGGGATCTCTGTTCAGGATTTTGAGCGCCCCTTCTCCACTTTCGGTGCAGATTACTTCAATGCCCATACGCCGCAGTTGCAGTTCGAGCAAGTTGCGCGTGAACCTGTCATTTTCGGCAACTAGAGCTTTAACTCTGGCATGTTTCCCTTTCGATTTGCGGTAATGGGTGGTGTGATGCTTGGGCTCCGGGGGCAAACTGACGGCTGTGTCTCGCGCTTCCTTTACTGGGTGCTGCTTGCCGAATAGCGGCAGTGTGAACCAAAAGGTGGCGCCTTCTCCCTCCATACTACTGAGTCCGATTTTTCCGCCGTGCTGTTCCACCAGTGATTTGCAAATGGCCAGACCCAGCCCGGTGCCACCCTTTCTTCGAGCATCGGTGGCATCAAGTTGTTGAAATACCTTGAAGAGCTTGCGCTGATCCGCCGGTTTGATACCGGGACCGCTGTCTTGAATGGATACTTTCAAAGTTTTTTCCGGAGCCAGAAGTTCGAGGCTGACATTTACCTCGGAATCCAGAGGACTGAAACGCACCGCGTTGGATACGAGGTTGGTAATTATCTGAGTAAATCTGTCTCTGTCGGCGTTTAGCTGAATGGCCGGTGCCGGCTTTAGAGTTATGGAAACCCGGTGCTCATCGGCATAGGCCTGTAAGTTACTGATGGCCTGCCGTACCGCATCAACGGCGTCAAATTCAGCGTAGCGCAGGTCGAGTTTTCCGGCTTCCAATTTGCGTATGTCGAGCATGTCGTTTATGAGACGCACCAAGCGGTCGCATTCGATACGACCCATGGTGGTGAGATGCTTGCCTCGTTCGGTCAGTTCGCCGCCCTTGCCTGCCTCCAGAAGACGCATGGCGCCTCGAATTGATGTAAGCGGGGTGCGCAGTTCATGGGAGACGGTTGAGTAGAATTCGCTGACGCGTTTCTCTGCTTCTTTGCGTGTAGTAATATCCTGGAAAGCAATCACTGCTCCCTTCACTTCGCCGTTTTGTAGGAGCGGTGAGCCTACATATTCGACCGGAACGCAAGTGCCGTCTTTGCGGCGGAACCAGTCTTCTGAAATGCGTAGTTCCTCTCCTCTTTCAACTACTCTCAAAAGTTTGAAGTCACTGCCGGGTTGCTCTCTTTGACCGGTGCTTAACTGAGGGAAGGGCGCCTGGGAAGAGTCAGCATCGCTCTTGCCGTGAATGATGCCATGCATGTTTTTGCCCAGTAGCTCGTTCTCTTGATATTGCAGTATGCGCTCGGCCGCACCATTCATGTAGACTAGGTTGCCTTCCAGATCTATTTGATAAACTCCTTCAGCCAGGCAGGTGAGCAAGGCCTTGAGATGTTGCTCGCTGGCCGTGGTGCTTTCCTGGGCACGCTTTTGTTCGGTCATATCGCGACCTTCCGGTAGAAGGTAAAGCACCTTGCCGGAGTCGTCGAGCACAGGCTTGATAGAAAAATCTATAGTGATTGTCTCGCCGCCTTTTCCTATATGTGTGGTCTGAAAGCGCACGAACTTGCCGGAAGCGGCATCCTTCACAGCTTGCTTCAAGATTTCTTGCTCCTGGGGAGAATGTTGCCACCAGGGTGTCTCCCAGAAAAATTTATGGCGTATGGTGGCTGGGTCTACTCCTACCATATCGAGGGCCGTCTGGTTTGCTTCCAGAAGTCGTCCATCCGGTGTCAGGAGTCCTATAAGCTGAAAGGTCTGATTGAAAATGGCTCGAAAGCGCACATCCGATTCTTTCTTTGCCGACATATAGCGGTAAGTGAGAAAGAGCGAGAAGGAAAGCGCTGCGATACAAAGTACGCCCAAAAAACCTTCAATGCGGTTGGTTTGAATGACGTTGTGAAGAAACTCCGTCTCTCTTAGCGAGATGCGGTCATTCTGGCAATCCTTCATTTCGGCTATCAGGTCTTCCAGTTTTTCCGTAAGGGCCGCACCTTTACTGATGTCCACTGTTGTGTGGTCGTTGGCGGCATGAGCTGCTTCCCAGGTGGCGTGGTCGGTCAGGGCCAGCCTATCCGAAATAATTTTCTTCAAGAGGAAGGCGTTTTTCTCTTGCTGGGGCTGGTCTTTCAACATGGTTGCAAGTTCTTGCAGGCGTTCTTTCAACTCATTGACTGCGTGGTTTCTGGCGTTGAGATATTTTTGGTCCCGGGATAAGTAGAAGGCACGGGCTGAACTTTCCGCTTTCAGGTTGAGAGCGGCGATATTGTCAAGTTTGTTGATTATGGCCTGGGTTTCCGCTACCCAGGTCTTTTCTTGAATGACTAGATTGTTGTGATTGAGAATGAAACCGGCCGCCATGGTGACGAAGACCACGGTAAGTACCCAGGAAGCTAAAAACCTGATCCTGAGTATGACGTTCCTCCTTTATCTGGCGCTTGTGGTCTCTAGAAATTATGCTTGGGAGCGAGAATATCTTGAATTTCCTGGGCCAGGGTAATCGGATCAAATGGCTTGATAATCACGCCCCTGTCTCCCAGAACTTTGTAAGACTCTATTTCTTGCGGCTGAACCTTGGCGGTCATGAAAATTATCGGGGTGTCTTTTGCCGTATCCAGTTCTCTCAGTTTACCGAAGGTGGTGATACCGTCCATGTCTGGCATCATCATGTCCAGCAGGATTAAATCAGGCTTTTGTATGGAAGCAAGTTGAATGGCTTCTTGACCTGAGGATGCCTCTTGAATCTCCCAGTCCATTTCGTCTTCCAGTCCCATGACAGCCACCATGCGAATGTTGGTGTCATCGTCCACCAAAAGTACTTTCACTTGATAACCTCGTTCTTAACACCTGCTAACCGGCTGGTGAGCTTCCCACGATCTGGAACTGTTTTGAATTGCCAGTGGCGAGTCTTCTAAACGTTGATTTTAGCAATAGTGGAGGTGGCTTTGATAGCCGGAGAGACTCTATTTTGGATGACCCTGGAAAGTGGCCTGTTTTGTATATGTGACCGGATGTTTCCAGGAGCGTAAGAGATATTAAATCTTGAGTCGGTCCTATTCCTTACTTTGTTACCGTAGTGCCAGCAGTCCATTCCAGACTGCGGAGATGAAAATGGGTTTACCACAAGCGCTTATTTCAGTATTGCTGCCCGTCAAGTGCGGAGAACGCTACCTGGCTCCGGCCATTGAAAGTGTTCTCAGGCAGAGCCATGAGAACCTCGAACTGATAATTGTTGATGATTTCTCAAGCGATTATTCCCTCTCCATCATCGAAAGTTTCGCCGCTCGCGATGCCAGAGTAAAGTATTGGCGCCATGGATCGCCTGCAGGTTTGTGGGAAACCTATAATCAGTGCTTGAGTGAGGCCGGTGGTCAGTTTATCAAGCTTTTTCAGCAAGATGCCATAATGGCTAAGGATTGTCTGGCGGCCTCGCTCGCTTGTTTTGAGCGGTATCCATCTCTGGCTCTGGTTTCTACCGGTTATCAGATTATCGATCTTTTTAGCGAGCCTGTATCGGGACCCTCTGCCCGAGCCGGTTTATGTGGGCCGAGCGGTTCCTTTTCCGCTCATGGCTTCAAACCAGGTCATGTGCATGCGAGAGGCGATGTTCTGGAAAAGTGCCTGCTGCCCCTCAGTAACCATCTTGGTGAACTGGGCACGCTAATGTTCAAGAGCTCGGCAGCCGGTAGCGGCTTCGACAGCCGCTTGAATTGTTTTGCCGATCTTGAATACGGACTGAGAATCATCATGGAAGGCGATTATTATTTGCTTTCCGATAATTTGATCGAATTGCGGCAGCGTGTGATCGAAAGTCCGGCAGTAGGTTCAACCAACGCAGGCAATGGAACTAGCCAGGGTCTGTCCGGCCCCGATTGTCGCGGTATGATGGGAGCTTGCGACATAGTCAAAATTTCTCGCAAATATGCCAAGGTGCTCACTGCCTTTGGGCGCAGCCAGGAGCAGTTTTTGGAAAATTCAATCGCTGCCTTTCTTGGTCGGCTTCGCGAACTCATGGACCTGGGCGTCGTGAGAGAGGATTATTTGAGGCAGGCCGATGACCTGCGTTTGCGCTCTCGCAATGATTCGGCGCAGAGCGCCGCCGCCTCCGTAACTTCCGCCTTCTCCGCACTGGCGGCCGTCTTAGGAAGCGGGTCATCGGCTCTATCTTTCAGTGTAGACGAAACCATGGAATCTCCTTCCCTTTTGCAGGACCTGATTGACTTTCGTCTCTTTACTTACTACGCCGTCAAAGTTCTCACAGCACCGGCGCCGGAGTCTACCAGGAGCCAGTTTCAAGATCTGAGAGTGAGTATGATAACTGAGCCGGTGGGCATCAGTGGAAGGCTGCGCTAGCACCGGCTCAATTATTTATCCCTTCACGCAGACGAGGGGCTTCAACCTGTGAACAATGTCCACAAGATCCGCCTGGGCTTTCATCACCGCATCCAGTGATTTGTAGGCTGAAGGCGATTCATCCAGAATTCCCACGTCTTTGCGGCATTCTACGTGAGCGGTGTCACGTTTGTGCTTGTCGAGGGAGATGGTCTGTTTGGCCTTGGCCCTGGACATGGTTCTTCCAGCCCCATGGGAGCAGCTATTGAAGCTTTCGGCATTGCCTTTACCGCGAACGATAAAGGAACCGGTACCCATAGAACCGGGAATGATTCCCCAGTCCCCTTCCTGTGCGCGCACTGCACCTTTCCTGGTTACCCATACGTTTTCACCGAAGTGTACTTCTCTGGCAACATAGTTGTGGTGGCAGTTGATCACCTTCAGATCAGCCTGGAATGCAGGAATGGATTTCTGCTTTTTGAGGGCTTCCATAAGCAAGCTCAGCATTACTTGCCTGTTGATGTAGGCGTAATCTTGAGCCCAGCTTACCGCTTCCAGGTAGTCTGCGAAGTACTCCGTTCCCTCGGAAAGATAGGCAAGATCGCGGTCCGGTAAGTGGATGTGATGCTTCTGCATATCTTTTCTGGCGAGATCGATGAAGTAGGTGCCGATACGGTTACCTACTCCCCGGCTGCCGGAGTGCAGCATGAGCCAGACAAAGCCGAGATCGTCGGTGAGCATTTCGATGAAGTGATTGCCGGTTCCCAGTGTGCCGATTTGCAATCTGCAACGCAGAGAGCCGTTGTCGAGGTGCGGGTGCTTCTCGACGATGGCATCGAAGCGGTCGGTCAGACCGGCCCAGGCCTTGTTGATTTTCTTTTCGGCAGGATGGCTGGATGCCATATTGTCTTTCCAGCAAGCAAAGCCAACCGGGATGGTGTCTTCGATTGCTTTTCTTACAGCCTTGAGATCATCTGGAAGGTCATGGGCTTTCATATCGGTTTTAACCGCAATCATACCGCAGCCAAGATCAACCCCTACCGCGGCGGGAATAATCGCCTTGGTTGTGGGAATGACACTACCGACAGTGGTACCCTTACCCATATGGGCATCGGGCATGACGGCAATATGGCTGTGGATGAAAGGCATAGAGGCGAGGTTGATTAGCTGCCGCCTGGCTTCTTCTTCCAGGGGCACGCCTTTTACCCAGGCTTTGATGGGCTTTCTTTGAGGTAATGCAATTAACTCAAAGCTTTC
>JACRFZ010000053.1 GCA_016212515.1 Candidatus Melainabacteria bacterium
CATACTTTTCGCAGCAATAGAGCCACTTGCCGTTGCTGGCAAACATTACCGAAGTGAAGACTATAATGCCACCGCGATTGATGGCGCCATCGGAAGGATACTCCCAGATCAGTCGACCCGCTTCGGCGTCGAGCGCAAAGAATGCACCACTTTGAGTACCGAGGTAGACCGTATCTACGGAAGTGACAGGGGAGCTGACGATGCGGCCGGAGGCGGCAAATTTCCAGTTTTGCCTACCTGTGGCACAGGCCAGGGAATGAACGCTGCCGCTTTGCGTGCCGAAGTAGAGGGAGTCGCCATGCACTTTAGGTTGGGCAACGATGGCGTCCCCGGCATTGAAGCTCCATAGCTTCCTGCCCAGCCTGATATCCAGACCTGTGACTAGCCCCTGCCGGTCACAGAGCATGAGGGTATTGCCGTAAATAGACGGTCCGGCAAGCAGAGCCGCGCCCCCTTCGTGCTTCCACAAGGGTTCACCGGTGGCGGGGTCAATGGCATGAGTGAAGCCTGCGCAATCACTCACCACCAATTTGTCAGGTGTATAAAAGGGAGCGCTTAAAATGGGCGCGCCGGCATCATAGGCGAACTTGAGTTGCCCTGTGCGACTGTCTACGGCATAGAGCCTGCCGTCGCAAGAGGGGAAATAGACAATGTTGCCTTCCCGGTTCAAAACCGGTGCCGCGGTCCAGCCAATCGGACCTCTAGTGGCATAAGTCCAGAGCACCTGACTGGAGCCGGGGGTAACGTTCTTCTTGAGCGGAACCTGATTGGCTTTAGCTTCACCAGTCGCTTCCTTAGCTTCTTCCCTGAGACCCCTGGGTTTCTCTTCCGTAAGACCAGCTTCCGGTAAAGTCTGAGGCTTGGTCGCGGAATTTGCCGGCTCGGGAGTTTGAGCGGCCGGTTCCATACTTTTTAACTTGTTCTGGGAAGTGCTCGGTACTACTTTTGTAGTGTCTACTCCGTCTCCCTGCCTTAGCTGTCTTAGCTTTTCCTCCGGCAAGTCGCGCAGCTTGACCGGAATGTTTTTAGACGGCGGCGGCACCGGTGGCGGTGCAGGCGCCGCCGTCTCTCTGGGAGTTTCGGTCAGGTCTGAAACCTTTAGTTTGCCGTTTTCCAGGCGTCCGGCAAAGCCCATGCGCACCAGTCGCAACTCGAAAATGAGGTCGTCGATTATGCCCAGCACATCGGCCATGGAGCGATAGCGCTCGTCCGGCGTCTTAGCCATCATCCGTTTGATTACTTTGTCCAGTATCTCCGGCACCTGCGGGTTGAGGCGCTTGGCGGAAGGCACCGGTGCCGAAGTGTGTTTCATGGCCATCTCGATCATGCCCTGGGCCCGGTAGGGCAATTGACCGGTGCACATCTCGAAGAAGAGAATGCCCATCGAATATATATCGGAGCGGTGATCTTGCTGATCGCCGCGACACAATTCCGGTGACATATAGGCCGGCGTGCCCATGCCTTTGGTGGCCGAGTTCAGGTAGACTCGCCCCACAAGCAGGCGGGCCAGACCGAAGTCGCCGATCTTCAAGTCGCCCTCATTGGTTATAAAAATGTTGTCGGCTTTGATGTCCTGGTGAATCACACCTCTCTTGTGAGCGAAAGACAGACCGGAGGAGAGCTGCTTCATCCAGTTGAGGGCGTGTTCGAGGGGCAGAGCGCCCTGGGTGACGCGGTTGGCCAGGTTGCCGCCGGGTAGATATTCCATGGCTACGAAGTGATGATCTCGGCTGTTGCGCGACTCCACGCCGATGTCATAGACCGTGACTATGTTCGGATGCTCCAACTGAGCAGCCAGTCTGGCTTCTTCCTTGAACACTTCCAGATTCTTCTTGTCGGCCATGAGGCTGGGCAAGAGCATCTTAATGGCTACATCTCGCAAAAGAAGCTCGTCCCGGCAGTGATAAACCACACCCATGCCGCCAACGCCAATCTCTTCCAGGACCGTGTAGTGTCCGTCTTCGAGTTTGTCTCCGCGGGCAAATATCTTTGGGGGCATTTTACCTGGCTTCCTTAGCTGCTATTTATCTTACAAGATTGCTGCGGGAGAATTCGACTCTTCCACCTGCCAGGCGCAAAAGACCCGCAAGATTCCTGCTATCGCCGACTGTGGCGCCTTTTGGGCTCTTTGGCAAGAGGCGTTACGGTGGAATACCCAAGCTGGTCTCATCTTTTAGCTTACAGTTTGTCAAGAAAAGAGCGCCGGGAAAACGCTAAAATATGAAGCCGCACCCCCGCTTATTCAAGAATTTTTCACCTGGCGGTGCTCCGGCGAAGGTAATAGATAGGATATCCAACTGATGAAGCAGTTTGAACTGGGTCAAAACCAATATACTGATCCCGCTGCGGTCGCCGCTTCCGTCGGCGCTTCTGAAGACATGGCCGGTACCGACGAAGCCGCCCTTATGATGTCTCAATCCGGACCTTCTCTCGGTCAGACTCTTATTCAGTACGGCGCCCAGGTTCTCATGGAAGAAGCCCAGGCAATTCTCCGGGTGAAAGAAAGACTGGCGCCAAGTTTTGAGCACGCCATCGAGCTTTTGCTGGAATGTACCGGTAAAGTTGTGGTGACCGGTATGGGCAAAAGCGGTCATATCGGTTCCAAAATTGCCGCTACCTTTGCTTCCACGGGCACACCGGCCTTCTTTGTTCACCCTGCCGAACTGCGCCACGGCGACTTCGGCATGCTCGACAGCCGCGATCTGGTAATTGCCATTTCTAGTTCCGGCGAGACCCAGGAAATTAAGCTGGTTCTTGAGCCCATCAAGCGTACTGGCTTAAAGCTTATCGGATTGACCGGTAACATGGAATCGACCCTGTCCAAATACGCGGATGTTGTTCTGGACGTTAGTGTCGACAAGGAAGCCTGCCCTCTCAATCTGGCTCCCACCTCTTCCACCACGGTCGCTCTAGCCATGGGCGATGCTCTGGCTATGACATTGATGGCCGTTAAGGGGATCGCCGCCGAAGACTTTGCCCGCAGCCATCCCGGCGGTAGCCTCGGTCAGAAGCTTATCACCGTAGAATCAATTATGCGTTCCGGTCTGGATGTGCCTATCGTTTCTCTGGATGCCAGCCATGAAATGGTTCTGGAAGAAATAACCAGAAAGAAACTCGGCTTCACTGTAGTGTGCGAAGATGACGGTAAGTTGCGCGGTATCATCACCGATGGTGACTTGCGCCGGGCCCTGAGCAAATACCGCGATGGTGTCTTCGAGAAGCAGGCCCGGGACATGATGACCACATCTCCCAAAACCATTTCTGCTCATTGCCTGGCAGTGGAAGCTCTCAAGCTCATGGAACGTTATTCCATTTCCGACCTTTTGATTGTGGACAGTGCCCAGCGACCTGTCGGACTTATTGATTTGAAAGACCTGTTGAGAGCCGGCATTATCTAGCCGCGTCTTACCTGTCTACGTGATTTCCGCGATAATTGCCCGACTTCGGACACATTGGCTATGACATAGTGCTTGCATTCAAACAGTAGCGAGCGAGGTATTGACCATGGCAGATCGTCCCGAGCAAGATAAAGGCGCAGATATACCGTACCAAGATTGGTTGAAACCTGATCTCAGCTCCGTCAGCCAGTTGCTTTGCACTCCCCAGGAAATGGCTAAAATCCTGGATGACAAACCGGGACCGGCCGGCGGTACCTTTTCTGAAAGTCTGAGCGCATGCGCCAATCGCATTGTGTCGGATAAAACCAGGGATGAGCAGCAAAATGCTCTGGCGTTCAAGAGTTTGATCGTGGATACGGAAAAGCTTGAGAAGAAAGGTCAGGGCGGCGATATCAACTTAATCACCGATGCCGGCGGAAATGTCACCGGCTTCGATATCAGCTTTCCGATCCAAAAACAGTGAGTGAGCGACCTCACTCGCTCTTTTGCCACTCCACAAAGCCGTCCTGGAAGGAATCACCGACCACGTCAAAACCGAAACCTTCAACCAGCGCCTTGAGCGGATCTGTGCCGCCAAAAGGAATCGCCAGCGGCTCGAACTCCAGGATGGCGTAGGTGTCATCCAGCGGCTTGACACCGGTCAGCTCATATTCGCCCGATAAGATGCAGTCGAGAACGTCTATCAAGTCCCAGGTGCTCTTGCCGGCAAAGCACTGCAACTCTGCCTTGCCAAGCAAACTGTCCCAGCTGGTGGAGGCGATGATACGTTCTCTTGCATCACGCTCTACAGTCATGGCACCATCGGAATTTTCAACTTTGCGCTCTTGTATATAACTGACGAAAGAGGCAAGCCCTTCCAGCTTGGTATTGTTATTAAGGTGAGCGAAACGAATGTGCAATTGCCGACACCGTTGGAGAGCCACAGCTCAAGAATAGCACTCTTTCAAGGCTTCTATTTAATGGACCCAAAAGAAGAGGGTACGGAAACGGCAGCGAAGTTGCGAGTTGGAATAACATGACGAGCACGGCTGGATAACATGAATAGAGGCATGTCAGCCAAAATGGCGGTTTCTCAAGAAAGCTCAATTTAAGATGCGCACGGTTCCCAGGCATGCATCGGTTGGGCACTAGAGGATCTTAGGAGTTAAGAGAGATTGATGGTTTTAGTATACTCATGATAATAGTCGCTAAGAACCTCTCCGCTCTTAAGGTCAATTTCGAACTTCCAGGCGGAGGTGTCCAAATTTACTGATTTGCTTTCGCAGCCAAATATCTTGCCACCGTGGCACCTTGTGACTATCACATCGGAAGGTGTGAGTCGTTCAACCTTCCATAGTGGACCACTCTCGTCGATACAGACAAGATCCTGCTCACCACTCAACAAAACAGCACTGGATTCTGGAAAGGAGTAAAGTGCATCAAGTGGCCAGGGATCGATCAATCTAAAGGAGCCGGGATCATTAACTATCCCGTGGTATACCTCAAATCCGGTAATTACACCGATCTGATTGGGATTTGGACAGGCGAAGTAGCTGTTTCTCTCGGGCAATTCCATTAGGTCGGGTGCAAATAACCCGAACCACTGAAAGTCGTTATGAAGACATTCAAAAAACAAGGCAAAACAATTGAAAGCTGGCGGCACGGTGACTTCGTCCACTCCCTCAATGTCAACTAGATATTTCGGCAAGGAGCTACTCCACGGCTCGCCTGGAGAACATCTCGCTACTTTGTAGTTAGTCTTGAATTCCATGATCAGTCGTTCTTGATTTGCCCCTGTTCCTTCAGTCTGGCAATGCGGATTGCCTCTCCCGTTAATGAAAGTTCCGGATCACGGTAAGGAAGACCCGAGGTGGTGAGCAGTCGGCTTTCTTCTTCCTCGCACAGGGGCATGATCACGTTTGAGAGCAAAGGCAAATAGTCCTGGAGATCCTGGAGGCAGGCGAGCGTACCACCGCTTTTACCGCCGACGGCAGTGGTGCGGTAAACATGAAAACCCAGTTGCCTGAGGGCACCCCGTATGGCCGGGGCGGCTGAGTAAGTGAGGATGCTGCCGTTTGGCTGTAAGCGTCGCTTGTAAGCGGCAAATAATTCCAGGGTCCAGAGTTCGGTGACTTTGCGGGGTGAAAAGGGATCGTGATAGATAACGTCGAAGGTGTCCTCCGGCTCGTTCTTAAGGTATTGCCGCAGGTCGCTTGTGCTGAAAGTCGACTGAAAATGCAAATCGTCGTGCATGTAGTCGAATGTGATTCCAGGCTGAAAGGAGTCGGTATTGAGCCAGTCTAGACTGGCTATGTGCTTGAAGCAGCGCTGTTTGAGCACCAGGGGCAGACTGGCCTGGCAGAGGTCGTAGTCGATATCAAGGGCTTTGATCGAAATGCCCTTGAGGCTGGTAGCCCTTCCTTCCTTTCTGAAGGAAAGCAGGCTGTCGAAACAGGTGAGGCTGTTGTAGCCGAGTCCAAAGCAACTGTCGAGCAAGCTGAAAGTACTCTCCTTTACCGGCTGCAGGGAAAGCAGGGCAAGAGTAGGGGCGGCATAGTTCATCAGGGCTTCGGTATAGGCGCCCTGGCGATTATGATAGAGTTCCTGCAGGCTGGGCTCTAAGAGGCTGATGGAGCCGTCTGCCGTAGCCTGGAAGATGTAGTCTTGTGCTTGCAAGGGTGTTGCTTCTCTCTACCATTTGACCACGAGCTTACCGCAGTTTTTATCGGCTTCCATGACTGCATGGGCCTGGGCAATTTCCTCAACTGCGAAAACTGAATCAAGATTTGGCTTGAGGAGCCCCTTCTGGAAGAGGGGCAGGATTTGCTTGCCGAAGGCCTGGGTGACTTGAATTTTTTCGTCGAGACTGCGGCTTCTCATGGTGGTGCCTATTACCTTCAGGCGACGAGCGAGGACCTGATTGAGAGAAATCTGGCTTTTGGCGCCGGCAAGCAGCCCCACCAGCATGATTGTGGCTTTGCTTGCGGCACATTTTAAATCTTCTTCCACATAGGCACCGCCCACTAATTCAAGAAAGACATCTATGGCACCAAAAGCGGTGCTAACCGTCTTGGCGAAGGTACCGTCTTCCACCAGGACCGGCAGAAACTGTGACTGCGGCTGCCCAAGGAAAGACGCCGCCCGCTCGAGCCTTTCTCTGGAACGACTGCTGCCCGCCACTCGACACTGATATGCCAGGGCCAGTTGGGCGGCGGCCATGCCCACGCCGCTGCCTACGGCTGAGATCAAAACACGGTCTGAGTACTTGAGCCCGGCCTGCAAAATTAGCGCATCAAAGGCTGTGATAAAGGCTTCGGGTATGGCCGCTGCTTCCTCTATCGATAAATTCTTCGGTATAGGAAGAAGGGCCAGTTCGTGTTGACAGAGCCGCTCCTGATAGCTGCCGCCGCCCACAAGTCCAAAGACCCGATCGCCTGGACGAAAGAGACTGACGTCTTTGCCTACAGCTTCCACGATGCCGGCAAATTCCAGACCTGGTATGTCGGCGGGTACGCCCGGCGGCGGCGGATAGAGTCCTTTACGTTGCAGGACATCGGCTCGGTTGACACCGAAGGCTTCGACCCTTACCAGTACCTCCCAGGTCTCCGGACTTACCTCGGGTCTTTCTGTAATCTGCAATACATCCGGGTTCCCACTAGTGGTGATGGTGATAGCGCGCAAGATAATCGTCCTTAATTAGCTATTTGCCTGGATTTTACAAAGCAAGATTTACGTAACGAACTGGGCCGCAGGCGGTAAAGTGACTCGACAGGAGCAGTTTACAACCTGTATCCTCTGAGGGTACCTATCCGCACTAATTTTAGCGTTTTAAGCGTGGCGAGAGACCAGGCATGGCTAAAGACCAACATGGCTAAAGAAAATAATAGTTCTATAACTGAAACCGAGACAGTGACCGTAGCGCCGGAGCCGGTGGCGAGGGTGCCCAAAGACAACTGGGATAAATTGGCGGCAGTAGCACCAATTGTTTCCGGTGCTTTGATCTTCCTCATGGGTGGATATTTTACTTATTCCTATAATCAGCAACAGCTCAGGCTGCAGGAAATTCAGACTATCGAGAGATTTATTCCTCACCTGATGGGCAACAACCAGAGCAAGCGAGCGGCTATTCTAGCCATTTCTTCTTTGACTAATGCTGAATTGGCATCCAAGTTCGCTCAGATTTTTGCCAGCCAGGGAACGGTTTCAGCCCTGCAATCGATTGCCGAGACCGGCTCTGACAAAGAGAAGACTGTAGCTACAACGGCTCTAGCTCAGGCTCTTGAAAATCTTGCCGCCAGAGAAAGTCGGCTCAATGAGATGGAGTCGGCTTTTCAGAAGGCTCTGGGCGATAAGCAGACCATGCGCGAACACGGTTCGAGGGTGGAAGCAGAGCAGCTCGGTCTTGACGAGCTGGATGAAGCCAGCAAACTGGAAAAGCTTGCCCAGATGTGCCGGGAGCGGGGACAAACCAGTGTAGCGGAGAGCCTGCTCAGGCAGGCCCAGCTTATTCGCGGGCGTCATGAGAACAAAGATAAAGAAGAGAAGCCGCCGGCGCCGCCTCTACCTTCGCCGCAGGTGGAGAAAGTACCGGAAGAGCAGAAAGCCCAGGAGAAACTGCAGTCGGTGCAGGATAGTGACAGGACAACTTCCGAACTGCCCGTTGCTCAGTAGCCTTTACTTTATATATTCCGCCCAGTATTCAGTACGTTCCTTCCAGCTACAGTCATCATTACCGCAAATGAGGGTGACTTTGCTGCCGGCCGTCTCCAGGTTGGAGTCACCGGCGCCGTCCCATACCGAGGCAGTTAGTTCCACGTACTTTTCAAAACTTTTGACGGGTTTCTGGCAGGTGGGGCAGAGCATTTTTCCTGCAGAGATGGCTTCTTTGATTTTGGAAAGGGACATAAATTGCTGGCCTTACTATTAAGTAGAACGAAGTTGGGTATTTTAGGCTCTAAAGCCTAGCAGGTTATAGATTTTACCGTCCCTGGCCGGTCTCAAGTAAGATCTGCAGGAAGAGGGTTGACAAAGTCTACAGTTAGAATTATTCTAAGTAGTGTGGTTAGGAAATGAGAGCAATGTCTTACGAGATTGAACAATTACTTCTCAAACATGGGGTGAAACCAACGCCCCAGCGCGCTGTAATTACCCAGTTTCTGCTTTCTACCCACAGCCATCCGACGGCCGACGAAGTATTCCAGGCTGTATCGGAGAGCTTGCCCGTACCACTCTCTCGGGCCACGGTCTACAACACACTCAATTGCCTGGTGGAAGCCGGGGTATTGATCGAGGTGGTGGTAGAACCAGGCAAGTCCAGGTACGATGCAAACACTACTCAGCATCACCATTTTGTCGATACAGAAAGCGGCAAAATCATAGATGTCAGACCGGAGGAAGTGAAAAATCTGCCGCTCAAGCTCTCGGAAGGGTTTCTTGATGGTGCTTTCGACGTGGAAGACTATCGCATAACCTTTTTTGGCAAGCGGAAAAGCTGATTTTTTTTACCCCAGGGTTAGACAGCGTCTAAGTATAGAATTAATCTACACACTTGAATAATTGAGGATTTAAATCATGAATATTGAAGTTTCGAACACCAAGAAAAACCTGGAAGCTGCCTTTGCCGGTGAGTCTATGGCTAACCGTAAGTACTTATTCTTCGCCAAAATGGCAAGACAACTTGGTGACGAAGAGGTGGCCGCTCTCTTTGAGAAAACCGCGAACGAAGAAACAGCCCACGCTTTCGCTCATCTTGAGCTTATCTACCCCATTCAAGAACTGACTGTGGAAAAACTATTGGAACTGGCCATAGAGGGCGAACTCTATGAGACGAATGTGATGTATCCCCAGTTCGAGCAGGAAGCCATTGCGGAAGGCAAGGCCGAGGCTGCCCTTGAGTTCGTAGAACAGGCCAACGAGTCACGTGTCCACGCTGAGATATTTGCCAGCGCTGCCAAGCGCTTCAAAGCTCTCAAAATTGTGGAAGCTTTCCACGCCGGTCGCTATCAAAAAATGCTTGACAAAAAGACTCCCCAAAAGAAAGCCGGTTAAGTCATACATCATACTTTACAAGCCGAAGGAGCTACCCCGGGTGAGGCTGATATGATCATGACGTCCTCACCCCGGAGTGTCCCTTGACTCAAAAAGTCTCTGCTCGTTGTTTTGAAGTCGGCCTTGATGTGCGTGTTTCAACTTACGACATTGACTATGCCGGCCATGTGTCAAACATCAGTTATTTTCGCTGGCTTGAAGACATGCGCTTGAAGATTCTGGAAGAATATTTCCCCCTCGAGGGTCTGATGGCGGACGGCTACCTGCCTATCCTGGCGGGTAGTCAAATCAAGTATAAAAAAGCCATCAGGCTATTCGATAAACCGCGTGGCAGGATGTGGATTGATGGTATCACTGCTGCCACCATGACCTTTCGCGGAGAGTTCACGGTTGATGGAGAGGTTTATACCGAGGCCTCTCATCAGGGTTTGTTCATTTCGGCTCAGACTCATAAACCGGTAAGATTGCCGCCGCAGATTGTAAAAATGTATAAGCAGTTTGAGAAATAAAGGAGTTAGGCAGCCTCAATGACAGCATTTAAGACTTCAGCCAGATCGGCGGTGGTAACCGGCGCTACCAGTGGTATCGGCAGGGCGGTGGCCCTGGCGCTGGCTGAAAAGCATCTGAATATTGCCATCAATGGTTTTGGTTCCGAGGCTGAAATCGAGAAGGTGCTCACCGACCTGAAGGCTGCCGGAGCAAAAGAAGTAATCCATGTGCCGACGGATATGTCTCGCGTCACGGAAGTCGAGCATTTTATCAATGAAGCTCTCAAGGCTTTCGGCGAGGTCGATGTGCTCGTCAACAATGCCGGCATCCAGCACACGGCTCTGGTGGAGGAGTTCCCCGTAGAGAAGTGGGAGCAAGTGATATCCATAAATCTCTCCGCCTCTTTTCATACCATTCGCATGTGTCTTCCTTCCATGAAGGCTAAGAACTGGGGCAGGATCATCAATATTGCTTCCGTTCACGGACTGGTGGCATCCACTCAGAAAGCAGCCTATGTTGCGGCTAAACACGGTTTAGTCGGGCTGACCAAAGTGGTGGCCCTGGAGTGTGCCGATACCGGTATCACATGCAATGCCGTTTGTCCGGGCTGGGTGGAGACCCCCCTGGTGCAGAAACAAGTGGAGGCTATTGCCGCCGTAGATGGAATTTCTATTGCCGAAGCAAGACATAGATTGATCAGCGAGAAACAACCGTCTAACCGTTTCGTTGCCCTGGATGAATTGGCACAGTTTTGTCTCTATCTGGTATCAGATCTGGCTGGTTCCATAACCGGCTCCAGTTTGCCGATAGATGGCGGCTGGACGGCCAGATAAGAATGTCGAGAGCAGTTTTGCTAACTCTGGTTGTGGCGCTCAGTTGCAGCATTTTGGGGCTTGAGGCCAGACCCAGGGGCACCGTTCAAAAGAAAAAAGCAGCAGTTTCCGGAAGTCCCGCAGCCAGTACTGCCACTAAACCGGTGTCGGCCAGTCCCGACTCGGCCCTGGAAAAGAATGTGCGAGCCTGGCTGGAGCGACCGGAGATTCGCCACTCCCGCGTGGGAGTGGAAGTTATGGATCTGGCCAGCGGTCAGGTATTGTTCCAATCAAACGGCAATAAAAGGCATACACCTGCTTCCACGGCGAAAATTCTGACCACGGCTTGTTTATACGATCTAGTCGGCAAAGACTTTGTCTACAAGACCAGACTCTTAACCAATGGCAGTGTCAAGGAAGACCTTTTGAATGGAGACCTGGCCCTTGAGACCAGCGAGGACCCCTCCTTCAGCAGGGGTGACCTGGCTAATTTGATTTTGTCCCTTCGCAATTTCGACGGCGGTAAAAGCGGCATTCGTCTCAATGGTATTAGAGGTAAGATTTATCAATTGTCTCCTGCGGGTAGTGCCGACAATTTTCATGTGCACTGGCTTCTGGAAGACTTTGGACAGGAGTGGATGCCGGTTTCTTCCAGTTTAGTGCTGGATAAAAACATTGCATTTACGGGTGGCATTCCCAGCACCATGAAGATTGAAGATGGTGAGACGGGCGTGAATGCTAGTTCAAATGGAGTTTTGGATGGAGTTCTGGCCGCAGACCTGGCTTCCGCCTTCTTGTTATTTGATGAAAAGTCACAGACCGTCAAGCTTTTTCGGGGCTTGGCCATTGGTCCGAATGGCAAACACGACGCCAAGGTCCATAAAGACGGTCCCTTTGTAGTCGGCAATCCTACTGCCTTCAACATGGCTTTGTTTATGAATGCTTTGAGCGAGAGCGGTCTCAATTTCGAGCATAAGATTTACAAGGGTGAGAAAATTCCCGGTTTCCTGGCCAAGCAGCCGGCGCAGGTGATGGCCGAGCATTCCTCTAAGGGGCTTCCTCAGTTAATCAGGCTCTGCCTATATGAGAGCGACAATTTATACGCCCAGCAATTTCTGCGCACTATTGCCGGTACCAGAAGCGATGGGCGAGGCAAGCAGGCAAAGCAGAACCACAGCACCATGACCCTGGAGGACCGGGGGCTGGCTCGCATGGGTGAATGGCTCTCGGCGATTGCCGTTCCTAATGCCGAAGTGGTGCTGTTCGACGGCTGCGGCCTGTCTCGCAAAAACTCCATAACCCCCCACGCCTTGAATCTTGTTTTGCGTTATATGCAAAAGAAACATCCCGAGTACATTGAATTGATGCGTGTAAGCGACAGCAAGGGCGGCGGACGCTTTCACTTTAAGACCGGCGCCATGGAGACTGTAAGAGGTCTCAGCGGTGTGTTGGAAACCTTCGAGGGACGGAAACTTGCCGTCACGGCCCTGGTGAACGGGCACACCGCTTCGGTCAAGGATGTGCGCATGGTTCTGGGTGACTTGATCGAAAGATTGCGCCGTCTTCCCCTGCCTGCACCACCTGCCGCTGCAGTGCAGACTGTTAAGGTAGCCGTGCCTGAAAAACAGTAAGTTCGCTAACGCAGTTAGTGTAGATTGTGGTGGCTGGCATTGAGATTGGCGGCCAGTATGGTGTGACTTTCCGGTCTCTGCTGGTCTTCATAGACGGCTTTGATGCGTTTGCGCAAGGCTACAAGAGTTCTCGGCAACTCGCTCTTAACGCCTTCTCTAACGATCCACTGGGGCACAAAGAAGCCAGGGTCGAGAAACATGCTGTAGGTGAGCTGGGTCTTGGTGCCACCGCAGGCGGGGCTCATCTCCCAGAATCCTCTGAAATCTTTCAAGGTTCCGGCTATGCGTCTAAATTCGATGCGCCCGCCTTTTTCGTTTTGTTCGTAGCGAGACTCGACAGTGTAGGAAAGCTGGGGCAGCAGGGGCAGAGGCGCTGTATCCATGGTCATGCGCAGCACGGAGAGATGGCTTTGATCCGTCATTACTTCTACGTTTTTCACACGCGGCGAAATGCGCCCTCTGAATTCAAAGGGATTGACCATAATTGGCCAGACTTTGTCCGGTGACTGATCGATGATTATTTTTCCGGTAACAAATTTCGTTGAGCCTACGTCTTTGAGACCTACAACTACTTCGCCTTTATCGAGTTTTTTCTTCTCATCCGTGCTTTCGGCGGGAAGTTCGATAGCCAGGCGGCTTGCATCGCGCACAACCTGCGCTTTCACTTCGGGCACCGCCGATAGCATCAAGGCAAGTGTGAGAATCGGGGCGATTGTAAAACTATAACTTGCAAGAAATCTGGCGGCCTTACCGGTATTTTTACCGGTGCTCTTTGCGTACTTGGACATTTCTGATCTCGATCCCCTTGGCATTAGCCTGGTGGCATTTGCAGTAAGAAGATCACGCGAGCAACGGGCTTACTTCTTAGCGGTTGCACATATATTCGACCATATCAGCATAGCCGTCAAGAGGCACCGTCGCGCCGTTTGTATATATCTTCAATAGCTGAAGAGCCTACGTCTGACCCAATTATGGTGCCTCACAAGGATCTCAAGTGATGGGCGCGGCGCAAATATTTTATGTCTGCTGCTGAAATTTAACTCACAACATTTCAACTTGACAAGAGTGAGTGGTCCCGAATCTTGGTACCACCAATGGTGGCGACCTAGCTGCCGCACCATTCCGTGCGTCTCGAATTATCGGACGAACACTGTAAACCTGAGCGGCAGTTCATCTTCAGGAATCCAATTTGCATATGTATTTAGGCTTACAGACCAAGTTGACAAGACTTCGGTATGATATAAGAGTAGTGTTCTGGGTGAATTACCGATTCGCCTTTAGCTTTCGACGGTAACTTGTGAGGATAAAGATGCCAACGTTCGACAAAGACCAGGTCCCGCTTTTTGCTAGAGAAGGTCTATTTCGGCAGAAGTTGAATCAGCTCAGGAACACGGGCAACCTCAATCAGTCGGCCAAGCCGCAGCCCCAAGCCGATGCCCAGAGCCGGTTTCGGGAACTGGAACAGGGTTCCTATCTCTCCAATGTACAGTCCTCCACTTATACGGGTAAGGGCGATCAGCAGGAAGCTGAACGCATTGCCCTTCTTGATTCCGTTACGGAGCTTTACAATCGCAACACCGTCATGCGCATTCTTCGTGACGAGTTGAAGCGCACCAAGCGTTATAAGCATTCCCTCGGTTTGCTCGTTATCAAAGTTGATGAAATGGCCAAAGTAGGCAAAAGCTTCGGTCAGAACACCGTCGACTCGGTACTTAAGGGCACGGCTAATTTCATCATGAGCAAAGTTCGTGACGTGGACATTCCGGCTCGTTATGACACCGATACCTTCCTGGTGATCTGCCCTGAGACGGATCCTAAGGGCGTCTCGGTGCTGGCCGAGCGCATTCGCGCCAAGATC
>JACRFZ010000051.1 GCA_016212515.1 Candidatus Melainabacteria bacterium
GCACGCCCTCTATCCTCAAAATCTTTGAACATATCAAAACTAGCGCAGGCTGGTGACAAAAGCACCGGTCCTTTCTTCAATTTACCGCCCAGGTTAACTGCTTCCTCCAGGGTAGCAACCGGATATACATCGTTAAAACCACCATTGCGCAAGGCTCTTTCAAATCTTTCTCGCGCCTCGCCTATCAAGATTACACCGCTGGCGTACTTTTTGACGACCTGAACCAGTTCATTCAGGGAAGTACCTTTGTCTTTGCCGCCGGCAATCAGAACTACTTTATTGTTCGGGAAGGATTCCAGAGCCTTGATGGTGGAGTCGGTGTTGGTGGCCTTAGAATCGTTATAGTAAGGTACACCGTCGATAGTGGCAACATATTCCAGGCGATGCTCGAGAGCGGTAAAGGTGGTTAAGCCGGCTTTGATTTCCTTCTCCGAAAGCCCCGCTAAAAGCGCTGCGGAAATTGCAGCCAGGCAGTTTTCCTGATTGTGCTTGCCAATGATTTTGACTTCGCTTTCATGGCAGACAACGCGGCTACGGCTGCCGAAATTAGCGCAGAAAAACCCGTCTTGCATATATGCGCTCTGTATAGCGCGCTCACACTCACCCAGTACCGAAAAGGGGAAGAACTCGCCGGCATTGATGGTGGATGCCACCACTGAGTCATCCATATTGAGGACGGCATAATCGCTGAGGCTCTGGTGTTTGAACATAGAACGCTTGGCCTCGATATAGGCATCGAGGTTGCCGTGCCAGTCCACATGGTCGGGGGTGAGATTGAGCCAGACGCCGATATGGGGCGCGAATGTAGGGGCATACTCCAGTTGGTAGGAACTGACTTCCATGACCAGGAAGTCGGGCTTGCCGTCGAGCAAACTCAAGACAGGCACACCGATATTGCCGCAAGCCGGCGCGTTGCGCCCGGCGAACTCGAGGATATAGGAAATCAAACTGGTAGTAGTGGACTTACCGTTTGTGCCGGTTATGGCAATGATGGGAAGCGGTTTGTTGTTTGCGTCGCCGCGGGTTTCCCGATAAGCCAGTTCCACATCGGAGATTACTTCTTTGCGAAGGGCACGGGCCCTTACAATCACGTCAGCCCGGGGTGGAATTCCCGGGCTGGTGATAATTATTTCAGGCCAGCTAACGGCGCGCTCGGTATGGCCACCAAACTCGCATTCGACCGGCATTTTCTCTGCAGTCAGCTTTTCAAGGCTGGCCAGTAAGTCCGGTTTAACCTTCTCTCTCGGCTGGGATTCGGAGACAAGCACCTGGGCGCCGCGCGCCGCCAGATAGGCGGCAGTGGCTACGCCACTTCGCCCAACTCCAAGGATACTTACTCGTCGATTTTTCCACTCTGCCACAGGCAAATTGTAACAGGTGAAAGCAGCTTGAAAAGAAGGAGAAGCCTTTAAATACCTCTGGCCCGCTCTTTCTCTTTCATTTCCAGCTTGTATGCCTTGTTTGAGAGATTCTCAATTTTCTTGTTCATCTTCTCAACTTCTTTAGGAGGCATGTCCGGTGAAAGAGCCATGAAAGCCTTGTACTGCACTACTGCTTCTTTCAGGTCTTTGGAGGTCTCGGGGCGCGAACGCTCTAGAGCTTTGCCAATTCCCAGTCTGGTATCGGCGACCTTAGGGTTGCCGTATATAGAAGCATGATATTTATCTATAGCGCTAGGCAACTGGTTCTTGCGAGCCAGGTCGTCAGCCAGGGTGAGGTCCTGACGGGCAGTATCTTTGGCTTTCATAACTAGATTTAAGCCGCGCTTAGCCCGCTCTTCCGCACCAGGATAAGACGATGCTTTTTTGTAGGCGGCTTCAGCGTTCTTCAGGTCTTTGATCATCAAAGCCAGGTCGGCAACGGCAAAGGTTTGCTTGGCGTCGGCAGCATTGGATATGACGATATTCATCTGGGAGTCTTCATCTTTGAAGTTATTTTGAGCCAGGAGGGCTTCCGCATAGGCTATACGCTCACCATCATTGGTGGGTGTGCCGATACTGGCCAGATCAACGGGAACTCCGGCCATGGAGCGCAGTTTAGCTTGAGCCAGACGCAGTTCCATGTCGTTGGGGTTCATGCGCACAGCCTGATCGATCATGCGCTGGGCTGATTCAAACTCGTTGGAAACAAAGAAAGCACCGGTGGCTTCTTTGTTGGCCTTCAAGTAATAGGCACGGGTCAAGCCTTTTGCCGCCGGGGAGTTTTGCGGATTGGCATCGAGTACGGTTTTGTACTCTTTGATGGCATCATCCAGCTTCTCCAGTTTCAAACTCTGATCGGCAACACGCAAATGCAGATCGGGATTGTTGGGCATCATCTCCAGACCGGAGCGCAACTCGGCAATGGACATTTCCAAATCGCCGCGGCCTTCGCGGATATCGGCAATGCGCAAATAGCAATCGGGATTCTCCGGCTTGATGCGAATTGATTCCTGATACTGCTGGATACCGGCTACGGTGTTGCCCTGGGCTGTGTAGACATCACCAAGAGTCTGGTGCACAGGAGCGGAATTACGGAATTGATAGAGGGAGGTATTCAACTCTTTCAGGGCCTCATCAAGCAAACCTTGCTTGTAATAGGCGCGACCGAGTCCGTAGTGAGCTTGAGAGTTGCCGCTGTTGTATGAAATGGCGCTCTTGAAGGCAGAAACTGCATCGGCATATTGTTCTTTATTGAGCTGAGCTATACCGAGCTGAGAATAACCTTCGGAGTATTTAGGATCCAGGCGAATCGCTTCCTTATACTCATTGATCGCTTCATCCATGCGACCCTGTTCTTTATAGATGTTACCCAGGGTGACATGACCTTCGGGCATGGCCGGATCTATGTTCAAAGCTTGCTTGCACTCGGCTTCGGCATTGCGCAGAAGCGCTTCGCGGTTTTTGATGACCGTATTGGAAGAAGAAGTGAGCCTGTTCAGGGTGATCATGGCTCTGCCCGCATGGGCCATAGCGTTGGTCGGATCCATAGAGAGGACTTTATTGAAATGCTCTTCCGCAGCATCGAGTTTGAACTGCTTAGCCAGAGCCATTCCGTAGCCGACGGTGGCAGCCACGCTCTTGGGTTGACGGCCCATCTCGCCTTTATAGAGATCGGCAGCTTCATCGTATTTGCCTTGCAGCATCAACTGATCAGCTCTTACTACCTCTCTGGTGATCCGCACCTGGAAAGGCTTGGCAGCGAATGCAGCATCGGCTATAGCCACGGCAGAAATACCGGAAAGGACTAGACTGAAGGCACAGGCCACATACGCAGGTCTGAATAAGGAATTGGTCTTACTGCGCAGATCTTTACTGGTCATAAATTTCTCCATCACTGGGTTTACTATTGGCTACCGGCAACCGCTTCCGGAAAAACTCTACTTATATAGATGTTCTTTAGAAGAAGTGAGTTAAGTGCCGAAAGCACTTGATAAGCCGCGAGCTTCTGCTGATACGCTGGGCAAATTGTAGCAACGTATACTTATAATCGACAGGTTATTTAAAGGTCCGTCAAAAGCTCGCAGCCTCAAGTCTCGACGGCTAAACGGGAAAGCCTGTCCGATTGGGCTGGAGACGAAGACGTGCTTGAGAAAGTTTCCAGTCTTCTTACTTCTATATATAAGGAGCGAAATTGTGTCCGGGCATTCCAAGTGGGCGAATATCAAGCGCACAAAAGCTGTAGTCGATGCAAAAAAAGCCGTGGTTTACGCCAAGATGTCACGAGAGATTATTGTGGCTGCCAAACTGGGCGGCGGCGACCCCTCGGCCAATTTTCGATTGCGCCAGGCTATAGATAGAGCCAAAGCCGGCGGTGTGCCCAACGACAATATCCAACGCGCCATTGAGAAAGGCACGGGAGCTGGCAACTTAGACAATTTCGAGGAGCTGGTGTATGAGGGTTACGGACCAGGCGGAGTGGCCGTCATGGTCAAGTGCACCACCGACAACCGCAACCGCACCGCCGGTGATGTACGCTCCTACTTTTCCAAGTTCGGCGGCAACCTCGGTGAGAGTGGTTGCGTCAACTGGATGTTTAAAGAACGCGGCGAAGTAGTAGTGAATCGCAAGAAGAACTTTGACGAAGACGCCTTCCTGCTGGAAGCACTGGATGCGGGCGCAGATGATGTGGATACGAGTGAAGAGGAGCTTCTGGTAATTTGCCAGGCAGACAAGCTGGAAGAAGTACAGAACAAGCTGAGCCGGCTTGGTTATGCGGTGTCCTCCGCTCAAGCCAATTTGATTCCACTCTCCACTGTGGAAATCACCAGCAAAGATACGGCCAAACTACTGCTCAAGCTGCTCGACAATCTTGAAAATCACGACGATGTACAGAATGTCTTTGCCAATTTTGAGATGGATCAAGACTGGATGGCCGAATATCTCAACTAAGGATTTGGCAGAATGAAGTAAGCAAAGAAGATTAATTCGCACAACTTTTAATTACACAAAGTAAAGCAAGTCAAGCGGTCTTCAAAAGAGCGGTAGCAACCATGAAAAGTAGCTACCGCTCTCATTTTTAGCGAAAAGACAAATTAGCTTTTACGCTTCTAATGAGAAAAATAGGGGAACTTTAACCAACCTTTTACAGACTGTTACATTCTCCCCATGACATCGCCGGTGGTGCCAGAAAATTAAATCCCGCTCATCAGCGGGAACAAAACACCGAGCCCAAGATCTACCCGCTTGCCAAGAAGCCATCGGCAGTTATCGCACTGTCAAGGCCTAAGCCCTTAAGTTTCTCCAATAAAACCCGTGCCACTGCAACAGGGCGGGAAAAGGCAGCTTGCCATGAGATCTTTGACTGGAGAGCGGCGCTTCTGTTACCTTACCGCCTGCTTCGGACAAGCCGCCAAGAGGCTATCCACCAAATATCTGAAACCGGTGCGATACCTCACTAGAAGGAGAAAAACTCAATTAGATCGCTTGCCGCCCGGCACTGAGGGCGAAAGCTACATAAGACGAGTTAGGACACCGAATGAAAAACAAGTTTGCAACAACAACATTGATGGCTTTGTGTCTGTCTATGACCCTATCCGTCAGTCAGGCAAAAGCGCTACCGGCCAATCTGGATCCGGAAGTGGAATCTTCCGTATGGGAAGAAAACGACCAGGAGTGCGCTTCCGTTACATTGAACGGCAAAGAGCTGATTGCTTTTAGAGCCAGCGGTAACAGCGAAACTCTGGAAGACCAGGCAGAGAATCTGGCCGACAAGCTACAAGATTTGCTGAAAGACGATAAGGTGGACGCCAGCCGCCTTGTACCGGCTCAGGAAGGCAATCTGGCAGCCATCCATCTGGACGGCAATACCGTTTTGACATTCACCCCTCCTGCCGGACAAGACATTCAGCCCATCGAGCACAGTTTCAAGTTGGTCAATGCCATGCGCAACGTGCTTGGTATTCAGGCCATCCCTCAATCTTTCCTGAAGATGGCCGAAAGCCAGGGCGCCGATCAGGCTTACGTAGCCCTTTCCCGCTCAACCGTTTCGGCACCGGTCAACTTCTCAGCCGACTTCAGCGGTCAGGCTTCCTGGTACGGTGGTAAGTTCCACGGCAGACGCACCTCCAATGGTGATGTTTTCGATCAAGACGGCTTCACTGCTGCACACAGAACCCTGCCCTTCGGCACCAAACTTTTGGTCATGAACAGACGCACCGGCGACTCTTGCGTTGTGGAAGTTAACGACCGCGGTCCCTTCTGCGGAGAGCGAGTCATCGACCTTTCCAGAGGCGCTGCCAACAAGCTCAATATGCTTTCTTCCGGCGTGGCTACAGTAGACTGCATGGTCTTGCCGGTAGAGAAAATCGCCTCTAAGTAAAGAGCCCTCTCTTTCGTTAACAAACGTTATGACACGCAACTAATGGTGAAGGTGGAAGCCTCGGCGCCGCCAACAAGGTACTTGCTTGCTGTAGAATGTCTCCCTGGGGTGTCCCTCAAGCTCGAACGGCTTCAGGGCAAGCACCGGGCAAAACAGGTCAAGCATGAGTACAGCCAATTCACAAAGCACAGCCCACCTTGAGGAAGCCAGCAAAGGCGCCGGTAAGGTGCGCGTGCGTATCGCGCCCAGCCCTACCGGCCATTTGCATGTGGGAACTGCCCGCACCGCTCTTTACAACTATCTCTATGCCAAACGTCACAACGGCACTTTTGTGTTGCGTCTCGAGGACACCGATGAAGTGCGCTCCCGGGACGAATTTACCCATGACATAATCGACGGCCTCAAGTGGCTTGGTCTGTCCTGGGATGAAGGTCCGGATATCGGCGGACCCTACCCGCCTTACAAGCAAACCGAAAAGGTTGACCACTACGAGCATTTTGCCGACAAACTAATCAGAGACGGGCGAGCTTACCTCTGCTATGCCACGGCGGAAGAACTGGCTCTCTTGAAAGAAGACCAGAAAGAAACAGGGCAGGCACCTCGCTACGACAATCGCGGTCGCGATCTCACCGATGCCGCCCGCACCAAATACGAAGCGGAAGGTCGCATTCCTTCGGTGCGCTTCATCGTCGACGAACCACGCATGGTGACATGGCAGGACAGTATCAAGGGTGAAATCTCCATCGATACGTCAGACCTGGGCGGCGACATGGTCATAATCAAATCTACCGGCACGGCAATTTACAACTTTGCCGTGGTCATCGACGACATCGACATGAAAATGACCCATGTGATTCGCGGCGAAGATCACATTCACAATACGGCCAAACAACTGCTCATATACGAAGCACTGGCCATCAACCCCCCGGTCTTCGCTCATGCCCCGCTCATCTTCGATCTGGAAAGGCAGAAACTCTCCAAGCGTAAGCACGGGGAAACCGTGCACATCGACTACTATCGAAAAATGGGTTATATGCCCGAAGCCATAGTCAATTACCTGGCCCAGATGAGCTGGACACATCCGGAAGGCAAGGAAATCTACACACTGGAAGAAGTAGCTCCCCTCTTCGATCTCGACAAGGTCTCAAAGAGCCCGGCCGTCTTCGACGTGGCACGCTTGAACTGGTTCAACGGACACTATATTCGCAGCCTACCCCTGAGCCTGATTACCGAGAGAGCCAGACCCTTTCTCAGCCAGGCCGACTTCAATCTCTCGGCATACGAAGGCGAGCAAATCGAACAAATCGTCGGTTCGGTAAGAGAGGGTCTCACCACACTCTCCGAACTGCCTGATGCGGTGCGCTTTTTCTTCGCCGAAAAACCCGAGCTTAGCGAAGAAGTAAAAACCACAGTGCTAGCCGGTGAAAAACCTGCCCAGGTTCTCAAAACCTTGAAAGACAAGCTGGCGGACATGCCCTGGGGCGATGGGCCGGCGCTGAAGAAAGCCGTAGACGCCATGGGTAAAGAGCTTGCCTTGAAGGGCAAAGACCTGTACTGGCCGATTCGTGCCGCCCTCTCGGGCAAGACCCAGGGGCCGGACCTGGGTCTTACTCTCGCCATACTGGGAAGGGAACGCGTGCTCGTTAGACTGGAGTCGGCGCTGAGCCACTGTTGAAGGGGCACTTAAGAGCTACCGACAACCCAGAGATATTCCCGTGACTGATCAAATAGAACATAAAATTCAGGTATTCAACACCCTCACCGGCAAGAAGGAAGACTTCGTGCCGCTTTCAGGCAAGACCGTAAAAATCTACGCTTGCGGACCCACGGTTTACGACTCCAGTCACTTAGGCCATGCCCGTAAAGAAATAGTCTGGGACACAGTGCAGCGCTACCTGCGCTTCCTCGGTTATGACGTCATCTACGTGCGCAATATCACCGACGTAGACGACAAGATTATCAACCGGGCCAAAGAGCGGGGCATCGGTCCGGATCGTCTGGCCAGAGAATACACCTATGCCTTCTGGCGGGATATGGATGCCCTCAATGTGGCTTCGCCCGATTTCGAACCGAGAGCCACCGAGTTCATCAGCCAGATGATTTCCTTCGTGCAAGACTTGATCAAGAAAGGTCATGCTTACGAATCCGGCGGCGACGTCTATTTTGACGTAGCTTCTTTCAAAGACTACGGCAAACTGGGCAAGCAAAACCTGGAGCAGCTTCTAGTTGGCGCCCGAGAGCAAGTAATTGCCCAGGAGACTCTCTCTCAACTGAAGAAGAGCCCGGTGGACTTCGCCCTCTGGAAAAGTGCCGGCAAAGAAGAATTGGGCTGGCCAAGCCCCTGGGGGCGCGGCAGGCCGGGTTGGCACCTGGAATGCTCCACCATGGTCAAGCACATTCTGGGCGACACCATCGATATTCACTCCGGTGGGGAAGATCTGGTTTTCCCCCATCACGAGAACGAAATTGCTCAGTCGGAAGCCCTGCATGAAAAACCGTTGGCCAAATACTGGCTGCACAACGGCTTCATTCAGGTTAGCTCGGAAAAAATGGCCAAGTCGCTGGGCAACTTCAAAACCATTCAAGATCTGCTTGAGCAGTATTCTGCTGATGCCATCAGAATTTTCGTTTTGCAAACTCACTACAGAAACCCCATCGATTTCAGCCCCGAGAGCCTGGCGGCAGTAAAGGCCGGACTGTCTCGCCTGATTCGCGCAGCTAATCTCAGCCAGGTAGAGAATGAAAACGGCAACCACAGCGTTATCTCGCCCGACAGTGAGAAAGTGGAGAAACAATTCCGCGCCGACTTTGAGCAAGCCATGAATAACGACTTCAACACGGCCATTGCTATTTCTCTGCTCTACCAGTTGAGCGACCACATCCTCGCTCTTAAGGACAAACAAGTGCAGGACCGCAACCATCTCTCGGCGCTCTTAAAGGAGTATGCGGCGGTGCTTGGCTTGAAGCTGACGGACCGGCGCAAGGTGGTGGATACGGAAACCAGCGAGAAGCTGGTGGAGCTTTTACTGGACATGAGGCAAAAAGCCAAAGCTAATAAAGACTTTGCCACCGCCGACACCATCCGCAAGAGCCTCACCGATATCGGAATTTCCGTTATGGATACACCATCAGGCGCCAACTGGGAAGCCGGCTAACAATCAGGGTCGCCCCTTGCGGCTCTTCAAACAATAAATATTGTAGTCCCAGTTCCAGTCGCAAAACTCCCGGGGAGCCAGGCAAGGTGAAATATAGCGGGCAAAGCCCTTCAATTCATAGCGATCGACGAGCCATTTTCTAAAGCCATGGTCGGTGAGGTAGTCTTCCATCTCACCGCCTTCCACCAGCAGGCAGACGGGCGGATCATTCTCCAGATCGACCCGCAACCGACCGGCCAGGAGTTCATCGGTTTCCTTGACGAACTGACTATGACGCGCAAGCCAGAGCCCATCTACCTTCTGCCTGACCAGGTTGGATACAAGACCCAGTGGTTCGCCGGATAGAAAATAACTGAAGTGCTGCCGACCAGAAAGCAATAGTTCAGGACAGGCCGGAGCCAGGCGACCGTTTAAGAGGAAGACTCGCTCTCCCGGAGCACTGTTTTCCTCAATAGCCCGGCGCAGATCTATGTAACCACAATCGGCAAGGGCGCCGGCTCCTTCATCTCTAATTTGACTGGTCAGCATCAGACTGCCCCGGACAGGCATCGCGACAGCACCGAACCAAAGCAGCAGCAGCACCAACCATGGTACCAGGCTCCGACGCTCTCTTTTCACAGCAACAAACAACCGGGGGAAGACCCGGGTCAGCATCTCAACGAAGCAGAAGCTACCGCAGAAAAGCAGCACCAGAGCAGACATATAACCCAGTACCAGAAAGTCGCTCAAGCCGCTATAAGAAACCGTATAAACCAGGAAGCCCCAGACAGCCACCACCGCCAGTGGTATCATTCCCAACCTTTCCCTGCCGCTTCCGAAAGCCAGCAAAAGGGACGCCGTCAGACAATATATAAAGTCGCGCCGATCGGGGCTGGTGCCGATTCCAAAAACCATCATGTTTTCTACTTTATAGACGGAGCCCCGCAAGGTGAGAATCCACTGGGTCAGTTCCGACGCGCAGGAAGGCGGCATGAGTTGGAAGCCGCCGAAGAGAAGCAGCAGCACCATGGAAAAGGCGAGCCCCCCCCAGGCGAACAAGGACGGACGAGCCAGAAGCGAGGCCTGAGCGGAGACTATCAGAAAGGGCAGGGGCAAGCAGGGCAGGGAGAGCGAGGCGGCAGCAGAGGCCGTCAAGAGCGCCAGAGCAAAATCCTGCCGCCGCCCTGAAGAAAGCGGTTCGGCCTCGCCGCTCTCACTAACTGCTCCCCAGAATACAAGCGGCACAAGACCTAGAAAGACCAGATGCTGCACACAGCCCAGTTGAAAGACAAAGGGCAGTTGAGCCCCCAGAAGAGCGAGCAGATAAAGAAGCGGACGCCCTCCCGCCCTACCAGAGGAGCGCCTCCAGATTCTCAGACAGAAAGCAAAAACGAAAAACTGATAGACCAGGGTAAGCAGGTAATGGGAAAGGGCCAGTGGAGCGCCGCAGTTGCCTCCCGGCCAGTATTGCCAGAGCCGAGACAAAAGTACCTCCGGCAATCTGACCATTATCTGAGTGGGCAATTCGTCAAAATAGAAACTTACAAAAGGAACTGCCCCATTCAATACGGCGGCGGCGGCGCTGAGCTGATAGGCCGTCGTCGGTGAAAGATTGAGAGCAAAAGCCGACTGAAAGAGAACTACCACAAAGGCCAGAACAACGGCCGGTCTCTGCTCTTTCTTGATTTGCCGGAGCGGTCTGCCGGCGACAGAGGAAGAGCTCATCAGTCTTTCCTCCGCCAGATTTGCATGCCGAAGTCTTCACCGATAAGTTCATAAGCGCCCAGAAAGCGCTTCTGAAAATTCAGCTTCTGGAGCACCCCGGCCATGGGGCTCAACTGAATAAAGATAAGCCTGGGTTTGAAACCGGCAATATCTTCTCCATACCAAGACAGCACTTGCTCTTCCATTTTTTGGAAGCGCGGCCGGTCGAAGCCGCTTTTACTTGTCACAACATAATCGAGCACCACAAGCGGCATGGCATGAATGAAACGTGAGCCGGGGCGCCTTTCGGTCTGAATCATGGAAGGATAACCGGGAGCCATGGCCGTGGAAATAAAAAGCACAGTATCTGTCTTTCTTGTGTTGGCTATTATGGTTGCCACCGCCGGACTGACTTCATAGTCAAAACAGGTGCCTTTATGTCCCAGGAAAGCCATATCGAAGCGCTCATGTTGCTCTTCTTCGGACTGAAGCCGTTGCTGGAGCGTAAGCGCGGAATGGCAAGCTATGGTCATACAGACAAGAACGAAAACCAAACTGAAATACTTTTCCTGCTTTCTCAGGAGGCAGGCAAGCAATAAGCCGGCGCCGGCACTGAGAGAAAGACAGGTGCCCAGCCGGACGGGCAGCAGGTGATACTGCCAGGCCTGGCCGGCCAGAAAGAAGACCAGAGCGGAACTCCAGGCAAAGGTCAGAAAGAGGCTGAGCAAGCCCGTAATCTCAAAGCTTGCCGCCGCCAGAAAGAGGGCCAGCAGGCTGACTATTCCAAGTTGCAAAAAGTCCGGGCGCCAGTATGTAGCCAGATTAAAGAGAAAGGAATTGGTGTAATAATCGTAGCCTCTGGCATAAATAGGCAGCACAAAACCAAAAAAACCGGACAACATGGGCGGTGGCAAGAAAAGGAAGTGCAAGAGGTAAAGGGTGATGGCAGCCAGGCAGGCTGCCACTTCCATCTGCAGGAGCGGCCGCCCGCAGGGGCGGCGCAGGAAACAGGCCAGTTCCACCATCAAAACTATAATGAGAAAGTAGTGCTTGAGAGAAATGCCTACTCCGGCAAGCAGGCCGGTAAAGCAGGCAGAAATGGCGCCGACCTTGCCGCTGTCCGAAAGGTCCGGCTCGATCCGGTAACGAAGAAAGCGCAATAAAAGATATGGAAAAACAGCAAGGGTAAAAATATGCTCCCTTTGACCAAGGTCCATTTCCTGGAAAGCATTGAACCAGGCAAAGACAAGTACGGAAAGACAGATCAGAAGCCCGGAAACCTTGCCTCGGGTGGAACGAAGCAACCAGAATGACAACACCGCCGAAACCGCCGCCAGAACATGAACGCACAGGGCAAAGGCGAGCGTAGCCGGAAGGGCAGTCAGCTTTGCCACCACCATCGGTATCACACTCAAATAGATTATCAGGGGCGGATTATTATCGAAACAATCCACATAAGGCAGTCGCCCGGCCAGAAGCAAATCGGCCATACTCAAGTACATGCACTGATCGGGCTGCCCCAGCATAGGATGAGTGAGAGCGCTGATTACAGCCACCAACGTTAACACTGCGGTGCCAAAAACCGCCGCCCAATAGGATAAATCCCAGGCGCGACTGCTCAAGGCGGGCATAAAGTTAAGTCTACTTGCCGGGGTTGTAAACAAAGTCACAGCGGAAGGTCACCGGAGCCTCTTTGAAATCGGAGGGTAGGGCGCCGAACGGAGCCTGCATGCGCACAGTATCAAGGGTCTTTTCAATGGACCGCTGATTGGCGGAAGCAGCCACAACTTGTACATTCGAACAGAAGCCCGGCCGGGTCACATTAAACTCACAAGTGACGCTGTACTGCTTGTCGGAGGGCACCGGGCGCCAGGCGGTCAGCAGTTTGTTTTGCATATTGACCAGATACTGCAATTGCAGGGGGCTGAGGCTGTCATTACCGGCAACGGCAGCCATGACCCTGTGCGGGCTCTTAGGCGCCGGGATGGACTCCATGGTTTCCACTTTCTCACCCGTGGTAGCTGGGCCGGTCTCGGCAGCCGGCCGCGATTTACAACCGGTCATTGCAACAGGCAGGAAGACAAGAGAAAGAATGGCCAGAGCCCGGACAAATCGCATAACACATCTCCTGATTAACTCCGTTTATTGTACACCCCGCACCCTGTGGTGAGCGGGCAAGAAAGAGACAGGACAAAGCAGGCTCACCGAAGTAAGCGAAAATGTCCCCCTTTTTCAGATCGCAAATCAGGCCGCTTACGGGGCAACTTGCAAGCCACTACCAGCGGTGCAATCTACTCTTCCAGATCAAGCTTATAGCCCATGCCGTATACGTTCTTGATCAAACTATCTGCCCCGGGCGTATCAAGCTTCTTGCGCAGGGTTTTGATATAGGAACGCACTGTTTCCGAGGTGATGGAACTCTCGGAGCCCCAGGCATGATCGATGAGAGCGTCCACGCTGACAACCTTGCGGCAGTTGCGCATCAAGTACTCAAGCAGCAAAAACTCCTTAGGCAACAATCGCACCAGGGTGCCGCCCTTGGTCACCTTGCAGGAGCGCCGCTGCAACAACAGATCGCCCACGCGCAATTCCATGACGGTGCCGGACGGTCGGCGCAACAAAAGACGAATTCGATCGGACAAATCACGCAACTGGAAAGGCTTAGCCAGATAGTCATCGGCACCGGCATCCAGACCGGCATCTATACATTCCATTGATTTTCTGGCGGTGAGCATGAGTATGGGCGACTCACCACCAGATTGACGATAGCTCTGGCAGACGGAAAAGCCATCCACTCCCGGAATCATCAAATCCAGGATAACCAAATCAAATTTATTCCTACTGAGAACCTCCAGGGCTCCGCTTCCATCATTCAATACTTGCACCGAGTGCAAATCATCTTCCAGCCAGTCCTTCACCACATCCGCCAAATCCGGCTCGTTTTCCACGAGAAGGATTTTTGCCATTTGCCTAACCTTTACGCGAGTGCCAACTCCTGACCCAATTTCCTACGCCAATTAAATTCGTCCATGTAGTGATCCATAATTGCTTTTCAAAAAATATTGGTAACACTTTAAGGCGCAAGAAGCAATCACCAAATAGTAAATTAGTTCCGCCCCTCTGCCCGGCATAGAGCGGCCGAACCTACGCAAAGCCCCAATCACACTAACTTTCACCATTAGACTATGAGGCGGCGACGGCTGCAATGAAAGAAACAACATTCATCTTAACTGCATGAAAAATGCACAGCCGCTTCCCCCAAATGGGGGACAGATAAGCTATGGTATCAACACAAAATCAATCAAGGTGCTGCAGATGTCCGGCTTAGGTAATTTTGGCTTAGACAAACTGGGATTGGAGAATGCGCGTGAAAAATTCGCCAGAGCCGTGCTGAAAAAATTGAGCGAAGCGCGCCCTCAGGAGAAATGGCATTTTGACAAGGAGAGCTTTGCCCTCAAGCAAGTAGATGTGACGGAGGAAGCAGCTCCCGAGCTTCTCTATCTGGAGAACCTCTTTCTGGAATACGAAAATGCCGAGGACAAAGACAAGCCGGCTTTTCTGGCAAAAGCAGTGAGCATCACCGAGCCTTTCACTATGCCTGAAACCTTTGAAGAAGCAAAGGCAAACTTGCTGGTCAATGCCATGCCCATTTTCAACATTGTCATAGTGAGCATGCAACTGAGAAAACTGGCCGAGGAAAATCGCAACCAAGCCGCCGGGTCAAGACCGGACAGCGCCCCCTCGCAAGCGCTGGAAATGAGGGAGCAGCCCCTGCCCTATTCCCTCATTTCCAGCCAACTGGGCTTGATCTTTGTACTGGACAGACCAGCCGGCAAAGCTTATATCGACCAAGCCACCATCAACAAATGGGGCGTGCCAGTGGACGAACTTTTCGACGTGGCTACCATGAACCTGGCCAGAATGACGGCCCGGGGCGGCTTCAATGGCATCAGCCGAGAGCCGGGCGGGCCCTGTTGTCTTTATCAATCCGTTTTACAAGACAGCTATGAAGGTGCGCGCATTATCTTCCCGCAATTGTTCGAAGAACTACCCATCAAGGGCGACCCCGTAATGGTCGTACCCAACAATGATGTTTTGCTGGTGACCGGTTCGGAAGATGAAGACGGTCTGGCCCTCTGCCTGGAGGCCTATGAACGAGCCCAAGCCCTACCCAATCCCTTACCGCCCCTGCCGCTTATCGGCCGGGAGGGCAAGTTGGAAGACTTCCTGCCGCCGCCATCCTCCCCCCTGCACCTTCCTTTCAAGCGCCTCAAGAACCTTTATCTCAATTCCATCTATGCCGAACAGAAGAAGGTATTGGAAGAAACCACCTGCAAAGGACCAGGCGCTCCCTTTGTAGCAACTTTTGCCGCCCTGGAAAAGAAGGAAGGCAAGGCGACGGAAGCCATAAGCAGTGTCACCACCTGGTCTCAAGAAATAGATTCCCTCTTGCCGGAAGCGGAGCAAGTAGCGCTGGTGGTCGGCCAGGGCAAAGACCAGAAAGTTCTCGGTTTTGCCCCCTGGGAAAAGGTATTGACCGTGGCCGGAGAGCGGCTGGAGAGGACCGGCTACTTTCCGCCGCGCTTCCGCACCAGGGGGGCTCTCACCCAGGCAGAAATCACGCAATTGACCCGGTAATGGATCTTGTGGCCGGCAGGAAATGTCGGTAACAGGAGTGAGTCTCGCTCAGTCGGATCTGACAGTCGGATCTGACAATCCGGCCATGACACCGCCGGTAGTGCGGCACTGAGAAAGATAGAGAAAAGACAGCCGCCTTAGCAGCAAAACGCAGCCGAAACCAACTTGCTTTTTACCAACAGCTTCAGTGCGGGCACCGGGCAAAGGCGCGCCAAAACGCGCTGCCGAGCAGCGTCAGGAACCGGTAATGAGGTTTGAAAGTCCGGAGAGGGTGGGATTCGAACCCACGTGGCTTGCGCCCATCCGCTTTCGAGGCGGCGCCGTTATGACCGCTTCGGTACCTCTCCTCATTAGCTTTGCCATTTTACCAGCTTATTAATAGGATAATATCGAACCGGCAGCGGCCCGTAACACTAGCTCAACCGCCTGCCGAAAAGCCCCGTGGGAAGGAAAGACAAACACGATGCTCAGCCTGGCAAGAGAGCTACTGGACGAATGCGCCACGAACTATCAGGGTCTCCTTGAGGTCATGTTGCCCCAGGAACGCACCATGGCCGTCTTCACCCTGGATGGCGCCCAGGCGGAGGCAGCCTGGCAGAGGCTGGCTGCCGAAAGCAGCAAGAAGGGTCTCAAGCCGCTCCTTTTGGGAACGCCGGAAAGTTTCGAACTGCATATGGAAACCCTTGGAATGGCTCTGGAAGAGGCGCATCCGGCGGAGAGCCCCGATGAATGGCTCAGACAGGCCGGGGCAATCGACCTTGACGACTGGATTGCCGGTCGCCTGGAGGACCATGTCTTTGAAGCGGGTGAATGGCCGCAGCAAGACGAGAGGCCGGCAGCCACTCCCATTCCAAGCCTATTGAGCAGGCAGGACTTTGTCTACGGGGCGCTCCTCGACATAACCGACACCAGCCACATACCGGCCTGGCTCAACTTCGGCTCGGCCGGTGCCTGTCCGGCAGTACCGATTCATTCGGCCTTCCTGAACAGGTGGCGTGAGTTTGAGATTGATTGCCTCTGCCTGAGCGAGGAATGCTTCCTGGTGAACGTAGGCAAACCCCCGGCGGCTTCCGCCAGGGAGACCTGCCTGAAACTAGCCCGGGAGCATTTTGCCTACTGCCCGGAAATTCTCAGTGCGCAGCATGACCGGCTCAGCCTGAAACAGTATGCGGCCGGTCTGGCCCATCGCCGGCAATGGCTCTTCAGTTGGAGCTAAAAACCGTCCGACAACAGGGACAGGCGAAGCCGGCCGGCGATACCGGCAGCAAGAGTCGGCTCTTCTTTATTGATTGCGGCTTTCTTGCGGGCGCCCGGCGATATGCACGGAAGCAATGCTCTCAGACTGCGCCTTGAGGGTGTTCAATACACCGGGCATGTCAATCTTGCACTGCCTGCGCACCAGAGCCTGAGGAATGAACATGCCGCCGTCCACATGGCTGGCATAGGTCACCAGGGTGGTACGACCGCCATCCAGGGGCTCAAGCTTCCAATAACCGTCAACCTGTTTGAAAGCGCCTGAGACGCGATGCCATTCCATGGAATGGGGCGCATTCTCTTTCACTTCCACGGTGTACTCGTAGCTGCCGGGCAGCCCGGACGGGCTGATCACATGCTTGACAAGCTTGGAGTGACCATGATCTTGCAAGAGCTTGCATTTCTTCATCTGCGGGAAGACACGGGAAGCATTGTCATAATCGGTGAGTACCTGCCAGACTTTGTCAGGGGAGGCTTTGACTGTCACTTTGCTGACCGTATAGATCTTGCCGTGCATTAGTTCTTCGGAACACTCGTGGGCATGACCACGAGCCAGAGCCGGCTGGGCCAGACTGCCCGTCGAAACCGACATAAGCGCTAGAACGGAAGCCGCTAGCGTAATCGCTGCTTTCGCCTTCTTTGAAGTGACCACTAGATTCCTGCCTTTCTGTCGCGAGGGAAAACCCTGCGAAGTAGATTTTCACGCCGTGTGGAATACAATACTGAAATCCAATTAATTGTCAACTTTGCCACCCCAAACGGTATCACATGAAGCCAAGGTAGAAAAGACGGCGCAATGCATATAGCAATAGCTTCAAATGTGGATGGCGCTGGCAATACACTGGCTATTTTCCAGCTTCAGTCTGTCTGCTCATTACCCTGGAGGGGCTTCTGAAAAGGTGAGTCAAGAACCAGACTGATAGAAAATGACTGCACCGGAATCAAGATGGAATTCTATCTGCTCCTGACTTCCTCGGACAAGATAGAATCTTTAAAAGTAAAGCAGTAAATTGAAAACCCGCACCACTGCCGCCTTAGCCGCCAGGCAACAAGTTAAGAGGCGTTACCGAAGCATTATTTCCCACTAATTTTTGTCAAATCTGAGAACTAGCCCATGAAGAAGGTGCTGATAATCTACAACCCAACGTCGGGCTCGGCCTCCGGTCCTGAGCTTTGGCTGGGTTCGGTGGTTCACAGGCTCTGCCTGGACGACGGTAGCGTCACCGTAGTCAGCACCACCCACGGCACCACGCCGGAAAACATTCTGCCTGAAGACATAAGCCCCAGGAACACCGACTTGATTGTAGCGGCAGGGGGAGACGGCACCGTGCGCATGGTCTTGCACTGCCTGGCCAGCCGCCAACTTCCCATTCCGTCAGGGATTATTCCTCTTGGCACCGGCAATTTGCTCGCCCGCAATCTTAAAATTTATGAAGAGAACCTGCTGGTAGACCCGGTGGAGAAAGCCATAGATATTCTGCTGAAAGGCAGCCCAATGGCCATCGATCTGGGCATCATGAACGGGCAATATTTTGCCGCCGCCGCCGGTGCCGGTCCCCTCAGCGACGCCATCATCACCCCCGACCGCCGCGACAAAGAAAACTGGAAGATGCTTGCCTACGCCGGCTCCATGGTCCAGACCCTGGGCAAGGCGCCGGTTCTCTTTCGTATTGAAGCCGACGGCGAAGTCTTCAAAATTTCCGCCACTGGTATCTTCGTTACCAATATCGCCGATCTCGGGGTAGGCAGCCTCTCAGAGACGGCCTCCATGAACGACGGTTTACTCGACCTCTGCATTCTCTCTCCGCGAGAATTTTCCGACTACCTGAAGTACGGCTTTCACTTCGCCGCCTCGGCCAGCGCTATCACAGCCGGGAAAGCGCCTTACTACGTGCGCAAGGTAAGAGATCTGACCATAAGCGTGGTCAAGCGTATGCGACCCTTAAGCATTCTGGAAGCCGGTCTCAATGAATTCACCAACAAACTGATGGGCAAAGGTGCAAGCCGAACAATCGGTCAAAACGTAATAGCCATGATTGACGGAGACGCCTGGGGTACTACGCCCATGCGAATCGGCATCGCACCACTGGCGGTGCGAATCATCGTACCGCCGCAGGCCCTGCGACCACAGGCTTGAAGCCTTAATCTACCGCCAATAAATTGCCAACCGGTTGAAACTACTGTTCAGCCACAAGTAATTCGCCGGCCAACTTGAGTTCTTCTTCCTTGCCGGCAATCTTCTTATCGAGGCGAGCCGCCAGCACCTGCTCCAGCACCTGACCCAGACGGGGGCCGGCGGCAAAACCCAGGTTTAAAAGATCCCTGCCGGTTATCTCCAGACTGGTATCTACCAGTTCGTCGAAATAGAGCTTGAGAGCCCGGCGCAAATCGGTGCCTACCTGGGCAATGGAAGCGGCAATGGCCAGAGATTGCAGGGGGCGACCTTTGAGCACCAGATAGAGTTCGGAGCGGCTCAATTCACCCATTGAAAGGGGCATCTGTCGGTGCAAATCAAGACCGCTGAGGATGGCATCTCTTTGCTTATTGGTAAGCTGCAACCTCAAAAGCACGGCCTCGACGCGCTCCGGCACAAGTTCGGAAAGCAATACACCCAGGTAAACTATCCAGTTTTCAAAGCGCTCTTGCGCCTCGGAACCGTTATAAGCCTGTTCCAGTCCGAGATTGCCGTACCGGGCTAGTAAGCGCTCGGCTCGACGTAAACTGCGCTTGACGCCACCGGTGAAAGATAACTGTCGGTCCAGATAGCAAAGGTTACCGCCTAACTCCTGCAACAAGGAAAGGGATCTTATACGCTCACCGGATTGCAGAATCAGTTTTAATTCCTCTTTCATGCGCACCCCGCCGAGGTCATCAAAGATGCCCATGCTGACGGCCCGCTTGGCCTGTTCTTTGGTAGTCGGATCCAGGTGAAAGCCGAGACGTCCGGCAAAGCGAGCCGCCCGCACAATGCGGGTTGGGTCTTCAATAAAACTGAAAGGATGCAAAATACGTATTACTTTGCGCTCCAGATCTCGGACGCCGTTAAAGTGATCCACCAATTCACCGAAGCGGCTGGGATTGATGCAAACAGCCAGCGCGTTCACGGTAAAGTCGCGCCTGAGAAGGTCCTGCTCCAGTTTGGACGGTTCCACTTCCGGCAGGGCGGCCGGAAACTCATAAAACTCAGTACGGGCCGTAGACAGGTCTACCTCTTGCTCTACGCTGCCGTCTTTGAAAAGTAGATTGGCCGTACCGAACCGCTCGTGGCGGGCCATGATCTCGAAACGTCCATCGGTTCGAGCCAGGGTTTCGGCCAGTTCAATGGCCGCACCCTCAACCACAAAATCCAGATCGAAATTAGCCCGCTCAAGCAGCATATCCCGCACGAAACCACCGACGGCATAGGCAGTCATGTCGGCACTTTGCGCCGCTAATCCAATCACCTTAATGATTTCCACAATGAGAGGGCTGAAGGACTGCAAGCGACTGGAGAGATTATTGCCTGAAACACCAACACCAGACCGCCTGCTTTTGCGATCGGAGCCCCGGTGCACAAGCGCGCCGCCGCCCGCCTGCCCATACAAAGAATTCAAGACATCTTGCCGCGATACCAGCCCCACCAGTCGTTTCTGACCGTCCAGCACGGGCAACCGGCCGATATCCTCCGATACCATCAACTGCTGCATTTCAACGAGAGTGGCATCCTCGGGAACCGTCAAGACCGGACGACTCATGAAACCGGAAACCCGAGCATGACCCAGGCGGTGATGCCGGCTTTGATCAATATCGCGGCGAGAAATGATACCCACGGGCTCATCGTTATCCATTACCACCAGCCCATCCATGGCGTAACGCAACATGAGACGACCGGCTTCGTCCATGGAGATATCAGGGCGAATGGTACGAATCGGACTGACCATGATGTCCTTTGCCACCGGCTGCGGTGCCGACATCTGCCTGATCAATTCCACTACTTCAGCTTTTATAGCATGGACATCGCCACCCTTGATCACGGCCGAACCGGCGCCGGGATGCCCGTCACCGCCAAAAGCTCGCACCACCTGCCGCACATTGAGGGTACGACTATCGGACCGCCCTACCAGGTGCACACGATCTCGCATATGCACAATCGTAAATGCCCCTTCGCAAGACTGAAGCTCAAGCAGCTGCCGAGTGATTACTGCTAAACCATCGACAAAGTCAGGGGTGCTGTGGGCGGCAATCAGATAACGGTGTCCCTCCACTTCCAGGGTCATAGACTGCTGCAGAAGCGTTTCGAACAACTCAATTTGATCCGGCTCCAGCCTGGTGCGCATGTACTCCCGGACCAGCGCCAGATCGGCGCCACGGCTGAGCAAGAAAGCAATGCAAGCGGCATCCCGACTGGTGGTGCCGCTAAAAGTCAGGCAACCGGTGTCTTCATATATGCCGATAGCCAGAACAGTGGCGTCAAAACTCGTTAAGGGCACCGCTTCCGCCATGATCTTCTCCACCAGGAGAGTGGTGGAAGCGCCGACATACTCTATCTGGGAACCGGCAGCGCCTGAAGTCGGCAGCACACCGCCCCGACTTCCGCCACCGCTTTCGGTGGCACCAGGCGCATGATGGTCAAAGATAATGATGGGTGGAAAAGCAGAGACGGAACCGGGCATCCGGCCTTTGGTCCGGCCGGGCAGAACCGTTGTAAGGGCCGCCCTGACCGCCTCGTCCAGGCGCTCGATGTGCTGACAATCCACCAGAAAAATGCGATCGACCCTGGCCATGTCGACATATTTGATATCAACGGTGGGCAGCAGATTGCGATTCAAGGCAATGAAATTACGCACATTACCGGTGAGCTGATTGCTGAGAACCATCTTGCAGCCAGGATAGAGCCTGGTGAGCGCATACTGCGCCGACAGGCAGTCAAAGTCCATATTGCTATGACAGAGGGCAAGGTCCACGGTGTAATCTCCCGCCTTTATTGTACACTTCGCCGTTCCATCGGTCGGCACAAACAGTAGGCACGCCCCGACAAATGCCCGAGAACCGCTCAGCAAGCGCCGGACAAGCATCCCGCCAGGGCGCCAGGGGAACGCAGGCAGAGCTACATTTAGCTATTTCTTTAGGTTCTCAGGGGCTTCAGAGTCCTTCCGGGCGTTTACTTAAGCCCCTGCTTGGGTATCTTTCATACACTGCCAACTGCAAAGGAAACTCAGGCAAATATCCTCAACTCAAGGTCGACAAGCAGCCTATGTTCGCTCTCGATACTCTCACACAGCTCTACCTGGCCTGCACGGTCTTCGGCTGGGGCTTCATTATAGTGTCCTTCTTCATGGGAGGCTTCGCCGAACACGGAGACAGCACCGACCCAGGACACCTGCACTTACACCAGCACGGGGACTGCGGCCACAGTCACGGCGGCCATGCGCAGATCACATCAACCGTGGCCGGTCATGGCAACGCAGCCATGGATGGGCAAGGCCATGCCGCCGCACACGGCAGCAGTCACGGACATAACGAAATGGAAGACCTGAAGTCCACCGGCAACACCGTGGTGGCCTCGGTCAAAACCTCCACCTACTTTCAAATCCTCGGCATCCTCAACCCTACTTCCATATCGGTCTTCACAGGCTTCGTCGGTTTGACCGGATTGGTTCTAATGAAGTGCCTGCCCTTCCTGGGTCTGGTCACCCTGGTGCCGGCAATTTTAGTGGGGCTGGTGGCAGTCATCGTCATGCGCAACGTTTTTGCCTACCTGACCGCCAAGTTGAACGTTTCCAATACCGTCAAATCAAGCGATGCCATAGGCCATGTGGCGGAAGTGAGCGCTTCCATCGGCGAGGGCGGTACCGGCGAAGTTACCTATGTAATCGGCACGACCCGTTTCAATGCTGCAGCCAAAAGCGCCTCCACCAGCGAAACCATCAAACGGGGCTCCAAGGTGCTGATCGTTGAAAGAGAAGGTCACCTGGTCTACGTTGAGCCCTATCAGGAATCTTAAACAACCCCACCGGTAAGAAAGCTGACCGGCCCTTAACTGAGGAAGCCGAACAGCAGGGCAAGCAAGCACTTTTTGGAGCGACCCCGCACGGGAGGAAAATTATCAGCCTCAGCCAGGTCTGAAGACCTGAACAATGCCCGCGCCGAAGGGTTGCCAAGATTATAAAGGAATGTGCATTAATAGCGGCGACGCCACCATATTCGGTTTAGTATAGGTTCAACTAAGTCAAGCAACAATATCAGACAGCCGTCGAGAGAATTCCATTATCAGGGAATAAGGCAGCTAGAGATTAAATTAAATCGGTCGGGTCCAAACCGACAGGAGGTTCAAAAAATGGACATCATGCTCTTGGGTGGCTTTGGAATTGGGTTTGTAGCCCTTATTTTCGTCTGCTACTTCTTCGCCAACCTCTATCAAAAATGCGGCCCCAACGAAGCAATGCTCATCACCGGTTTCACTCCCGGCGGGCCCCAGATCGTCAGGGGTGGCGGCAAGATAGTCATGCCTTTGATACACCAGAAAAACATCCTTTCTCTGGAGGTCATGACGATTGAAGTGCACTCGCAAGCACCAATGATCACTAAGAATGGAATCCCGATTTACGTAGACGGTGTAGCACAAGTGAAAGTGCGTGGTGACGAAGAAGCCATCGCCACAGCCGCAGAACGTTTTCTCAATAAAAACCAGGACGAAATTGCCACCGTTGCCCACGAAACTCTCGTCGGTCACCTGCGGGCCATTCTGGGCACCATGACCGTGGAAGAACTGATCCAGAGCTTCGATTCCTTTGCCTGCAAAGTGCAGGAAGTTTCCGTAGCCGACCTGGCTAAGATGGGACTGACGGTTGATTCTTTCACCATCAAAGAGATAAGAGACACTGTGGGCTATCTGGAAGCCCTTGGTAAAAAACAAACTGCTGAAGCGAAAAGAAACGCTGCTATCGGTGAAGCGGAAGCCACCAAAGAGACCGAAATAGCCCGCGCCAATGCTTCCAGAGACGCTCAAATCGCTCAAGCACAGGCCGCTGAAGAAGGGGCAAAAGCCAAGCTCGCCGCTGATACTCGCGTAGCGGAATCCTCCAAAAACTTCCAGGTTTCGCAAGCTCAATATCAAGCAGAAGTTTCTCGCACGAAAGCCGCATCAGACATGATGTACGACATCGTGAAAGCACAATCGCAGCAGAAGCTCATCGAAGAAACGCAGAAGATCAAAATCATCGAAGCGCAGAAAGAAGTAGAACTGCAACAGGTGGAAGTGACCAAGCGCCAGGTAGCCCTGGAAGTGGAAATCACCAAACCGGCCGAGGCCGAACAGTTGAGAATCAGGTTGATGGCTCAGGCTGAGCAGGAAAAACGCAGAATGCTTGCCGAAGCTGATGCTCTATCTGCCAAGCTGGCTGCCCAGGGTCAAGCAGAAGCCATGAAACTGAAAGCCATGGCGGAAGCCGACGCAAAACGCGCCATCGGTATGGCGGAAGCGGAAGCCGAAAGAGCCAAAGGTCTCTCCGAAGCTCAGGTCACTGCGGCCAAAGGACAGGCGGAAGCCGACGCCATGGCCAAGAAAGCAGAGGCTTACAAGCAATACAACGACGCAGCCATCGCCAACATGATAGTCGAAAAACTCCCTGAACTGGTGCAGGCCGCTGCTTCTCCCCTAGCCAAAGTGGGCAATATCACCCTCCTTTCCAGTGGTGGAGAATCAACCGGCATCACCAAAATATCAGCAGACGTAATGGGTGTCGCCGCTCAAAGCCTGACCATGATCAAAGGCTTGACGGGGGTAGATCTGACCGAATCTCTGAAAAACAAAATCAGCGCTTCCACAGAAAAAGGCAACTCCGGAGGCAATTCCAATCCCGGAAACAACTCCGGCATCCCACAAGCGACCGTGAAGTTGCCTCCCACCCAGAATAACGGCTGAAGGGACGAAATCGGAAAGACAGCAACAAGCAACGCTGAATTGAGGCAGCCATCAACAGTAAGGAAACGAGAATCATAGTTGTTGGTGCAAGCGGAGTCGGCAAAACCACCCTGGTGGATGCGCTGGCTCCGCGCCTTAATTTGCCGGGTATTCCGGAAATTGCAAGAGTAGTCTGCCAGGAGCGTGGAATCAAGAAACTCAGCGATATTCCGCAAGGCGAGCAGGAAGAGTTCAAATTCGCAGTTTTGAAAAGACAAATAGAAGAAGAAGAGAAAGAAAAGAACTTCCTCTGCGACCGCTCCACTCTGGATGCCTGGGTGCTCTGGCAGCGGTGGAACATCTGCCAGGCCATGACCTATGACACGGAGAAGTTCTACAGACTTGCCAGAGAGCAGGCCGACAAATACAGCCATATTCTCTACATCCCACCGGTCTTCCCCCCGCCCGAAGACGGATTTCGCTGGACGGATCCGGACTATCAAAGGCAAGTAGACCGCCTGGTGAGAATGACCCTGTATGAATGGGACCTCTGGCCAAGCACGTGTACAATAAGGAGCTCGACTCCGGAAGCGCGAGTAGAAGAAGCCCTGCATTGGCTGCAAGCCACCACCGGACGCAGCCACGAGTAAGCCAGGAATGAGCCAGAAAATCCGCATGGACAGCCAAGATCAAACCTCCACAGATGCCGAGCAAAGCGCCCCAAAGGGTTCCGGCCAGAGCGGGGGCACGAGTGCGGTTACAGAGGGATTTCCCGGCACCAGACTGCTCCAAATAGGACTGATGACAGCGGGACTGGCTGGAGCCGGACTGCTTTTCAATAGCGGCAGCCAGGCCGCTCCTTCCCAGGTTAACAAACCGCTGGAGACCGGCAGAGCCTCTCCATCCAACACAAAAGTGCAGACCAGACCGATTCGGCTGGTATCACTAGCCCCTTCCAATACAGAGCTGCTTGCTGCACTGGGAGCGACCGACCACCTGGTCGGCGTCTGCACCTACTGCGACTACCCGCAACAGGTTTCATCCATAACCAGGGTCGGCACTTTCGTATCAGCCAACCTGGAGAGGCTAGCCAGGCTCAAACCCGACGCCGTACTGCTTGTTTCCGGTCAGGAACATCTGGAAGCAGTACTAAAGCACAATAACTTCAGAACATTGGTTCTGAAGAACAATCACCTGAATGACATCGGTCTGAACATCAAAGAGCTGGCCAGACTGGTTGGAAAGGAAGGCAAAGGCGAAGCACTGGCAAAGAACCTTGAGGATAGCATGGACTCCTTCCACAACATAATAGGCAGCGCCAAACGCAAACCGCGAGTATTTTATTGCGTCTGGCCCAAGCCACTAATGACCGTCGGGAAAAACAGTTTCCTGGACGGAGTCATCACCGCCTGCGGTGGCACCAACATCGCTTCCGAATTGGAGGCCGCCTACCCTTCCTATAACGCCGAGAAGCTTCTTCTGGCCCAGCCGGACGTAATCATTATGCCTTACGAAGCAAGAAAGCAGGAATTTCTGAAGCAATCCCCCTGGAAGAACCTCAAAGCCGTAAAAAACGGTCAGGTCTACTTTCAGCCGGAGCCACGTTGCGACATGCTGGCCCGACCAACAGTACGAATTCTAGATGGGCTGGCCTGGCTGGGTGAAAAGCTGCATCCGGAGCTGGCCTCAAATCTCTCTGCCTGGCACAAAAACTCACAGCAATTGACTAGAACGGCCAGCACCGTAACACCCCTGGTGACACAAGCAACGCTGCGCTAGCCCTGCAGGCAACTGAGGCAGAACCTATGTGTGCGCCGGAGAAGCCTCGGTGACGAACGGGAAAAACTGGGGCGAAACATAAACTCGAATCTGCTCCCGACCAATTGGCTCTCGAAACAAACAAGCGCCCAAAAGCCTTGAGCTTGTAATTTTCTCAAGTTTCTCGTAAGACAATGGCAATTGCCTCAAAGCCGCATAAAGAGCAATAGTTTTGCGGCTGATACCGTGAAACTCCTGCTTGATAAGTCGACAAAACGACTCAACAGCCTGTTCCAAATCCATAGACAATGAATTGGCACTTTCCTCATTTCCAACTTCTCTATGGCCGGGCGAGCGGAGGAACGACTCTGCACTTACAAGACCATACTTGCCGCCTACAAGCGACACGATTTTGGACTCCAATTCCAGAAACGTAAGAGCTCTGTTTACTTCAGCAGTCTCAAAATCGTTATGGAGACAAATCTCATCAAAGGTCTTTTCTCCTCCGGTGAGCAGCGCTAGTATTCGCTTCTCAACAGAGCTTTCGCGACATTCAGTAGACGCTTGTTCGCTCGCACTGGTTGTAGACTCGGAGCTTGTCTTCGGCGGGGAACTATCAAGATGCGGACAGTGGGCTCCAGAACCGTTGCCATTAAACTCTTGAAAGTTCTTGTCTGGCAGCCCTTCTTCAGTGACCGGATGCTGCCAACTGAGCGTTTCCAGACTACGCTTATTGAAAATTTGCAGAAACTGGCTGGAACTAGCTTCAGTTGCGTTCTGCTTTCCTTCGGAGTTGACTACGAAGAAGAGACTCTTGTACATATTCAAAGCTGAGGACTGCGCTATCTGGAGGAGAAAAGAAAAGCCTGAGGAGCTGATTTTTATGTCGTGCTCAAATAGCCAGATGGCAGCCATCCAGGGGCGCAATTTGCGGGCACCGTGAAAGACCGTTCCCGCCGTCAACCAGGTTATCCGATAGCAGCTTTCACAGCGAGTACTGCGACTGAGAGGACTGAACTGCACGGCACGAGAATTACAGCTTCGGCAAAAGAGTGCATTGTTTGCACTAAGTGCATCGAACAAGGCAAACCAACAAGCTCCCTCGTCAGGGTAAATTGAGCAAAATTCCTCCCAAACGACACCGACTTTATCCAAAATCTTTTGCAGTTTTTTCTCATGCCCGTCTAAAGAACGCTTTGTCATGTTCAGCCCTCCTCGCTTCATTTTCTAAGACGAAAAACGCTGCCAAAAAGTTCAACCGCTCCCTCGCCGACAAATAGCAATTCGTTATCGATTGAAAATTCAGGGCGACACCAACCTGCCGGCATTTTCGGAAATAGACCGACCGTCTAATCCAAAACCTCCCCAGGCCACGACGGGTCTGCCGCTTACTACACCGCTGAGAAGGGTTCCGCCCTTCTCACTTCATTTAGGTTTCTTTATGTAAGAAATAGACTACTAACAGGCCTCTTTCACTCCCGAAGCCCAAAGTTTGCCAGCCTCCCCATTACAACCCGCCAGGCAAATTTTCCGCCCCTGCGACCACAGGGGCAAGTTGCAAAGTGCCACTCGGGTTATCAATACTTTTTATTTACTCTGATCTATAGCTCAGACAAGCCCCAAGATAGCCTGGCTATAATCGTCGAGAGGGGGGATGCACTTCGGCACGAGCTGATCTGACCCCGGTTCGGGAACCATGAATCAACACTTAGTTGTCTGCGGAATCAATTACCATTTCACACCTCTGGCTATCAGGGAACAGTTTTGCATCCCGGACTCTTGCATAGGTCATGCGCTGGAAGCTCTGAAGCGTTTCCCCCACATAAAGGAATCCGCCATCTTGTCAACCTGCAATCGTACCGAAGTGTACGCAGTTGTAGATGACGTACGGGGTGGAATGGCTGATATTGAGGCATTCTTCGCCTCGGTTCAGCATGTCAGCGACCATGAAATTCTCAAACCAAACTTCAAGCTTCTTCGGGACGACGTAGTTCTACATCTGTTGCGCGTTGCGGCCGGACTGGACAGCATGGTGCTGGGCGAAGCCCAGATTATGGCGCAGGTCAAATCGGCCCACCAGACTGCCCTGGAAAGACAGGCAGCCGGACCGCTGTTGGACTTCATCTTTAAACTTGCGCTTTCTTGCGGTAAGAAAGTACGAACCGAGACTTCCATGGGTAGACGGGCGGTATCGGTAAGCTCGGCCGCTCTGGAGTTGGCTAGAACCAGACTGGGCAGCCTGGCTGAGAAGTCGGTAGTAGTGCTCGGTCTTGGCAAAATGGGGCAGATCTGCGTCAAGCATCTCCTCTCCGATGGCGGCAACGGCGCGGTCGTGCTGCTCAATCGAAATCAGGAACGCATTGCTGCTTTTCTCAAAAGTAAGCTGAACAACAAAGAAAAAATCAAAAGTGGTTTTGATTTCAGCGAAAGAACAGCCTTAGCTGCTCAAGCCGACCTGGTCATCGTCAGTACCGGTGCCGACGAACCAGTCCTTGATGCCAAATCGTTGGCGGCTCACAGACATGCCGGTTCACCCGAACAGTTGATCATAGATATTTCCGTTCCACGCAACGTTGAACCGGCCGTTGCTTCTCTGGAAAAAGTCAGCCTGGCCCATGCCGACGATCTGGCTGAAATTGTCACCCGCAATAAAGCCGAGCGCGAGGCTATTGTTTTTGAAGCAGAGTCCATCGTCTATGAACTCTTCGAGGATTACCATAACTGGCTGCGCTCGCAGTTGGTGGTGCCGACAATTGCCGAACTGAGAGAAAAGATTGAAGCCATTCGACTGGAGCAAATAGCTAAGACCAGCACCCAGGGTGAAAAGAGCGAAGAAGGCAGCCGTTTTGAGATGGAATCCATCAGCCGCGCCATTGTCAATCAAATTTTGCACCATCCGACAGTGCAACTGAAAGCCACCAAGGACTACGAAATTCTCAAGCAACAGGCGGAAGCCTTGCGCACCCTCTTTCATCTCGATCCCCTTGCTGGTGGGCAACCTGCCGGTTGCAGAGACGAGTCTAGGCGCCGGCTTGAAAATCGCAACAAGCGCGGTCAAGAAATATCGTGAAAAGAGAGAAGTTGACTGTCGGCACGAGAGAAAGCAAGCTGGCCTGCCTGCAGACGGATCAAGTCATCAACAAAATACAGTCCCTCTTCCCACAACTAAAGATAGACATCTTGCATATCACCACCGGCGGTGACAAAGTTCTCGACCGCCCCATCGCCGAGCTGGGCGGCAGAGGGGTCTTCGTCAAAGAACTGGAAGAAGCCCTCCTGGATGGACGAGTCGACCTGGTGGTGCACTCCCTCAAAGATCTTCCCACCGACATGCCTGACGGGCTGACTCTGGCTTGCGTACTAAATCGGGAGGACGCCAGAGACGTCTTTCTTTCTAACAGTGCGGAAAGCTTCCGGCAGCTCGCCCCCGGCTCCACCGTAGCCACAAGCAGTAGACGAAGAGCGGCTCAGTTGAAAGCCCTCAGACAAGACCTCAAGTTCATTGACATGCGAGGCAATATTCCCACCAGGGTGCGTAAGCTGGAAGAAGGGCAATGCGACGCCATGATTCTGGCAGCGGCAGGTTTACACCGTCTGGAATTGCAAGACAAAATCAAGGAATATCTCCCCCCGGAACAGGTAACACCTGCCGCCGGCCAGGGCGTTCTCGCCGTCGAATGCCGGCAAGAAGACGAAGACATCCAGAGCCTTTTGCAGCAGATTGAAGACAGAAACACTCGCTACGAAATCACCGCCGAAAGAGCCTTCCTCGATTGCCTGGGAGGCGGTTGCTCGGTCCCGGCAGGCGTGCTGGCAAAGTTTAACGAGAAAACTAGCACCTTACAGATTGATGCCTGCGTGGCAGCACTGGATGGCAGCCGCGTTTTTCGCGCCACTAAACAAGGGCCGGCGGCTGAGGCAGCCACTCTCGGCTTGTCGCTCGCTCGTGAAATTGAAAACCTGGGGGCAGGCGCAGTCCTGGCTCAACTACGGCAGTCAACACCAAATGTAGTATCACCGCCCTGATTGGCAAGACCAGACTAACGAGCGAATGTAATGAACGAGCCTGACAAGCAAGGGAAGCCACTGGCCGGTCAAACCATTCTAGTTACCCGGGCACGTGCCGGCAGCGAAATTTACGGTCAAAAACTAAAGGACCTGGGAGCCTCGGTTCTGGATTTTCCGGTGCTGGAGCTGTGCGAACCGGAGGAATGGCAAAGTTTCGACAGGCACTTCTCAGACCAGGCGCACTTTGATTGGTTCGTATTTGCCAGTGCCAACGCCGTAGATGCCACGATTCAGAGACTCAAGCAAATCGGCAGATTTGAAATTTTAGAGAAAAGCCGGATTGCCGCCATCGGCGCAGCAACGGCAGCTAAACTAGCCGAGCATGGGCTGTCTACAAGCTTCCAACCCTCCAGCTTTGTGGCCGAGAGCCTGGTGGCGGAGTTGCCGGCCGCTTTTCCACTGGCGGACAAAGCCGTATTCTGGCCTCGCACGGATATCGGCAGAGAAGTGATAGTGGAAGGTCTTGCCGCTCAGGGAGCAAGGGTGCATCACGCTGTGGTCTACAAAACCGTCGTACCCAAAGAAGCAAAGGCCGAAGCCCTGGTCATCGCCCGCCGACTAAAGGCCGGAGAAGTGCAGTTCCTGACCATGGCCAGCGCTCAATCAGTGCGCAACTTCGCCCAAATCATGAAAGACCATAACCTGCCGGCGCTTCTGGCCAGAACTCAAATTGCGGTGATCGGACCGATCACCGCCAGAGAAGCTGAAAGACAATTCGGAAGAGTAGACATTGAAGCTCGGGTGCACAGCCTGGACGGTCTCACAGAAGCAATCTTGACAGCATTAAAATTCCCAAACCATAAAAATTAGGCTGCTATTGGCATAGCAGCTTCGGTTTGAGGATATATTTATTGTTTATATCTATTAGTCTGCTCCCTTCAGATCAGGTAGGAACCTTAAATGAAAGAATCGCTCACTGAGACACGTGACAAGTCTATGGATTACATACTGCCCCGTGTCACTCCCGACGTGAGAATGCGTCGCCTGCGCTCAAAAGCGCCGCTCAGAGCGATGATAAGAGAAACACATCTGCGCCTGGAGCAGCTCATTTATCCCTTCTTCATCGTAGAAGGCAAGGGCATCAAGACCCCGATCAAGTCTATGCCCGGCATACACCAGCAGAGCATTGACGAGATGCTGAAAGAAGCGGCAGAAGTAGTCGCACTGGGGATAAAGTCGGTATTGCTTTTCGGAATTCCGGCCACTAAAGATGCTGAAGCCACCGGCGCCTGGCATTCGCAGGGCATAGTTCAGAAAGCCACCCGCGAACTGAAGAAGCATTTCCCTGAGTTAATCGTGGTGGCCGACACCTGCTTGTGCGAATACATGGACCACGGCCATTGCGGCATAGTCCATGAGGGCAAGATCCTCAATGATCCCAGCCTGGAAATTCTGGCCAGGGCCGCCGTGTCTCAGGCCGAAGCCGGCGCCGACATAATCGCCCCCTCCGACATGATGGATGGGCGAATCGCCGCTATCAGAGCCGCTCTCGATGCAAACGGCTATGAAAACATTCCGATTATGGCTTACAGCGCCAAGTTTGCCTCCGCCCTCTATGGTCCTTTCCGGGAAGCGGCCGAATCGGCTCCCCAGTTTGGAGACCGGACCAGCTATCAAATGGACCCGGCCAACGCCAGAGAAGCCATGCGCGAAATCGAGCTGGATATCGAGGAAGGCGCCGACATTGTCATGGTTAAACCGGCTATGCCTTACCTGGACCTAATTTCAGAGGCCCGGTATATAACCAAATTGCCCGTTGCAGCCTATAATGTATCTGGAGAGTATTCCATGGTCAAAGCCGCTGCCGCCAATGGCTGGATTGACGAGAAGCGAGTGGTAATGGAACTTTTGACCGGCATTGTCAGGGCTGGTGCTGACTTGATCATCACCTATCACGCCAAAGATGTCGCCGAGTGGCTCAAGTAGTTAGGTAAAAAATGAAGACTAGCTCGCAATTACAAATAAGTTTCGCTAATGCATTTGCAGATCTCTACCTCGACAAAGAAAATGGTGAATTCGCCCTCGATTTCAGACGGCAAGAAGTCACTATTTACTTGACCAACACCCAGTATCAGGCCCTGGTGCTCCTGGTCCAGCAAAGTTTGGAAGACGAGCAATTCGTCGAATACCTGAACTGGCAAAAAGACCCGCTCCAATGCGACGAGAACGAAATCATCGAAGTCTGCGGACCGGACCACATGGTCTGCATGTCCTGCGCCTTCAGTTGGGAAAGAGTAAAACTCACCTTCGATATCGGCATGGCCATCGATCTTTCCTTTGCCGACTTCCTCGGTCTGGCAAGCCTGATTAAAGAAGCCCAGGCCGATCTGGAATGGCGCCGGGAACTGCTCAGACTGAATGCCAACCAGGAGTCGGACGGCGAGGGTGAAGGAGAAGCGGATGTCGACTCGGACTCCGATGCCGGGCCGGAATTTCCCAGGGGCGCCCAAGACTAACTAATTCTAATCAAATTTCAGGGAATTTCTGGGTATTAGGGCTGCCCACCGGCAACATCCTCTATCTGTTCGCGTCATATCTTTTCGTAGCTCAATAAAAGTGAAGTTAATTGCCGCAGAGTTCGGGGCAGCTAACACCACGAGCAGGAAGCAAAAACAGAAGACCTAATTCAGTTCGACCCGACTGGGCTGTTCAATAACAGCGACGGTAAGAATGTCCATACTTAAGGAGTACGATCATGAAATTGCTCGTTATAGCGCTAGCATTGGCCGGTTTAACATTTGCCGGCACGGAAGCTGCTTGGAGTAAACACCACGGCAAACACAACGGCTGGAATCAGGGCAATCACTACGGCTGGGGCCGCGGACGCGGCAACGGCTGCGGCAACTTCAACAACGGCTGGAACCAGGGCAACGGCTGCGGCAATTTCAACAACGGTTGGAACCAGGCCAATGGCTGGAACCAGAACTGCGGCAATCGCCGGAACAAGAACTGGCGCCGCCTGGCAAACGGTAATTTCGGTCGCTTCTGGCGCTAAGACAAATTCCCCAAGCGGCTTTTCCGGCTAGCGCTTATTCCAGCACCAGAAGCTTGCGCACTTTTCGCGAGAGCAGATTGTGAGCATAAGCCAGACCAATTCTCTCCGGAAAAGCCCGCTTAGGAATGACATACATGGCTCGACCTCTTCTGCCGAAGAGCAACATAAAAGTCTCTTTCGTCTCCCAGACTTCCTCGAAATGCCACCAGGCAAGTACGGCGTATCGCTCTGCCGCTCTAAGTCCGCAGCCTTCTTCCGTTAGCTCGAAAACAAACGGCATCCGCTCCTGACCTTCGGTGCGAGGGTTCCTTCCGTCGCTCATGGCTTCGCTAAGACGAGCCCGACCAAGGACCAGAAGATAGGTATAAACAGCGTGCAAAGCGTAGACAGGTAGGGCAAAAGTGAAGACCCAGCCATAGTTCTGGAAGAGTTCATAGACCAGATCGCTCTTGCCCCAGATAAAGCCGACGGCAAATGTGGAAGGTAAGAGCCAGCCAAGAAAGGCAAGATACTGTAAGGAGAGTATGGGCAAGCGCTTGCGAAAGAAATAAATCTTCTCGGCTCCCTGCACCTCCCCTTCACGATAGATCACTTCCACAGCCACTCCCGTTTTCAGACCGGGAGGCAAGGACGGATCAAGCTCGACACCTAAAGTTTCACCGCCTGCGGAAGACTGCCCGCAGTCCCCGGGGCTCTGGTCCGAACTGCTCTGGTCCGAATTGCTCTGGTCCTCGCCCTTCGGTTCGCCCTGAGCGTAAGACTGACTCTCAGTTTTAATACCTTCATCCCCGACCTCAACGCCGCTTCCCTCCACGGAAATTGCGGCAATGCCGGCCTTTTCATACTTGATCGGCAAGTCTTTGCCACTATGGCGCAAATAGGTCCGCACTTTAGAAGCTATCAAATGGCGAACCGCCTTCACTTCCTCATCACCTGTCAGGCAGCGCTTCGGCAACACGAACACATCTTGAGGGCCGGCCACCAGGCAAAACTGGTAGGCGGTTTCCACACAAGCATTGAGGTGACTCCAGTCGAGAGTGCCCTGACCACTGGCAAAAGTAATGTTCAAGCCATTTTGCCCCAGTACATAAATTATTGGGAAGTGAAAATTAGGGCGGCTCTCGTAGCTGTTTCTCACGCGGCTTTCAATCAATAAGGCGACCAGTCCGGTCACTATGGAAGGAATGCCGACACCGGCAATGAGCACGGCCACGAGCAATTGCCCCTCATCGATAGCGGCGGCGCCAAAGATGTAATCACCCAGCTCGGTTGTGCTGTAAGCATAGCCTTCCGCCACAAGGAAGCTGACAAAGAAGACCGAAAGTAGCTGACCCGGCAGAAGCAGCCGCTTATAGACGGCCCAGTAGCCGTCATTCACTTCCTCCGGGCGGTACTTCACATAGAAGGCAATATCAGACATTTAACTCACTTCACAGCGAAGAGAAGGGGTGACAGATAAGCGACGGCGGAATGCCTGACTACCTGAGAATAACCGGCTTCCATGCAAAGTTCAGTCATTTCTTCCTGACTAAAGACACAACCATCGGTGGTGGCAAGATACATATTCAAGCCGAACATAAGTGGATGCAGAGGCGCCGTGCGCTCTTTATTGGTAAAGAATTCGGCGATTACAAGCACACCACCCGGGCGCAGAGCCCGAGCACAATACCGCAACAGCTCGAGGCTCAGCTCTTTACCTTCGGAATGCAAGATGTGCCCCAGTATGGCCACATCATAAGCTTGCTCGGGTAGAGCCACCTGCCGCCAGTTACCGGGTAAGTCCTCGTATTGAGCACGCACCTGGAAGCGTTCGGTTATTTTAGCGGTGACGGCCAGCACCGGCTCAAAATCGATGGCCGTCACCCTGGTGCCGGCATTATCCTGGGCGAAGGGGATGCTCCAGACAGCACTGCCGGCAGCCACATCCACAACCCGCAAACTACTGCCGCTGCGATCAGCCAGGGCCAGGCGCTGCTTCACAAACTGCAGGGCATCGACGGCTATGGCGTAATTGAGCGGCACGATTGACTCGGCCAGATGGGGAAATATCTCTGCCGCCCTTTCCTCTTGATTTACTTCCATGACCGGCTTGCCGGTACTGACGGTGTCTTTGAGACCCCGCCACATCTTATCCAGTTCATCATGCTGCTTGAGATACATGCCCATGAAGAGCGGGCTTTCCTTCAACAGGTAAGTGCCGGCCACGGTGCTAAGCTTGTAAACAGGCACACTGGATGCATGCCCCGCACCGCCGCCTCGACCCGCCCGCACCGCCGTCGGCTCCAGACTGCCGCTCCTTTCCAGATCATGGCGCAGCAAGAGTCCCATCCCCACGAGACTATCCAGCATCATCTCCACACCCTTGACTGGAAACTTGAGAGCATCCGCCACAGCCTGAGCGGTTCGGGCCTCTTCCTTTAATTGCTGAAAGAGTTCAAGTTCAACAGCCGTCTTGATGATGCGGATAACCCAGCTACCATGCAAAAGCCGGGTTATCTCGTCGGGCGGCAGCAGGGCCCCCTCGGCCGACACCTTTAATCCTTGCCAATCGCCAGTTGTCATTGCCTTTGGGACTCCTGATTCGCATCGGTTCAGCCGGCCGCTGAAAAAAATTGGTGCTATATGTCTGATTTGATTCAATAAAATCAACAATTACAAAGTATGCGACAGAATTGCCTCTTTGCTATTAGAAATGGAGAAAATTTGCCGGCATTGCAAAACAATCTATTAACACTAGACTCCCTTTTAGCAGTCCGCTTGCACTATAATGGTCAATCACAGATCGTTGGGCGTGGCGGGAGCCGACGAACCTGGTCAGGGGGGAAACCCAGCAGCCATAAGTTGAACTTTCGGGTGCGTCCAGCGGTCTGCTATTAAGAAGTAAAGTCAAAGTCAAACTCAGAGCTAAGATGTCAAAATCGTCCAAGAGCCCCAAGGGTAATAACGACAACCACGATCAGGAACCGAGCCGTACCCTTTTGGGTCAGATTCTCGTGGAGCTTGACTACATCACTATCTATCAGCTCGATGAAGCTCTGCGCATCCAGAGAGAAGACAAAGATTGCGGACGTGAAGCCAAGCCCCTCGGTCAGATTTTGCTGGAGCTTGGCTACTGTGGTCCTAACCAATTAATCAGAGCCATCCAGGTGCAAGCCGAATATCGCAAAGCGCAAGCCAGCAAGTAATTCAGCAAGCGCTAAATACACTTATCGGGTTAAACTTCTAGTTGTGTCCGTCTATGTCTTTGTAGATGTAGATTTATCCGTCAAGCGTCAGGGTCAAACTTCTAGTTGAATCTCAGTAGTCGTCTCACTTTCGCACTAGTAACTGTAGTAATTGTCGTTGTCTTCGGACACGTAGCTTATAGCGTCTATCTTGAATACCGCCGTACCAGAACGGAAGCCGGCATCTGCCTCTCCGACCCGAACGATAAGGAAGGTCGCTGCGCCAAGCTCAAACTGCTTGGCAGCTTGCAAAGCACCCAGACCTTCACCGACCTGGTGGCCCGCAAGCTCTTAAAAGACAACAAGGTCAAGACCGGTCTTGACGACCGGGACAAGAATCTGTTGGCCCAGGCCGCCAAAGAAACAGCCGAGCGCGAAATTTTCGCCGGCTCCATCTGGCTCCTGGATGAGAAGGGAAATGTCCTCTTCAACAGCGACACCCCCCAGAAGTCCGGTTACTCCCTGAAGCAAGACAGTCAGGGACTGGATGTAGCCATTTCCACCAAACAAGAATTCCACGGCACCCTCTCCAACAACCAGACCGGCATGGTCTCAGTCAGCACCATCCTGCCTGCTCCCCATGGCTTCATTGTGGTAAACCAGCCAATCTCACAGGAATATCTCTCGGCCATCGCCACCCGCATCGGCATTGAAAATCCACGAGCCCAGGGTGTGGAGCTGGCTATTTATTCCAGAAGACAGAGCAAAACCGTGGCCTGGTCTCAAGATTTCCCACAGCAAAAGTGTTTCCGCTTCCTTCAGGACATAAATTTGAAAGGTCTACCCCAGGGCTACCCGGAAAAGCCTTTCGCGGCCATCACCGGCATATCATTTATTGATCAGCTCCTGGTACCGGCACCGGGCTTTGAAAGAGCGGACGGCTGGTGGATTGACTTTCGCACCCTGGATAAATCCGGCGAATTCAACGCCGTCATCTTCCTGGCCAAGCCCGTGCCCAGCATGACCAATAAGGCCCTGGAAGTGGTGCTCCTGGGCGGACTGGTAGGGGTTCTGGGAGTGCTGGTAGGAATCTTCCTGGCCACTCGCATTGCCGCCTCCGTCAACGAACCCATGAAGTTTCTCATCAAGCGCACCAGGGCCATTGCCAATAACAAGCAAGTAATTCCGCCACTGGAAGGGCTCACCGGCGACTGGTACGACCTCGGCGAATTGATAGATACCGCCGTACTGTCCATGCGGTCCACCACCCAGAATCTCAAGACTCAGTTGACCAAACAAATGAAGCAGGTGGAAGAACGCAATCAACTGGCCGAACAATCCACCCAGCAAGTAGATGTACTCAATAATCAGATCACGCACCAGGCCAAACAGATAGCCGAATACTCAAGACAAATCAACCAGGCCAACCGCCAGGCCATTATGGTGCAGCAACAACTGGACGCCGTCTTGCAGGCCAGCACGGAAGGCTATTTGATCACTGATCAATTCGGCAACATTTTGCACGCCAATCCCATTGTTCTTAACTGGCTTGGTACCACCGAAGGAGAAATCGCCGGCCGACTCTGCTTCGATCTGGTGCGCAAACCAGGCGAACCTTCCCACATGGAAAGCCCCGGACAGGCTTTCGCTCAGCACGGCGGCAACGCCAACGCTCTCATCGAGCAGTTCTATCCCGAAGGCGTGGTGCACTCCAAAGACGGCAGCAAGAAAATCGAAGTGCTGGCCCACCTGCAACCGCTTTCGGGAGATGACGGCAGTATCCAGGGCTATATCATGGTGCTGCGCGACAAATCGCTAAGAAGCGAAAATCAACTCTTGCGGCAAGAGATAGTCACCATGCTGCAGGAAAATATCCGCGCTCCTCTTGCCGCAGGCGAACTGGGATGGTCGGCAATTCTATCCAATGCCGACAATACCATGCACCCCTCGGTCAGCAAATCGCTGGCCGACCTGCACCTCAACTACGAGCAGATGATCGGCCTCGTGGACAGCTTACTGATGATGTACGGCGGCTTCGTACCGCAGCCGGTGGTGCCGAAAGAACAAATCGCCATTACCCGCCTGGTGGCCGATGCCCTCGATGAAGTTACCCCCCTGGCCAGGGAAAGACAGCTTACCCTCGACTACAAGACCGTCACCGGTCTGCCCCTGATCAGCGGCAACAAAGAAGCAATCATGGGCATCTTGCGCCAGGTGCTGGAGCGCATGATCGTCATCACCGCCGCTGGTGGCAGGGTCAGAATCGAGAGCCAGTTGCGCGGCAATGAAATGCGCATCGGCGTCTCCAGTTCCGGACCGGCCCTGCCCGAATTTGAAATCCAGGATATGTTCCTGGGCTTCATCGAAGGCAAACATGCGCTGGAAACTTACGGTTCACGCCTTTCCATGCAGTTGGCCCGCACCAATGTAGAACGCATGGGCGGTAGAATCTGGGCCGAGTCGGAAGCTGGTCGAGGCACCGTCACCTACTTCACCTTGCCGACCAATTAAGCTAAGGAACGAAAAAGGAAGTAAAGGCTTTATTTAAGATGCTGACGGCAGTAGCCCGAGCACCTTTACCCGTGGCCGGCGAAGAATCGGCAAGAGCAAAGTTGGTGCCGGCCTGCTCTTTCAAGGGCGTCGCACCCTGCAAGGCTCTGATCACGGACGCCTCTCTAAACTGAGGATCGACAAGAGCAGGTGCCAGAAGCACGGTATTTCCCAGAACATTGTACTGAAAATTGCCGCTCACTCTAGCCCTGGCCGCAGCCTCAGCACGAATCAGCCCCCCGTAAAATATGGAATTCACCACAGTCAGATTCCCATTACCGTTGTAATTGAGATTGTTATGGGGAAGCCCGAGATTATTTGCATCGGTCATAAAGGCGGTGTTCCGGCGCAAGACCGTGCGACTGGTGCCGGCTGTCTCGGCAAGCAGAACATTGTCCTGGGATGCATTGAGAAAAAGCGAGCCGTTCACCGCCAAAAATCCGGAAGCGCTCTTATTGATTAGCCCCTGGGCCAGACCGGGACCGAAGACGCAATTAGAAACCTCAACCCGACTGTCCTCACGGCCGCCATTGACCACAAAACCACCGGCCGAGCGGTTGTAGGTATCGAAGAACCAGCAGCGGTCGAATTCACTATTGCTTTCTGAAGTGGGAAAGCCCTGCTGGGCCATGAGCAAACAATTGAATATATCCAGGCACTTATACACGTTATTGTTGCCGGCGAAAAGCAAACCCAAGCCTGGCGACTTACTGGGATTGATAATCGGCCCGTAGACTCCCGCAATCTCCAGATTAGACAGCCAATTGTTAGAGCCGGTGACGGCTACACCTTGAAACAAATAGTCGGAAATGCGCAGACCGCCGCGACGACTGCCATACATCCTTATATGACTTCCTGCCATTCTCACACCCACAGGCAAGCGCACTTGCGCACCGCCCACAAAGCCACTCAAGGTCACCCGACCGTTATGGCCGGGCTCCGGACTTTGCATGATTGTAATGGGATTGGTAGCTGTACCACTTACGCCTATATCAAGAGCGGTCGTGTAGGTAACGCCTCTCACACCGCCGTCCAATATAATTCGATCGCCCGGCTGGATAGGGCTGATTCCAAAATTCAATGGCGGAATGTGACGCAGGGCAGTGGACCAACTCAGACCGGTCGTACCATCACCGGTGGGAGAAATATAGTAATCGCGTGCCTGACACGGAGAACTTGCCAGGTAAACGAAAGAAAGAAAAAGGGCGGCAATGGCCAGTCCCTTTTTAGATGGGTTAAATGTCTTCCATGGGCGAAGTAAACCAAGCCGCTGAGCGCCGAGCGCTCGCAGCCCTATTGGACTTTGCATGATAGTGATACTCCCGGTAAAGGTTGAAAGTTACCAGTACAGCGTATGGATTAGTCGTGAAGTGTTCGTGACGCGAAAGTGAATTTGGCGTGATACGTAAAAAAATTACTTTCAGTTTTCATTTAATGTGCGCCGCCATAAATTAGACACAAGCGCTTCTTATTATGAATGTCACCAAACCTTACTAATTTTTCTGGAGTGCGCCTATGACTAATCGCGCCGCGGCTCTCGCCGCCCTAATCTGCCTGGCATCACTCAGTTTCAACGGGGCTGTACTGGCCCAGGCAGAAAATCAGGGAGAACCTCTCAACGGAGAACTGGAACAGAACTACAAAAGCCATACGGCGAAGAAGAAGGAAAGAGCACTCTCCCCCTATGAGATGCAAGAACAGGCTCTGGAACAGTCCCGCTCCCTCTACGGCAATCCACAGGGAATGCAGAGCCAGAGCGGCTATGGCAATCCGTCCCAGGAGTACGGCCGAGCCGACTACGGCAACAACAACAGCGGCAACTACAACAATTACACCGAAACCTCTACTAATCCAGGCGCACCGACCTATAGCGCCTACGCATCCAAACCCAGCAAGCTGAGAGCAGCCCTCGGTGCTGCCGGCAAGCTAATCGGCACCACGGCAGCTGTAGCGATTCCTGTTACCTCGATTGTCCTGATGAACAGAGCGGCAGCCAGAAATGGTACCATGGGTGGTTTCAATTCCAATCGCTTCAACCGCATCAGCGGCTTCTAAAAGAGAACAAACCCACAATTGCACCTTAACCACAAGGACTATTCAGGTCCGAAACAGCCTGCCGTTTGACCGACTCCTAATTCTGGGAGTCGGTCAGTCAGGCTTAATGTAAATCGGAGAGCAAAGGCACAGAAATGAACGGCCCATACCGGAAAATATCACCAGGCTTATTAACTGTTCTGGCATTGTCACTTTCACTGACTCTGTTAATAGGTGCGCCCATGACGGCAGCGGCGGATTTGAAAAACCTGGAGGCGGCTTACAGCCAGGTAGCGCCGAAACTGAAAGCCTGCAGCAAGAGCAACTTCAACTGGGACTGGCTCACCCCCCTCAACAATCTAGAAAGATCCTACTTGCAGGAAGGCAATTATCAGGCCGCCGAGCCTCTGGCCCGGGAGCGCCTGCGCATTCTCACTTTGACCTTTGGTCAAGACGGCAACAGCGCATCAGCCATGACCAATTTGGCAGACATTCTTCTCAAATTGAACAAACTGGATGAAGCGGAGCAATTGTTCAAATCGTCCCTCTCCATAAACAAGCAAGAGTCTCACGTTTACGGTCAGCCACCGCCCAACTTCGGCTGCCAGCATGTGAGCAGGCAACTGACCGGTCTGGGACATGTTTACTTGAAGCGGGGTAAGGCTCAGGATGCCGAGCTTTATTTCAGGGAAAACTATGATCTGGCCGTTAGGGAAGAACAAGAGAGACCGAGAGCCATTTACACACCACAGGCCAGTCTGGAATTGGGCAAATGCTTGCAAGAGTCGGGCAAGACCAGGGAAGCGATGGTGCTCTATGAAAAGGTAGTGGATTTGCCTGTGAATGCCCACAGCCAGACGGCTAAAGCAGCAGTCTTGCGAGATTACGCCGCTTTACTGAAATCGACTGACAAGTCCGGCAAAGCCGGTCAGGCAGCCCGCCTTCTGGAACAAGCCAAAAAGCTGGAAGACAGCCACAAAGCCATGAACCGCTCGCAATTAGACTACTGATCCTGCTCAAAGAATCGCCAGCCACTCTTCACTTATCAGGCCTTCCTCGAAGCTCCAGCGCCCCTCCTTCTCGCCCTCTACCAGGAGCGCTTTCAAGGCTGCCAGAGGCACACCCGGGGGCACATCTACAGCCGCCATGCCATATTGAACTATGCCTTCCACGGACACACCGTAAGGCTTGAGCAAATCAATGAACAAGCGGAGTGCTTCTGCAACGTCAATGGCTCCATGCAGCACTACCCTCAGAGTAAGATGCCCGCCCCATTGATGTTTTTCTTCAAACCAGAGCACCCCTTCTTGATCAGGTCTGGCCACCACCACATCGCAAGCGGCAAGATTACGAACAAACCAGGGCACGTTGTCGATTTTGTAGAGCGGTTCGGCCATCTTCAAGGCCCAGAGCCCTTCACTGTTGACTGGAGGCCAACCGTCGTCAGGCTCGAGGGCAAATCTGATTTTTACGAAGCTCTCGTCTATCGCCTCAGGCATCTACCGCTCCAGAGTAGCGATGCGCTCTTCCAGGCGAACTGCTTCTTCTTCCCTTTCCAGTTTGCGCAAAAGAGCCGCATAATTTTTCAATATGGGCAAAAGCTGCTCATCATCATGGCCAAGCAGTTTCTCCCGAATCTCAAGAGCCCGCTTAAAGAGTATTTCGGCCTTTTCAAAACGACGCTTGGCACAGTGCAAGGTAGCCAGGTTGTGAAGATTGACAGCCGTATCCAGGTGCTCTTCACCATACAAATCAAGCTTCAAATCGAGACAGCGCTCGTAAAGTTCTTCCGCCATCTGATACTTGCCCTGCAACTGATAGAGCGCCGCCAGGTTGTTCAGGCCTTTGCTGAGGCGCTCCAGGTCCTGACGTTGTCTGGCTTTTTCTTCGGGGTCGGCTGGATTGAGAGCACTCACCACCTGGCTGGAATGCAACCCCTCAGCCAGAGCCTCAGCCGCTTTCAAGGCTGCAATGAACTTTATCTCGCCAAAGGCATAACGTCTGTCGGCATGGGCTTTATGGCCCTCTTCCGTGTATTTTAGCCAGGCAGCTTCCAACTCTAAGCGCTTATCGAGCGTCAGGACGGTTCCGCCCTCTTCCTTTTCCATTGTGATCAATCCACCATAAACATACTGAAAACAGCCCTTCCAACCCCAGGGCAGGGGAGAGAGGCCTGTCAAAACAGCAATAACTTTAACACCCCCCGGGCTACCAATACATTGCCCTTGCAATTGTATACATACGTATGTATAGTATCGCTATGCCTCAAGTCACCGAAGTATACGCCCGGTCAATTCTCACACCGCAGAAGGTAGGCTCTCTAGCCGGCGCCTACGACTTTTCCTTGAACCCTTATGCCGGTTGTGCCTTTGCCTGTTCTTACTGCTATGTCCCCAAATTTCCCTCGACCAGGCATCAGCCCGAGCACTGGGGCAACTGGGTGGAAGCAAAGCTGAACGCACCACAACTTATCAAGAAAGAACGGGCTCTGGTCTTCGGCTCACGCATCTTTTTTAGCTCAGCCACAGATCCTTACCAGTACATCGAACTCAAGTACCGGCTCAGTCGGGCTTGCCTGGTAGAGCTGCTCAACTACAGACCGAAAAAACTAACGCTCCATACCCGCTCTCACCTCATACTGCAAGACCTCGATCTCCTCAAGCAATTTGGAGAAAGCCTATCGGTAGGCATCAGCATCACTTCCGACTCAGAAGAAATCATCAGAGAATTCGAACCGCAGGCACCAAGCCTTGATAGACGCCTAGATTTGCTTAAGACTCTAAGCAGCGAGGGCATTTCCGTCTTCGCCTCCCTGGCCCCCTTGCTTCCCCATGACGGGAAGAATCTGGTGCGTCTGATAAAGCCCTATGTCAGCCACGTCTGGCTGGATCAACTGAGATGGCCGGAGGTCAGTACCGCTCCGGAGCTGTTCAAGCGCTATGAAGCCTACTTTCAGGAGGAGAACTATAAGCGCGCCTTGCTCTGGCTCAAAAAGCATTTAACGGATTATGAACTTCGGGTAAAACCATGACCCCACGGCAATTTTAGGACAAAATCCAGATCGCGCCTCTTGGCAGCCTGGTATAATACATGCGGGGGGAGTTTTTAAATTTACTAAGTCTTGCCAGGCTATTTCAGATATGCTTAGCATCCGGCGTCCGCATTCTGCTACTCATTGAGCTATTTAGCTCAGCTACTCGCTTAATTGGTTTTGCCATGCACATCTTACGAACAGGCCCTGCTCGGGCGAAGGCTCTGGCCATAGAGCAACCATCGGCGCCGCCATTGACGGGGCTGGAAAGCAAAAGGAAAAGGCCGTCCAGCAGGACGAGAAGACGCAGTCGAGCACAAGCTCTCACTGAGTATTCAACCCTGATCGCCTTCGTATCGGTCTTAATAGCCCTGGCCTTCTCCTTCACCGAAGGAAAGGTGGCACCGGCCGTGTCCAAAGCCTTCCATGAAACCGCAAAACAGTTGGACGCACTCTCCAACGCCGCCACAAGCTCTTCCTGAATATTCTTGCCTCTTGCTCTAGAATAGACACTCGATGAAAAAGAGTGAAAAGAGCAATTCTTTAGAGCAGGCCTTCTCAGAGCCGGCTGCCGAAAACCACACGGAAGCCGGTTTTCGTTTTTTCGTAGACCGGGGCGGCACCTTTACGGATATCATCGGTGTCGGGCCTGATCATCAAATTTATGTGCACAAGCTGCTTTCCCAGAATCCCAACAGTCTGACCGATCCCACCAGAGCCGGTATAGAAGCCATCCTGACCTGTGCTGGAGCGTCAGACTACGGGCAATCCGCTCAAGTGAGAGTGGGCACCACAGTTGCCACCAATGCTCTTTTGACCAGAAGCGGGGCCAAACTAGTACTTTTGACTAACAAAGGGTTGAAAGATGCCCTCTGCATAGGCTATCAAGCCCGAGATGATATATTCGCCCTGGAAATAAAGAAAGCTTCTCCCCTCTATTGCGAAGTACTGGAAATAGACTGCCGCATGGACGCCGCCGGCAGGGTGTGCAAACCGGTGCAGGAAGAGGAAGTGCTGAACCTGCTCAGGCTGCTGAAAGAACGAGAACCGGATGCTGTACTGGCCATTGTCCTCATGCACAGTTATCTGAATGGAGAGCAAGAAGACGCCGTAGCCAGATTAGCCTCCAGTCTTGGTTTCAGCCATATTTCACTTTCCCACGCGGTTAGCCCCCTGATTAAATATGTGCCCCGTGGTGATACTACCTGCGTGGATGCCTATCTGAATCCGCCCCTGAAAGCCTACACCGAGAGTCTGGCCGCTCAACTGGAAGGCACGCTCTCCTTTATGAAATCCGACGGCGGCCTTACGACCAGGGACGAATTCAGCGGCAAGGACGCGCTCCTTTCCGGACCGGCCGGTGGTGTTGTGGGGGCAGTCAAATTCGCTGCAACCAGGGGTGAAGAGCAATTGATCGCCTTTGATATGGGAGGCACTTCCACCGACGTTTCTTACTTCGCAGGCGAATTCGAAAAGCAGTACGAAACCATTATTGCTTCCGTGCGTGTGCGCAGCCCCATGATGGCCGTACACACAGTAGCGGCCGGAGGCGGTTCCATACTGGCTTTTGACGGGGCCAGACTAACAGCCGGTCCGGAAAGCGCCGGCAGTTATCCGGGTCCGTCCTCGTACGGTCATGGCGGCCCCCTTACCATCACCGATGCCAATTTGATCCTGGGGCGCATTTCCGTTGCCCACTTTCCCAAGACCTTCGGCAAGAAGCAAGATGCCGCACTGGATACGGTGACACCCAGGAAACTCTTTCAGGAAATGGGAGAACTGGTGGCAGCCAAAACCGGACTGAAAAAGTACCTGCAGCCGGAAGTGCTGGCCTACGGTTTTTTGACTGTGGCCGTCGAAAAGATGTGCCGGGCCATAGCCCGAGTTTCCACGGAGAAAGGGCATGACTTGAGCCGGGCCACCCTGGTGGCCTTTGGCGGCGCCGGCGGTCAGCACGCCTGCTTGATAGCCGAACGCCTGGGCATCAAGAAGATACTCATCAGCCCCCTGGCAGGAGTGCTCTCCGCTTACGGCATCGGCGTAACCGCCCACAGCGCCTCCGCCTCCTGCTCCTGGCGGCAGCCCCTGGCTACACTGCCAAGCCCGTCATTGCAGGCGCGGTTTGAAAAGCTGAAGGAGACCGCGCAAAAGAAATTGAAGACAGAAATCGGCACCGCCGAACGCCTGGTTTTTCTGCGATACCAGGGCTCCGATTGCAGCACCGCCGTCAAGCTGGATGAACTAGCCTCTATTGAGCAAGTCAGAAAAACCTTCGAAGAAAAGCACGAGAAGATCTTTGGCTTTCATCTGCCCGCTGCCGAGATCATAATCGAAGATCTAGCCGTCGAACTGAAGCAAGAAAGCCGCCCTCTCGATACCGGCGCCCTTACATTTATTTCCTACGACGACATACCGGCTCCTTCCCAAAAGCTCTATGCCGGCGGCCGCTTTCACGACGTGACACCACTGACGGTGAAAGATTTGCATGCCGGTCTGACCATAGCCGGTCCGGCGCTCCTGGCCGGAGCCACAGCCACCACCGTCATAGAGCCGGGCTGGCGAGCCCTGGTGGAAGCCGACGGGGGGCTGACCATTACCAGGGAAGCGGGGGAAAAAAGCGACGCCGACCCGGCCTCACACAGCCAGGCCGATCCCGTATTGCTGGAACTTTTCAACAATATTTTCATGGCCATCGCTGAGGAAATGGGCACCACCCTGCAACATGTCAGTCATTCCGTCAACATCAAAGAAAGACTCGACTTTTCCTGCGCCATCTTTGACGGTGAAGGTAGATTGATAGCCAACGCGCCGCATATGCCGGTACACCTGGGTTCCATGGGCGAAGCCGTGGTGGCGCTGATGAAAGCCCGGGCAGAAGAGTTGCAAGAGGGGCAGGTCTATGTTTCCAATAACCCTTACAACGGCGGCACCCATCTGCCCGATATCACAGCCATCAGTCCGGTTTTCGCCGGCGAGAGCAAACCTCTATTTTTTGTGGCGTCCCGCGGGCACCATGCCGATATCGGCGGCATCACGCCGGGCTCCATGCCGCCCCTCTCCACCACTATCGAAGAGGAAGGAGCACTCCTCGACAACACCCTCATAATGGAAGAAAAAGTGCTACTGGAAGATGCCGTGCGCAAAGCCTTCCTGCAAAACCGCTATCCGGCTCGCAATATTGAACAAACCATGAGCGACTTGAAAGCCCAAATTGCGGCAAACTTGAAAGGCATACAAGCCCTCAAAAACTTGATGCAGGAGCGCGGACTGAAGACGGTGCAGCAATATATGCAACACATCAGAGCCAATGCGGCCTTGTCCATAAGAGAAATCTTACAGGAACTGGAAGAGGGAGCCGGCGTTGCCACTATGGATGATGGCAGCACCATCGCCGTACAAATAAAGATTGATAAAACCAAGAAGCAGGCGGTCATAGACTTTACCGGCACAAGCCAGCAAACAATGAACAACTTCAACACCCCAAAGGCTGTAGTCAGGGCCGCCGTGCTCTATGTCTTTCGCACCCTCATCAAACACGACATCCCACTCAATGACGGCTGCAGCGAACCCCTCGATATCATAATTCCGGAAGGCTCTCTGCTTTCTCCCAACTACCCACGGGCGGTGGTGGCCGGCAATGTAGAGACTTCACAAATCATTGTCGACCTTCTTTACCAGTGCCTGGGACGACTAGCCAACAGCCAGGGCACGATGAACAATCTCACCTTCGGCAACGAACGCTATCAATACTATGAAACCATTTGCGGTGGCTCCGGAGCGGGACCGGGCTTTGCCGGCTGCGCAGCCGTGCAGACCCATATGACTAATTCCCGCCTCACCGATCCGGAGATACTGGAAACACGCTATCCGGTAGTGTTGGAAGAGTTTTCCATCCGCACAGGCAGCGGCGGCGCCGGACTCTTCCGCGGTGGCGACGGTGCCTGCCGCACTTTGCGCTTCCTGGAAAACATGGAGGTCTCAATTCTTTCGGGACGACGTAAAACCAGACCGGAAGGACTAATGGGCGGTGGCTGCGCCCTCAGTGGTCGCACTACCTGGATCAAAGCCGGCGGAGAGTCGAGCCTGCTTGCCAGCACCGACCATGTGCTGGTGCAAGCGGGGGACTGCATTAAGATCGAAACTCCAGGCGGCGGCGGCTACGGCGCCCGGGAATGAGGGCTCATTTCGCCAGCTTCAAGCCTAGAAGCCCCACAAGGATAAGCATCACGGAAGCCATGCGCATCAGGCCGACCGACTCATGGAAGAAAAGCACGCCCACCAGGAAGGTGCCAAGCACACCGATGCCGGTCCAGACGGCATAAGCCGTGCCCAGAGGCAGTTCTCGCATGGAAACGGAGAGAAGAGCCATGCTTAAGAACAGGGAAACCACCGTCAGAAAAAGCAGAAGCGGCTTGGACGGTCCAGCCTCCAGCTTGAAACCCACGGCCCAACCGACTTCAAATAAACCAGCCACCAATAGAATAATCCAGGACATAAGGCCTCGCTTGCGCATCGGGCCGTCCCGCATGAAACTCAGACCGGGGTCGTCCCCAGTGCTTTGATAATAGCAAATCTGGCCGGGACGGCAACCTATTGGGAAAGAGAACGCACCAGACCAACCTTGAATCGGTCCAATTCCATTTTGATGGTGAGCTTCTTGGCCGCGGCATTGACAACTAAGTTCCAGTCGCAATAGGCATCGCCACGATCCGGTTCCAGCATGTACAGCTTCAAAACCGTGACGTCGCTTGCCACATTGAAAGGTTTGCGCATCTGCGGCAGACAGCCGAAGAAAGTCTTGGCATTCATCTTCTCGGTACCGTCCAATACCTGAAAGGCGCCCGTCAGATCAGCGATGAAAGGGTCGCTCTCCTTGCCTAGAGAGATAAACTTGACGGCCTGCGCATAAACCGGCCGAAATGGATTCATGGAGCCATCCGGCTTAAGAGCCGGTTCCATATGATCCTGGATCAATATCTTGATCTTATAGGGCTGGCCCCGGTACTTACCAGAGGCAATGATGTTGAACCAGCCCTCCTCAAGTTTGAGACTATCCATGGTCAGATCAAAGGAACTCTTTGCCGAAGGCGGACTGCCGGAACGCTTCAAATTGCCCTTGATCAAACTTCTGTGTTTGGCTAAGAACTCGGTGACGGCCTGGAACTCTTTCTTGTTGTCCACAATGGCGAAACGCACGCCCCCGGGAAAGGGCTCTTGCACCGAGAGCACCATGGCCTGGTTAGCGACCGTACCGACATCGGTAACCACCACCACATAAGGCTTGCCTTCAAACTGGAAGGCACTCTTGAGCCTGGCCGGGAATCTATTCTCGCGATTGTCCACAAAACGAATCTGCCCGGCTCGCTCCTGATCCAGCACCCGGGCAGCCAGGTCCGCCGGCGCTTCCACCGGCACTTCCTTCACCTCGGGATTGATAAAGCGTTTCAAAAGAAGGCTGCAACCACTGAGACTTCCGCTCAGGGTCAGGGCTGCTGCCAGCAAAATCACCTTCAGGTTAAGGGCGGAATTTTTCGGCATATCATCAAACAAAGCGCTGAACTAAACAGAAACTACCCTGTCGCCGCCCCGTACAAGAGCTGTATCAAGAGCTTCAATAGCACATGCTATCAGAACATCGTAATCTGATGCATGTTCGGGGAAACTGGCCACACCAACGGAAGCGGTGACGGAAAAATTATGCCAGTTGTGCACTATGGCCTGATTACCCACCCGCTGGCGGATGCGCTCGCCCACCAGGGCCGCACCGGCGGCACTGGTCTGGGGCAGGATGATGCCGTAATTGCTCTCGGAGTATTTGCAAGCCACGTCGACTTCGCGCAGAGCGCTGCGAATGGCATGGGAAGCAATTTTGAGCAGGGCGTCGCAGGTAAGCTGACCGTACTGCCTTGAAAGTTCGTCATAGCCATCTATGGAAATCATCACCAGGGAAGCCGGATGCTTGTAGCGCTTGGCTCTAGCCAATTCAGCTTTCAACTCCTTGATGAAGGCCCGGTGGTTATATAGTTCGGTGACCGGATCAAGCAGGGCCAGCTTCTCTATGTCTTCGCCGCGGGCTGCCGCCAGGGAAACCTGCTGCAAAACCAGGGCCGTCTGCTTCTCGTAGTCGCGCACCCGCTCCAGTACGGCGGAATTAGCCTGCAACCGCTCTGCCAGTTGGGGGCGGTGCTGCCGCAAATCGGAGAGAACCCTGGTGAATAAAGGCTCGCTTACTTTCATATCGCCAGAAGCCTCGTTCGCCATAGTCCCCCCAGACAAAGTTTCAAACCACAAATACTAAAACGTCGGATAGTACCGACTACCCTCTAAATTTACCTCATTTATGACCAAATGAACTACTTGCGCTTCTTAGCTTTTTTGATGTGTAAGCGCTTGATAGGCTTGCGCTTGCTCAAATGTCTTTCGATAATGTCGATGCAATCGGCTTCCGTGACACCGCCGTAACAAACACCGTGGGAATCTACAGCCACAACTGGACCATGCTTACAAAGACCAAGACAATCGGATTTCTTGACTTTGAGAAGATTATCCAGCTCACATTTTTCGATGGTTTTGCGCAGCACCTTGAGCACATCTTCTGAGTCTCTGGCCGAACAGTGCTTGCCCTCGGTGCAGACAAGCAACTTGGTACGGGAACCATGCTTGCCGGACGGCTCCCTTCTGGATTTTGCCTTGGCTCTGGACTTATGGGACGGAAGGGGGTGCCTGGCCATTAATGAGATCCCTATTTTGAATTCCTACTTTGAATTCCTAGTTTGAATTCCTACTTTGCTTCTAGGCGTTATTCTAGCCACAAGTACGAGAAGGGCAAGGGCCTGAGCATCTATTGACAATTAAAATCTCTGTAACCGTTCCCATGCTTGCCGCCCCTTCAAAAGGCCGGAGGCGCAATCGGGTGCTCATGCTTGATGCCGAAGACAGATAGAAAGAAAGCCAGTTCCGACTCCAATGTGCAAATTATATTTTCTGCTTTACGAAAACCATGTTGCTCGCCTTCGTAGGCAATATATACAGTGGGAATATTCTTAGCCTTGAGCGCCTTCACCATGGCTTCCGCCTGGTTGGGCGGCACAACCTTATCCTCCAGACCCTGAAAGAAAATCACCGGGCAGGACAGCTTTTCCGTGTGATGAATGGGTGAGCGAGCCTGGTAGACCTGCTTGCTGAAGGGATAGGGACCAACCAGATTATCCAAATAGCGAGATTCGAACTTGTGCGTATCCCTGACCAGGGCTTCCAGGTCGCCGATTCCGTAATGGCTGGCACCGGCTTTGAAGACATCGGTAAAAGTGAGGGCGCAAAGCACGGTAAAGCCGCCGGCGCTACCACCGGTAATGGCAACCCGCGTACCATCCACTTTGCCCTGTCCTACTAAATACTTTACGGCATTTGTACAGTCTTCCACATCTACCACGCCCCAGTTTCCGTTGAGGCGCTTACGGTAGGCCCGGCCAAACCCGGTGCTGCCCCCGTAATTTACATCCACCACGGCAAAGCCCCGGGAAGTGTAATACTGCAGTGCCGGCGATAACAGGCTGGAAGCCGCCCCCGTCGGACCGCCATGACATTTGACTAGCAGGGGTGGTAACTGCCCGCTCTCTTGAGACTGAAAATCTTTGTTGGTGGGCGGATAATAGAAGGCGAAAGCCGTGCGCCCGCCGGAGGTAGGAAACTCGATTACCTCAGGGGAGGAAAGATAACCTGAGTCAAGAGACAGCGGTGCCGAGCTGCACAATTCCTGGAATTGACCGGTGGCAAGATCGTACTCCACCACGGTATTGGCAATACCGGCAGCACCGGCCAGCATGGCCACTCGTCCGCTGCCGGCCGTCAGATAAGAAAATTCGCTGTACGGACTGGAGATAACTTCCACTTGCTGGTGACAAACATAACCCAGACCATCCTCACCTTCAAAACGCACCTTGATGCGAAGCAGCGTCCACAGACCGCGCAGGTTGACGGCGGCAATAATCTCGTCATCTACCACGGCATAAGTCGACTGCCCAAACACCCACATGGGCAGACCAAATTCGCAGTTCTTAAATTTTTCCGTGGAAACATCTATAACATCCATGGTGAAGAAGTCGCGAATAGCTTTGAGCTGCCAGTAACCGCTTTCGTCACTGACGAAGTACAGGGTGCCGTCCTTGCCCCACTGGGGCTGAAAGATGGAAACATCGGTACCGCCTGCAACCTTGCGATGATTGGCAAGAGAGCCGTCCGCTCCTACTTCGGCAGTAAATAAAACACTCTCGTCCCAGGGCATATTGGGATGCTTCCAGGCCATATAGGCGAGTCGCTTACCATCATGACTGAGACGTGGAAAGGCAAAGAAGTCATAACCGCAAGTGAGCATCATGGCTTCGGCATCGCCGCCTGCACCAGGCTCCACCGAAGCCAGATAGTTAATCGGTTCCACCGCCATTTCACCGATCTCAGGCAGCAGACTGTCGTCAATGCCGGTGTGATCTTCCACCACGCAAAGCAGGCGATCTCGATTTTGATCAAGCACCAGATCGCTGTAGCGCATGCGACCGGCACTGGTGACTGCCACGGGTTCCGATCTTTCCCCAAGCACCTGGCGATAAAGACGCTGGTCGGCAAAATTGGAATAGAAAACCGTCTCCCGCCCCTGATAGAGGCCGACCGTGAAAGCGCCACCGCCATACTCATGGGCGCGAGTGCGCACATTCATAGGAGCCGGGTTGATTTCCTGGACTTGCCGGTGCTCATCAAGCCGGACCAGCACCTGTCGGCCGCCTTCCTGGGGGCGCCCCTCCAGCCAGTACAAAGTCTTGCCGTCCGGTCCGTACATGGTCTGACTGAGGCGAATGGCAGCCCTGGCCACATCGGCCGCCGAAAGGGGCGAGAGCCAGGCGCCATAAGCAGCCCTGGCGGGCTCAGTTAAGGATGCACCACCTCGATCTGCCTGGCTCTCCATCATGACGTCCCCACCTTAAGTAAACCCACAGTATATAATTTGCGCTATAGTGCTAGATTAAACGGCAAATTTCAGGAAGCCTGAGAGTTAACTCCGATGTCGGCACAAACCAAAACCATCACGGTGACAATCCGCTACTTCGCCCTTCTCCGGGAAGAAACCGGCAAAGCCTCCGAGACTCTCACCCTCGAGCAAGGCACGCTGGCAGACCTTTACAAGCACTTACAAGAGCGTTACAAACTTTCCCTACCCATAGGAGCCATACGGGCCGCGGTGAACAACCGCTTCTGCAGTTGGCAAACCGACCTGGGCGAGGGCGCCGAAATTGTCTTTGTACCGCCCGTAGCAGGAGGCTGAGCCAGGAGCGCCATGGCTGAAAACAACTGCACTCTCAAGACAACCCCGGGCTACTTTGCCGTCAGCGAGCACATCATCGACGTAGCGGCTTTAAGAGCCGCCCTCGGCAGCGAAGCAGACGGAGCAGTGGTTACCTTTGAAGGCATTGTGCGCAATCACAACGAAGGCAAGCCAGTCCGGTCTCTCTTCTACGAAGCCTGCAGCGAGCTGGCGCAAGGCGAAGCAGAGGCCATCTTCCAGGAAGCCGAGGCGCGCTTCGGTCTGACTCGCATCGTCTGCGTGCACCGGGTGGGGGCGCTCAATGTGGGAGATACGGCCGTATTCGTGGGAGTAAGTACGGCCCATCGGGGCGAGAGCTTTGATGGTTGCCGCTTCATCATCGATGCCATCAAGCACAGACTGCCTATTTGGAAGAAGGAAGAATACCTGGATGGCAGCTCCAATTGGGTCAACTGCCAGTGCCGGGAGGACAGCCCATGAGCGGGCAAGAGAACCTACTGGTAGACAGCTTCGGGCGCAAGCACACTTACCTGCGCATCTCCGTCACCGACCGTTGCAACCTGCGCTGCCAGTATTGCATGCCGGCAGCCGGACTGAAGTGGAAGGAAAAAGCGGAATTACTCACTTTCGAAGAAATCGAAAAGCTGACCAGACTTTTCACGGCCATGGGTATTTGCAAAGTTCGTCTCACCGGCGGCGAACCCCTGGTGCGGAAAAACCTTTTGCGGCTGGTGGAAATGCTTAGCGCCGTACCGGGTTTACAGACTCTGGCCATGACCACCAATGCCACCCTTCTGGCGCCCCAGGCTGAAGCTCTCAAACATGCCGGTCTCAAGCACCTCAACATAAGTCTGGACAGTTTCGACCGCCGTCGCTTTCAGGAAATCACACGAATGGATGCCCTGCCGGAAGTGATGGCCGGCATAGAAAGTGCCATAGCTGCGCGCTTTCCCGTGCTCAAATTAAACATGGTGCCAATAGCAGGCTTCAATGACGACGAAATTCTCGACTTTGCCCACTTCGCTCAAAAGCACAAAATCAATGTGCGTGTCATAGAATTCATGCCCTTCAAGGACAACCAGTGGCAGGCCAACAAAGTCGTCACCTTTGCAGAAATGAAAGCTCTCTTGCAAAAGCATTTCCATCTTGAAGCGCTGGAACAGCCACAAGGGGAAGTTGCCAGAGACTACGCTCTTAGAGGCGGCGGCACGGTGAGCTTCATTACCTCAATGTCCGAGAGTTTTTGCCAGAGCTGCAATCGCCTCCGTCTGACCAGCGACGGCTCCATGAAGAGCTGCCTCTTCTTCCCACCTGAAATAAATCTTCGCGATGCCCTGCGCCAAAACGCGCCGGAGGAAGAGCTTCGGGGTATGATCTTGGCTTGCCTGCAAGGCAAGCCGGAAGCTCATCCGCCCGCAGAAGAAATTGCGGCGGCTGAGAATCGCTCGATGATTGAGATTGGAGGCTAAAGCCAGAACCATGCGCGACGTTTCGCAAAAAGTGAACACCCTGAGAACGGCAATGGCTAAGGCTATTCTCCGGGTGAGCCCGGGCACGATCGAACAGATCAAGAAAGGCACTCTGCCCAAGGGTAATCCACTGGAAGTGGCAAAGGTAGCGGCGATACAAGCGGCCAAGAACACCAGCCAGATCATTCCCTACTGTCATCCTCTGCCCATCGACTATGTAGGCGTCGAGTTTCACCTGGACGAAGACTTCATTGAAATTGAGACCACCGTCAAAGCCATATACAAGACCGGCGTGGAAATGGAAGCCCTGACAGCGGCTTCGGTAGCGGCCCTGACCATCTACGATATGGCCAAAATGGTGGACGATTTGATGCAAATCGAAAGCGTCACCCTCATGTCCAAGACCGGCGGCAAAAGCGACTACCAGGCCGATTCGGCCGGGGCCAACCGCAAAGCAGCGGTATTGACTCTTTCCGACAGCATCTCCCGCAATAAAGGGGAAGACGTGAGCGGCAAAATTCTTATCGCCGCCCTGGAAGAACAGGGCTTTGAAGTAATCGAATATGCGGTTCTACCCGATGACGAATCGGAAATCGTACCTGCCGTCAGGCGCATTTGCGACGAACTGAAAGCCGACCTGCTTCTCACCACCGGCGGTACCGGCTTGAGCCCCCGCGACAATACGCCGGAAGCCCTCAAGCGCCTCATCGAAAGAGAGCTTCCCGGCATCTCCGAAGCCCTGAGAGCCTACGGACAGGAGCGAAATTCTTTCAGCATGCTCAGCCGGGGGCTGGCCGGTCTCCGTGACAAAACCATTATCGTCGCCCTGCCCGGCTCACCATCGGCAGCTCAAGACGGGCTGAAAGTGCTCTTTCCCGTGGTCAACCACGCCTTCAAAATGCTGGCCGGACAGGGGCACAAACACAATCACAGCCAAGACAAAGGTCGTGGCAGCGAAACAATCATACGCCCGAGCAAACACTGAGGTAGCCGTGCTCACATACGAGGAAGCGCTGCAAGCAATCCATAGCGAAAGTGCCCAGATTGAGCGGCAGGAGGAACTGGTCGACCTGGAAGAGAGCGCTTTTCGGGTACTGGCAAAACCACTGACAGCGCCCTTCGATCTGCCTCGCTTCAACAATTCAGCCGTGGACGGCTTCGGTGTGCTTGTGGAAGACTTGAGCAGCGACGCTGAAGCAGTCCTCACCCTCAAATCGACTATTGCCGCCGGTGATGGCCACGGTCATCAAACACTCAAGAGCGGCGAGTGCATTAAGATTCTCACCGGCGCCCCCGTACCTGACTGGGTGGAAGCGGTGGTCATGAAGGAGTACTGCCAGGAAGCGGCAGGCACCGTCACAGTCAAAGCCCGGGTGCGCATCGGCGAAAACATCCGCATGACCGGTGAAGAGCTGGAAGAAGGAGCCACCGTGCTGGAAGCCGGCACCCTCCTCAGCCCGCCGGCCCTGGGACTGGCGGCAACGGCCGGCGCAGCGCAAGTGACCTGCTTCAGACAGCCCCGCATCTGCATAGTTTCAAGCGGCGACGAATTAAAAGAACCTGGTCAGGCCCTCAGTTCTTCCCAAATTTACAACTCTAATTCCTATGCCGTGGAAGCGGCCCTCAGGGGACTTTACTGGCGGAGCGAAAACATAGAGCGCCTGCACACCGTCGACGAGCCGCAAGCAGTGCGAGACACCCTCAGCAAAGCACTGCAAGACTGCCGGGTTCTGCTCACTCTCGGTGGAGTCTCAGTGGGCGACCGGGACTTTATCAAACCGATCTTGGAAGAAATGGGCGTCCGCACCGTCTTCTGGAAAATCGCCATCAAACCCGGTAAACCTGTTTACTTTGCCGTGACGGCAGCGGGCCAACTGATTTTCGGTCTGCCGGGCAACCCGGTTTCGGCCCTCATTACTTTTCACCTCTTCGTTAAACCGGCTCTGAAGATACTCATGGGCGAGAAAACGCCGCCGCCGCCCCTGGCCACCCTGAAAGCCCGCCTGACAGCCTCCCTCAAGAAAAAGGCAGGACGCCTGGACTTCGTGCGCGCCCGGCTGCAGGCAGACGAAGAGGGTAACCTGAGCGTTACCCCCACAACCGGTCAGGACTCCCATATGCTCTCCGGTCTGGCTTCGGCCAACGCCCTAATCAGTTTCGAGAGCCATCTGGAATATCTGCCGGAGGGCGCAACAGTAACGGTAATGCCGCTTTCCTGGAGTTGGTAAGGGTCACTTACGCTTCTTCTTACCGGTCTTAGCCTTCTTGGCTTTTGCCTTCTGCGTGTCCTTAGCCTTGTCTTTGGTCTTCTCCCCTTCACCCATGTGAAAGCCGTCCAGCTCCTGGCAATGGCGCCCATCCCCCTTGCCGTCAATCAATTGCAAAATGGTGGTCGAACCGAAGCACTTCTGCACCGACTCCAACACCTCATCCATTTGCTTGTGCAGGGGACAGAGCTTGACTCCATGCGCCTCCAGCTTGAGGGGGCAGGTTTTAATGCGCTGAATCGGGTCAACGGCATCTACCACGGCAAGCACCGTCAATTTTCCCGGCGCCACCGCCAGGCAGAATCCACCCCCGAGGCCTCGCTGCGAACTGACAATTCCAGCCCTGGCCAGGGATTGCATCACCTTGGCTAGATAGGGAGCCGGTACCTTGATAACCCTGGCAATCTCCTGGCTGGCATAAGAGGTACCCTCGTTGATTGCCAGAAATACAACTGCCCTGAGGGCATATTCAGTGGTCTGAGAAAAAAACACCGCAACTCCAAAAGGCTTCCTTTTATCTAATTATAGAGCGGCGGTAAGTTTTGCATATCGCCCCGGGGGCGGAAGAACAAGTGGGAATCATGCAACTCATCCGCAAGACTTAAGCAAATCGGTAAATTTCAATTTTAACCATCCAATCAGCGGGCAGGTTTTTCTCACACCTCATTAATTCGGATATCAATATCTTGAATTGTAAACACCATATATTCGGATCTGTTTATCCTATTTATTGCAGCCATTGCAGTTTTTTTCTTCCACAGAAAATTCTGTCGCAGCACTTTAACGACCATTAGACAGGACCGGCAAGAAACCCGATAACGTCCTATTCATGCGCCTTTCCAGATGCACATCAAGCTTCATCCTTTTGAAGGATATAAAAGACGCCATGCAACAGTGACAATTTAGAGCAGTAAAAGCAGTTATTAATTGTCTCGACAGGCGCCTTTATGTCTACTTCGCCGCAACGATACCATCTCTTGACTCTCTTATTCAGCTTTATGACAGCGACCACGTCGTTCACTACTGCCGAAGCGGCTGACGAAGGAGCACAGCTCTACCAGGACAAGTGCTCCGGCTGTCACACCATCGGTGGTGGCGCCATGGTGGGACCGGACCTGCTTGCTTCCAGCAAGTGGAGCGAGAGCGATCTTAGTGCCGCCGTCAAAAGAATGGAAAAGAATGCCGGTCCTATGACTGCGGCGGAAGTGGCCTCGCTGGTAACGCTTCTCAAGGATGAGAAAGTGCAGGAGCGACTCAAAACACAGACAGCCGAAGTGAGCAAGAACAAGGTGGAAACCGTGGAGGAACCCGCCTCCGGAGCTGAAGGAGAAGCCCTCTTCCTCGGTCGCCGCGCTTTCAAAAACGGAGGCATAGCTTGCGCGGCCTGTCACGCCGTCGGCGGCGACGGGGGCAAGCTGGCACCGGATCTAACTTCTATCAGCGACAAAATGCCCGAAGCGGCCCTGGCTTCCGCCTGCCAGAACACAAGCTTTCGCCTTATGAAACCAGCCTATGCCGACCATGCCGTCACCAGACAAGAAGCCCTGCATCTGAGCCGCTTCCTCACCGAGGCCAAAGGCCGCCCGGCAGGCAAGAACAAGAAAAGCGTGCAGGCGCTGCAATACGGCAGTTCCTTTGCCGGTCTAATAATGCTTCTCATCGGGCTGGGTTATCGCAATAGAAACACTGGCGTGCGTGCCAAGCTTTCGAGGAGGAAATAGGATGGCCTGGATCAGGGATATATTTGCTCCGCAAAAGCGCCAGTGGGAAGATCTCTACCGTAATCGCTGGCAGTACGACAAAATCGTGCGTTCCACTCACGGTGTCAACTGCACGGGCTCTTGTAGCTGGAATATCTATGTAAAAAACGGCATAGTTACCTGGGAATTGCAGGCCCTCGACTATCCCACCATCAGTAAAGAAATACCGCCTCACGAACCACGGGGCTGCCAGCGAGGCATCTCCTGCTCCTGGTATCTCTACAGTCCTATCCGCGTCAAATATCCGTACATGCGCGGTGCGCTCATAGACCTCTGGCGCGAGGCAAAGACCAATCATCCCGACAACGCCATCGAGGCCTGGGCTTCTATTATGCAAGACCCGGCCAAACGAGAACGCTTTCAGAAAGCTCGCGGCAAAGGCGGTTTTCGTCGCGCCGACTGGAGCACGGTCAATGAACTCATGGCCGCCGCCAATCTCTACACGGCCAAAACCTATGGACCGGATCGCCTGGTGGGCTTCTCGCCCATACCGGCTATGTCCATGGTCAGCTACGCTTCGGGGGCTCGTTTTCTACAGCTCATGGGCGGCATCTCGCTTTCCTTCTATGACTGGTACTGCGACCTGCCGCCGGCCTCGCCGGAGATCTGGGGCGAGCAAACAGACGTAGCGGAAAGCGCCGACTGGTTCCACTCCAAATACGTCGCCGTGGTCGGTTCAAACGTCTTGATGACGCGCACGCCGGATGCTCACTTCCTCGTGGAAGGGCGCCATCGCGGCGCAAAAGTCGTGGTCTTCTCCCCGGATTTCTCGCAATCATCCAAAATAGCCGACGAATGGGTACCAATAAACCAGGGTCAGGATGCCGCTTTCTGGCTGAGCGTCGGTCATGTCATCCTGAAAGAGTTTTATGTAGACAAAAAGGTACCTTACTTCCTCAACTACTTGAAAAAATACGCCGATGCCCCCTTTCTGGTCAAACTGGAAGCTGATGGAAAGGGACGCTATAGACCAGGCAAATTGTTGCGCGCCAGCGAACTGGCAAAGTTTGCTTCAGAAGAAAATGCCCTCTGGAAAACTCTTGTGCTCGATAGGAAGAGCGGAGAAATAGTATCTCCCAAGGGCACCATCGGTCACCGCTGGCAAAAGCAAAAAGGACAGTGGAACCTCAAGCTGGAAGAAGCACTGAAAGACTCGGCCATCGACCCGGTTCTCTTCCTGGACAAGCAAGAGGGCCTGGCACCTGAAGGTAGCCTGCCTGTGCTTTTTGATGACTACTCGGAAAGCTCGGATACGGAACTGAGTCGCCAGGTACCGGTTCGCTACACTAACGCCGTTGACGGTAAGAAAATCGCCTACACCACGGTCCTGGAACTACTGCTTGGCCAGTACGGCGTGGCCCGCGGCGAAAGCGGCGACTACCCCCAAAACTATGAAGATGAGACGGCTATCTATACGCCCGCCTGGCAGGAGAAATTTACCGGCATAAAATCAACGGTTGTAGTAAATTTCGCCAGAGAATGGGCCAGAACGGCAGAAAAGAGCGGCGGCAAATGTTCGGTCATTATCGGAGCCGGCGCCAACCACTGGTATCACAATAACCTCATCTACCGCGCCTGCATCATGCCCCTCATCCTGTGCGGCTGTGTGGGAGTGAACGGCGGCGGCTTGAACCATTATGTCGGACAGGAGAAACTTGCTCCTCAGGCTTCCTGGGGTCCCATCGCCTTCGGCGCCGACTGGGGCGGACCGCCGCGCCTGCAAAACTCCCCTTCCTTCCACTATGTGCACTCCGATCAATGGCGCTACGACAGACCCTTCAACGAAATCTGCGCCGTCAACGACGAAGAGCATCACATGGCCAGCGGTCATACCATAGACAAACAAGCCCTGGCGGTTCGTAACGGCTGGCTGCCTTGCTATCCGCAATTCAACCAGAGCAACGAGACGGTAGTGAAAGAAGCCCTTGAAAAAGGCGCCACACAAGACGATGAAATCATCAAGCGTGTTGTCGAGAGATTGAAAGATCGCTCTCTGCGCTTCTCCATGGAAGATCCCAACAATCCTCAGTCTTATCCGCGCGTCTGGTACATATGGCGGGGTAACGCCATTATGTCCTCCGCCAAGGGACATGAATACTTCCTCAAGCACTACCTGGGCACCCACCACAATCACATTTCGGAAGAGGTGGCCGGCCAGTTCACCAAGGAAGTGGTCTGGCATGACAAGGTCGAAACCGGCAAGATGGACTTGATTGTCGATCTGAACTTCCGCATGGATACCTCGGCACTCTACTCCGATATCGTCTTGCCCACAGCTACACACTATGAGAAATACGATATCGCCACCACCGACATGCACTCTTTCATCCATCCACTGCAGCCGGCCGTGCCGCCCTGCTGGGAGTCGAAGAGCGACTGGGAAATTTTCAAAGGCATCGCCCTCACTACCGAAAACCTGGCCAAGCAGCATATGCAGGAGCCCATCAAGGACATCATTGCTTCGCCCTTGATGCACGACACGCCGGCCGAACTGGCCCAACCCACCGTGCAAGACTGGCTCAAGGACGAGTGCCAGCCCATACCCGGCAAAACCATGCCCAATTTCAAAGTCGTGACCAGAGACTACACAAAAGTCTACCAGCGCTTCATCAGCCTCGGACCCAACTTCCGCAACAACGGACTGGCCGTACACGGCACTCACTACGATGTCGATGACGCTTACGACGCTTACTTGCAGAGTAATCCGACCGTCACTTTTGACGGGAAAACCTATCCCTCACTGGAGCACGACAGAGAAGTCTGCAACGCCATCCTACACTTTGCCGCCGAAACCAACGGCGAGATGGCCTACCGGGCTTTCCAGTCGGAGTCAGTAAAAACCGGCATCGACCACACCCATCTAGCCGCCGATACAAGAGCCGTGCGCATGACCATTGACGATCTGAAGGCCCAGCCAAGAAGAGTCTTGACCACCCCTTACTGGACCGGTATCACCAATGGTGAGAGGACCTATTCGGCCTACTGCCAGAACATCGAGGAAGAAATACCCTGGCGCACCCTCACCGGCAGGCAGCACTTCTACCTCGACCACCCGATCTACCTCGACTTTGGCGAGCATCTTCCCACCTTTAAACCCAAGCCCGCGCCGGTGCAGTACGCCGACCTTAAATTCACCGAAAACGCGGGAAAATCCATGATGCTGAACTATCTGACTCCCCATGGGAAATGGCACATCCATTCGACTTACGGCGACAACCAGCGCATGACCACACTCTCGCGCGGCGTCGAGCCGTTCTGGATGAACGACCGGGACGC
>JACRFZ010000052.1 GCA_016212515.1 Candidatus Melainabacteria bacterium
CGAGATTCCGTGCTTGCGACAGAGCTCAGCGTTTGTAGTGCCTGCTTCTGACTCTCTGAGAATCGCGACGATCTGTTCATCCGTGAATCGACTCTTTTTCATTTTTACCTTCTCCCGACTGATTGAAACTATGACTTAAATTTGTTCAATCGTCTACTTGGCCTGGTTCAAGTTCTCGGGGTGGGGTCAAGGCCTTTCATAACTGCAAACCTGTTAGCTGAGATACGGAAAGCGAGCTGGCTTCTAACTTACCAACGATCTAATTTAACGTTGGCACAGGAACCCTCACAAGTCGGTATTCTCCATGGCACTAACGACTAAAGTCCGCTTCTTTCACTCCAATACCGTTAGGCTCTTTTCCCCAATCGAAGTAGACGACTAGGTCTAGGTCTTTCTCCTTCTTAAGCATCATTCTTGCTTTGCAATCGCCAGTTAGAGCCGATGATACTGCATGCAATGCTGCAGTATCTGACAGATGATTTCCAGAAGTCTTAAGGAGTACTGATTTGATGGTTTTTCCTTTATTTCGTACTCTCACTCCAATGCTTACAGGAAGATCGAATCCCTTTTCAGGTGGGTACCAATAATGCTTGATTGTTTTCTGGATAATCAATATCTCACTGCGCGACAACTGTTTTTCGGTTGATGCAGCAGAAGTCAGTGCAGCAGACATCAAAAGCAGGATCAGTGCGAGTAACCAACTTTTCGAGTACACAATATCCCCCCACGAACTAACATATGCAGATAGATTGTAGCTTCCCGTTACTGCCTTGCTTCCGCTTAGAGTTCTCTGACCATGCCCGGCGCAACCCCAGAAAAAGAGAAGGAGGCAGTTACGCCCCCTTCCCTTTGTATCAGCTTGGATTAGTGAGACTCACCGGGCGGTCCGCCTGGCGGAATGGGCGGCGGCGGGCAGTTGGGTAGAGGCGATGTAAATTGCCACTGCGAAACTTCCGAGTCGCATGCCTTAGCGGAACCATCGGGGTTAGTCTGTCCCTGGGCGCGGCTGCAATCAAGCACGTTTCCTTCCGACTCAGGGTCACCTGCCTTGGGAGGCTTGCGGCAATCGGCCTGAGTGGAATAGGCGTTGTTACGAGCCATGACCGACCAGTTAATCGTGCAAGGATTAGTGGTGGTGGGCGGCTCGGTGTAAACGTTGAGAGCCTGATAGTTGAGCTGTCCTCTCAAAATCGACTGCGGATTGGTAGTGGCGTTGGGACCGTTGTTGGCGACGCTGACTAGAATCATGCCATCACCGGCGGTGGAATCGCCGCGTACAATCATACGGAAGTTACGAGTTTGAGAAGAGGGCACTACGCTTTGAGCGTAGACCGGCTGCAATATACCGCTGACGTCGGACATGGCGATGTTGATATTGGGCGGTACGGTACCGCCGACAATATACATGCCGTTGTCGACCCAGTTTTTGGAACCGCGAGCATTGCTGACCTGACCGGTAGGCACAGGATCTGTACCTTCGATGGCAGCATCACCGGCGGCTGTTTTGGGCGAGAAGAAGGGAATGCTGCGGGCAAGCATGAAGTCGCCCGGCTTGTTCTTCTTGGTGCCCATGGCGGTGACGGAGAGCAAGTTGTTGATAATAGTATCGACAACACGCACACCCATTTTGCCGTTATTAGCGGCATTGGTGGCCCGGTCTACCACAGCCTGATATTTGTTGACCAGAGCCTGGGCAGCATCAACTTCTTGCTGGGCAGCCACAACCTGCGGATCACTCGTATCGTTGTTAGCATTCTGGAGGGCACGGGTCAGGGCCGCTTGCGCCAGGCGCAGGCGGTCTTGAGCAGCAGCCAGAAGCGGGCGGTACTTGGTCAAGACTCTCTGGGCAGCCAGATCAGTCTCATTGGAGATGCGTTTGGTTTCAAGCAACTCAGTCTCCAGGTCATAAAGATCGGAAACGGGATTGCCATCAACAGTAGTGGCATTACCATTCTTATCCATGCCAGTGGCAAGAGTGCTGCTCTGGGCAGCCCAGGCGAGCTGCTGAGGCACGCTGGCTTGCATTCTGAAGGTATAAGCCTGGTCGACATAACGCTGGCTGGTGGCGGCGTTGTAGTTGACCAGAGAGCGATCGTCTTGCCCCGGAGTCATAGCCTGATTGGCGTCGACCAATCTGAAGATGGCACCGTATACATTGTTGGGATCGCCAACAGGAGGACGTTGAGCATAGGCAGGAGGAATCAAGAAGGAATTCATCATTTCTCTTGAACCTGGTACTCCGCTTCCGCTAGGCAAAATAGCCACGTTCTGACCGAGAGGGGCACTGCGCATATCGAGGTTGCGCAGGGCTCTAACTACAGAGTCAACGTTAGGCTTGATGCCTTCGTTTCTCAACCAGTCGTATACGAAAAGGGAGAGAGAGACACTGGGGTTATCGGCATTGCGCCCCATGTAGTTGGAGCGTGTGATCGTACCGGAGCCGGGGAAGGCACCGCCGGTGGCGGTGAAGTAGCCACCATTACCGGACCAGGGAGCGGCATTGCCGTTCTGCCCGATGGAGGTGACCTGGGAGGCGTTCATGATGGTGGCAGGGGTGACGACGGCGTTGTTGAAGGGAGCAGGGGCACCTACAGGAGGCATGCCCTGCGGGAATTCGATGCGCAGCACACCGGAGGTGGCCACCAATCGCGGTCCGCCCATTTGAGCACAAGCCACTGAGTTGACAAAACCGCTGGGTACCGTACCGCTCTTATCGGGAGCTACAGCCGTAGCCTGCTCTCTGGCGGAAAGTTTGATCACGGAGGGGATGACACCGGCGTTGGCGGCCAGACCTTCGAAGAGACCCTTATCTACCAGGCGCACCTGCTCTGCCAGATTGGAGAGCATGATAGAGCCTGCCGGAGAGGGGATATCTACTTTAGCCCGGTAATAGCGAACATTGTTCACCCGGGCAAAGTAAGCCTGGTTGCCGCCCATACCGTCCATGCCTTCAGGATTGGGGCAGGGCGTATTGGTGACCCCCTGCGTACCGAGGGCGGAACGGAGATCGCCGACTTCAATAGTGAAGTCGGCAGGCGTGAGATCTTTGAAGCCTCTGGAAGAACGTCTATTGTTCACATTGTAGGCATTAGCAGCCACTGCCAGAAGACTGCCACCATTAATGGTGCGTCCGTCGGCATCCTGGGCCGTTCCGCCACGTATGTAGTTGTTTACCGCATTTGCCAGGTTACGAGCCGCCGCTTTGGCATTTTGCAGGTCTTGTGTGGCAGCGGCCATGATAGTGGTGTTGTTGAGCTGTTGCGCAACCAGAGCATCAAGTCGCGCCGTAGCCAATACGGTATTTATAGATAGGATTGGCCGCTGCTCTAAGCCGGCCGTGCCGTACTGGTCTACCACCCCGATGCGCCCCAGGCGCGGGTCGAGAATGGTGACTTTCTGCACGTCTTTAGCTACTGCTATAGCGGCGGCGTCTACAGCGTTCTGGGCTTGCTTATGGTAGCCAAAAAGCTGCTGATAGTTAAGGGTGATAAAACCAAAGATCAAGGCAACAGCCAGAAAGGCCGCCAACCCATAGATCAAGGTACTCCCCGTGTGGGTTCTCTTCATGATGGGAAGTTCTCCAAAGGCACCTAATGCCACGGGGAGCAAAAATGAAGGCTCCCCGAGTAGTATGTGAAACATTTTTAACAATAATCCAAAACCCCCAATATTGCAATGGTGTTTTTACACCCCAGGGGCATTTTGAGATTAACTTATTTTCGCCAGACCGGCTTCTACTGCGGCGTTAGCTGCGCTATATAGCGACCGGCTATAAGAATGACAATAACGAAAACCAGGTTTACAGCCAGCGCTACCGAGAGCAAACTGGTACCGATCATCAACTGCCAGCAAACCAGGGCATGGCGCAAAGACATAACCCTTAAGACACCGAAACGGCTCACCACAAAGAGTATTGTGGCCGCAAAGAAGAGCAAATCGGCAATCAAATAGCACCAGATTGCCCCTTCTTTCGGGCCGAAACAGGGCACCGCCAGGAAAAGAAAGGCTCCGAAGATAGCCCCTTTGAGCAAGGTCGCAGATAGTTTGTCTCCGGCGCGCACCTGAATACTGGGGTCTTTTGAGGCTTTACCCACATAAGCGCAGGACTCAACGAAAGCCGCCCAGTTTGAAATACGCTTCCCCTCATCGGATGGATTCTGAACCACTTCTGCGTTATTTTCTTCAGACATACATAACCTTTCCAACTAGTTTTAAGAGTAGCTATCGGGAACAAGAGCGGTGTTCGGGCAAACCTAGCCTATGCCTTAGAGGGGAACGATTTGAGGGCCAAGCACAGCCGTAAGAGGAAAAGACTGCTGGGAAGTAAGCGTTACCTGCTGGGGCAAGATACCGGGGATGGTAGCCGGCAGTTTGTAGTCGACCTGGGTGCGGACCTCCACACTACCTTCGAAGTTTCCTCCCAAAAGCAAATTGGTGGGTCGCTTGAAATCAGGTGAGAGACTGACATTGACCAGCCGGGGTCCAATGATGTAGCCGTCCAGATGCTGCATTTTGCGCACCACCGAATCAGCCCTCTGGCGGATTGGGCTAGAGGCGGGCAAATTGCCTGATCCATCCGCAGTCACGGGCTGCACCACGGAGGCGGCTCTGGCGGCATCTCGGCAAGCGTTGTCGTTCAAAGTAGCGGCCAGGTAAAAGACAACCATATCAATGATCAGCAGGAAAATGGGGATGAGCACCAATAGACCGGCTGCCAGTTCAACCAATTGCTGCCCCCGCCCGAGGCGAGCTGATACGCCGTACCTCGACGCTCTTCTCCTGCCTGGGATACCTTGCATATTCTCTCGCCCTCTTTCGCTTTCAGCAGTATCGGCGCTAAACCCGTTTTTACAGACTATTCTCACTTACCCGAAACTAAAAGTAAAACCCGGCTAGAGACCAATCCCCTCCGGGTGTTCAACCGCACAAGTTGACTGAGCTCTGGCTGCAAATGCAAAGGGGAAGAGCACCGGTTGAATGGAATAATTGGCTTCAATCACATAAGTGTACGAATAAACGCTCTGGTTGATGGCCAGATTGCCGCCCGGTGCAACGTCGAAAGGCTCCGGATTGCCGCCGTCGGGCAGGCGAAACGTGCGCAAGTTGAAGCCGGCGGAGGTGCGAGGCGTGATACCCCCAAATACACCCATGGGTCCACCGATTATCTGATCTGCCACTCGCTGCATGGCCGTGCGAGCACCGGTACGCGTCTGGGAGGCCCCCGCTTCTCTTGCCGCCGCCTGACAGGCAAAATTGAGGGTGGCATAACCGCAAAGCAGGGAAAACATGGAGATCATAAAAAAGATGACCAGCGACATGACGAACAAAGCCAGAGGGCTCTCCACCATGGCATTGCCTCGATAACTTCGCCGAAAGCATCTAAGTTCAACGGTTTTTCTCTGCGACATCGGCACCTTCAGTCCCCAATTCCTACTAATATACTTACCAACTGAAACCACCGAAGAAACGGTAAAGCGATAGTTTGTGCGCATACCCTTCAGTAGTCTGTCGAGAAAGCGATTGCTTCAAATTCTTCTCCAAATTCCGCATTCCGATGGGGGAATTCCCCCAATATCCACAAATGCTATTGTCGAATAGGCTATATTATTGATGATAACCGGAGTGACCAGATTGTCTAAATTACCAAAAGTTTTCGGTTTCTTTCAGCGCAAATTCGGCCAGCTCATTGCGGTGGTGGCCGTTGTCGTACTGGCTCAAATTGCCTGGACAACCTATCGCGAAGCACCGGTGCCGGATTTAACCAGCGCCACGGCAGCCGGCACCTCCGGTCAAAAAGTCGATCCTACCGACAACAGGGGCAAACCTCTAGATGGACTGAGTGCCAGGCAGTTGCAAGCCTTTGAAGAAGGGAAAGTACTCTTCAAGAAGAAATTCACCATAAAAGAAGGGCTCGGACCTCTCTTCAACGGTGAAAGTTGCTTCGAATGCCACGGTCAGCCGTCCAATGCCGTAGGCGGCGAAGGACGCGACAACTCCAGCACCAGTATCGTAAATTTTGCCAGACGCATACCTACTTCTCCCAAAGCCAAGAAACCCATGGCTGAGGTCATCGAAACCCTGGGCAAGCGTGATGTCGACTTCTTTCTTGAAAAAGGCGGTCCCAGCCTCCAGAAGCGCTCCATCACCACGGAAAACCCAGACCTCTTGCCTTTCGATGTGCAGGTGGATGCCGACATGATCCCGCCCAACGCCGATATCATCTCGCCCAGACATTCTCCACCGCTCTTTGGGGATGGACTGATAGACAACATCGCCGATGCCGATATCATTGCCAACTCCATCAAACAAAACATTGAACACCCGGACCTGGCCGGCAGACCCATCTCAGCCGTAGATCGTTATACGGAATCACCAAGAGTTGGGCGCTTCGGCTGGAAGAATCAGAACGTCAACCTCTTCAATTTCACCACCGGTGCCATGAACATTGAACTGGGATTGACCACCTATTTAAGCGCCACGGAAAACTCCTCAAAGTCTTTCGGAATTTTCCCCAAAGAGGTTTATCAGATTCTCCCGCCCGGTCCCAATGATAAAGGCGAAATTCTGGTCAAACTGAATTACTTCCAGGCACTACTGGCACCGCCCAAGCGTGGTGAGATTACCGAAGAAGTAAAACGCGGTGAAAAGCACTTCCAAGATCTCAATTGCGCAGTCTGCCACCAGCCTTCCATGGTGACGGCACCAAACGGCTATGTGGTCGACCCCGACAGCCCCCTGCCTAATTTGAAATACCTGAGGCTGGACGCCCTCTCCAATCAGAAAATCTATCCTTATTCTGATTTCCTCGTACACCAGATGGGCAAAGAGCTGGCCGACGGCATTCCCCAGGAAGGTGCCAGAGGCGGAGAATGGCGCACCACACCGCTCTGGGGTCTGCGGTTCAAGAAGTTTCTCCTGCACGACGGTCGCACCCAGGTGATACACGACGCCATCATGTTCCACGGCGGCCAGGCAGAAAAATCGAAAAACGACTATGCCAAGCTGCCCAAGAAAGAACAAGACGAATTGCTTGCCTTTTTGCGCTCACTCTAGCTTCATCAAGACTTGCTCTTCTTGCCGGGCCCATATTGACCGGTGAAGAGATAGAACAAAATCAAAAGCAGATCCCGCAAAGAACGAGCCGTATCGTAGACAACATGCACAGTAGACCCGGGCCGATCGACCCAGTCTACATAGACCTTTTCGATGCGATAGCCGCGAGTGCGTCCAAGGAGCAGCACCTCCAGGTCGAAGAGAAAGCGCTTGATCTTCACAACCGCAAAGAGATCTTTAGCGCAAGCACTTTTGAAGCCCTTGAAACCGGCCTGAGTGTCGCGAATGCCGGGCAAGATCAAGTTGCCTATCAGCCAGCGGGAACCGGTGGCGATAAAGCGTCTGGCCAGACTGGGATACTGGGTTTCTTTCTTGCGCTGGGCGATGACTATATCGGCTCCGTCTAAAAGACCTTGCAGGAAGTCTTCCAACACCTCCGGTGCAAAGGAGAGATCGGCATCCGTAAAGAAAAGATACTGACCGCCGGCGGCCAGCATGCCTTCCCGCACGGCATTGCCTTTGCCTTGATTGGGCACCACTTCCAGTACCTTAAAACCTATGGTCTGCCCCACAAAACTCTGCCGCGCCACCTCGGCGGTACGGTCCTTACAACCGTCGCAAACAATCAATAATTCGCTGTCGGGGTGTCGGCTCTCAAGATAGGCGGAAAGAGCCCGCACCGTCTCGCCAATGCGCTTCTCCTCGTTATAAGCCGGCACTATGAGCGAAATAGATGGCGGCGAACTTGAGGACATGAGGCCTTCCGAATTAAAACCAATAGCTACATGCTAACATCTTCCTGTTCTTGTCATGTTACCACCTCAAAATTCAATGACAGCCGCTCCCAAATCCACCGCCAGGCGCCTGCCAATCTGGCTCCTTTACTCCCGCAGCTTTGCCCTTTTCTTAATGGCAGTGCCCATTGTGGCCGCCGTTTCGCAGCCGAAGTTGATGCAGGGCTCGGATTTTCTCATGACCTTCTATCTGGCCGGTAAACTGGTGACCCTGGGGCGCGCCGGCGACCTTTATCCGCCCCTCAGCGCTACCTCCTTTCTGGAAACACCTTTCAATCAGTTCGCCCACCAGACCCTACCGGCCTTAAGTCAGGCAGCCACGGCCATATACATGTACAGCCCCCTCACGGCAGTAATAATGGCGCCTTTCGGCTTCCTGACACCGGAAGCAGCCATGGTGGCCTGGCAGGTGTTCTCCATCGCCTGCCTCTTCCTGAGTGCCAAGTGCATGAGCCATGCCACCGGCCGCAGTGCACTGACATTTTTCTTTACAGCCTTTCTATTCTTACCTGTCTTCCATACCCTCTTGATCGGGCACCTGGGTATAGCCCTGGGAATTTTGCCTCTGGCGCTGGGCTACTTCCTTTTGAGCAAAGAAAAGTTCTTCTTGGCGGGACTTGCATTTTCCCTGCTCGCCCTCAAGCCCCAGTTCTTGCCCATAGCCCTCCTGACAGCGGCAGCCCTGGCTCTAACCAAACGCTTGCACTGCGCCCTCGGTCTTGCACTGGGCGCTCTCATCATGAGCCTTCTCTCCACCCTGGCTTGCGGACCGGACATACTGAAAGCCTGGTTTGCTTCCTTCCGCCTGAGCGACACGATTTTCTCAGACCCTCGTTACGGTTACCCCAAATATCTGGTTTGCTCCATGCCGGGTGCGCTGGTGCAACTGGCACCACTGAACGCCCGCAGCTTGGCCAAGTTGCTTACTTACGGGCTGGCCGCGCTTATCGGCTTACATGCCCTATTCATGGCTCGCGCCCAAATTCAAAAAGCAGCAGACCTGAAGCAAGCTCTGCCGGTTGTATTCTTAATTGGCTGCCTGGTACTACCCTTGGTGCTACCGCATTTTCTTTTCTACGATCTTTGCGTTATGGCGCTTGCAGGCATGATCGTCTTTGGTCACAAGTGGCAGACACTGGACGTTACCCTGAGAGCACATGCCATTCTCTATATGGCGGTATGCAATGTCTATCTGGTAGCCTGGATGTTTGCCGGCATCAACATTTGGGGGCCGGTGGTGCTGGTTTTGCTATTGTCTGTAATTTATATGCGAGTCATGCATTTTCTGAAACAGACTCAGACAGTTGAACGCTTTCAACAATAGGCAGATATCTCAAAACTGATGAGCGGAAGCTATGGTTTTCTGTTGCGGCTAATTGGCTCGAAGAGACCGGCCCACTCTTCCGAACCGGAACTCTTCTTAGGGCCTGCACTCTTGCCCTTGCCGGCCGCTGCTTGAGCGGTTTTACCGCTGAGGGAAGGAGAATTACAGTAATAGGTTTCCAATTTCAGACGACTCAACTGCTTCTGCCCCTGTTCAGAAATGGCAGTGCCCTGAATATTTAGATGACGTAGATTTTTCATTTGCAAGAGCGCAGGCACAACGGCATCATCAAGACCGACATTGCCTTGAATTCCCAGATTTTGCAGCGTTCTAATTTTTGCAAGCACCTTCACTTGCTCATTTTTCAATTGATTGCGCGAAAGCAACAGGGTTTCTAGCGCAGGGAAATCAACCAGATAGTGAGTATAGGCAGGTTCTATGCCATTGCCCTGCAAACCCAGAAATTTGAGTTTCTTAAGTGCGGAAAGCTCCTTAAAACACTTACCCTTGATCATATTGCCGAAAAGATAGAGCGCTTCCAGATTCTGCAACGCTCCCAGGGGACTGATGGCTTTATCGGTCAATTCCGACTGCTGTAAATCCATCGCCACCAGACTGGTGAAGCGAGAAAGAGTAGCCACGGCAGGGTCCGAACGGCCTTCATCGGAATCCTGCAAGGAGCCGTAGCGCACTTCGATGAAGTCGAAGGCATTGGCCGGCAGCTTATCAAGCACATGGGGATCGGCGAAGAAAACATGATTGGGGAAATAGGCTGCAATCTTGTCGGGAGGCACCGAGATAGTTCCCTGGGCCTTGAAACTGCGAAACTTGAGTTCGCCTTCTTTACCCTGGTCAAAGATGATAAAGCCGCCGCAAGACTTATCCGCCGGGAAGCTCAGCACCCGAGCCGGGCGGCTGATACGGCTTAAAGCTCTAATTCTCGATGAGACATTCTCGCCGGCGCGAGCAGCCTGAGGTGTGCAACTCAGTTGCCAAACCAACAGGCACAAGGCAATCGCCAGACAGCGCAAAGACACCGGGGGACTCCAGATAGTTTCATCGGGGTTAATTATGACAGCTTTTTGAAATAGTCATATAGGCGTTACGTATCATCTATTTGCCGGCTTTTGACAACAACTCATCAACACGCTTTTGATCCAGCGGCACAGCATAGCTTCCTCTGGTGTAGCCCTCCGGCCCCGACTGATTGAGACCGGCTAGCCGTCCTTCCGGGGTGACCACCGGACCACCGGACTGTCCGCCCTTTATGTGATTGATGACCTTAAGCTGGCTGGCATTTGGCTCCAGCCCCAGCTCTCTTATATTTCTAGGACTCATATCCTGGCGCATCGGTGTGATACCCTCCGACTTCCCTGGTGAGGCGTAAAGGGCGCGAGATCCATTTGGAAAGCCAAGCGCAACTAAGTTCTTACCTTTCCCTGCTTCGTCATTGAAGTCTTGCACCGGCGTAAATGGTTTGCAGACCTTTTCGGTGTCGGCACCCGTCTTCACGGCGATAACGGCTGTGTCCTTCTTGGGCTCGGAGTATCGGGTCTCGGTTTCATACTTCTTGCCGTCGGCGCTGACAGCTTTGATATCGGAAATCTTCACTTCCTTGCCTCCGTTGACTACATGATTAGCAGTAGCCACAAGGCATTCTCCTTTCTCAGTATCTTTACCGATGATTGCACCGGTGCCGGCCGGTCCCTCCTGTTTGAAACGCCCTTTTTTATCATGGGGGTCGGTCATGGTCGCGTCAATGCGAACAGTACTCTCGGCGGCTTTACTATAAATGTCGGGAAAGTCCAGATGTTTGAGATCTTTAGGCAAATCTTTCGTGCCTTTGAAGTCGCAGCCGTTGCTCCTGTGCCCGGGCAGCAAAGTCGGAACCGCGCCTTCTTCGGGATTGGTTTTACAGGCCTGGGCATCGGCATGGGTGAACTTGCCTATTGTCTTGCCGCTACCGATGTCGTCAAAGAGAATACGTGAAGTACTGTCAGAGCGAGACTCTTCAGCACGGGCAGGCTTCTCGGTAATGTTTAGTTTTTCGGTCATATGGCTAACCTGGTAAATGCTCAGCCTGAATCAACCCCTATGCGGGGTTATTCTGGGAGCTTTAGGTGTAGAAAACTGCATTGAGGTGGTAGTGCATAGAATAGTCAGATTTTGTAATCGAGTCGTTAACAACAAAAGCAGATTTCTTGCCACACTTCCCATTCAGAACGCAGGCTAATTCATCAAAACTTTAGCGCCCTGACTGGGTACCCAGAGATCCGTGCGCAATTAGCGATAATTTCAGGCGCAGCCCACATCCTTCAGCAACTCCGCCTCAACCCTGGAAGTATCAAGCCTGGTGCCGTTTTCAGTGTCGGCAGGTCCCAAGACATCAGGTTCCAAGACATCAGGTCCTGCCTCAATCTCTGCCTCATCCTCAGACTTAATTACATTCGGTCTTACAGCAAAGGCATTAGTGCCAAGCCCGTATATGTATGAGGAAAGCAAAAGCGTCACACCGGCACCCAGAAAGGAAACGATGCGCTCCACTGTGCCGCGGTTGAGAAAATCAAACAGGAGCAGTTTGCCTACCAGGATGGCGATAACACCAAAAGCCTGGGTGCGAAAAGTCAGTTCCTTCAACAAGAAGGCGGCAGAAAGGAGAAGCAGTCCCTCCAGACCGAAGGCCAGTGAAAGATAAGTGCTGTTCATCTTTTCCCAGAGAAGCAGAGTCAGCAAGGTCGTTCCCGAATAGGCTGCCAGAAGCATCAGGTCGCCGGCAACCCGTGCCTTCGTGCTACGGAAATCGCTTCTGGCGATGGCAAACATTGCGTAAAAGACGACCACGGCTAAGCCAATGCCGGCAGTACTCCAGGTAGCGGTGCTACAGAGGGTGACACTCCAGGCGCCGCAGAATAGAACAAAGCCCAGACCGGAATAGAGGGCATCGGAGAGTTTCAAACCAAGCACTAAATTGACGCAGCTCTGCAAAATCAGGGGCAAAGAGGCATTGCTGCTACTCTCAATCTGAATGGACGCCAGACTATAAAGAATATTGGCAGCTCCGTAGAAGAGCTTTTCATAGGTCCGACTGACCTTATAAGCGACCACGGCAATATGACTGAAGGCGGCCAGGGCACAAAGAGCCAGCTTGGTATGAGCAATACTTCTGAAACCGAATGCAGGAATGGCCAGGGCACCGTATTCAGTTCTATTGAAATCACCCAGCCACTCAAAGATAAAAGTACAAGAGAGATAGGCCCCCACCAGACGAAAGGCTCTGATATCGTACTTGAGCCCAAGAACCATCAAGAGCCAGATTTGCATCACATCCAGAGTAAGCACTTCCAACCCGCTAAAGCGCATGGCCTTGGCGCCGTTGATCAAAGAAAGACCAAGCAAGAAGTGTACGGTGGAAAGCACTGACTCTTCACGCTTTCTGAGCCAGCGGGCCATGCCCATGTAGACTGCACCGGCGGCAGCAAGAATGGTCTCCAGAATATTGGCATCCAGCCCCTTGCAAAAGATGAACAGCCCGAAGGAAAAGCAAGCGGCATTGCAGTAAGAGATGGTGGTGGAGTAGGAACGATCAGCGGCACTGCCTTTAATGTAATAACCTATTCCCATACTGAAGGAAAGCCAGATGAAGGACACCATGAGAGCGGAGAAAAGTCTGTCTTGAGCACTGGCAGCAGTGCCGAGCAAGATGCTACTGCTGTAATAGTGCCCGAAATAGCAGATGGCCATAGCGAAGCTGAAAAGCCTGCGCCAGCCCTGAGTATTACCTAATATGGAAGCCGAGACCGCCAGAATGAGAAAGGAAATGTCGCCGCTCAAACCAGGCTCGCTGAAGAGAATTGAAGCACCGGCCAGGGCCACCGACAATATAGCAATCAACTCGCTGCGGGCCCTGACGGCAAAGAGCATGGAGCCCCCGGCCACTCCCAGAAGCAAACCGGTCTCCAGAGGCAGGGAACTTATTACTTTAGACTCGGCAATGTAATAGGCGGCATAAGCCGAGAAGTAAGCCAGTGACCAGCCGCCGGCGGCCAGTCCGTGACCGAACCAGCGTTTTTCTTTACAGCGGGCCATGAACTCGCCGGTGCCTATGAGGGCAATGGAAGCCAGCACGCCGGTGACAATCTTCAGTAAGGGTGCGAAGGTCTGCACCGAGTACATCATCAAGAAGGCAAAGCCGAATACCAGAGCGGCTACACCGGCCCGGTGCAGCCAGTAAAGGCCGATGCGGCTCTCCAGACTCTCACGATTATTTTCGGCGGTGTTTCCACCCTCAAGGGGCGCTTTTCCGTTCAAAGCTTGCATTGACGTAGACCTCACGATTGCTTCCCTCACTGTAGAAGGGCGAACAATCTTCAAGGGCATGCACCGGATCACTTAGTAAAGTGATCCGGTACTCCGTCGCCGAACCACAGGCTAGTGAGTATAAATGCCGGCTTTACTGGGACGCAGACCGAAGATGCCGCGCAAGATGAGCAACACCAGGGGGGTGATGCCGCCGACAAGGAAAACCAGATCCCCCACCACTCTTAACCAGGTGAGAGTCTGATAGAGCGCCTGATGCGTGAACTCGGAGCTGCGAGCGTAAAAGAAGCCCTGCTCATAGCTGGCCATCATCTGCATAACTCCCGCCGGAAAGATGTTGAGGGCGAGCATGAGCAGTAAACCAATATTGAGACACCAGAAAGAAATGCCCACCAACTTGTTGCTCCAGAAATCATCTTTGAGCAAATAGCGCCCCAGGAAGAGAACGGCGGCAATGCCCAGATTACCGTATACTCCCATCATGGCAGCATGTCCGTGATTGGAAGTAAGGTAAGTGGCATGTTCGTAGTAGCTGACAATGGGCGTATTGATCAAAAAGCCAAAGACACCGGCCCCGAGGAAGTTCCAGAAGCCTACGGCCAGTAAGAACATCATCGCCCAGTAGTGAGGAAAGTTTTTGATGGAACCGTTAACAGAAGCCAGTTGTACAAAGCGCCAGGCTTCCACGGTCAGGAGCGTCAACGGAACCACTTCCAGAGCTGAGAACATGGCGCCCAGAGCCATATTAATGGCAGGTTGCGCCGTCCAATAGTAGTGATGACCGATGCCCACAATGCCGCTGCCCATATAGAGAATGATATCCATATAGATGACGGTGAGAGCGGAGCGCTGAGACAGAAGTCCAAGGGAATGAAAGAAGTAAGCCACTATTATGGTGGTGTAGAGTTCAAAGAATCCCTCCACCCAGAGATGCACCACCCACCAGCGCCAGAAATCGGCCACCGCGAAATTGGTGCCGGGATGATACATCATGCCAAAACTAAAAAATACCGGTATGGAGATCACCCCATACAGAAGCATGTGCGGCAAACTCCCCCTATCGCCGCTGGTGAGAAGAGGCTTGATACTGCGCAGAACAATCACCACCCACAGTACCATTCCCAGGGTCAAGAGAATTTGCCATACCCTTCCCAGCTCAAGATACTCCCAACCCTGATGCCCAAGCCAAAACCAGAGATTGCCAAGCTTTTGCTTGATACCCATCCACTCCCCGGCAATACTACCCAGGGCCACAACCACCAGAGCGAAGAAGAGAAGCCATACCAGCACACTCTGACCACGAGGCTCGTGCTTCGATAGAAGCGGCGCCATAAAAATCCCAGCGGCCAACCAGGCTGTGGCAATCCAAAATATGGAAAGCTGCAAATGCCAACTGCGCGTTACGCTGTAGGGTAGCCACTCGCGTATATCAAGACCGAAAAAGCCGCCTGATTCAACAATATAGTGGGCCGAAAGGACGCCAAAGACCGTTTGAAAGGCAAAGAGCAAAATAACGATGACCAGGTAAGGATAGACTGCCTTCTGGGCATTAGAGGGCAAGAAATCTTTCACATCATCAACAACAGCATCAGGAGCATCTTCATGGGACCAACCAAGTTGCGGAAACGCCCCCAGCACAAACTGAGCCAGGCCAATACCACCAACCAGGGATATGAGGCTTAAGGCGCTCCAGAGAAAAACACCGGCATGGGGCTTGTTGCCGGCAAGTTCGTCCGGGGGCCAGTTATTGGTAAAGGAGTAATCTTTACCCGGCCGGTGGCTGACACAGGACCAGGCGGCCCAGTGGAAGAACTTGGTCAGATCTTCGATTTCCTTATCGCTCTTTATATAGTTGACGGGCAGGGGCAAGCCCTTACACTCCTTGAAATAGTTTAGATAATGCTGCTTCAGCTTGCTGTATGCGCCAGCTTGCTCACTGGTCAGGGTGAGGGTTTTGGTAGACGGGTCGAAGCGATTCATATGCAAGGAGGCAATCATTTCCTCCTTAAGCGCCCCTTTCTCTCCGGCAGCGAGCACATTAAAGCTCTTGCCGTAGCGCTGCCAGGAAAGGCTCTCCAGCACAATCGAACACTGCCTGTGCAGATAGTCGGCACTGAAGTCGGGCCCGTTGTAGGCACCGTGACCAAAAATGGACCCAAAGTCCATCAACCCGTACTTCTGAAAGACTGCCTGTCCGGAGAGAATCTCTGCACCGCTGTAGAGTACCGCTCCGCTTTCATCCACAACCTTCTCGGGAATAGGCGGAGCCTGATTGGTGGTTTCATGCCCCATGAACATAAGCAGGGAGAAACCCACAATAAAGACCATGAGGACGCTAAACTTCCACTTCCAGGACATGCGCCCCCCTTTAAAGGAGATGGTGAAGCCAGCCTGACTGCGCAGTGCCCCTACAGCAGCACTAACGCACCAACTCACTTTGACTTCTCAACTCATCTTGAGCCTTTTCGTCAACCAGGATAGCAGCAATAGTCAAATACTGTGTGTAAGTTATGGTCTCTACTGAAGGATGAGCAAATCGGCTGATTGCAATTCCAAGAATTTCATGGACCTGGCTTCTTATGCGGAGAACCGGCTTTGCCTTTCGCGCGCCGGCTCTTCAGTTCTGCCAGGGCTTTCTCATTACCGAGGGCACCGGCAATCAAAAGATACCGCTGAGCTGCCTTCTGATCTCTGTCCAACAGGCTCAATTGATAGTGTTCGAAAGCGCTTGTCTCATCCGGCAGATTACCGTACTCCTCTAGTTTTTCCAGACAGGTACGGGCCCTGACTTTGTCTTTCAGGGCCAGACTGACACGCAGCAAGGTATCTACGGCGCAATATTGCTCAGGGTCGAGAGAATTTGCATCTGTAGCCAGCTTCAAGGCTTGAGGAAGGTCTTCCTGGTCGAGGGCCCGGTCGGCTTTATCATGCAAAATATGGCATTGCTTCTCGTTCGGTGTAATCGTCTTGCCCGAATCCTTTTCGTCCTCGTAATAACAATAGCGATTATCAAGACCCACTTTGCCATTCCGCAAAGGGGCAAGATTTCCTTCGGCATAGGCCCTGATGGTGCGAATATCCTTGTCATAACCATTTGTGTCGGCATTCTTGATCTTGCCAAGGAAGAAGGTCGCTAGTTCCTTCGCTTCGGCATCGGGCAATTTCTCCACTAGCTCTGAGATGGAACCGCTTTCACCTACCAGTCGATCCACATCCTGCCCATCATCGCTAATGCTCTTTTTGGAAAGCTTCATCACCAGGGGAAGACAGGTCTCGTATTCACTATTTCGCTTGTTCTTCTCCAGGAAAGTAAGCAAGGTTGCGGCGTCGAAAAAGCTGTAATAACTGTCGCTCTCAGTGCCTTTGTCGAGAGCCTGCCCCTGCTCCTTCAAGCGTCCTTCCAGCACACGCACGGCTCTTTCACGAGCGGACTGACAGTTCTTGTCATTACCAAGAGCAGCATAGACATTGGCCAGGTCGAACAGGTCATCGCAGTTCACATCCTTGTCGGCGGCGGCGCAGAGGGCTTCATAGTCTTCCGCCGCTTCCGCCAACCGTCCCTGCTTCAAATAAAGTCCGGCCCTCGTTCTTCGTCCTGAACTAGAATAATAAGAGTCATCGAGAGCAATCATCCTGGTGAGAACACTGTGGGCACGCTCATACTGACCGAGATCGCAACAAAGATCGCAGAGTTCACTCAGTGCTGAATAATCAAGTTTCTCGTCCGGCTTTAGCCTCTTGAGCTCTTCTAAAGCCTTCTCTCTCTTGCCGGCTCGCCTGTAGGCGGCAGCACGGGTAATCAAAAGCCTGGTCTCAGGACCGGCAAGTTCTATAGCCCGGTTATAGTCGAGAATAGCGGCATCGAACCGGGAGAGATACTCGTTGACATTGCCTCTTTCTTCAAACCACTTGCTATTGGAAGGCTCTTGCCTGGTGAGCTTATCGTAATCGCCAAAGGCCTCTTTCCATCGCTGCAGCGCCTTGTATGCTTGAGCACGGGAAACCCTTGTGGCAACGTCTTTGGGGTAGTGCTCCAGTATGCGGCTGGTTTCCTTGATGGTTTCCAGATTCGACTTGCGGTCGATAGACTCGCTCAAATAGTCGGGCACACCAAAGCTGGATGCGGCACGCTTCAAGTTGTAGTGCACCAGCGCCTTATTGTTCACATAGACGGCGTAGATGCCAGCTAGAACCAGAGCCTGCATGACAAACACAGCCGCAAGTAAGAGCAATAGCTTGCGCCCAAAGCTCATTTGCGAAAATTTCATGCCTTGCCTTTCCAGCTATCAATGTATATGTATATTGGCGGTCTTGCGATACGCTTCCATCTTTTCCCAGTCTAAAACTTCCGGCTTGCTTTTCACAAGCTCGTTCCAGGTTATATGGGGGCGACCGGTTTCTATTTCCACCATGGTGATGCAGTCATCCACAGGGCAGACCCTTGAGCAAAGATCGCAACCAACGCAATCCTCTTCACGCACCACAGGCCAGGCCCGCTCCTTCACTTCCGATGTAAGCTTCAAATCTTTCAGATCTATGCACTGGTGTGCGGCATCATTACAGGCGATGTAGCAGAGATTGCACTGAATGCACTTATCGTGATTGATGCGAGCCACCGACTGAAATCCAAGATCGAAATCACCAAAACTGGATATGCGCGGCAAGGACTTACCGATGAACTGATCGCAGGAGGCAAAGCCTTTCTCGTCCATCCAGTTGGACATACCTTCAATCATGTCTTCCACAATACGGAAACCCCAGTGCATGACGGCCGTGCAGACCTGCACACTGGTGGCACCGAGCAACATGAACTCCACTGCATCACGCCATGTTTCGATGCCGCCCATACCGGATATGGGCAGTCCGGCTTTGGCCACTTCCGGATCGGAGCCAACTGCCGAGAGCAAATGCAAGGCAATCGGTTTAACGGCCGGTCCGGCATAACCACCGTGGCCGCCCTTACCGCCTACATTGGGGCTAATTTCGAAGGTGTCCAGGTTTACGCCCATGATACTGTTGACGGTATTGATGAGCGAAATTGCCGAAGCGCGCCCTTTGACGGCGGCCCGGGCCGGATGCACGATGTCGGTCACGTTAGGCGTGAGTTTGACGATGACCGGCTTGGTGGCCACGTCCATGACCCATTCCGTCACCATACAGGTATACTCCGGCACCTGCCCCATGGCGGAACCCATGCCTCTTTCGGACATACCGTGCGGACAGCCGAAGTTCAATTCAAAGCCGTCGATACCGGTGTCCTCGGTACGTTTGATAATCTCCTGCCAGGCTTCTTTATTAGACTCAACCATGACCGAGGCAATGACGGCATGATTGGGGAAGTTGCGTTTGACCTCCCGCATTTCCTTTAAGTTGATCTCGATGGGGCGATCGGAAATGAGTTCGACGTTGTTCAGTCCGATTATTTTGCTGCCCTTGTAATCGATTGTGCCGTAGCGGTTGCAAACGTTCAAGACCGGCGCGCCGATGGTCTTCCAAACCGCTCCGCCCCAGCCCTGTTCGAAGGCTTTCTGCACCTGATAGGCGGAATTCGAGGGCGGCGCGGAGGCTAACCAGAAGGGGTTGGGTGACTTGATACCGGCAAAATTGATGGAAAGATCGGCCATTTCTTTGGTCCTTTTTTAAAACTGTTTACTTCTTAGCGCAGGCGGGCGTTGCCACTAAAGCTTCGGTAATGGCCCGGGCGGCGATTTTGCCGTCCTGCACAGCCATAACCGTAGAAGCTTCGCCGTGACTTCTGACGCAGTCACCACCGGCGAAAATCTTGGCGTGCCTGGTGCGGTTATGCTCATCCACTTTGATGTAGCCTTTTACCGACTCGACACCATAAGGCTCCAGCATAGACAGAAAAGCAGCCGGCTTCACCTGTCCGATTGCTTTGATGACCATATCGCAGGGCACCACAAACTCGGAACCGTCCACCGGATAGGGGCTGCGACGACCGGAAGCATCCGGCTCACCGAGGTCCATGCGCACGCACTTGAGACCGTCAACCTTGCCGTCCTTAGCCATTACTTCCACCGGCTGGGTGAGGAACATGAAGCTGACCCCTTCTTTCAGGGCGAATTCATATTCGAAGTGATAGGCCGGCATCTCCGCTTCCGAGCGGCGGTAAATCATGGTCACCCGCTCAGCGCCCAGGCGCCTGGCGATGGTGGCACAGTCGATGGCGGTATTACCGGCACCAATCACGCAAATGCGCTTTCCATAAGTAATCTTATTGAGATCTTTGACCTTGGTCTCGGCGATGAAATCCAGACCGTCTAGAACGCCGCCAATGTCTTCGCCGGGTATCTCCATCATGGGCACATTACCAAGACCGATGCCGATGAAAACGGCGTCATAGTCTTTGACCAGGTCGTCGAATTTGATGTCTTTACCGACGGTGACACCGCATTTGACGGTGACGCCCAGGTCTTGCACCATCTTCACCTCGGCCAGACTAACCTCCACCGGTTCCCGGAAGACCACAATACCGTAAGTGGAAAGGCCGCCGGCCATCTCGTTTTTCTCGAAGACAGTCACATCGAAACCTTGCTTAGCCAGTTCGCCGGCGCAAGACAGTCCAGCCGGACCGGAGCCTACAACGGCTACCTTCTTACCGTTCGGCTGTCCTTTCTGGAAGAACTTGATACCACGCTCACTGGCATAGTCGGTGGCATAGCGTTGCAGGCGGCCGATGGCGATGGGCTTGTGGTCAGCGCCTAAAACGCAGTCACCCTCGCAAAGTACGTCCACCGGGCAGACCCGCGCACAAGTGGCGCCCATCAAATTGGATTCGAGGATGGTGCGGGCAGAACCTTTGACATTGCCTGTGGCGATTTTGCGAATAAAGGTAGGAATGTCGATATGGGTGGGACAGGCCACCATGCAAGGTGCATCATGGCAGTACAGGCAGCGGTTCGCCTCAAGGGTGGCTTCCCGTTCAGAAAAGGGCGGATAGACTTCCTGGAAGCGCTCTTCCAGAGTCATTTCCCAGGCCTTGTACTTGTGCGGTTTGTAATGCTCTGCCATTTAGAACCTCGCTAAGTTTCAAAAAAAGAAATAGCCGCCCCACCATTCAAGGGAACTCGGGGGCGGCGTGTCTATCTATTTAGAGCTTGACCAATTGATCATAGGTCTCAGGACGTCTGTCGCGGAAGAACTGCCAGGTGTGGCGCACTTCTTTGATGTCGTCGAGATTGAGATCGCAGGTGAGCAATTCTTCCTGATCGCGGCTGGCTTGTGCAATTATCTGACCGCGCGGATTGCAGAAATAGCTCGAGCCGTAGAACTCGCCGATATTCCAGGGAGCCTCGGTGCCGACCCGGTTGATGGCACCCACGAAATAGCCGTTGGCGGCTGCGTGAGCCGGTTGCTCAAGCTTCCAGAGATATTCGGAAAGTCCGGCTACGGTAGCGGAAGGATTGAAGACAATCTCCGCACCGGCAAGACCGAGGGCGCGAGCGCCTTCCGGGAAGTGTCGGTCGTAGCAGATGTAAACACCGATGGTGGCAAACTGCGTCTGGAAGACCGGATAGCCCAGGTTGCCCGGGCGGAAGTAGAATTTTTCCCAGAAGCCGGGGGCCACATGAGGAATGTGATTCTTTCTGTATTTGCCCAGGTACTTACCGTCGGCGTCGATGACGGCGGCGGAATTATAGTAGACACCGGTCTGCTCTTTTTCATAAATAGGTACGATCAAAACCATGCCGTACTTTTTGGCGGTTTCTTGCATGAGCTTGATGGTGGGACCGTTGGGAATTTCTTCCGCGGTCTCGTACCAGCAGGTTTGTTGCTCGGCGCAGAAATAGGGACCGTTAAAGATCTCCTGATAGCAGAGAATCTTGACGCCTTTCTCGGCGGCTTGCTTGGTGTACTCGAGATGCTTGTTGAGCATCTTCTCTTTGATCTCTTCCAACAACTTCTTGTCGGTACCGCCTGCCGGCGATATGACTTCATTCTTGGTTTGAATCAAGCCACAACGCACTGAATTAGACATTATTTGCTCTCCTCTTGCTTTACTTGGCGCCGACCTTGACGGTGGCCTCGATACATTTGCGAACTACCTTAAGCATGGTATCCACGTTATCTTTGCTGATAGTGAGTGGCGGCTTGATACGGATGGTGCTGCCCCAGAGTCCGCCTTTACCAATGACCACGCCTTCGTCCTTGGCCATTTCCACGATTCTGGCGGTCTCGGCGGTGAGGGGGGTCTTGTTCTTGTCGGCCAGTTCCATACCGACCATCAAGCCTTTGCCTCGCACATCGCCAATCATGTCCGGGAACTGTTTCTGCAGATCCTTGAGACCGTCCATGAGATAGTCACCGACCACACGGGCGTTCTCCATGAGCTTTTCTTCTTCTATGGTCTCCAGCACAGCACAGGCGGTGGCAGTGGAGACGGGGTTGCCGCCGAAGGTGTTGATCTGCTGCTTGACCAGACCATCCACAACCTTGGGTGACGCCACCACGGCACCGATGGGCAAACCATTGGCCAGCCCTTTGGCCATGGTGATCATGTCGGGTGTGACGCCCCAGTTAGTGATACCGAACCAGTGCTTTCCGGTACGACCGACTCCCGTCTGTACTTCGTCGGCAATGAAGAGCGCGCCGTATTTTTCGAGGATGCTCTTCACTTCCTTGAAGTAATCGTCTGGAGGGGTGATGGCCCCGCCCACACCCTGAATGGGTTCGGCAATCATGACGGCCGGCTTGCCGCTGGTCTGGGTTTGAATGACCCGCTCCACATCTTTGGCGCATTCAAGGGAGCAGTTTTCGGGAGTCTTCTTGAACGGACAGCGGTAGCAGTAGGCGTTGGCGGCATAAGCTACACCGGCGGCAGGCATGGTATCCGGGCGCCAGTTGTGGTTGCCGGTGATGGTAGAAGCCAGGTGCGATTCGCCGTGATAAGAATGTTCGAGGGCGATTATCTCGTGACGACCGGTGGCCAGACGGGCAAAGCGCACTGCGGATTCGTTGGCTTCGGTACCGGAGTTGGTGACAAAGGTCTTGCTCAAGTCACCGGGGGTAATTTCGGCCAGTTTTTCTGCCAGCTCAACCATGGGCTGGGTCATGAAGATTGTGGAAGTGTGCTGCAAGGTCTGCACTTGCTCAACGGTACGCTGGGTGACCTTGGGGTGGCAATGACCGACGGAAACAGTAACGATGCCGGCGAACATATCCAGGTATTCCCGCCCGGTCTCGTCATAGAGGTACTGCCCCTTGCCTTTCACGAAGTGCGGCGGATCGACGTACATATGCTTGACGCCGGGGACGATGAACTTCTCCCGCTTTTTCTTGAGCTCTTCACGATTCATTGGAGCAGCCACTTAATCCTCCTCACACAGGTGTCTTAAAACCTGCGACTAAATAACGAGCAAAGTACAGGAAATTTCTCTCATGGACCGGAACAATGGAAAGTACTGACAGCAAAGCAAAGGCTTTCAGTTGCCCTTAAATTAGCCGAAAATTAGACTTTCGCCCGGGAGTTTGACACTCGAAAAAGACCCTGGGCAGAGATGCCTGATTGATAGCTCAAATGGTACTAATGTATCTTTTGTATAGTCAATATCTCGTAATTAATGCTGTTTAATTATTGACTGAATTCTTCAGATTAACGGGGTTTCCAGACTCCGACCGGTAGCCCCTTGTATACTACTGAGGTTGGAAGTTTCCATTTTTGCAGGTGCGCCGTAGCTTGCCCCTGAAAAACCGAGGAGCGAACGCTTGAATCGGGCAGCAACCGGGTTTATCGGCCCGCCGCCTGTTGCACCACCGGTAGTACTGAGTTAAAGGAAGATATCTTTGCCCGTGCCAGTCGCTGCAAGATCCGAAAAGGAAGACCAAAAGCTCGCCGGTAAGCCTGAAGTGCTTCCTGGCCGGGGCGGCGCACCAGCAAAGTTTGCTTTCCTCAAAACCATTCTGCAGACTCTGGTCTGGCTCCTGGTCGCTATTTTGTCCATAGAAGCGGTGTTTGCCCTGGCCGGCATCGGCGAAGAAGAAATTTTCGCCTTCGATAAAGAACTCGGCACCAGGCACATGACTAATAAGAGCATCACCTGGCGCAAAGAGGGATTTTCCCGCTCTTATTTCGACGGCGCCGGTCTGCGCGAAGGCAATTTAAAAAAAGAAAAAGCCCCGGGTGTCTTCCGCATTGCCTTACTGGGCGATTCCATGGTAGAAGGCTTGCAAGTGCCAATCGAAGACACTTTTGGTCGCCTGCTCGGCAAAAGATTGAATGAAAAACTGGAGCGAGTGCCACTGCCGGGTATCTCCCGCGTGCAAGTTTTGAACTTCGGCACTTCCGGCTATTCCACCGTGCAAGAGCTTTTGCAATTGGAAAAGCAAGTTCTGGACTACGAGCCTGATCTGGTCATAGTCGGCTACAACAGCCGAGACATTTTTGAAAACTGGGCAGCCCCTGACGAAGTTCTCGCCAACGTGCGCCCCCTGGCCCTGAAAATTCCCGGCAAGGAGCTAGTGGTGGAATCAGGCTCGGTAACCTGCTGGATGCGTACTCCCAGAGCCAAAATTCTCAGCGCCATTAGTTTCATCAGAAACCACAGCCGCATCTGGGGAGTGATCTCCTATTACGAGAACGAAGCCAGTTTTCACAACCCTTTCTATAAACTCTGCCTCAAATTTATAAATCAGCCCGGCAAAACCCTGCGCGCCCTTTTCCAGGACATGCGGAGAGATTTCGGCAAGACACCGCCGCAGCCGACAACAGCACCGACCGCGGCAGCGGCGGCACCGGTCGTCACCCCCGCACAAGAGGTGACGAAAACCTCTGCCAAACCGGAACAGTCACAAGACAAACCAGCACCAAGCGTCACTGTGGACAAAGGCGCGGAAAAATTCATCGGTCTGATGAAAGACACACTGGAAGCCATCTATTTGCGTATGGACAGGGATTTGAAAGCCCGCGGCGGTCGCCTCATGGTGCTGGTCTTACCCTCCCGCGCCACCCTCAGCCCGATTGGCGGTATGGACAAGCCCCTCTTCAATGTCGACTACAAAGGCGAAGTGCAATTTGTGAAAGAGATCTGCCGCAAAAACAATATTGCCTGTGTGGATGCCTTAACTCCCGCTACAGCCTTCAGCTTAGATAAGCAGTGCGATCTATTTTATGCGGCGCACCTGACCAGGGGCGGTCATAAGTACGTGGAAACCCTTTTGGCCGAGCCGGTGATACAAATCGTCGAAGAGAAAAGAAATTAGGGTGAAATGTCTTCCGACAAGGTGATCAAAGACGGGGCACTGATTTTTCTTCTGGCCCTGGCACTGAGGCTCACCTATTTATTCGCTATAGAACACCTGGTGGTGCAGGAAGGCGATGCCTTCTATTTTCTGTCGGGCGGCAGCGAACTACTCAAATTTACAGAGGCAGTACTGACCGGCAAGCTCAATAGTTTTGAAGCGCTGCTCGCTGCCTTAGGTCAGGTGGGAGCCACCGACGCCCAGGTTATGTCGTCGGCAAAACTGGCGGACCGCTTTATGAATGACGGTCCCGTAATCACTACCTATATGGCCGTGGTCAATCTGCTGGCCGGAGTGCCGCCCGGCTCGAAAGACTTCAATGCCCATATTTGGAATCTCGGCATAATAATCAGTATCGTCTCCAGCCTCAGTTGCGTATGCACCTATTTACTGGCAAGACGCTTTTACGGGCGCTTTGCGGCCATCCTGGCCGCCCTTTTTCTAGCCTTCTATCCGCCCGCCTGCCTGAATGTGCAGTCATGCTATTCGGAAATATTCTGCAGCGCGCTCTTGCCGCTCTGGCTCTATTTTATAGATCGCTTGCAAGAGCGAAGGAGCAGAGCCCCCCTGGACGGCTATGTAATTTTCCTGGGTTTTCTCACGGCCGCTCTCATGCTATCCAAGCCGCTCTTTTACTTACTACCACCGGCAGTGGCACTAGCCTACTTGCTGACGGGACGGAACGGCTTTCGCTCCGGGTTGAAAACCATGAGCAAGAAAGCTCTGCCCTTCGGCCTGGGTCTGGCAATGATCTTTGCCCCCTGGCTCTTTATCACCAGAGCTATCGCCGGCAAGCCGCTTTTGACCGTGACACGTTCACCGGCTTTCAATCTCTTCCTCGGCTCCGATCTGGCACGGGACGGCTGGCGGGCCTATCCTTTCCAGCAAGATATTCCGACAGTGCCGGCCGACGCCATCAATCGCCTGCTCCGCTCATTTAAGCAGGAACCATTGGCAGTGGCTTCCATGGAAGTAAGAAAGGTGCCCCGGCTCCTGGCCGGTTCCTGGAATGAATTTCGCTACAAGGTCTTCGGACTCGATACCGCCCAGCAAGACTTTCTGCACCGCCTGCTCTTACTGCTTGGTTTGTCCGGTCTGATGCTCACCCTGTCGGCAAGAGACAAAACTCAGGGCCGCTTTGCCCTGCTCTCCGCCCTGGTCTTACTTTCCCACCTCAGCTACTGTGCCTTTGAGCCAATTTCCCGCTACAACTACACGGCCATTCCCATTCTGACCATTCTGGCCGGCCACTGCCTGGCGCGCCTGGGAGCGACCACGGCACTGCCGGCTCTTCTCAGCTTGAGTGGTCTCCTGGTGCTGGTTCTCAGCAATTATCGAAACCTGGCGTCCTCAATAGCATCACCCTCGGTGCTGGGTAACGGCGCCCTGGAACTGATAACAGCATCGGTTTGTGCGCTTTCCGTGCTTGCTTTTGCCGGCTTTCTCTGCCGCACCGGTGCCGGCACGGGTCGCCCCTTCAAGGCTACCCTGGCCGCTCTCACCGTCTTCGGTAGCGCCGCAGTCTGCACTTTCTTCTGCATACTCAACGACCGCGAGCTCTACACTTGCAGCCACAGCCTTCTTAAGCCGGTGCAAACCAGCCTTTCTCTGGCTGACTTACCGACTGGCGACAAAGTTGCCCTCTTACTAGATCTGGAAAGTCCGGTCAGCCCCCTCAATCTAATTTTTGATGTAAACGGCAAGGAGGTGCAAACAAAAGCCCTTCCCTATATGACTGTCAAACGCGACCAGCAATTTTTCGACATTCTCAACCTGCAGTTGAAAGGTATGGGCGGGGACGCCAACAGACTGAGACAATGGTGGCTTGTCCAACTGCCGCGTGCCCTCTTCCAAAGCGGCGAGAATCAGCTAAGCATCAAGGCTCAAGCACCGGCGCTCATCTACGGCAGTGGTCGCTACAAGCCCTCGGTCGAGCTCTTATCCTGGACCAAGGGCTTCACCACCAGCGAACGAGATCTGCGTCCTTATATAGATGGTGGCAAGCCAGGCATAAATCTCTCTTATCTAAATCTCAAGAGCAGCCGTTTGCCCGGGCTGGACCAGGGTCGGCTAATTTTCGAAAAGTCCCTGCCTGAAAGAGAAATCGCCGGTCATAATCCGCTTGCCAGCAATCTGCTTGCTCGCACCACTTTTAAACCAGAACCTAGCACTCTTTTTGTCTTTACTTGCAAGGCCAGATCAAGACAAAAACAAGGAGACTTTTATGCCCAGGTTATATTTAGCGGCAAAGACGCCAACCGGGAAATAACCTGGATTTCACCCATGACACCCATGGCTCTGCCGCTCGCTAGAAGCTTCCGAGAATATGCCTTTGCCGACTTCCTGCCGCCGGAATTAACCGCCCTCAAGTCGGTAGATGTGGAAGTAAAAGTTTTACCTTACCAACAAGAATTGCCGTTCTTGCAACGCAAAAGAGCACTGAGCCGCAGCCTGCTTATGAGACAGGCCAGTCTTAGCCTGGTGGCTCTGCCCTGAATTTTTAAGGCTTGCAACAATACCTTTCACAAATGCATGAATATTCTCTCCCTTTCTTGACGGCAGTCTGACCGGGCTGTTAGGATGACATCTTGTTGCCGTTGAGCGCCCGTAGCTCAGCCGGTAGAGCACTCGGCTTTTAACCGATTGGTCGTGCGTTCGAGTCGCACCGGGCGCAATTTTTAGAATGCCCTAATAATTCAAGCATTCAAGGCAACAAAAGAAAGGCGCTTCTTGCAGAAGAAGCGCCTTTTAGTTTGTGTTTCTAGCTTTGCCGCACTGTTACCAGGGGAAATTGAAACGGGCAAACATGGGAGTGGAAGCGGCGTTGAGACCTTGCCTGAAATCGAGGACGCCAATCTGGACGCCCCTGTCGTCAAAGGAAGCCGGATATAAATAGAGGGAAGCAGAAAACTGTTCCACGGAACCACGCTCGGTGACGCCGCGACCCAGTTCGAAAACCACCTCCAGACCACGGGGTGAACGCACCGCCGTGTCCAGCTCAAAATATTTTTCAAAGAGGAGATCTTCGCCATAGGGCGGCGGTTCTTCAAAATCAACAGGCAGGCTGTGGGTGGTCCACTGCCAGAGAATTTCATCAGAGCCGGACTTTTTCAAGGTGACGTTGAGACGGGGAAACCAATCATCGGTCCCGCACGGTCCGGTCTCTCTGTAGACCGAGAGCCTGCCCCTGGTAAGCAGCGGACGATCCACCAGAAGCTGGCGACCCTGAGCGTCTATCTCATCCATGCCTTATAAAGTCTCCTTGACTAACCACAAAAGCCATCTTGGAAAAGCATAACACCTGAAGACAGATTGCCTGCAATCGGATAATGTTATCGCCTGACCTGCAAGAATTACTTCTCTCCCCCACCGAATTACTTACAACCGTGAAACTATTGAGATTCCCCAAGCGCTTTTCCATGGGCGGGCTTTATATAGCTCCCGCTCAACAACCGGAGACATGGGAACTCTTAACTACCCCCCAGGGTCTGATTGTCAACCCGGAGAACCAGCCCATTAATTGGCAATGGTTAGACGACGCCTCCGGCGACATCATGGTGGAAGATGCCGAAAACCATAAACTGCAGCTCAAAATTTCAACCAGTGCGGCCGGCAGTCTCAGCCCGCTGGAAAATCTCCAGGCCGACAGCCTGCACGTGCTCGATATGAGCCGCTCCCAGGTCATGGATCTGGGGCTGACCCACATTTCCCATTTGAATTCCATCCGGGTGCTGGAGCTGGCCTACACGCCCATCACCGATGCCGGTCTGGGTTTCGTAGCCAGGCTGAAAGATCTGGAATCACTGGGCTTGACCGCCACTAACATTACGTCCGACGGTCTCACTCACCTCACCCCCCTCACCAATCTCAAAGAGCTCTGGTTGAACGGCACCAGTGTCGGTGATGAAGGCATAGAAGCCCTTCTGACTTTTCAAAATCTCATGCTTCTCGGTCTGTCCGGTACCGCAGTTACCGACAAAGGTATCCTGGAACTGGGCAAACTCAAGCATTTACTGAGGCTCTATCTTTTCAATACGGAAGTTTCCGAGGCGGCCATCGAGCAGTTGCGCAAGGCAAATCCGCAATTGCGCGTGAAGTGGAAGCGCCAGGCACCCTCAAGACCGGAATTTACCCTGGCCGAATGGGTCGACTTGTCCGTCAAAGAAAAGAGCGGCGGGCCAAGCAATGCGGCCGACAAGGCCGTCAAACAACTGGAGCCGCCTAAAACCATCGATAAACCCGGCAAGTTCATGAACGAAGTGGAGTTCTGGGACATCATCGATCTGCTCAACTGGGACGAAGAAGGCAATGATGATGCCGTCATCGAACCCCTGGTCAGTTTCCTTTCTATGAAAAAAGAGGAAGAAATCTGCGCCTTTCAAGAAATACTCTGCCGTAAGCTCTATGACATCGACGGTGAGGCCTATGCCCGTGAAATAGGTAAGGACGCCTACCAGGATCAAGATCATCACTTCTCCAGAGATTGGTTTCTGGCAGCCAGGGCCTGCGCGGTGGCAAACGGTCAGGGCTTTTATGAGGAAATTCTGCAAGATCCCAGTCTCATGCCGAAAGACCTGGGTTTTGCCGCACTAACGGCGGTGGCGGGGCGGGCCTTCCGTAAGAAAACAGGCAAACCTCTGAGCTATGTGCCCCGCTTTTCGGAGCAATCCATGAGCAATCTGGATCTCTGGCCCTCCCTTTCCTGAGGGTTCCCATGGCTGAGAAAGCGAGCGCCGGGCGAAGCCTCAGGCAGGCGAAAAGCAGCAAGCAGGCAAAGGAAATTGCCGACTATCTCTGTAGCCGGGATAAGAAGCTGGCGGAATTGATTGAAGCAGTGGGCGAATACAAATTGCCGGTCAATGCCTTGCAATCTACTTATGAAGCCCTGGCGGAATCAATCATCTACCAGCAGATTACCGGCAAGGCAGCAGCCAGCATCTTCAACAAAGTGGTGGAGCAGCTCGGCCAAGGCCGAGCCGGCCAAAAAACCTTCCCAAAAGCCGAAAGCCTTCTCCAAAGAAGTCCGGAGGAGCTAAGAGCCTGCGGTCTTTCCGGCAGCAAACAACTGGCCCTCCTGGACTTAGCGGCACGCACTAAGGCCGGCGCCGTGCCGGACATCGAAGAGATGAACAGCCTCAGTGACGAGGAGCTGATTGAAAAACTTGTCACCATCCGTGGTATCGGCACCTGGACCGTGCAAATGCTGCTAATCTTCCGATTGGGAAGACCCGATGTCATGCCCCATACCGACTACGGTATTCGCAAGGGCTTCACCCGCACTTTTCCCCGTCACGGCAAGAAAGCCAAAGACGGGCTGGCAACGCCGGCTTCGGTTCTGGCCCGGGCAGAACTCTGGCGACCCTACCGCACCTGCGCCAGTTGGTATCTATGGCGGGCGACCGAACTGTAAGCTAATATAAGCAGTGATGAAAGATACAGGCAAAGCCCCCTCTCCCTCGAAGAAACCAGATCGCGCCAGAGCCCCTCGCTCCTGGATCAAATCCTGGTTGTCCCTGGGACTGAGCCTTTTGAGCTTAAACTGTGCAGGGGCGGCCCTGGCCCAGGCCGATGATGATGATGACGACTACCGCCCGCCCATGCGCCGTGGCAATGCCGACGACGCCGGCGACGGCGACAGCGGCGCCAGTAAGCCCTCCACGAAACTCTTCGTGCCGGCCTTCGTCACTTACTGGACCCATGATGCCCTGGGTTATCACCCTTCCATCGCCTTCACTATCGAAAACAACACCGGCAAAAATCTGGTTGGCTCACCAATTCAACTGCAAGCTCATTTTCGTGTACTGGCCGAAGGTATTCTCAACATTTACCGCTGGCAAACCTATTTCGACACCAACGGCGGCCAGCAACTGGTAAATACGGAAGCCCACGGCAAGCGACCATTCGAACTGCCCATGGATCAAAGCGAATGGCCCATGATTGAATGCAAAATTTTGTGTAAGCTGGCGGACGGCTCCCCCAGCCAGAACCTGCTGGTAGCAAGAGTGCAACCGGTGGCCATGACCGATGACGACGCCCGCACCCAGCTCAACTTCTTATTGGGGCGCACCCGCCTGGCCAAAGCCAGAATGGAAGCACAGAAGAAAAAAGACCAGTTGCAGGCGGCTTCTACCCCCAAAGCCAAACCCAAACCAGAGCCGCAGAAGCCACCGCCTGTAGGAGCCGCCGCTAACACCACCGGCAGTGGCAATAACCTCAACCAGCCTCACCCCGAACCGGAGAAACCTCTAACAGCGGTGGCCGCCAGTATGGGTAACCCCCTGCCGCTCAAGGGCAGCGAGTTACAGGCCCTCGATCTACTAGTGAAAGGAGCCGCCACTCAGGCCGGTCTGGGAGATGACTTTTACCACTTTGAAAAGTCAATGGGCATGCCTGTGGAAACCGATCTGCAAGACAAGAACTGGATCTGGGCCCAGTACCGTAAGCAACCGGCCCTGCGCCTCTATGCCGGGTCAAAAGGACGAACCGGTAAAGCCGATACCATCGTTTGCATTCTCAAACAAGATACATTGAGCGATAGCCAGATCGCTTCAGCCGTGAAGGCTCTTGCCGGCAAGTTCAAAAGCGAAAAAATCAATGCCGCCGAACATTCCGTGCGCTACGTGGATAACAGTCTATCCAGCGGCGGCCGCCTGGAGTTCGTCGTGATCAACGGCCAGAGTTTCCGGGGCTTGAGTTTCAAACTGAACGACACCGATGGAGCCAGAGCCACGGCCGTAGTGGTAAGCCGCCTGCCCGGAGCCCTGGGCGAACAGCTCAAGGAAGAGGCTAGAAAAACCAATATCCTGGGCTTCCTTCTCACCGGTCTGGGCGAGAGCGCTCAGCGTCAGACATCGACCGATGGTGATAGGTCTCGCCGTTCAGGCCCGACCTACGGCGGCAAC
>JACRFZ010000055.1 GCA_016212515.1 Candidatus Melainabacteria bacterium
ATGATGGCATCGACTGGAGGGAGAGCAGGCAGCCGGAATGTGCAAGATTTCTTGGAGCTGAGTCAGGCTTCTATTTCCCAGCAGATCTCCGATATTCCCATGGAAACATCATTGAAGGGAGTGAATGATGAACGCTTACCTGTAGAAGTTTCTGCTCATTCGGTCAACGTGAACAAGAAGAATTGTTGGATCATACTTGTCAATGACATTCGAGACAGAATCGAAGTGCGAAGAATTAGACAGAATTTTGTGGCTATTGTCAGCCATGACCTGAGAACACCGTTGACAGCAATTATGTCTCATCTGGATCTCATGGCGAGTGGGGTTTATGGGGAGATCAATGAGAAGGGTCTTGAACGATTGTCCACTGCTTGCAGATCAGTTGAACGGCTATTGTCTCTGGTAAACGACCTATTGGACCTGGAGAAGTTGGAAAGCGGGGGGATTGAGGTTGAGTGTCAGAAAATTGCGATTGAGGATGTTGTTCTTGATACTGTGTCAAGCCTTCACGAGTTATCCAGTAGTAAGAGTATTACTGTCAAGTACCAACCTGTTGACACTTATGTCTTTGCCGACCGTAGTAGACTTGGCCAGATCCTGCAGAACCTTCTATCAAATGCCATAAAATTCTCACCGAGTGGCAGCAAGGTCTTGATCTCTGAGGAGATTTGCGGGGATTTCGTTAAGATAAAGATTGACGACTCAGGACCGGGCATACCTGAAAACAAGAGATTTGTTGTTTTCGAAAAGTTTCAGCAGCTTGAGAAGTCGGTTAGAAGGCTCGGTCACGGTTCTGGGCTGGGTTTGACAATAGCGAAAGAACTGGTGGAAAAGCACGGCGGCAACATAGGCGTAACTGACTCAGTATTAGGCGGCTGCTGCTTTTGGTTTACGCTGAGACGCCAAGCACCACCATCGTTGCCGGTTTAGAGTCGGCAAGTGCTCACTTAGGCAGCCAGATTTCCAGTATGCCGTCTGGCATGGTGTGTCCGTCGCTCTTGATCTTGCGAGCTTCGCTCAAGCTTAGTTTTAGTTTGTCCTGCAATTCAGTTGCCAGGGCCTCAGCCAGGGCCTTTTGCTTGTGCAGGTAGTATTTAACCAGTAGCCGGTCCGGCGGCTGCTTGCAGATTTGCATGGGCGGCAGTGTCATGCCCTTGGAAAGCAGCAGCTCTTTGGTTTCGGTGGCTTCGTCTCGTCTGCTTTCCGGATACTGCACATAGGCAATCATATCCTGGCAGTGCGAAGCTTCTTCTGTTTTTGCACTGCCCGCACCGTTTAAATTGTTGACGGTCTCAGCTAGTGCGTGGTCTCTTCCGTAGAGCACTTTTGCAGACTTCGATGACTTATGAATAGCTCTTTGAATTTTGGAAATAGCGCCAAGAGTGGAGAGCCACTCCGGCGAGGCGTTTCCCTCAGTGTTTAGGCTTGGCGTAAGTTTGGATACTTCGATTTCCAAAAGTGATTGCACCTCTGCCGGTGCGACGGAAGCCAGGAGTTGTAAATTGCGCCCCGCCTTATTTTTATCGGTTGTGAGATCAAAGGAATTGGGATTTTTGAGGTAAAGTTCAACGACTTTGACCGACCAGTCGTGCTTGTCTTTTGCCTCGGCTTCGATGCCTGCTCTCTTGGTTGCTTCTTCCTGGGCTTGTTTGTCGACGAGAGTAATCGTGGCTGAAATTATGGCGATGACTACCGTGGTGCACACCGGCAAAATTATAGGCAGCCAGGTTTTTATGAAGGAACGGTCGTGGGCAAATCTGTTGTTGTCAAGGCGCAGCTTCTCTCGCTCTATTTCCAGCTTGTGCTCGTCTATTCTTAGCTTGCGCACCTCAGGGCTGAGGTGTTCCTGGTTCTCGTTTGGGTTTTGGGGATCTTGATTCATAGCCAGACATTTTAGCTTGCCTGGGGGAAAAGTAGGTTAATGAGGAAGTGGGCGATTTCGTTTCCATCAATAATTGACATGCAATTGATGAGCGCCTTTGTTTAGTTTGGCAGCTCTTTTTGCTTTTGCAATTCCTGCCGGTGTTCTTTCAACCAGCCGATGTTGGCGAAAGATGTGCCTGCCGTTTCCAGTATAAGTGGTGCTTTGTCTATCTCAAGAGGCACTCGCTCGTTGCTGTTATCTCCGCAGAGCACAGCCGGTTTGGTTACCCCGCTTGGCATTTCCAGAGGCTGAAAGATGGTGTTGATTCCCGCCTGGGTACGTGGCACATCTTTGCCGTCAAACTCCAGATGCACGGTATTGCTTATGGTGCCAGGGACGTGGTTGTTGTGGATGGGATCAAGGCGGGCAAGGTCCTCTTTGGAGAACTCCATGAGATTGCCGTTGTTGTTCATGATAAAGTTGCCGTCGGGCTGCCCGTTCGCATCGAGTTTTGCGTAGACACCGACGGCCCCGTCTGCTTTCTGAGTTAGACTGTTGGTAGTGGAGAACGGATCATCGCATTCCTGCGCTTTATCCCCTGAGCCCAGTTGAGTTTTAAGGGTCAGGTTGTTTAAGTCAATGCGGTCCGGGCCTTCATTGCCGGCGGCTGAAAGCACCGTTACGCCGCGCTTTGTGATGGAATCCAGCGCCTTATTGGTGGCCCGTGCTTCCGCATAAGCTTCATCACGAGGAGCCAAGTACTCTAGTGATTTGAGGAGCGCTGGACGGTTCTTGGCCAGGTTTTCGGCTGTGACCGGTAATTCTAATTGCAGTGGTGGATTTTGCTGCTCTAGAAAGTGAGAGAGAGCTTGACCTTCTTTCTCTAGATCGCCATTGAGCTTGCCCAGTGTCATCATGTCTTTTTTGTCTACACTTATATTGAGCACGTCGCCTTTACCCAGCGGTAACTTGCCGTTTTCAATGCTCTTATCTATCTCTGAAAGATGCTGACTCATCGATGCCGTGCGATGACCGTCTATATCGAGAATGAAGCTATTGAAACCGTTTTTGGAAGCAGCCAGGGCGCTCACTTGACCATGGGAGAGCTGGTATTGATCGAACTTAATCGGGTCGCTGCGGCCCGTATCGAGAAAAGCTACCGTTGGTTTGAAGACATCTATCTTGCCGAGGTCCCCCTGAACCGTGAAGGTCTTAAAGGAGGTCGCGTCGCCTGTCTGAGCTTTGTGTTCCTCCCGCGCCTTGTCTCCTTCGCTTCCGGCGCGTGTGAAAGCTCGGGTTTTTGCGTCGGTATTAGTGGTGTAAATGTCCTCAAAGACGAGCCGCTGCTCTTCGCCGGATTGGGCTGTGGAGCGGTCGCCTTGCCCAGCCAATCCTTTAGAATTGGACATTATGGTGGTAAAGTCCAGCCCTGCCGCTGATGGGTTTCCATCTTGCGGATTAAGTAGTTCTCTGGCGTCTTTCTCGGAAGACTCTATCTTGCCTGCACCCACAGTCGGTAGCCCTCGTAAGAAAATTGCTCGTACCGGTTTGTTTTTCCAACTCTATCAATAGACGGATAACGTGACAGTAACGTGTCAATTCCCTATAACGGCGGTCCCTTCGGTTTTATTCCCTGAAGGCAGTTGGATTAAGTACGAATACCAAGGTGCGGGCATAAAGAGAAGGAGTACATTAGGGAGAGTGTTGGTTGTGTCGAAAGCTTTGAAGGTTAGAGTGGCGTTATCCTTACTGGCTGTCCTCAGTTCGGGGTTCTGTTTCAGTGTTGACGCCAAGCCGGTCGGCAAGGGTGGCAAGAGTGCTAAGCCCGCTGGTGAATCTCAGCAGTCAGAGAAAGTCGGAGAGCTTTTCGGCAGGGCTAATCGCCGGGCCATGGCGGGCGACCATGCCGGCGCTCTGAAAGATTTTGACGAGCTATTGCGAATTTACCCGAACAACAGCTTGTTTTTTGCGGAGCGGGCCCATATTCACGCTTTGCTTCATCAGCGAGAGCAGGCCCTCAATGATTGCCGGAAGGCGGAGGAGCTTGGCGGCAAAAGTGTTTTGGTTTTGGGGCGGGTGGCTCAGGCCAGGTCTTGTGCTCGCGACAATGAGGGAGCGATTGTCGCCTACACCAGGGCTATTGATCAGGCCAGTCCTCAAACAAAAGCCTTTCTGGGCAGACTCTATACCGGCAGGGGCGACGTTTATGCGCGCCTGCGCAATAGCAAAGCGGCAGCCGCCGATTTTGCCAAAGCCATAGAGATTAGCCCCCAGTTCGGCTACCGTGAAAGAGCCAGGGCCAGAACCGATGCCCGTAACTGGCAGGGGGCAATTGAGGATTTGACTGAGTGTATCAAGCTGAGTCCCGATGATGCTGAGCTATTTAGAGAGCGGGGCACCGCCAGGTTTGTCCTCAAGGATTCGGTGGGAGCCATAGACGACTTTGACCGTGCTATTCAGATTAAGCCTGACTATGCTTGCGCCCTTGCTCGCCGGGCCGATGTGCGGGTGCGATTGAAAGATAAAGCAGGCGCAATGAAAGATTTCGACAGGGCCATTGCGTTAGAGCCGGACAATGCCATCACCTATGTGGGGAGGGCTATTGGAAGAGCTGAGTTTGACGACCGGAAAGGGGCCCTGGAAGATTTCGAGAAGTCTTTGCAGATTTATGAAAATTCCTCGGTGTACTTATGCCGGGCCGAGTATAAAGCTAAGTGGGGCGATTTGAAGGGTGCCATCGCCGATTATACAAAGGTGTTGGAGTACCGACCCAAGGATGCTAACGCCTTCAAAGAGAGGGGGCAAGTGCGGTTGCGTGTCGGTGATCTAGCCGGGGCCCAGTCTGATCTGGCCAATGCTGCCAAGTATGCCATTAAGGAAACCTTCGAGCCGCCTCTGGTGTTTTAACTCTCCAGGGCCATGCGGCGGATTGTTTTGACCAGTTGTTCCAGTTCTTCGTTCATTTCACCGGGCATAAAGCGGACGGTATTGGTTTCGCCGTTTTCAAATTCTACGGTCAAACTGGCAAGAGCCATGTCTCGAACTGCTTTGGTTATGGGGCTGGTGGACATTTTAGAAAAGTTTTGCGAGCCCAAAATCTGGTCGATTAGTTCCTGATCTGTTTGGGTCATGGTGTGGCGTTCAAGCGGTCCGAATCTTTCATACTTCGGCGCCAGACCTGCCCCGGAGGCAGTTGTAGACCAGATTTTGCGGAAGCGCATTTTCAGGTGTTCGCCTTTGACTTGGCTTGTTTACTGCTCAATTTTGACAGTGTTCCTGATTCCATGGCCAGGAGCATACCGTAAATGATACTCCATGGATGGGGCGGGCAACCAGGGATATACACGGATACCGGCAGCAGGTTTTCCACGCCGCAGGCGTCGGCATAGCCGCCTTTGTGCACGCCGCCTGATATGGCGCAGGTGCCCAGAGCGATAATGGAACGGGGGGCACTCATGGCTTCGTGGCAGCTCTTGAGAGCGGCCTGCATGCCCTTTGAGACGGGTCCGGTGACCACCAGCACATCGGCGAAGCGAGGAGAGGCTACGACAGTAATGCCGAAACGCTCTATGTCGAAGATCGGGTTGCCGGCGGCACCCAGCTCCATGTCGCAGGCACTGCAGCCGGTGGAGACAACCCGGGCTGCCACGGAGCGCCGGAAAAGTGGATTGATGGAAGGTACTATCGGTGCCGGTATATCCAGGTTGAAGTTGCTCAGCACCAGGTCTTGCCGTTTCTTGACGGCGGTGCGGGTGCTGGGATTATTGACTATGGTGCCGGTGGGACAGACTTCCACGCACATACCGCAGCCGATGCAGGAGCCAAGGTCGAGGCTGACTTTGCCTCTCTCGTCCTCCTTGAAGATGGTGATAGCATCGGTGGGGCAGGCTTCAGCGCAGAGGTTGCAGTCTGTGCCGTCTTTATTCTTGCAGGCAGCTTCGGTCAGTTTGGGAAGACCGCGTACCCCCTCCGGCAAGTCTGGGCATAGTTCCTTACTGGTGGCTACGCCTTGTTTTATCAGATAGCTCAATAGATCAAGCATAAGGCCTCTAAAGATCGTTGCCGCTGTACGAGAGCGAGAAGCTCTTGTTGCACAGCGGGAAGTCGGCGATGAGATTGTTGCGGATGGCGATAGCCAGAGCGGTCCAATTGTTGAAGCTGGGGTGCTTGATGGCGTAGCGCAAGACTTCTCCCTTGGGGCCGCTCAAGACCAGGTGCACCAGTTCTCCGCGGAAGGCTTCCACCACTCCCAGTCCGATTTTGTTGGCCGGTAGTTTGTCCGGCACTTCCATTTGGGTCTGACCTTCCGGCAAGTTGTCTATGAGTCTGTCCAGTGTATCGAGGGTAGACCAGATTTCTTTGATGCGAACCATTTCTCTGGCCAGAATGTCGCCGTCTTTAGCCGTCACTACTGGTGGTGCCATGGCCGGATAGGCGCCGTGCGGGAAATGCTGTCTGGTGTCGTAAGCTTCGCCGCTGGCCCTAGCGGCTGGACCAACCATGCCGAATTCCCGGCAGAGAGAATTTTTCAGTACGCCGATTTCGCGCATGCGCTCCAGGGCCATTTGATTGTCGAGGAACATATTGAGCGGCTCTTTCAACTCATGGCGCAGGATGGTTATCTGTGATTTAAAGTTGGAGAGGGAGCGGCCGGCCGCGCGTACCCCGCCGGGAACAATGAAGCCTCTGAGAAAGCGGGAGCCGGCCAGCATATCTCCCAGACCAAGGGCTTTGCCTCGCAGTCTGCCCATGGTAGAGGAGATGCCCAAGAGTCCGATGTCGGTGGCGATGCCTCCTACGTCGATAATGTGCATGGCCAACCGTTCGATTTCCAGGGCCATGGAGCGCAGATACTTGCTGCGCTCGCTTACGGCGATTTCCAACATCGATTCAATTGCTTCTGCATGGGCCAGGGCATTGGCGGCGGCTGTGTCGCTGGCTACGGCTTCGGCGATGAAGTGCATGCGGGGCAGGGCTACCTCGGTGAGGCGTTTTTCCACGCCGCGGTGCACATAGCCCAGTTGAATTTCCAGGTTGACGATGGTTTCGCCGTAGCAGCTGAAACGAAAGTGTCCAGGCTCGATGATACCGGCATGGATGGGACCCACTGGCAGTTCATAGACACCTTCGCCTTTTACTTCCAGGAAGCTGAAGTGGCGTTTGATGGGCGACTGGAAGTTCTCCGGCAGGTGCACACGGCGCAGCGGGAAGAAGTTTTCTTCGTAAGGATCGTGCATGTAGATGTGTTTGAAGCGCGGGTGACCTTCGGGCAGAATGCCGAACATGTCATAGGTGGCGCGTTCGAACCAGTGCAGTTGGGCATGGTGCGGGGTGAGGGAATGATAGGAGTTGGCGCCTTCCAGGGGAATCTCCAGGAGGGAGGCTTTGCCCTCATGGGGATAGAGAATGAGGGCGATCAGTTGGCTGCCGTCGATGGAGGTGAAATGCCCGAGTCGGCCCAGACGCTCTTTCAGGACGACATTCAAATCTGCGAATGTTGAGGGGATTCGTTCTACCTGCATGAGACCTCCGCGACTTTGCGCTGGGTTTGACTGATGTGTTTGTGGTCGTAGCCGGGCATCCATGTGGCAGTGTCTACAGCCAGACCGATGACCAGGCTGCACAGGATAAGCAGCACCGGTATGGCGACGGCGCGTTTTTCTGCAAAGTGTTTGAAGTTTGGTTTGCCGGCCCCGAAGATGACTTTGCCGGTGTGGGAGAGGATGCCGAGGAAGCTTATGGCCAGGGCGATAGTGATGGTAAGCGCCAGGATGTAACGGTGGTCTGTCAGGCTGAGAGTCAGAAGAGACATTTCTGCAACGAAAGCCCCGAAGGGCGGTGCTCCCGCTACTGCCAGCGAAGCCAGAGCCAGCGCGGCTGCCCAGGAGGGGGCGTTTTCCATAAGTCCGTGCAGCTTGTTCAGTTTCTTTGTGCCGGTGGCTTGAATTATGTTGCCGGCCAGGAGAAAGAGGGCTACTTTGGCCAGGCTGTGGTTAACGGCTTGCAGAAAGAACAGAGGACCGGAACCGAGTCCGATGGCAAAGACCATCAGACCCACGTTTTCAATGCTGGAATAAGCCCAGAGGCGCTTCAGGTTGTGTTGACGGATAATGAGCAGACTGGCGGCAAGCACGGTAATGGTACCGAGGACGGAGACCAGTTGAAAGGCCGGTGCAGTGGGGTTGGCGGCCAGGATGACTGTCGAAACTTTCCAGATACCGAAAAGGGCGCAGTTTAAAAGAGAGCCGGAGAGCATGGCGGAAGCCGGTGCCGGAGCCTCCGAGTGAGCGTCGGGCAGCCAAGTGTGGAGGGGGAAGATGCCGGCTTTGGTGCCGTAGCCCAGCAGGCAAAAGATGAAGCCCAGGCGCAGCAGTGGAAAGTTGAGAGCCTTGGATCCGGCTATCAACTCCGATACGTTCAATGTGGCGGCCTGGATGTCGCCCCTTTGACTGGCGGCGAAAATGAAGACCGTACCCAGCAGGGCAAAGGCAATACCGACCGAGCAGACAATCAGGTACTTCCAGGTGGCCTCGAGGGCGTACTTGTTGCGCTCGAAGTAGACCAGCGGCGCCGATGAAAGGGTGGTGGCTTCAATGGCAATCCAGAGGTAGCCGAGACTGTCGCAGCAGAAGACGGTGGTCATGGCCATAAGGAAGATGTTGGTACTGGCGTAGAAAACTTTGACGCGATTGGCGCTGTATTCATCGCCGCGATTGGCTGCCGCCTGGAAGAAGTAATCGGCATGAGTGAGACAACTGGCAACTACAAAGGTGGTTAGCACGATGAAACAGGCTCCCAGCCTGTCCACGGCAAGACCGCTCACGAAGGGCAGATTGGGCACGTGCCCGGTGAGAATCTGGGAGAGCATGGAAAGGACTATAACGAGCTGTATCCAGGCGGCCAGGGCGCAGAACTTTCTTGTAACGGCTGGATTCTGAATCACCAGACTGAGTATGGCTGCGATTGACGGTAAGAATAGGAGGGACCCGAATTCGTTCATTACTTCTTCCTTGAATCCCCGTCAGTCTTTCAGTTCGGTAAGTTGGGAAACGTCGATGTGTTCGAAGCTCTTCTTGATGTTGAAGAGCAAAAGTCCGGATATCATTACGCCCACCAGTACTTCCAGCAAAAGCCCCATCTCCACCAGCATGGGCATGCCGTGGGTCTGGGTTACGGCGAAAAGATAGATGCCGTTTTCAATCACGAGGAAGCCCACAATCTGGCTCAAGGCGGCGCGTCTGGTCAACATCAAAAGCACGCCGGTAAAGAGGATGGACATGGCGGCGGTAGAGCCTAAGTGGGAGTCGTGTCCGCCTACGAGCCCCGGGATCTGTTTGCTCAAGAGAAAGGAGAGCCCCAGCATCAGTGCGCCCAGATGCATGGAAAGAGGGGCGGCAATGAAGGCTTGTTTGTCGCTGCCGACGTCAACTTTTTTCATAACCCAGTTGAGAAAGTTGGGAATGAAGATGACCTTGATCAGGAAAACTCCCAGTGCCACTACATAGAGATGGTCTTCTTTGGTGATGTGGGCAATCCAGGCGGTGACGGCGGCAATAGCCAGGGTGTGCATGCGATAAAAGGATAAGTTGGTGCGCAAAAGGGTGGTGCCAAGGATGAGAATACCCAGAATGGCTGAGAGAACCGAGAGTGCTTCGAAGGTGTCCAGGGTCATTGGTTATTCTCCGGTTTGCGTCAGTTGGTGCCGCGGGAAAGAGCAATTAAGACGCAGAAGATACTCATGGCTACTGAGTAGGCGATGAATTCGGGTAGCTTGGTCCAGCGCAGTTTGACGGCTACGCTTTCGATTACAGCAATGAAGGCGGCCATGAAGAAGACGCCGCCTATGGAGGCAAGTGCTCTTGTGATTTCGGAAGCGTGCCAGACCCATGGCAGGGAATGCAGGAAGCACTGGCTGGAGATGCCCAGTAACACTACGATTTTGACGAAGTGCGTCAGTTCTGCCAGGGCCAGGTTTGTCGCCGAGTTTTCCAGGATCATCGCTTCATGCACCATGGTCAATTCCAGGTGGGTGGTGGGATCGTCGGCGGGCATGCGCGAGAGTTCCACCAGGCTGGAGAGGAAAAGTCCGCAGCCGGCGATGAACCAGAGACCCGTTTGGGACTGCAATTTCACATTTTCGAAGGAAAAGACCGTGGTCAGATCGCTGGTGCCGGCGGTGACGCCAAGTGAGGCCAGGCTGAGCATGATCGCCGGTTCGACCAACAGGGCCAGTGTAACTTCGCGGCTGGCGCCGAAACCGCCAAAAGCCGAGCCCGCATCCAGGGCCGAGAGCACTGTGAAGAAACGGCTGAAGGCTAAAAGATAAATGAGAAGGAAGAGGTCGCCGGGAATTCCGAAGGGGTGTAGCGTGGTCCAGGGGGCCAGGCAAGCCACTATAAAGAGGAGGGATAGATTTATGGACGGTGCACTGCGAAAGATCCAACTTACATGATTGCTTATGGTTTCATCTTTCTTAAGTAATTTGGTCAGATCGTAGAAGGGCTGAAATATAGGTGCGCCGATACGATTCTGGAAACGGGCCTTGGTTTTTCGAATTATGCCCACGGTCAGGGGCGGCATCAAGATGAGCGAGAAGAAGAAGGCACCTGCTCGCAGCCATTCTTGTCTATTCAGATCAGTGAGGAGGCTTTCCATTACAGGGTAGTCCCCAACAAAACTAGAACAATCATGGTCAAAAAGAGGTATAGCAGGTGTACGTGTATGCTGCCTGTCTGCAAGCGGGTGAGGGTCAGGGAGAGCCAGTTGACCACATCCAGAAAGCGCCTGTAGGCTTTTGTCTCGATGAAGGGCGACATTTTGGTTTCCACTCGAATGGCCTCCGGGAAATGGCGGCGGTCCTTGCCTTGAATTTCCGTTTCAACATTGAGCTGTAGAATTTGAGAGAAAATTCTACCGATGGGATGGGAGAAGCTGGAGCCGGTTTCCTCGGCCCTGGCCGATAGTGGACCGTAGCCGCAGTCCCATGTAATGTAGGTTCTTATGTCTTTGGTTTTGGGACCGAGGATAATCAGATAAATCGCCGATGTTAGGAAGACGCCGATCAGGCTTAGCTGACCGATAGCCAGGGGAAAGAAGCTGCCGGTATCATTGCTGCATTGGGTCAGGAGGTTGAGGGCGGGACTGAGGGCGCTCAAGCTGATACCGGCGGAGGTGCCCAGCAAGATGCACAAACAGGAAAGTAAGATTTGCGCCGCCGCCAGATTGTCGATGCCCGATTCGGGCGGCATCTGTGCTTGTCTGGAGCGGGGGCGTCCGAGAAAGGCGATACCGATGGCTTTAGCATAGCAAGCCAGTGCCAGGGCTCCCACAAAGGCCAGTACACCTACCATGGCCAGGGCGATGGCCCGGTCGAAAAGTGGCGCCTCGTCGCAAGCCAGGCGGAAGAAGGCCTGGTAGATAAGCCATTTGCTTGCGAATCCGTTGGTGGCCGGCATGGCGCAGATAGACATGGCACCCACGAAAAAGCCCAGCATGGTCCAGGGCATACGCTTGGCCAGTCCTCCCAGTTGGGAAAGTTCTCTGGTGTGGGTAGCTCTTTCCACACTGGCTGCCCCCAGCATCAATAAGGATTTGAAGAGACCATGATTAAAGGCGTGGAAGAGGACGCCGGTAACGGCTATGGCCATCACCATATCGAGACCGTGATGCCTTGCCAGCATGGTCAGGGCCAGTGCCACCACTATAAGACCCATGTTCTCCACGGAGCTGAAGGCTAGTAAGCGCTTGAGGTCACGTTCTACGAGGGCAAAAAGGACGCCCCAGACACATGATACGGTGCCCAGGGCTAGCGCGAGATAAATAACGGGCAGGCTCTCACAGTTGCCCTGAATTAGCAGTCGTAAAAGCAGATAGATAGCGGTCTTTCCCACCACGCCGCTCAAGATGGCGGCTGCCGGACCGGGGGCCTCCGCATAGCTTTGGGGCAAATAGACGTGCATGGGCCAGAGCCCGGCTTTGGTGGCTGCTCCCAGGAAAAGCATGATGGCCGCCGGTAGAGCCCTCGGGTCGTTGAAGTGCCAGGCAGAAAAGTCAAAGCTGCCCGACAGGTGTTGCATCCAGAGGAAGGCTGCCGTGAAAAGTGCAGTAGCGATACGGCTTGCCGTCATATAAGAGATTGCCGCTCTCTGGGCTCGGTGCCTGATGTGATCGGTGGTGATCAAGCTGGCGGCGGCCACACTCATCACTTCCCAAAAAACCAGGAAGGCAATAGCATTGGCGCTGAGAAGCACCATCAAGATGCCGGAGAGCATCAAAAAGGTGAGGCGGAAGAAGTGATTGTGTTGTGACTTGGTGGCCAGGGTATGGGTGAAACTGGGGGTGGCGAGAGCCGCCGCCAGGCTCACAAGTCCAAGCAGTAAAGTGAAAGGCACGCTCAGGCTGTCAGTCAGGCAGGTGAGCGGTGCCAGTCCGAAATTGGGAAAGCCGCTGAAGCCGAAAGCCTGTGTCTGTGTATAGCTCTTGATCGAACCTATGATGGTAGCCAGACTGCCCGCTATGCTCAATCCGGTCATCCAGCGATCTTCCAGTCTCAGTTTGGTCAGGTCGGAGACTACGGTGAGAACCGCACCAGAGCTCCAGATGACGCAGGCTGTGATGAAGAGGCTTGAGGGCGTGATGGCTTCTATATAAGGGATCATAAATGAAACAAAGGGGAATATTTTGACCTTACCAGCCATTTGTGATCGGCCTGTGATCAACCGACAAACTTTTGTAAAACCGCCTTTGACCAGTACTCCTGGAGATGCCTGCCTTCTGCTTGAGGTTTTTAGAGTGATCACAAGTTGATCATATTTGCTTGCTAGGGTTGCGTTATAAAGTCGTACAATCAGCATAAATGGTCGCTATCTATGCCCGCTCGTAAGACCTGGCAGTCGCTTAAGGCTACAATCACAGGTCAATTCCAAGCTCTCACGCACCCGCTCTCCATTCCGGATGCGCCCCAGCGCACTGTTCCTTATGATGGGTTGCGGGGGCTGGTGCAGAATTTTCGCTATGATAGTCTGGCTGGTTTCATCATATTTCTCATTGCCATGCCACTTTCCCTTGGCATTGCCATGGCTTCCGGATTACCGCCGGTAGCTGGTTTGATCAGTGCGGCGGTGGGCGGCATTCTGGTATCACAGATAGGCGGTTCTCACGTCACCATCAATGGTCCGGCTGCCGGCTTGATCGTGGTCGTGGTGGGGGCCGTGGATGCTCTGGGCGGCGGCCAAGAAGGCTATCGCAATACCCTTGCCGCCATTGTGGTGTCGGGGCTCACTCTCTTTGCTCTCGGGCGGTTGAAATGCGGTGAGCTGGGCAAATTTTTCCCGGCTTCGGTGGTGCACGGCATGCTTGCTTCCATCGGTCTGATTATCATCCTCAAGCAATTGCCGGTGATGCTCGGGGTGCAACTGAAAGTGCGTGAACCTTTTGAGATTGTCATGCATTTGCCCCATGTATTCACACATTTAAACCCGTATGTTTCTTTGATTGGCATTGTCAGTTTGCTCATTTTGATAGTGCATCCCAAGTTGCCTCTGGCGGCCTTGAAGAAGATACCCGCACCAATTATGGTGATATCAGCGGGTATCTTGATGTCCGTGCTCTTTCAAATGAGTGAGAGGCACGAATACACTTTCTTCAAGCAGGTGTTCTCTATCAATCCGGCCAAACTGCTGGTACAGGTGCCCACCGACTATAGCAAGCTCCTTACTTTCCCTGATTTCGGGGCGTTGCGTATGCCCCGTTTCTGGCCGTCCGTCTTCAGTATTACTCTCGTGCAGGGCATTGAAACTGTTCTTTCCTGCGCGGCAGTGGATAAGCTGGATCCATTCAAGCGCAAGGCAAATTTGAGCAAAGACCTGTCAGCGGTGGGTTTCGGCAGTGCCGTTTCCGGTGCCGTCGGCGGGCTACCCATGATCGCTGAAATTGTGCGTAGCACGGCTAATATTGCCAGTGGTGCCCGAACTAGATACGCCAATTTCTTTCACGGCCTCTTTCTGCTAGTCTGCGTGGCTACCTGTGCCGCCCTCCTCAATCGTATTCCACTGGCGGCACTGGCGGCTCTTCTTGTGTTTACGGGTTATAGATTGGCCTCTCCCCGGCACTTCAAGGAGATGCACGAGATTGGCGCCGAGCAGAGCCTGATTTTCGTCAGTACTATTTTAATAACTTTAGCTACCGACCTGCTCATTGGCGTCTTCAGCGGTGTGGCCATCAAGCTCTTCTTGCATGTTTTGCGAGGCGTCAAACCCGCCGAGCTATTTCGAGGGGCGGTGGATGTACAGGAGGGCGGTGAGAATGATGTCTACATCAGCCCCCGCGGCGCTTGCGTGTTTTCTAATTATCTCACTCTCAAGCACGCCCTCGATAGTCTTGCGCCCGGTCGAAACGTTACCATTCACTTTGATAAGACTACCTTCCTCGACCACACGGTCATGGAGCACCTGGATGACTTTCGGACCGACTATGAACATATGGGCGGCAAAGTTGGTTTTGTCGGGCTGGACCGTCTCAAGTGTATATCCGAGCATCCGCAGTGCAGCAGGCGTCTGGAAAGGCAGCGTCTTTAGGCATAGTCGAGACCGGATTCTCGTATATGTTCCTATATGCGCTGGGGCGGCATTTTGCCTTCGCTGGTGGCAGCTATTTTCCGGTCTGAAGAGTTAGAATTACCCTATGGCTAAGATTCTCGTAGTTGAAGACGAAACAGACTTGGTCGGTCTTGTAAAGGGCTGGCTGGAAAGAGAGCACCATCTGGTGGAGACAGCTTCCGATGGTCTTGATGCCCTGATTCGGATGGAAACGAATAAGTATGATGTGGTCTTGCTTGATATGATGCTGCCGTCGCTGGACGGACTTGAGATCTTGAAGCGATATCGCCGTGGTGGCGGTGCTGCCGGCGTAATTATGATTACCGCGCGCTCCCATGTGGATGATAAGGAACTGGGTCTGGATGCCGGCGCCGATGACTATTTGACCAAGCCTTTTCAGTTGAAGGAATTGGCGGCCAGGGTGCGCGCCGTGCTGCGGCGCAATCATGTGCCGACTTCGGATGTGTTGCGCTTTCGGGATCTGGTTATTGATCCGCATGAATTCAAGGTGCTCAAAGGCGGCAAGGATGTGCATCTCTTGCCTAAGGAGTTTCGCCTTTTGGAATTTCTGGTGCGTCATCCTCATCAGGTATTTTCTGCCGACGAGCTTTTGTCTTCTGTCTGGGAGTCTGACACCGATGCCCTTCTGGATACGGTAAGGGGGCACATTACCAGATTGCGCAAAAAACTCGACAGCGAGGGGGAGCCTTCCATAATTGCCACTGTATATGGTGTGGGCTATAAGCTCGGACCTGACGAGGGAGAACCAAGGTGAAGCGACATTTACGGTTGCAATTGACGGTCGAATTTGTGCTTCTGTTTGTAGCCCTCTACTTTCTGGGTGGGGCGGTGGCCATTGTGCTCTTTGCCTCCAAGCTGGACGCCTCTTTAGATGAAGAGCTGCACGATGTGGCCAATGGAGCGCTCGCTTCGGTGGAATACAGTGCCGGCCGACCATCTTTGCAGAACTGGTCGAAGCGAGCCGCTCTCAGGCATGATCAGTTGCTCAGTACCATTCAGGTTTTTAATAGAGAGAAAACCTTGCTGGAGGAGTTGGGCCCGCCGGGGGCAAAGAAGCTTTCTTTCGGCAATGTGAATGTGCCTCCGGAGGGCGAGGTGGATAAGGCCGGGCGTCTGGTGGTACGTTCTTACTACACGGAACTTATGGACGGCGATAAGTTGATTGGTTATCTGCAGGTGCAAGTCTCAGTTAAGCAAAGAGATGAGGCCCTCAAGCAGATCATAGTGACCATGCTGGCACTCACTCCTTTCCTGGCGCTTTCCGTAGCCCTGTGCGGCTCCTGGTTCTCAGGCAATGCGGTGAGACCGGTTGAAGAGACCATGGATCTTTTGCGGCAATTCGTCATGGATGCTGCCCATGAAATCAACACGCCGGTGGCTGTAATTGAGGCTTCCTTGCAGACACTGGAGGCGGAGTTCGAAGAGGGGCAAGGTCAGGAAGATATCCCTGCGGCCGGTCAAAGCAAACGGGATATTCTCCGGATCATCGAGCGAGCCACCAGTCGCATGAAAAATCTCGGACAGAGCTTGATCGTGCTTTCCAAGCTGGAGTCGCCTCAATATCAATATGAGGAAGAGTCCTTTTCACTATCCGAGCTGGTGTCGCCGGTGGTGGAGGAGGTGCGGCAGTTGGCCCGGGCCCGTTCCATCAATTTTGAGCCCCATACTCCTCCTGAAGGCGTACGCTTGTCTGGAAATTTGGACGCTCTGCAGGGCATGCTTCTCAACCTTCTTTCGAATGCCTGCAACTATTCCAAGCCGGGCGGACGAGTCACCCTGGCCTTTGCCAACGGTCAGTCCGTGGGCTCTAACCAGGAGCGCCCCCAGGAGC
>JACRFZ010000054.1 GCA_016212515.1 Candidatus Melainabacteria bacterium
GTTGTCGCGCCGTTGATTCAACTTGCTGAATCTAATGGTTTTGAGCCTTCTTGGGAATATCGAGGATGACCGATATAGTGTTGAAGATATTTTGAAGTTCTGCGTCTCTTAGAGTCGAGGGGCAGAGGTTCTCGGTATCTTGACTTTAGGTTGGTGGCGCCAGGTGCTTTATCGAATGACCAAACACAACGAGAACATGCGGCTGTCCCGTGGAATACCGGGTAGCTATTTTCACGCCTCTCTCAATCGCCGCCAACTTGCCGCCAAGTTAGCACCGACTGTCATCCCCGCAATTAGAGGGCTCCCGAGTCCCACTGCCCCAGCCTCACCGAAAGCACCCTCATTGCCCATAGCGTCAATGGGCACGGCGGCAATGGCCAGGCGAATCTGGCGCCCTGGTCCGTCGAGGTGCCCCAGGGTTAGGTCGCGCCCACGTTCAGCTAGGCGCCGCCATGTCTGCGCCCTCACCGGATAAACCAACACCGACGTTATGCGCTCGGTCTGGTACATAGAGGCATAGGCTAGCACCTGGTGCAGGTCATGGCGGTGCTCCTCACGAAATCTACTTTGCGCCTCCAGCGACTCGTGCCAGTGCCAGTCATCTGTCTCTTCCAGAAAGCCCTTGTACTTCGCGTCAAAAATGAAAGTCTCGTCGCTTCCTTCCACTACAATATCGGGCACCAGGCTCGATAAGCTGTTATGAGCCGCCCGTTCCCAAGATATGGGTGCCAGCGAATCGAATTTACGTGCGCAGGTGACCCGCCCTCCGAAGTCTCTTGCCCACTGCCGTGCCAGATGCTCAACCCACTTCTCAAACAAGTCGTGCATAACAATTCGCCAGGATAACCCATCAAGGTCGGTGCTTCCGGCCAGTCCCCTCTCGTCAAGTACCCATCTAATGGCAGTGAACCCTAATTCGTCGCTGCCGCCGCGTGCCATGTTCCGCTGCATTTGGTCAAGCGTGCGCCGGTCGGGGACTTGCGGTCTTATCCCAATTAGCGAACTCAGTACATGCATAATGCGGTCGAACAAGTCTCGGGCTGTGCCATCGCCGGCCAGGCAAGGCGTAAGCTCCGCGGCAACTTTCTCAAGCGTCCATCTAATGTAGCGCCGAAGCTGAATATCTGGCTCCAGATCAGAGAATTTGCAGGGTAGCATATGAGGTCTACCCTGTGCCAATTGCTTAGTTACATAAGCCTGCCAGTCAATGCGTCCTCGCGGGCTTGTGCGCACCTCTTCAACTTCCCTAAAATTGGGCAGCGACTTTTTGAGCAGTTTTTCAAGATAGTTCACCACCGGTCCGCCAATAATCCAAGGTGGAACCTCTTGAGCCGAGCCCGGTACTAGAGGGTAAGAAAGTAGCTCAGGTGATGCCGACCAGCCAATGGCAGAGAAAAGCGAGCCCACAGAGCCCCAGCCGTATCGGGGCTGCACTATAATACCGCCAATAGTTTTATGGGTGTCGGGCGCTCTGAGCGGAACGGCGCCAACGATGCCATTTGCCTTCAAGCTAAGGTTAACGGTGTCAACCCCGGCAGAAAACTGTAAATCAATATCGAGTGCCTTGAGATAATCCCCGTTTGCTCGTATGAAACTGTCAAGGTAGTTGTTCCAGCTCTTATCTCGGGGTGCCAGTCCAAGGCTCTCTGGTGCAATCTTAAGCGCCGCTCCTTGGTCTGGCAGCAAAATCATGCGCCGCTCTCGCGGCTTGCTCTTCACAAGTGGCGCGGCGACATTCTTTGGTTTAGACTTTGCCATGGCTCAGCCTAAACCGTATTCTCAAGCCAGTCTAAATAGGTGCGCAGCTCAGTATCGCAACTTGCCAGCCGCCCCTCTTGCAAATACTCTCGAAGCAAAGGCGCAAGCTCATATTTGAAGCGCGACTTAAGCTCAGCTTCGCTGTCTGCAAGAAAGTAAGAATGACCAGGCATCAAGCAGAAAGATTCTTCAGAAGCATACTGCGAGAAAATATCTTGTAGTCTGGCGAAAGCTTCGGTGGCAAGATCAAATTTTTGCTCAGCCACCACATCGATGTCTGGCCAAACATCTATAAAGGCAAAACGGCGCCTTACTGCCATGTCCATAATGGCAATAGATCTATCGGCAGTGTTCATGGTGCCAAGCAGGTAGAAATTGTCTGGCATAGTGAGGCTCTGCTTGCCATCAGGCAACGCATGCGGCAATTGCACCTGGCGCTTGTTTCCCTGATTAATCTCGCGGGGCTCAAACAAGTAGATAGCCTCCCCGAGAATGCGGGAGAGATCGGCGCGGTTTATTTCATCGGCGTGCAAAAGGTAAGGAACGCCTGTATTTTCTGCGCAGTGCTGCAGCGCCTGGGTGAGCCAACCCGGCTTTACTTGGAAGTGAAGAGCATCGCCATCAACTCGGGGGCTTATGCCGGCAACGAAGGTTTCATAGCTTACCGCCGCATGAAATTGCACGCTAAAACCGGAGCCATTGAAGTGCGACTGCAGAATTTGATTTGCCATTCGCGTCTTGCCAGTGCCGGGTGGGCCTTGCAGAATAACAAAGCGTCTTTGCTTCAGTAGCTCGACAATCTCTTCTTGAGATACTTTGGGGAAGATGCAGGCGCGCAAACAAACCTTGAATGCGTTAACATCTGCCTCCGCCGCCTTAAGGGGGAGCCAATTGCGTTCCCAGGCATAAAGGTCTAGGAAGGCAGAGACGATTGCTTGTGCTTTCTTGCTGTCTTGCGGAACTTGCACGCAGGCATAGATATGACTGCCATAACGTTTGAGTATACTCTCAAAGCGAGCGAGGCTGCTTCGAAGGCTCTTGGGAAATTCTTCAGATAAATTAGTAGGATCTGGTTTTACCCAGACTACGGTGTTTGTAGTTTGCTTTAGATGCCGCTGCAGGGCTCTCAAGTGTCGAACATGCCCTGGGCGACCAAGAATATGCTCGTCGGGTGAAAGCCCGCGAGTGCCGCAGACTAGAGTAAGCAGTGATGTGGGCGGTTCATCACCTTGGGCGGATATGGGGAACCAAATGAGCGACATTCCACCGTATACACCACTGTTGGGGCTGTCTTGATGCAGTAGCCCGGCAAACTGCACCTGGTCGTCGGTGGGTGTTAGCACTACTCGCTTGCTGTATGGAGACTTCGCAGGATACCGCTCTCCAAAGATTTCGTCGATGGCAGCTTTGGTTTTCTCGGTAGCCTCTGCGCGGCTGTCTTTATCTGGAAGACCCCCGGCGATTATGGCAGTTAGTTTGTCGATGGCTGTGGTTGGGGGCATTTTGTTAACCGTTGGCTAAGTCGGGGTCAAAGTAGTCGCTGTCTATTTTCTTTAGCTCAAAGGTTGATTGAGTGCTGCAGCCAAGACCAAAGTCGAACATAAGCTTTGTGAGGCGCTTACCATCAATCAGTACGATTTTTGTTTCTACGTTGTTTGCATATTCGTGGGCATCTTTCGTAAAGGTTGAGGTCGTGATCATGACGCCTTTCCTCGCGCGGTGCCCTTGCAGGGCGCCGGCAAATCGCTGCACTTCTGGTCTGCCTACAGAACCAGACCACCTCTTTGCTTGAATGTAAAGAGTGTCGAGCCCCAGTCTGTCTTCCTTAATGATTCCATCAATGCCGCCATCGCCACTTTGTCCAATTGCTTGGCCTGCATCTCGCCTTGAGCCTCCGTAGCCCATCAGCAGCAACAGGTCTACTACAAGCTGCTCAAAGAAGTTGGGGGAGCAAGCCAGGATTCTTTCAAGCATTTCAGATTCTAGCTGTTGCCTGAGCTTTTGGTATGCCGTTTCCATAAGCTCTTCTGGTGTTTTGAGTGCTTGCTGTGTTTCGGTTTGGGGTTCGGTGTTTTCGGTCTCACCGCGAGATGGTTCGTAGAATTCTAGGAACTCGGCAAAACGAGTGAGGTACTTGTCGTCTATCAGTTTTGGCTTTTCAGCCAAGACTTGTTTCCCCCGTGCGGTGATCTGCACGTAGCCTCGTGCTGGCTGATGCAAGAGCTGGGCTTTCACTAGGTATGTCTTGGCCCATCCGACCCGGCTGTCCCAGATTTTTTGTAGCCCGCTGGGAAGGAGTTCGGCTCGGTCTTTCTTGCTGATCTTGAGCTCGGTTGCAAGAGACTCCCTGACTTCTTTCATCGAGAGTGTCTTGCCGTTGGCAAGAAGGGCGAGCAGAGAAGGATAAAGTTCTTGATAAGTTGGGATTGGCATGCTGTGGTGAAGGTGGTGGATCGTGCGAGGCTAGTATTGCGGGCACGAGGTTCTTGTAAGGAGTGAATTTTAGCAAGTTCGGAGCGATGGTTTGTGGGAGGTGTTAAGAGCGGTGGTGATGTGAAGTGTGCGGGTCGGAGTCGCGTGTCATTTAATGGTGCTACACTAGATCCTAAGTTAAGTGTTTTACGAAGTTATGCGGGTTTCCGGTCTTTTTGTCAAGGTGCCGGAAGTTTGATATGAATTTCCTCTGATGCAGACAGTATCAGGGTTTTCGACATTTACGAACGGCTGCTGACAATGATATGCTTATCTTTGGCCTCTGGGCTAGTTCTGGGCTAGCAGATACACTAGATCTTTTTTCGACCGGGGCCGACACATTCTGGGCTAGCCCAGAATTTTCTGGGTTAACCCAGAATCCGCCGATGTTTTGCCGATTGTTGATGGTGAAGAAATGAAGCACAGACTGTACAAAGGGTTCGTAGAAGGGCTCACAGAGCCAGGAAAGGTTCGGGATACCGAAGTCAAAGGCTTTGCGGTCAAAGTCACGCCCGCAGGCAAGAAGGTTTACATCGTTGAGAACAGCGTGCGCGGCGGATCTAAGAAAGTAACAGTGACTATCGGACCGCATGGACTGTGGACCACCGACAACGCGCGCAAGGAAGCGAAAGAGATTCTGGCGTTGATGGCGAAAGGCATTAACCCGAATCAGGAGAAAGAGCGCGCGCTCGAAAAGCGCCAGCAAGAAATTGCACAAGAAGAAGCCAAGAGAAAGCAGAGCGAGATCACACTCAAAGTAGTGCTCGAAGACTATCTTAAGTCGCGTGGCGAGTCACTCAAGGAAAGCACGAGATACATCTATCGCATTGTGGTGGCAAGCAGCCTGGCTGACTGGATGGACAAGCCGATAGAAAGCATCACGCGTGAGATGGTTGAGGCTCGTCACCGTGAGATAACTCAATCCGGAAAGAAAGGCGCAGCGAATCACGTCATGCGAATATTGCGCGCACTCTTCACTTACGCGATGACTACCTACACAAGGTTCGACGGCGAAAAGCTGTTACCCGAGAACCCGGTCAAGCGGCTATCGGAAGTTAAAGCGTGGAACAAGCTGCATCGACGTCAGGGCGTCATAAAGACGCATGAGCTGCAGGAATGGTATCAGGCTGTACAAAAGTTGCAGCATGAGATTGGAAGAGATCTGCTGGTGTTTTTATTGTTTACCGGACTGCGTAGAAACGAAGCGGCAGGGCTAAAGTGGACTGACATTGATTTCGACGCCGAAACCATTTTCGTGGAAGATACTAAAAATCGTCAGCCGCACATGTTGCCGATGACGCGGCCGCTGCGGCAGATTCTGGAACGGCGGCGGAAGGCTCGATGCAACGAGCTTGTGTTTCCGTCGAAGCGTACCAAGGGGCAGGTCAGGGATCTGCGCTCGGACTTGGACAAGATTGCAGAAGAGACTGGCATTGAATTTACCGTCCACGATTTGCGCCGCACATTTATAACGCTCGCGGAGAGCTTGGATATTCCTTATTACGCAATCAAGCGTCTCGCGAATCACAAGGACAGCAGTGATGTCACGGTCGGCTACATCGTTGCCGACGTGGAGCGCCTGCGCGAGCCAATGCAAAAGATTTCCGATTTCATCGAGAGCAAGATCCATCCGGGCAAAAAAGTTGCAGCGCCGGCTGCGCGAAGAAGCAACAGCAAGGTCGTGCCCATTGGGCGGAAAGCGACTCGATAGGCAGCATTACTGAATAACGCTAAGGAGACGGTCAGTGGAAGTCACGACGCACAAGTTTTACATCGTCACCAGTGTTCAGGGCAAGGAATGGGCACGAGAGCTGCAAGCAATCTCCGCTCGTCGGGCGAAGAAATGCGATAGTTGTGACGCCACCGGCGGAGTATTCTTTCGGTGTTGCGGACCGGACTGGCTCCTAGCTGACCGATTGATTGTCGAGCATCGCGGTGATCCAATAACTCAATGCTGGTCTTGTTGGGTGGCAAATGATGGTCCAGCTTTCTATATCAACAAGAACGGTGAAACGATCAAGAATTCGTATCGTGCCACCGTAATGTTTGCGAAGGATCGAACGGAACTGGTTTGGCTCGTGAAGCGTTGGAACAACGGTCAAAAGCTGATGCGAAAAGTCAGAACGCCTTACGGCGACGACGTCATCGTGTTCGCGAAGGAAGATGATTCGCCGGGCGATGAGTATCTGCTTAAGTGCCCGCACTGCAAAAAGTCTATTGCGATTACAGCTGCGACGTACTGATCGCTAATCCAAGTTAACAATAAGCGGTTACGGAATGCTGCAATCGGTTTGTACGGGCGTGTAACACGCTTGTGCGCGAGGTTTTATCCCCGAGGTCGATTCCACAAGCTGTATATATTCAATTGCGGTGTTCAGAAACTTTTTCGCACACTGAAGATTTACCGAGCGACTAAACTCTTTCCGTCGATACGGAGTATGCAATTTTTGAATTACTGGACCGGTAGTAGTTTCTACTTCGGTTGATTCGACCCTGTACGGAGAAGCGTGCGTAACAAGATTTCTCCATTCCTGCATTTCTTGTATTCTTTGGAAAAGCCCTTGAGACTTGTCGACCTTCAGAGAAAGCGCGCTACACAACAACTCTATCTTCTCCCAAAATCGTTGTGTCCGCTTGTATTGCTCAAAATCGAAATGTTGAAAACGCGCATCAGAAGCCATGCAGAATGCGACGGATGCAGAGAAGCTCTCGATTGCGCAAAATGACAGCAGCATAGAAGCTGTTAACTGTGAGAACTCAAAGCTCCTTTGTTTAGATGAAGCGGAGAGTAGTTGCCCAACCGCTAGCAGATTTTTTGCCGCGCTCAATGTCAAATCCCAATCATGATTCTCTGCTGAATAGTCGTATACCACGGTCAAATTCCTTGGTGTCATGCTATAGCTTGAATGCCATACCCCCGTATGGTAGCATTATCGGCAAGCTTGGCCAAATGAACATTCTAACCAGCCAAGAGGCACACGCGATGCTCGTAGGAGGCGTGAAATTTGGAGATATTCATAACTTCGCCCATTGCGCCGACTGCTCATGGAAGCGTTCATCTCACCCCGCCGTTTGACTTTGGCAAATCCGGCTTGTGTGACGTACAGCCGGAAGATCGCGTTCAGGAATTCTGCCTGTTACTCATGGCGCGATGCAATGGCCACGGTTTTGCTGCCGGCACTGCAACAGTGCTCGGTTCTGGAACTTGGGACGGTCCAGAAGGTCCCGAGACCGTTCTGGTTGCTGCCACCGCACGCCACTGCTTGACCAATCTATTCAAACACTTCGGAGTGCCGGAGCCGGGGCAACTCATACCGGGTTTCGGACAGCCCCTGACCGCCAATCCTCCGTGGACTCTTTGTGGTGGCAGAGATACTCCTGAAGGAACAGCGCTTTGGCATTCCATTTGGCATTGTTGCGGTTACGACGACCTTGCGCTGATTTATCTGCGTCCAGTTAACGAGATCGCAAGACGCACAACATTCGCGCAACCGATGATCAGTTTTTACAGTCCAGAAGTTAGTACCGAATTGTGGGGCTTCGGTTTCGGTGGCTGCCGAACCGTTGAAGAGCCGACGCATGATTTCGAAACCGGTCTTAAACTGACCAAGGGACAGATCATCCAATATCTTGATGGAACAAGACAGGAGCGGTGGGTAACCGACATGCCGTTTCAAGATGGCATGTCTGGTGGTCCCGTGTTTTGGCGAGAACGACTTGTCGGCATCATCTCTTCCAAAATGGATGCAGCCAACAACATCAGGACATTCGTGATGCGCATACAGATGCTCGTTCATTTCGAGCTCGATGCAGCACCAGTTTTGAATGGTACTACGCACGCTACCGTTCAAGCCCTAGCGGAGGCTGGCATAATAGCCACTTTGCCAACTTGTGATCGAGCTGATTCTGTGGTGGCAGTTCCTCGGTTCGGTTTGGAGGTTTGGACAAGAATGACCACTGATAGGAAGGCCTGAAATCCCGAGATGAACAGGCTTCGCAGATTGACCGCAATTTACGAATTGTCTTCTGATTTGATCTGATACTCGGCGAGAAGCCAATCGGCAAAATCGTTGCCGTGTTTTGAACCGCCAGCTTCCCAATTGAAGTACGCTCTCGTCGAGATCCGTTCTTCTAAAGATGAGACTTTGGACTTCATGGTTTCGGCCCACCGAAGTGGCATCACGTTCACGATTGTCTTGGTGTCTTTCAGCATGTCGATCAATTTCTTGCAGTGTTCTTGAACTCTAACGGTAAACTCTGGTGCAGGAGCTGCGACAAGAATCCGATTAGGCCGAAGTTCCAGACAAATTTCGACGAGTTGGTTTAGATCAATTTTGAGGAGCTCTTTCTCTGAAGACTTAACCTCACCGATAAAGTATTCTCCGTCGAGAATTCCTATAAGATCGAGATCTGTAACCTGATTCTCACCATCGCTCCAATCAAACAAGTCCTGCTGCGGCAAAAAAATAAGGTGCTGTCGAGCATGGCTCCTCAATGCAAACAGAGACTGTAAAACCGGTAGTAATCCCCAGCGTCGAATTCCATTCGACACCAAGTCGTTGAGCCGAAAGCTAATAGCATCGATAGGCTGAAGCGAGAATTCAGTAGCACAACCCTGACAAGACATTGTCGTTTTCAACTCATCGATGCGATACCATCGTTTGGTTCCGCAGTAATAGCAGCGCGAAGCCGCACCCTGCAGAAAGATTCCTCGCGATAGATAAGAGTGAAGCTGGTTACTTAAAAGCTCTTCGTCATCGGAGAAAATGCTGGTTGCATCCATAAGATGCTTCGCTATTCTGCTTCGGTACAGATACCTATATTCGCTCGGCGTGTTGATCAGCGACTTTACTAATTCACGTTCTGCTTTGCCGCGTGGTGCGCCTTGTTCCCGCAGGAATTTTTCCAGAGACGAATGCACTTCTTCCTTTAGAATTCGCTCGCCTCCGATCATATCGAAAATGACGTTGCGCCAGCCCTCATCATCAAAAAGTTGCTCAGCGCTTTGAAGACTTCCAAATAGTCTCAAGATGCTCCACAGGTACTGTCCATCGCTCGAAGTATCCAGCCGCCGAAACTGTCCTACTTTCATGATCGAGTCTTTGACTTCTGGTTCAACCAGAAGAACGTCGCATAACTCCTTAGCAGATGGAATCTTGATTGGAAAAGTGCGTTTGTCTGCGGACACCTCGACGACCAGATGTCCAGCACTGCTAATTCGACTGGCTTGTTGGTGATCGACGAATTTCTTGTCTAAACGGTATCGGCTCGGCAAATGCCAAAGGGTGTTCTTGAATATTGAGCCAATGCTGCTTTGAGGACTTTCGAACTCAATCTCAACAACCCAGCCTTGATTACTGAGTTTGGAATAAAGCGCCTGCTCCGGATAGGGCACACCAAATGCGGTATCAGATTCGCCAAATTCGAAACGATGTGACTTGGTCAGACAGCCTGATGTTGAAACACCGTTCGTACTACAAGCTTCATCTTTTTCGAGAACGGAATAGCTGGTTCGCGTATAAATCTGTGGCTGCAGCTTGTGCGCGAACGCTTGCAACTCTTGCTCACCGATGCTGTATGAAAGGACCTTGCACTCGACGTCGTGGCCATTAGGTGACTTGCATTCACGAAGCCATTGCGCGGCGTTGGATATCATAGCGTCTGACGAAATTGAGTTGGTGGGTAGCCATAGTGCGCGCCGATTCCAGCTAAAGGCAAGTGTGGTACTGCGGTTCCAAACGTATAGAAAGTCACGAATCGAGTCGCCTATCACGATTTCATAGGTTTCCGTCGAGTCCCCCAATGGTGAACGAAACATTCCGCGGTCCAGTCCCGCTGTGGATAGTTGAGCGGGATACAAACGTCCATAGGACGGTAACATGGCGGCCAGAAGAGTTTCTGGAGACGTAATTTCAGGTACAGGAATCATTTTGATGCCTTTCGATTCCAGTGCAAATGTTTCCCATTCCCGTTCGGAAAAGCCGCCAAAATTACGAAGGCAAAAGCTTTCAGCCGTGTCGTTTATCTCGGCAAACTCATCCAAGATAATTTTTGGCGTTGAGGGAGAACTCAAGATTGTTTTCCGGAATGGAAGATCTGTGTCGGTTAGCCGGATTCCACGTATTTCGCTTTCCGATACTTGCCACCCTTGTGGATGTCGATGCGCTGAATGAGCAGTGACGATCCGGGAAGGACGTAAGCGCTGATTTAGGTGCTTTTTGAAATCTTCCGAGAGGGGGACGAATGTGTATAACAAATCCGGATCCAGCGCGACCAGAAGGTTTTCCCAACCGGCGCCGATGCAATTGTGTTCAACTGGCACAATCGGATTGCATCGTCCGCCGAGATGCCTTAAGCAATAGCGGACTACATTGTTTATGTCATTGTCTTGAAAGCCGTCATCGACAAGGAATGCAACTCTCTTTGGGCGGGCCCAGAGCCGAGCGCCAAGCTTGGTATATTGATCGATGAACTTCATGTTGCTCTTTCCAATCCTCTCTTTGGCACTGCCAATCACGCACCGTGTAGTGGCTCCGTTCCACGCTCCAAAATCTTGAGATAGGCATCGTATACAAAGACCCGTCCTCTTTGTTTGCCAGTGATCTCCCGCACAATGCCCAAGCTCGCTAGGTTCTGCAGTGCTGCGGTCACGGTTGGTGTTGTCAGCCCTAGGGCTTTCACCATTTCTGGTATCACAACCAATGGTTTCTTTTCCAGGTATCGGTGTGCCTGTAATGCCGATCCTGCGCCGCGACCAATTTCTGTTATCTTCGCGCGATCGGACTGAATCAATCCTAGAATTTCTCGCGCCGCATCGGTTGCCTGCACTGCGATGTCGTTCACACCCACAAGGAAGAATCGTAGCCAGCTTTCCCAATCGCCTGTTTCTCGCACATTTTGCAGTTGCGCATAGTATTCCTGCCGGTGAGTCTTGAAGTACAAACTCAGATAGAGAATGGGTTCAGAAAGCACGCCTTCAGTACAAAGCAAAAGCGTGATAAGAAGCCTGCCGAGTCGCCCGTTGCCATCGAGGAACGGGTGGATGGTTTCAAATTGATGGTGCACGAGCGCTGCCCTTATCAGCAGCGGCAATTTGTCTTCCTTGGAATGGAGGTATCTTTCAAGATCGCTCATGCAACCGATCAGCCTATCTGGCGGCGGCGGCACGTACTTTGCATTGCCCGGTCGGGTTCCGCCAACCCAGTTTTGAGTCCGCCTAAACTCGCCAGGCGCCTTCGTGCTTCCGTGCGCACCGCTCATCAATACGCAGTGCATTTCCTTGATCAAGCGCATGGACAAGGGGAAGCCTTCCCTGAGCCGACCCAGTCCATGATTCATCGCCGCAACGTAGTTCGACACTTCCTGTACGTCGTTCAGCGGAACACCAGGCGCCTCTTCGCTCTCGTACAATAGGAGATCGGATAGCGAAGACTGCGTGCCTTCAATTTGCGAGGATGAGACAGCTTCCTTGCGCACATACATATATAGGAACAACTGTATATCTGGAAGAACACTGGCCAATCCATCCAGCCTTCCAAGAGACTGACTTGCCTTCTCCAATAGGTTGTGAAGATCGTCCAGCTGAAGGTCGGTGGGCGGGAGTGGGCGGGGTACCAACGCCCAAAAAGGTTCATCGCTGCTTGCTGAGCAACGAACTCGCTCTCCCATTCTCTCTTTTAGGTCGTTTTTCACTTACTAAAGGTCCCTTTAATAGTGGCATGCCTTATTAAAGGATATCGCACTTCCCTTTAATAAGCGTCATCTCTTTGAGAGGCTGCTTTATATTCGGACTTTAGGCGTTGAGCTGGATGTTAAAGCCACAGTTGAGCTTTGGCGCGCCCAGGTCTGCAACTCTCGAATGCACTCTCTTGCCATCTAGTGGCACTTGTTATACAATGTTATACATAACCGTGGAGGGTCCGTATAGGTGAGATTCTTTGACAGCGCTTTCAAGCACGGCTTGACAGAGGCGCAAATTGAGCAAGCTCTCGCTGATCCTTTGCGTATTTATGAAGAACTGGAAGATGACGAGGAGGGAAATCCTCAAGATATGACGATTGGCAAGACGCACGCTGAAGTGATTCTCGAAGTTGGCGTCAAATACAAACCGGCTGAAGAGTGCGTATTTCACGCGGATGAGGCGAATGCGCAGAGAAAGGATAGATACAACAAAGAAGGCAGAAGGCGGTGATCAAAATGACAAAGATGAGCTCAGAAGAAAGACAAAGGCGGCGCGAAAAAGTAGCAGCCGAAGCTCTGGAGTCAGTTGCCAAATCCGAGCAGTTCAATTTTCGCGTAGACGCCGAAACAATCAAGCGACTTTATACGATTGCAAGTGAGCAGCGTAAACCCGTGGGGGCATTGGTTAGAGAATGGATTTTGGATCGTCTGCGGGAAGAGGAGGTTGCGCCATCAGCATCTGAATTGATGAAAGAGATGCACCAATTTCGTTCAGAAACAGTAGCTTGTTTGAGAGCGTTGACGCAAAATTTTGCTGCAATGCATACTCCGCAGGGAAGTCCGCCTGCCATGTTGGCGTTTTTGACAGAATCGACGACGCGCAATGATTTGTGGCAACATAAAGCACCTGCTTGTGGGAAATTAGCCGAGACCATTCCGATGCCTCTTCCTTGCCCATTACCGTTTCCGAAGATGCCCGAAATCCCAAAGGCAGAGTTGTTTATGGTCTTGAACAGCTTACATCCAGTGAAACCTGGCTTTTACGAAGTACCTGATTGGTTAGTTGAACACTTCAAAGACGAGTTACAACCGAAATAGGCAGACTTAGCGAACTCTATAAAGAACATGAGCACAACCGCAACAACTATCGATTTCTCAAAAATCCGTACCGACAATGGCAGCCAATCAAGCGCGTTCGAAGAGTTTTGTTGTCAACTTGCGCGTCGAGATTCAAAAGTTGCAGAGCAGGAAGGCGCGGCCACATTTCAGCGGTTAAGAGGAGCTGGCGGCGACGGCGGTGTCGAATGTCTGTGGACCTTCATTCCGGAAGACGGCGAGACCGTCAAATGGGGTTGGCAATCAAAGTTCTTTTGGGAACTCGATAAATCACAAATGGACAAGTCAGTGGGTGCGGCTGTGCTCAATCATCCTGAACTCACTCGCTACGTGTTTTGTTTGCCATTTGATCCGACTGGCAAGAGACAAGGTCCTGGCAAAAGCGAAGTTGAGAAACTCGAAGGATATGTCAAAGATTGGGAAGCGATCGCTGCGGAAAATGGCGCGGAGGTTAAATTCGAAATTTGGTTTCGGTCAGATCTGATAGATCGCTTAACCCAGGCGGATCCGCATGGTGGCTTGCGCCGGTATTGGTTTGACGAACCGTTCTTTGCAGCGAAATCATTTGAGCAGCATGTAATGGCGGCAAGCGTTTCAGCTCAACCGAGGTATACGCCGTATCTCAGAGTCACGGTTCCCATCTATCATTCCTTCAGTGCGTTTGGACAATCATCTGAATGGTTCTCAGCCATCCGAAAGGTCTCACGAGACATCATAAGGTCCATTCGATACTGGGCCGTTCCGGCCAAGAGTGCTGAGAAGATTGATTATCCAGCAGACGCCCGTGATGCCGTGGTGCATCTGAGGTCCGGCATTGATCAAATCCTCCACCAGCTTAGTGACATTGAGTTCGAGCGGATAATTGATAAAGCCAATGTCGGTAGGTTTCTGGTGCTTGCGAATCAGACTCTGCAAAAGGCAGAAGAATGCCTGTCATTGTGTATAAAGGAAGTCGAACAGAAGCATGGACAGGGAACCGCTAAGTCCGCCTTATTCAAGCAGTTTATGGCCGACTATAACGCTGAATTGCCAACCCGACATGTTGATAGAACTGAACAGATCGTCGATGCGTTGCGCAAATGTGTAGCTTGGGCAGAAACCGAGCTGGAACTTGCCTCCACCCAATGCCTTTTGGTGTTAGGAAGAGCAGGTTCAGGAAAAACTCATGCCTTCTGTGATCTCGCCATCGAGCGTCTCAAATCGGGTGCGTATAGCATTTGTCTTTTTGGTAATCAGTTTGGCGGGGCCACCATTTGGGAAACGTTCCGGAGCCGTCTGGGCCTGTCTGCTGCCCTTGGCAGAGATGAGCTATTGTCGGCACTAAATGCAGCGGCTGAAGCTTCAGGAAACCAGCTCATAATATTCATCGATGCATTGAACGAGACAGAGCAGCGCGACTACTGGAAAAATGACTTGCCTGAGTTTATCGAGCAGCTCAAGCCCTATCCATTCTTGAAGCTTTCAATTTCTTGCAGGACAAGTTACAAGGAGTATACGCTGCCTGAAAAGCTTGATGCTGCCATTATTTATCATGAAGGCTTCACTGGTGTCGAGCTAGATGCGTGCAACGCCTTCTTTGACTATTACAAGCTGGGCTCGCCGCAGATTCCTTTATTGCAGCCAGAATTTTCCAATCCGCTATTCCTGCGTCTCACGTGCGAGACACTCGCCGCGGAGGGACAACACTCCTTTCCAGACAACATAGTCGGTATGGGCGATCTGGTTGACAGATTCGTAAAACATAAAAACGAAAAGATATCGGACCAATTGAATATAGACCGCAAGGAAAAGGTTGTTCAATTAGCAATTGAGAATTTGGTCCAGGAATTGATAAACACGCAATCGCTGTCGCTTGATTGGTTGCACGCGAAAGAATTGGTCGATAGTGTTCGTAAGGGTGACACCATTGACAAATCTCTGTTTCATTGCCTAATCAAAGAGGAGCTGCTGTATGAGGACAGCGTTGTTCTTCCTAATGGCGACTCTGTGGATAAGGTCTGGTTCGGTTTTCAGAGGTTGTCTGATCACCTAATTGCAAAACACTGCCTTGAAGAGTACGAGTCGGTCCAGGATTTTGAGACTGCATTAGCAGAGGACTCTTGGATTCGGCGCTTATTCGACGATCTCGCTGATACCAATTTCAGCACCGGCATCATCGAAGCACTATTTGCGGAGGTACCACGCTGCTTCGGGCGCGAACTCATTCAGCTTCTGCCGGCAGAATTTTTTCACGACCAGAAATTATGGGAGATCTGCGTAGCGTCTCTGCCCTGGCGGCAGCCGGAGACAATTGGAGAAGAAATTGTAGCTTTGCTTCAAGATAGATTCACCGGCAGATGGTTTACTCCAGTTATCTTCCGTGTACTTTTTTCGCTGTCTCCGATCTCTTCGCATCCTCTTGGTGCGGCATGGCTCCAAGAGCAACTTTTGTCTATTCCAATAGAGTATCGCGACGGCATGCTCTGCACGAAATTTATAAACAGTTGGGAAAATCACGGCGTAGTCGAAAAGCTTATCGAATGGGCGTTCGGCGCTGATCTGGCCGGATTATCCGGCGAGAATATACTTGCGTGGTCAATCACACTTTCTTGGTTTTTGAGCAGTGCCGACAGGAGAATTCGAGACCATAGTACAAAGGCACTGGTACGGCTGTTGTCCTCGCACCCTTCTGTTTGCAAGCCGCTCATTGAACAATTTCTTGGCGTTGATGATGATTATGTTTTCGAACGAGTATTGGGCGCCTGCTACGGCGCCCTTTTGCGGACGCGCAATGAGAACGCGCTTAAGGAAACCGCGGAATTGCTATTGTCCACGTTTTTCAAGGATAGTAACAGACAGCCACATGCACAAATAAGAGATTATGCTAGGTTGATTGTTCAGCTTGCCGATGAGCGAACGCTGTTACACGGAGTAAGTAAGCAATCATATTGTCCTCCCTACAAAAGTGCCTGGCCGCTCAAGTTCCCCGATGAGAACTGGATCGCTGAGCACAAGGAGTCAAGCACAAAATTGCCGGGGTTATATCAAAGCCTTTTGGGCTTTCCCGCAGATTTTGGACGCTACACCATGGGATCTGCGCTTTCGGAGTTTCGTTCTTTCGCTAACAGGCAGTCTGCCGCTTGGATAATGAAATCGGTTTTGGATATGGGATATCCAGGGCCTGGCTGCCTTCAATATGACGTCATTAACCTCTCGCGTTTTGGCGGTGGCCGTGGCCGCCCTGTTTGGGCGGAGCGCATTGGAAAGAAGTATCAATGGATATCGTTGAATCGGCTTTTGGCGCACATCGCGGATCATGAGGAGCCGACTTTGCAGTTGGAGTCGCGAGATAAGACTATTTGGCTACCCGCTGAGCGTCTGAGGGACCTCGACTTATCTACGCTAAGCAAGGAGGAATTGATTGCCGGAAAAGCATGGTGGTTTGCAGGTTACGATGAGGCAGCGCTGAACGAAGGTGATGATCTGACATGGCTGGCTTCGACTCGGATGCCGGTTAATGGCGGACCTCTGGTCGCCGACCCGAACGAAACGGAATATGTAGTCTTATCACTGTCACACAGCTGGGAATCCACTGAACAAGAAGATCGGAATTCGAACGAGCCTTATAGATCACTGAGCACAAGTTTTACGTCCTTTCTAATTCCAAACGATGAAATAAAACCTGCTTGGAAGTATCTCAAGGCTCGGTATTACATACATGGAATGCTTCCAGATGAACTCGAATTCTACGATACGTTCCTTGGTGAATATCCATTTGCTGTACCGTACCGTGAGTGGTTTAGGCTCCTAGAAGAAGATCCACGCGAGTACACTGTAAAGTATGATTTGAAGCCGGCAGCTAATACTGTGTCTTGCCATTACGAGCATGACAGCTACACCGCAGAGAGTTTGACCGTGTATGTGCCTTCTCAGATATTTTTTGAAGAGCAGGATCTTCTTTGGGACGGAGTTGGCTCATATTGCACCGCCGATGGAAAGCCGGTCTTTATCTATCCCACTTTGTACCACAAGGGGCCGCGAGCGCTGCTAGTTGACAAAGGGTATCTGATTGAATTCCTGAAGAAGCATAATCTCTCCCTGCTAATTCTTGAGCTTCAGCAAAGATACTGTTCGGCTCAGGCTGATCGTGGACCAAATGATGGCACGCGCTTTCACATGTTTAGTGATGGTAAATTGCAATCAGAACCGGGAGCTTGCTTCAGTTTGTCGCCCATTGATGAGTATCCGAAGAGGCGTCCTCCCACCAGGGTTAGGCAAAAGAAAAGCAGATAGCCGATCGGCGGCGAAGGCGTCACTTCGTTGTGAGTATCGCCAAGACGCCTGGTGCTTCCGTGGGGACTTTAGTTATGGACTTCGAAGTATGGATTCATTCAGACCATGACTGATCATGGCGCATAGACCCGATATTATCGCATCACATGCGGCGTAGTTCCCACCTTCGACTGTCGGTGAGAAATCGAGCTGCACCTGTGTGGTGCCTTGTTCGGTTTGGCGCAGTTGGATTTCTACAGAGAGGAAGCGCTGGAGCCTTTCCTTGCGGGTATGGATGTTGCCGCGGGCGTCTCCTTCGAACCGGGTGAATTCATCCATGAACCGGAGATTTGCGGTGATGCGTCCAGATTGAGTATCAGCAGTGACCACCTGCCATTTGTCGCCGTAGTTGTATGAGGTCTCGGCGAGAATTTCGCGGATTTTTGCAAAAGCAATTTTTGCTGGCACGTCGTATTCGCGAGGTTCTGGATGTAAGAAATTCGCGCGTTCTGCGCATGCAGCTTTGAAGATTGGATAGGCGGCGAGAATGCCCAGGACGAGTCCGGGCATGATGCCCGCACCCGGATCGTGTGTGACTTCGTTGACCATTGCTCCAGTGAGCAAGAATACGAATGTGCCGACGATGATTGCGACAATAGCCATACGTTATGGACCTCCGGTATTGATAGTTGTGCTTGCGCAGTTTCTCTTGCGCGACTTGAAAGTTCAGCTGAAACTTAGTCGCCGTAATCTGGGGGCGTTGTGCCTGATTGGCGGCGACTTTGTTCTGATTTGCGATCTCTGTTTCGGTATTCGGATTTGTTTTTGTACTTGCGGGAAGATTGCTGGCGATTGCCCTTATCGAAGCGATCAGATTTTTCTGATCGGTCTTCGTTTTTGCGAACGTCTTTCTCGCCGTTGGCGTCGGCCGCCTGGTTACGTGCAATGTCGCCTCTGCGACGTACGAAATCGCTGACTGCATTCCGCTTTCGTTCCGGTGCATCGTAGGCGAGCGCTTGCTCGTATGCAGTGGGCGATGTGAGCGGAAGTTTGAGCGGCTTGGTATCAGCCGTGAAGACGATTACCTCGTTCTTGAGGCTTATCAGTTCATCCGGCGTTATCAGCGCGCGTCCTTGAATGATCTCGTGCACGCGGCCGCTGTCGTTCACTGTCGCCTCCTCGATAGTGGTGCGTCCGATCGCCTCGCTCAAGTCACGCGCTTCTGCAAATGTCTTTTGCTTGAAGTACACCTGTGTTGCGGGCATGTCGATGATGATTTGTGCCTCTTTTCTGCTATACACCTGCTCAAGCTGAAAGTAGTTCTGAAAGCCGAGCACCAAGCCGATTTTGTTTTTGCGGATGATGGATAAGGTGTCTGAGATGCCGGCGATTTTTCCGAAGTTTGTGAATTCATCGAGGAGCATCGACATCGGATGCTTCAGGTCTCCCTTGTCCTTTAGTTCGAGAATGTGATCGAGCAGGAAGTTGAGCATGAGAGAACCGATTAGCTTGCTGTCTCTGCTTCGGCTGGGCACCGCCAGGTAGAAGGTGAACAGTCGGTTTTTCAGCGAGTCCAAATCGATGTCGGTGGTTTCGGTGAGCGTTACCATCTGGTCCGTCATCCATGGATTCAGTTTTGTAATCAGCCCAGAGAAGACGCCGTAACGAAAGTCGGTTTCTCCGCTGAGGCGCATCCATCCTTCGAATTCCATCCGCGCGAGTTCAGATGGACTTTCTCTGAGCACTTCCGCTAGGCGCTTTGGTCCTGTGAGAAGCAGCCAGCGTAGGGCACCAAAGTGCCCGTATTGCGGATCACCTGCGGCGGCGTGCAGGATTAGCGGAATCAGCAGCAACTTTTCTGAACGATTCCAGGTTTGTTCGTACCTTCCTTCTGTTGGTTCGCCGTTGAGGATGACGAGGTCTGCTAGTTTTTCAGCGAGGTGCGCCTTTAGTTCTGGCGGTGCGCGCCGCACGCGATCGATCGGGTTGATTCGATTCGATGTCATGTCGGCAGGATTGAAGCAATACACATCATGCCCAGCCATCTTGCGCCAGCCTGACGTGAGCTTGTACAGCTCTCCTTGCTCATAGCCGGGCGTTGCTTCGGTGACAATCATGCTTGTGCCGATTCGCTCGATGAGCTGTGGTATGAAGAACCCGCGCGACTTTCCAACGCCGGTGCGTCCGCAAACAAGCGCGTGGGCAAGCGTCCACAATTCAGGCACCTGAATGTATTGGCGATCCGCGGTTCTCCCGATGATCAGCCGTTTCGGATCAGGCTTAGATTGAATGTATCCGGTGGCAATCAGATCTTCGTTTGTGCCCCAGCGTGCTGCTCCATAGACAGTGCTCTTTGGCTTGTGCTTCTTCGCCTCCGCCGCGCGTCTAGCATCTTGGCGAAGCTCGCCAAGTATTCGCTCGCAACGTTGCTGGCATTCGATCTTGGTTCCAGATCCTTGTCGTTCTTCGATATCTATTGTCACGAACATGGTATCGCCGCTTTTCGGCTGCCAGCGCAGCACGACGCGATATTCGTGGTGCCACCAATCGCGGCCGACCTTTTCATCAAGACGCTCGACAGCCAAAACCTGGTCGAGTTGTTTGCTCGCTCGCGAGACCTGATAGCCGAGCCGATCGAGCACATTTACCGCAAGGACAGGAAAATCCTGTGCATTGCTTTCGACAATGCCGGAGTGATTTGCGTTCATCGTGTTTTACCTCGTGAAATCCAGACCGCGGTCTCTCTTCTCGCGATCTCGTTCTTTGTCTTTGCGACGTTGTTTGCGCGTTTTCTTGTTCTCATCGAGAGCTTTGTCGATGTTCTCGATGGTTTCTTCATCACGTGCGCGCTGCTCGTGCGTGCGTTCAGGCTGCACGTATTCTTGGTGCTTGTCCTTCTTTGCTTTTTCTAGTTCGTCTTTCGCTTCAGCCAGTGGATCGCGGTGATCTCTTAGGTCGATCCATTTGACGAACTCATTCGCGATGGATGCACCTTGCATAAACAAGCCAACGACCGGATTGCCCATCATCTGCTGCTGAAGAGGATCGACATATCGATTAGCGTGTGGGGAAGTTTTCTTTGCGCCTTCGCGATCGTGTTGCTGCTTCGAAATTTCTAGCTGGCGCTCAACAACACCTGCCCAGCGTGCTCGGTCTGTCTTCTCTATCCAACCTCGGAGCTTTAGATAGTCTTCGATTGGAAGTCGCTCCGCACCGTCTTCGCGCAGCTTCTTTTGCAGGCTAGTGAGTTTCTCGTATGAGCTCCGCTCGGAATATTTCTTGCCTTGGTATTCAAAATAGTCCTTTTCCTTTTCGCGATTTGGTTCGTCTTTGACGTCTTTGGATTTGTCAGGTTCGCGATTGCGAAGAGCCTCCTTTTCTTTGATCCATCCTACGAGCTTCTTGTAGTCGTCGCGGGGTATACGCTCATCAATGTTGTCCCAGAGATACGTGTTTACTTCTCTCAGTTCGGACAGAGAATTTTGCTTCGACCACTCCTTACCTGCGGCTTGGATGGTGTCATTGAAGTAAGGCTTATCGCCGTTCCCATCAGGCGCCTTGTCCAAGTTGCGGTCCTTTGATTTCTCCTCTTGTTCTTTGCTCCATTTGCTGTAGGGTTCGTATTGTTCGCGGATGATTTTCTTATGCATCCAGGGCAATTCAAGTCGTTCCTTGATTCGCTCCTGTCGCTGAAGCTCGCGTTCACGTTTGCGACTTTCAATGCGCTCCCGTTCTTTTCGCTTACGCTCGTCCCGTGCGCGCTGAAGTTCGTCCGGCTGCCATCGTTCGAGATAGCGATCGCCCCACTCGCGGAGTTTGGCGTAATCTTCGCGTTCGATTCGGACGCTGCGGCCGTTCTTGTCCTTTCCGAGGACGACAACATGGATGTGGTGATGTGCCGTGTTCTTATGCTCCACTGCCATCCACTTCAAATCCAAGCCCTTCTCCGCGGCTAATCGGTGCATCACCTCCCGTGTGTATTGGCGCTTGTCGACCGGGTCAATTTCGGGCGCGAGCGTCAACTTATGAATCACTACCTTGCTGTCTTCAAGCTCTTTGATTGCTTTCCGAAGCGCGCGTCCGTCCAGGTTTTCGTCTAGCTCGTCGAAGAATTTCCGCCCGCCTGGATCTCTATCGTCACCCGGGCGGTGCTGAATGTACTTCACGTGAGCAAGAGCCCGTTCGACGGCAACTACTTTTGGCGCGCGGCCGCCAACTCGACTTTTTCTATCCCGCGCCGAGATGTAGCCGTGGATTACGACACCCATTAGCCATTCACCACCTTCTTCATTCTTTCGGCCAGTTCGCGCTCATCGTTTTCGACGTGCTTTGCCATTCGTTGCTTAGCTTTGGTCGCCGCAGCTTCGAATGCTTGGCGCGCATTCTCGTCATCCGGCAGTGACATCCAGCTCAGCTCATACAATGTGCCGATTGCACGTCCTTGCCGCGCGAGCATTTTGCAAATGCGATCGACGCCGTTGTTTTGAGCTTTGACTATCTGATCTGCGAGGTATTTCATCGCCTGGGCTAACTCACCTTCGTTTGTCTCGCCAGCGATTTGTTCGTGATGTTCGAGGTACCACCGGATTGCTTCTCTTGCAATTTCGGTTCTCGTTGTTTTCTTTTCTTGGGCCAGCTGCGCAAGTCTGAGTCGATCGGCTGCCGCAAGCCCGATATAAAATCCCTGATATTGTTTCTTTACTGCCATGTTGCTTACCACGTCGATAAAGTCCCATGCGGAGACTTGTTCGAGGATTGACCCAGAGGATCAACGACGCGCTTTCGATTTGGCAAAGACGATAAATGGGATAGCTAGCGCGTTTTCGCGTTCTACCATCTCCTCTGTATCTTGCATTACCGTACGGTCAAGCCTCCCGGTAATGCTCGCTTCGCTCGTGATCGATTGCGCGTCGTTGCCTACTCCGCGCTGACAAATTGCGGCACATTCGTCATCGTTTATGTTCTTGTCGATGTGCTGCTGATCGATAATGAATGGTGATTATTGTTTCGGACGATTGATGTTTCGAGAACTGGTTGACTGAACCATCGATCCTGCGGCTTGAAGCGCTGCGACCAGTAATGAGAGAGCAGCTCGGAACAGTGTTGCGATCAGCGTGCAGAGTAATCCGAGAAGTGCTCCGACGATTTGTCCAACAATGTCGAGGGTCGGTTTGAGTACCATCGCTGGATTGCCACCTGCTATTCCGACGAACAACATCAGAATATAGACCACTAGAAGAATCTGCTCGACGCCGCCGATCACTGGATTTTGATCTGGTGTCATTGTTGACCTCCTATGGCACGACCGTTGGCGATGTCTCGGAACATGAATGCAGGATGCTCGGTTCCTTCTGCATGTCTCGCGATGAAGGCATCGAGATCTTGCTTTCTGTAGCGCACCAGGCGGCCGATTTTGATCCAGGGTAGGTGATAACGGCCTGTGCATTTCCACACGGCAAGTGTCTGTTCTGCGATGCCGAGATACGCGGCAGCTTGTCTACGAGTTAGAAGGTCGGAGTTGGCTGCGCCGGCTCCGTTCGGAGTGTTATTTGATGCTGTCATTTTGAAATCCTCATTAATGTTGTTCAGCAAAAAGCGCGCCCGTGAAAATATCCAGGCGCGCTATTGTTGCGAGAAAGATTGTTGCGACAAAAAAGCTCAAACCTTTAGATGATTTGAGCGAAACGAAAGAGATTTGATGTTGATGGTCCGGCTAAGCGGCTGCAGCGCCATCAATTTCAGTGCACAATTCCATTGTAACCGGCTCGATCGATTTTCTGTCAATGCGTAATTTTGCTGTTCGGCACCTAGGGAAAATGCTAGGTCGAAACTGAGGGCAAAAATGAAATCGATTAAAGGATGCCTGCCTGCCGAAACGCCCGGCGGACGCCCGACTCGGCAAAATGTTCCCGGGGTTTTTCCCGTAGTTCATGTGCCTCCCATTTGAGAAACTCGTATTGGTGGAACGAGTGGAATACCGCTCGCCAAAAAGTAACGCCCCAGAAGTCGAGCACGCTTTCCAGTCGTTAGCGGCGCTTTGAGATGCGCCGACGGCTATTGAAAAGAGATGCAAGTCTCTGGAGGAATGCAAATTGGAAATTAAACTGACCTTGGTCACCAAGCGCAACCCTAAAGATGTAAAAGGGTTGGATTCTACTGTCGGCGCCATCATCGACGCTGATAACAATCTCGTGTGTCTCGTGCCTGTAACCCGGATGGACTGGGTTTACGATTGCCTCTCGGCAAAGACGAAGACAGATCACCTCTTCACCGTGCTGTCGCGATTGACAGACGACGAGGTTCGGCTATGCACCGGGTGCAAGCGAAATGCTGCCGAACCGAGAGAAGCTCCGAAAGGCGAATCCAAAGTGGTTCGCTTTCCGCCAGTGAGACGAAAGACGCCGCCTCTGGTGTCGTAATCGGCGATAACATCGCCTAACTAGTCTCGCTCAACAAATCTTTTCGTGCCGACTTCTGAAGGGCGCCACCAGTTTTCTCAAAACATTGGCAAGCAACTGTTCTTCCATAGTGTAAGAGCAGTTCTTCGCACGTTCATTGACAGAGCCCGCCGCGTATTGCAGCGGGCTCTGTTACTTATCACGGCCACAAATAGCTGTGTGTTTCCCTCAGGCTGCAATGCCCGTTCGAGCTGACAATGAGGTGATCGATTACTCTAACGCCCAGGATATCACCAGCCTTTATCAAGGTCTTGGTCGTTTCGATATCTTCGCTGCTCGGTGTCATCGAGCCTGCTGGATGGTTGTGGGCGACGATCAAAGAGTGGGCATTTGCGAGCACCGCCGCTTTGAATACTTCGCGCGGATGCACCAAGCTGGCGGACACGGTGCCGTGAGACACAACGTGCACATTTGTCACCTGATTGCGGGCGTCAAGGTGATAGGCGACGAAATGCTCTTCTGAGAGCATCTTCAAAGGCTCCACGAATTTTTCCAGATCGTCAGGACAGTTGATCGGAATCGGCGTCGCGCCTGGCTCCTTTATTAGAGCAAGCCGAATCTCAGGTACGATGTACTTCAGTTTTCGTTTCAACGTTCTACTGTTCATGGCTACTCCTCCACCGAGCAAGGGGCGCTCGTTGCTGGCAGGCAGAATGAACAGGTCTGGCATGGTCGCGGCTTTCGCGAACTCGGCTCCAGCTTGTGCAGCCCCAAAACGGCAGGGCAGGAAAAGATCGCCTTATCAGCGATAGGCACTGCGTGGTATCGTCCCCGGTGCACAGGAAATGATACGACTTCTTTCGGTGCCGCTGCTTCCCGTAGAGCCGGCAATAAATCAGACGGCAGATCTTCTTGTTCCTCCTGTAGCAGAGCAAGCTGCCAAACGTCTGGGCGCCTCGCGTATGCCATCAGCGCTGAGTTGAAATTATCAGAGTCGATGCTCAGCCAACCACGGCAATTAGGCAGAGACGCAAGCTTTGTCATCTCGATGAAGATATCGCGATCAACGAAGCTGCGAGTATAAAACCAGAAAGCGCATTTCGGTCGACGTGTAACCGCCATGGCCCATGCACGAGTGTAGGCGACCGATCCAAAATCACCGACATCATGCAGGCGTAATGACCAGGGCGTCTGCGTTGCTGCGCCTGCAATGGAGGCGGCAAGCCAATCTGCAGGCTTCGCTTTGTCCACGAGGTCGACAAGATTGTCAGCAAGTAGTTGGGGTCCGCCGCGCGATAGAAGCAGTTCGACCGTGCGTAGGTTGCGCAATCGTTTCTCCTTCTGTCCTGTGGTCTGATACCGCACTCCATTGCCATAACAAACCTTGCGACATATCTCTGTTGCTCCGATGCAGGTCGCGCTGCGCGGCAGGCTGAATGCCCATCCAGCTTTGCTATTGTTTGTCAGCTCAAGACCGTATTCTTCCATAACTTTTACCTCGGGTTACTGCGGCGTTTCGCCTTAAAACCGGGGGCACGGGGTTGGCTCCGAGGGTCAAGCGGACTCAGAAAAGTGGATGCGCATACAACACAGACGCGCTTGACGCGCGGTGGCGCCGACCCCGTAAACTCAAGGAAATAGAAACGCTAAAACCAGCTGATGCTGCTTCTGTGGGCGACCGCATAGTGGCTTGTCATGGACATCAACTGATGGCGGTAAAATCTACGGGGCGAACTCTTGGTGCGCACCGCTTTTGCAGCGGCGACAAAATCGAAACGAAGAGATACAAAAAGGAATCAGCAGGAGCATTCACCCCTGCTGCTATTCCTTGCACGGCGATCTGTGATTAGACGGTTTGTGCTTCCTCTTTCGCCGGCTTCTTCCCACAGAGGTGGAAGCTGGTGAGCTTGATGACCGGCTTTGTCATCTGAACTTTGACTCCGTTCACTTCCTTGGGATAGGTAGCGATTGCCAGCCTGCCGTTTACCACCACCTCGCGGCCTTTGGTCACTGACTTCAGCACCCGCTCACCTAAGCCGTTCCAGGCATCGACATCGATCCACATTGTTTTGTCTTCTTCCGTGTTGGAAGAGAACTCTTTCACTGCGACCGAGAATTTGACCACCTTGTTGCCAGTGTCTCCGAAGGAGACGGTATGAGGAGCTTGTCCGACGTGTCCGACGATCGTAATTGAGTTGTTCATTTGGCACCTCCAGTGCGTGTTAGTGCCCCGGAAAAGGACACAAGCGTTAGCAGCGCAGCGCTTTTTGCTGCTGCATGGACGCGCAGCGCCCTTCAGGGTTTGCCATTGCAGCAAGCAAAAAGTTGTGTCAGTCTTGGCACGTTAAGACATGCACCGGTGGTAGCCAAATGTGATCTCAACACAAGTCAGTCGTCGGGCTGTACGGGCTCGCTCATGCCACTACGGGTGGTGACAGGGCCCGGTTGTCGTGCTCGGTCAGAGAATACAGTAATCTCATCGGAAGTAACGGCATTCTGGATTCGATGGAGCCTGGCGCGGTAGAGCGGGTGCTTAGGCTATGACCGGTCTGCGGTCGTTCGGTGTGGTGGCATATTACAAGAAGCCCACGGTCGGCGGAGATCGATTGGATGGCTGTCGGAACGCCATCGGGGCGCACCAGCGGTAGATATGGGAGGCGGCGGCTTGAAGCACACTATACGCTCCTAAAATTCCGTGCGGTCTTTCGCTGCGGGTCTTCGACCGGGGATGGTTCTGCTTTCGACAAAGGCGTCGAGGTCGGCCTTTCGATATTTAGCCAAGCCGCCCACCTTGACCATTTTGAGGTTATATCTCCGCTTTGATTGCCAAACTGCAAGGGTTTGTGGTGTCACACCAAGGTAAGCAGCAGCTTCGGTGCGCGATAACAGATCATGCGGTCGGTATTCTCTCTGGATTCGCCGCGGTTCGCTCACATCTACAGCGGCCGAATTAGTCTTCTTTGGCACCTTGTGGCTGGGCGCCTCGGGTTGTGGTTCTTGCGTCGGCTCGTTCGTTGGACTGCCGGGGTCTGGCTTCGAAGATTCGACTTCGGCGGATGGAGCGCCCAGCACTTGACTGACAGCTAGAGGCGCTTCCATAGAAGCGGCGTCGTGCTGTGCTTGGACATCTATGATGTTCAGAGTCTGACTCTGCGGATCGAACGTCACCAGAAGGCAATAAATTCCGCCATCCGTCTTTTTGAGTTTTAACATCGTCATTGCTCCTATTGCGAGATTCACTTCCCGGGCGACGTATTGTACGGCTGTTAGCAAAGCACGAATACTACTGCCGGATTCGTTTCGCTTGAGCGGCGCTACCTCCGTCATGTACATCATTGCGCTGATTCGCTCGCCCTGTTTGTCTTGACGCCTCTGCTAAAATCGACCGGGCGAAGGCGCGCATGTTTTGCATCTGCCGTCTATCGCCCGCCTTCGCTCGCCGAATAAAGAGCAGAGGGTGTCAAGACGGGTCGTCAGTTCGCACCGCAGAGATTCCCAAAAGAAAAACCCACCCAGCACTCTCGTGCGGGGTGGGTTCTGAGTGAGCCGATCTATAGTTAGGCAGCTAATTCTTGGAATTCTTTCTTTAGCTCCGCGACTACTGCTTCGGCGATTTGCTTGCAGGAGAATGAATTGATTGGCGATTTGACTTTGACTTCCATCGCGAGCACCACCGCATGCTTGGCTGGTCTGGCCTCGAATCGAATTACCACATTGCGAACCCGTGTCAGTTCGGGAAAAACTTCCTCGACAAATTCAATTGTCGCTTCTTGCGATGTTTCGTTGCTCATAAATTTCCATTCGGAATTCGGGCGAGAGTGTTTTCTGATTATTGTTTTTGCGAGTTCAAGCGTGTCCGCCATTGTTCGGTTGCTTTTGAAATAAAGTTCTTTTTGCTGGAGCTTTATCAGCTCAGACTCCGCGAAGAACCACCGGAAGATGTACCAGGTGCACCAACCGGACGCCCCCAGCATCGTCATCATTAACCAATCTGGATAATGTCCCGGCAGTTCAGGGAAGATCGCGCCAAGCGTGCCCGATATCACAAACAGCGGTCCGAAGAGAGCTGCGAAACCAAGTATCATCGCGAGGAACGATGGCTCACTGCCACTACAGTGTTTGTCGACCGAGCGGACGAGTTCTTGCAGCGGCGTGAGTTTCAACTCGGAGGCGCTGAACCATCCGGTATTCGGTGCAGACTTTGCTGACGCTCCCTGCCTTGAAGATGAACCTGTCGCCCGCGTTTTCGTTTGCTGGTGGCTGTAGTTAGCGTGCGCTTGTTGTTTGTCTTGCGTATTTTCTTTTGTGTGCGAATTGGTTGGGTTTGACTGAGATCTGTTGGTGTTGTTGTTACTTGACGCATTAGCATCTGCCGATTTGTTCTGCGTATGTGTCTTTTGTTGTGAGCCGCTGGTGCTGCGTGGCGGCGTGACATTCGGATTCGTCTCAAACCATTTCTTTAGGATGTCCCGGGCATTATTCAATTGCTTCTGTTTTTCGAGCGCAATCTGATAGTTCTTCGGATTGCGGGCGTGGCGGTCCGGGTGATGAATTTGAGACAACTTCCGCCAGCGTTCGTTGACTGCCTTAAGACCAGCACCAAACGGTAATTCGAGTGCTGCATAACACGCTTCAAAATTCATGGCAGGCATGTTCATTTCCTCTTTATGCGTTTTAACGCGAGAAGACCGGGCATTACTGCCCGGTCCGAAGAGAGATTGGCTGTGGATTGACTTGCAGTACAAGAGCAAGCGCGTTGTATTTCATCGCTTCGCGATGCTTTCCTTGTCTGCAACAAACGTGACCGAGAAGCTTGTAGATAGCGATGATGCGTGCGTTGTCTTCTGGGGCAACCTTAGCTACGATTCGATAGGCAGTCACGAGCGCCTTTTCCGCAAGTCGGTAGCCATTGTGTCGTCCGACGTGTGCATGCGCTGCTTTGATCAGAGCATTGGCAACACGTTCCGGTGACTCTATTTTGCCTGCGACATCCTCGCCGAGCGCATATAGTCTTTCGACGAGTTCTTCATAAAGCGCTTCGGCACTTTTGAGTCGTGTGAATGCGTCGTTGCCGAAAGCTACGGCATTTTTCAAGTTGAGCTTTTCCATTGGTTTTCTCCTTAGGCAAGAAGGAGAGAGCAAATATTTCAGCTCTCTCCTTCCGAAAATGTTTTGCTTGTCGTTTAGCGGAAGCAGATTCCGCTTTCAGAACACGCGCTTGGTATTGCGTATGTGTTCTTCTTGATTAGGTGTGCGATTCCGCTCTTCGTGACCATGATGCGCTGTTCAATTCGAACCACTTGCAGCTTGCGTTGTTTGATCAATCTGCGAATTGTGTGTTCCGACATATCGAGCAGTTTTGCTGCGTCGCGGACGGTGAAGAGCTGAAGGGTGCCCGCATCCGTCATGATGTCCTCCAGTTGATGTGTACCGCAATGCATGCGGCCGGCCAGCGGCGACAGTCTCATCGCGCCGGGTTAAATGAGCAAGAAAAGTTGTGGGAATATTCGATCGAATGTGCTCGTCAAACTCGATCAAACAAAAAGCCGAGGCACCTGAATCTTCAGCTTGCCTCGGTTTGAGTCTGGTGCATCAAGCACCATATCCATCGTATCGTCGCCTGCGAAAAATGCACCATGGGGAAAACCCTGGGAAGGTTGACGCGCTCTTTGACCACGATTGATGCCAGAAATAAAATCCTGCCGCTTGCCAAGGGATGCGTATGTTTGAGTTTGTGTTATTGTCTTGTCAGGAATCGATTGCCTTGGTTAAGAGTGACCAAAAAGACGATGCACGAAAGTTTGCTACTCGTTCATGCAGTTCGATGACGCTGACGTGTCCGGTAGCGGTTAAACACTCCTCTGCTACCGATTGAGCAATACATCAGTGATCATGGAGAATTGCATCTATGGGTACCAATATCTCGAAACTTTGTGCTGACTTTTTGCGCGTTTGCTATCCGTCAGTTAAGGCAACACATGCGCATGAGCTTGTCGCCGCATTCTTTGGCTACAAGAGCCATGCAAGCGAACTTGCTGAACAAGCGTATAAGCTTGAAAGGCTTAGAGACGCAGAGCTGTTAATACCAGCAATTTCAAGAATGGAGCAACGGCGAGCGAGGCTCGAAGGTCTCCCAGACCTGCCACCATCAAGAGTAATTGCCGAGCGGCTTGTTGAATTTCTTCGGCAAGAAAAGCTCTTTGATGGCCAAGTGTGGCTTGTCGATGATCTAGGCAAGCACTTTATTGAAGAATACCTACCCGACAATTTCGCCTTGGATGTTGCCTTGGGGACAGAAATCGCCGGCACCAATGCCATATTCGACGACATATGCTACGAGTGTGCCGAAGTGCAGGATCGCCCGGATGATCTGACAGTCATGGTTAAAGGGTTGTACTCCGGACAAACCATCGATGACAAGCCATACTGTGGCGACCAAATCGATTTTACTGTCATCATCGAACTTGCCCGCGTAGCGGGGAGGACAGCATTTTGGCAGCCGGATATCAGTGCGCATGGTACCGTTCGTGACTGGCAGGAATATGAACCAGCGGATCGAACTCCTGCTACGATCAGAAATTTCGAACGCGTAGACCAATCCGGTGTACAGGACCGTGGCATGCGGACTGCGGTAATGAGTCGAACGCAAAAGGCCACGCCAGTCAACTTGCACAGAATCCCAAAGTGGATAGAGAGCGTTCTGATGAAAGAATATCCCTATGCGCACCCGAGGAAAGACTACCGTTCAAAACGTGATTCCCTCGAAGGTTTACTGCATGGAATACGGCTTGATCATTGGGGGACGACAGAATGGTACGGGATAAAACATTGTTTCGTAACCGAGCCGTACGGGGTCGATCAGAATAGCGTAAGCGAACTCAAAGAAAAGGGACGCCGACTAGGTTTCGCAGTTGTGTACGATCCCATTTCCTTTCACAATCCTGGGGGCTGCGAGCGGGTACTAATCTTTCCGACCGATTTATCTCCGACGCGCAAATATGATCCAGCGGTTCTTGCGGCTCTGCGCGAAGCCGGTTGCGCGGTTGAGAACGGTAGCGTAAAGCCACGGCGGATGGAAATAATTCGCGGTACATCTGAAGATAAGGAAGCCTTTGCGGATGCGATGAAAGGCATCGGCAGGACCGCGCACGACTTTTTTGACAGGTCGGTCGCTGTTGAGCGTTCGGGCGAACAGTTTATTTTCCATTGCCTGAAGCAGTCCGTACCGCACTTGAACAGAACGTTGAGTAAAAGCAAGAAGTGGGCAAAAGAGGTTCGGCGCCTGCACCCTGATGTTGTGATTCGTCCGATCGAAGACAATCAGCTTATCTCAGATGGCGATGGGCTATTCACAAGCAACGATGGCTATTACATTGGTGCTTTCGAACAGAAGTACATTCCGGTCAAGTACATCGACCGGGTGGAGAAGATTTTCTCCACCAAATTGGAGCAGAAGGCTAAAAAAATTGTTCGGAGCGAAAGCAATCAATTTGACGAAAGGCATCTCTTTATAGAGTTGGAGGAACCAATGACGGCGAAGGCGTTCCGTGAGTTGTATGCTCAGCTGAAGCCTGAGTTAGACAAAGTGCCTGATGCCGGTCATTGCGGCACGGATCTGCGAAAGACCTCCAGCTGGCAGTCAATATCTGAATTCATGAAGGAGAATCTTGTTCAGTGATTGCCAGATTTTTCCAATGGAACAATTGTCGCTGCCGTACTGGTAAACGAAGGCTCTGAGTGTCCTTGGTAATCGATCCAGAGTCGCAAATCGTGCTCACGGACACTCAGTTTGTTAGCGACCGTGGGTAAATCGATCGCGATCTGTTTTAGTAAAGTGATCGATTGTTGAATCAACATCGGTTGCTCAGTCGCAGGTTCGTTCGGTTCCGCTGCGCGCCATCCCTTTTGGTTAAGTTGCACATAAGCCCGTCTATATGTATGTTCACCTATGCAGCCGAGATCGAATGATCTTCTAATCAAGGCCTGCAGCGATACTCCCCATCGTTGTTTCAATGCGAGGTAATGATCCCAACTCAAGCGTCGAGGACATTCGGTGATGAAGCTAGGTCTAGGAAGTAGGAAAGCGCTGGCAAAACGGTCGGCCTGCATCTCGTGTACTGAGTCGCCCGGCTTACAGTCGCTGTGCATAACAAGGTGTCCAAGTTCATGTGCGGCGTCAAAACGGCTACGACTTGCTGATCCTTTTTCTGCGTTTAGAAAAATGAACGGACGGTTGCGCAGCCAAAGCGAGAAGGCATCAACGCGCTTGCAGTCATCTAACAGGCGAAATGTAATTATGCCTTTCGACTCAAGAAGTGCTACCACATGTGGTATCGGACCCATTCCGAGTCCCCAGTGCTCACGGATGCGAACGGCTGTTGCCTCTATATCGTGGAGATCTGATGGCGGCTGCATCTGCGTTCCGCTCAATTGCTCGGGCGGGAAATCGACGTACTCTTCTAGTAATTCAGTGAGGCGGCTCAACAACGTTGCCAAAGCAACCATCTTCCTGCGCTCGGATTGAGAACTTGATTGTAATCGCCGGAAGTGACATTCCTCCGACGAAATCGACGAACCTTCGCTGGTTGCTTGGAAGAACGTTGGGGGGAACTGCAGGCACAGACTCAGCTTACCTATCGTTTGGGGGCTTGGCCGAGAGACGCCGCCTTCAAACTGCGTCAATGCGCTCGCAGTTACGCCAATCTGGGCTGCCAACTCGTTTTTTTGCAACCCGCGCAATTCGCGTGCTAATCGCAAGGCGCTGGGATCGAATTGAAGGGAAATGCGATATAGATCGCTATCCATTGTTGGCTGTTTGAATTGGTTGTGGCTTTAAAGTAACTAACGGCTGCGCGACCGATTCGGGTTCGGTGACTGCCTTGTTTGAGACAATTGGCTCGGCGTGGAAAGTAGATGCATCGGCTGAATAGAGCTCGATGATTGTACCCCATTCGGATATGCGACCGTTATCTTCGGCACGGATCGGCACTCCGAGAAAAAGCCGGATTAACCCATGCTGAGGATTTCCGATGTCTGCCAAGACTATATTGCGGCATCGGGCATCCCCTTGAAGTTCATCCCCATTTGGTAGTGTCAGCGGGATGCGCATTTGCAGAATGTTGCTACTAACTAAATCGGCCGCACCGCAGCGATTTTGTGGAAATGACTCCACCGGATCGGCAATCGTCGAATGTCCGGCGCAGTACGTGGAAAGGCGATAATTGCCGAATTCCATGAAAAACTTGGGATGTCTCTGTATGACCTTGATGCCGTTGGCTTCATCATGAAGTTGGCACAACTTGTGGACTTTGGCCTTGTAGTTCATGAGTCCGAACAACATCATGTCGTCCCCTTCATCCTCGTAGTACCGAGGAATGTTGAGGTCGTATGCAGATTGCGCGATTTGCACGAACTTGTCCGTGATGTCTGGAGCAAATGTTTCTCTTAGTAATGTTTCTGCGTCAACTGGCACTTTGCAGCTCCTTTTCGGAATCCGCCGGAAAGAATAGATCTGTGCTGCCCAAAGTTCAAGCAAAAATCAAGTCAAGTGCGCAAAGTTAATCGAGAAATTAAGTATATGCGATGGCTATATGCGCCATTTGAAGAACGGCATATGGTGCTGAGATGCGCACGCAACTGTGACGATGAGGGTGACTAACACGAGGCTTACTCATGATTACAGTGTCATCCAATCTTGCGAGAGGGCTGCCGCCTGTTCAAGTACGGTTTGCGTTGCTTTCTCTTGCTTGTCTGGCGGATATCCATACTTGCGCAAAATTCGTTTTACCAAGACGCGTAACTGTGCACGCACGTTTTCGCGAACAGTCCAGTCTATTGTCAGGTTCGCTCGCACAGTTTTTACTAGCTCTTGGGCGATCAACCGTAAAGTCTGATCACCGAGCACAGCGACGGCGCTGTCATTCGTTTCGAGGGCATCGTAAAAAGCAACTTCATCGTCACTCAGTCCTAGCTGCTCGCCGCGCTGTCGAGCTGCCCTCATCTCATGTGCGAGCGCTATTAATTCCTCGATAACCTGCGCGGCTTCAATAGCGCGATTCTGATACCTTCGAATGGCATCTTCCAACATTTCCGAGAATTTGCGGCCCTGCACCAGATTTCTTCGACTGCGCGTGCGAAGCTCGCTGGCAAGTAACTTTCGCAGGAGTTCGACCGCTAGATTCTTCTGAGGCATTCCCTTCACCTCAGCCAGGAACTCGTCAGATAGAATAGAAATGTCTGGCTTCTTCAATCCCGCGGCGGCAAAGATGTCCATAACACCTTCAGGAGCAACCGCACGTGAGATTATCTGTTGCACTGCTTGATTGATATCTTCCTCAGGTCGAGCGTCAGCCGGGGAGCGCTTGGAAAGAACGGCCTGGACTGCTTGAAAGAATGCCACATCGTCTCGTATTTCGAGCGCCTTTTCATGCGGGACCGCTAAAGCGAATGCTCGCGATAACTGACGCACGAAACCTACGAAGCGATCTTTCCCGCGGTCATGAGCAAGAATGTGTTCTTGCGCGGCTGGCAGCAAAGCGAGCCGTTCCTGCGGCGTACCTGTTGTCCAAAGTGACCAATCAAATCCGTGAAGCAGTCCCAGACATTGCTCGTACTTTTCGATCATGGCGGCAACGGCTTCTTCTTGGTTGATCGCTGTGCGTCCTGTGCCACCACTTTCCGTGTAAGTAGCCAGCGCTTCCTTCAATTCGCGAGCAAGACCAAGATAATCAACAACCAACCCGCCGGGCTTGTCGCGAAAGACACGATTAACTCGCGCGATCGCTTGCATCAGGCCGTGCCCGCGCATGGGCTTGTCGATGTACATGGTATGCAGCGATGGTGCATCGAAACCGGTCAGCCACATATCGCGAACAATCACAACCTTGAAGGTGTCATTCGGTTCACGGAAGCGCTTAGCAAGCGCTTCTCGCCGTGGTTTGTTCCGGATGTGCTTTTGCCATTCCGGAGGATCGGAAGCCGATCCCGTCATGATGACTTTGATAGCGCCTTTTTCGTCGTCTTCATCATGCCAACCTGGGCGTAGTTTGATTAGCTCCTCATAGAGCTTTACGCAGATTCGCCGGCTCATACAGACAATCATTGCTTTGCCTGTCATTGCTTCAAGCCGTTTATCGAAGTGCTCGATAATATCGGCGGCGATAAGTTCAACGCGTTTATCAGCGCCAACAACAGCTTCGAGTTGTGCCCACTTTGTCTTGATTTTTTCCTTGCGCTCGACCTCTTCGCCTTCGGTAGCTTCCTCAAAATCAGGGTCGATCTTCGGCTTTTCCTTATCGTCAAGAGCAAGTTTCGCAAGCCGACTTTCGTAATAGATTGGGACGGTGGCGCCGTCACGAACTGCCTTCTCAATGTCGTAAACACTTATGTAGTCACCGAACACAGCACGCGTGTTCGCGTCTTCGAGTTCGATGGGAGTACCTGTGAAACCAATGAATGATGCGTTTGGAAGTGCATCACGCATGTGGCGAGCGTAGCCGTCGATGAAGTCATATTGGCTGCGGTGGGCTTCATCCGCAATTACAATGATGTTTCGGCGAGAAGACAGCATTGGATGCCGGTCGCCTTTTTCTTCTGGAAAGAATTTGTGTATTGTTGTGAAAACAACTCCTCCCGCCTGGACACTCAATAGTTCTCGCAAGTGAGCACGGCTTTCAGCTTGTACAGGTGGTTGGCGCAGCAGGTCTCGGCAACGGGAGAAAGTTCCGAAGAGCTGATCGTCCAGATCATTGCGATCGGTAAGCACCACGATGGTCGGATTCTCCATTGCTGGTTCACGAATGACACGACCTGCATAAAAAGCCATTGTTAGGCTCTTGCCAGAACCTTGCGTGTGCCAGACAACTCCGATTCGGCGGTCTCCTGGTCTGCCACCAGATTTATGAGCGGCGGTGTATTCCCCTCCAGACTCAGCCACCATCGCGATCTTCCTCTGCAACTCTGCGGCGCGTAGTGTTTCATCAAGCGCAACTTGAACTGCGTGAAACTGATGATAGCCAGCCATCTTTTTCACGATTCGCGTCTCATCGATCTCGAATGCGATGAAATCACGAATTAGATCAGGTAGTCGAGAGGGGGTCAACAGTCCTTGAATAACAACTTGCAGTTCGGGAAGTCGCGCGTCGGCGAGTTCTTCTCCGGCGATCGTACGCCACGGTTTGAACCACTCCCGACCAGCCGTGATTGTGCCGACTCTGGCTTCCACACCGTCAGAGATAACGAGCACTTCATTGAGAGCAAAGAGCGAAGGCAACTCTGCCTTGTATGTCTGTAGCTGCTGGTAAGCAGTCCAGATGGTGGCACTTTCATCCGTCGCATTCTTAAGTTCAATGAGTGCCAGTGGCAAACCGTTAACGAACAGAATGATGTCACCGCGCCTAGTGCATCTGTTCTCACATATCGTAAATTGATTGACGGCGAGAAAATCGTTGTTAGCAAGATTGTCGAAATCCAAAACGCGAGCCTGTGCGCCCCTGATATCACCATCTTTGTTTCGATATTCTACGGTGACACCATCTACAAGCATTCGATGGAAAGCGCGATTCCGAGTCTCAAGCGTGCCACCGTCCACGCGCGTAAGCTTTTTGAATGCGTCATTGACAGCATCCTCGGGGAGCAGCGGATTGTGCCTGGCGAGTGCTTGTTTCAGCCGTTGTTCCAAGACGACTTGAGCATAGTCAAGACGCTCAGGACAGGAGCCATCGGGCGCTATATCTGGCCCATGCAAGATGCTCCAGCCGCAGGCTTCAAGCCAATCTAGAGCGGCTTCTTCTATGACAGATTCATTTATTCCCGGGTCACTCCGAGCTGTCATCACAATAGGCTCCCAACGAGGTTCTCGGCTTCCTTCACCCGAATCTCGCCATTTATAAGCTTGGGAAGGAACGCATCGCGAATAGCGATAAGCGTGCGGCTTTCTCTGTCAAGCAAAACAAGTCTGTGATGGAGCGCGTTGAACAATTTGTTCCATTCGGCTAACAACGGATCAGGCGGTAACACGATTGAGAAGTTGCCGATACTCTCTAAACTAACGTTTGCCTGAACAGCGTGCACTGCCATCGTTTGTGTATGTTGCTGTATTCGAGGGCTTTTCAAATGCATGAGGCATAAGCCAAAGTGTTTGCTTAGGTCATTCAGCCGAATGAACGCAATAGCCTGATTTGTATTGCAGTCAGACAGCGATGCGTCTATTACCGCAACTCGTCCTAATGTACCGGCCATAGAAAAAAGAATATCGCCCTCTTGAAGAATGGATCTTTTCAGAATCGTCTCGTGCACCGATCGCGGAATGAGTTCCAAATTGGCCCGATTTATTTTTCCTTCATCAGTCAAGTCCTTCACTTTCAAAAAGGGAATCGAAGGACTGTCTTGAGCTTCGAGCAATACGGCTTTTGTTGGAGTCGTTCCTTTGGAAATGGTGCCCGCCAATTGCTTGAGGGGGACTACTGACCAACCTTGAGGGATGGTGCCGCTGGCAGCAACATCTATGAAGGAATCGGCCCAAAGTCCGTACATGGCAGCCGGTAATCCAGGCAATGATTGTCCGCGGTGCCAACGTCCTTCTATCTTTGCGCGAACCGGCTCGAAATCGATAAACCAAGCCTTGAAGATGGCGCGCGCCATCTCCTCGAGGGTCTCGCTCATCTTGCGATTCAGTGCAATCTTGTCGTCGAGCGCTCCTAGGAAGAAAGAAATTGATCGCTGTTCCTCGAGGGGAGGGATGTGCAATTTGAAATTAGGTATATCTGCGCATTTCAAACTGTCGAAAACGGCGCCTACGTTCAAGTGGTTGCGGACTTGTTGCCACCATTCACTGCCTCGCACCAGCCATCGCAGAAAGGGTGGGTAAACAACCGAGCCGTCAGCTCGAAGTAAGACGAGGTTCTGACCAAGAGCACACTCCAAACCAGGTGGTACATATGCAGTTTCGCCCGGGTTGCACCTACGAGAAAGTATGACATCAAATTGCTGGGGCCTAGCTTTGCGTGTCCACTCGGTGAAGTGAATCCTGGAGATGTATCGTACGTCCGATAGATCCAGACGTCCATCTTTAAGTTGTGGGATAGCAACGTAGGGATAACCGACTGCACTCGGCGGCGGAGTGCGGTGCTCGCAATCGATGAGAGAAATGCCTGCATCCTTGAGTGATATCAGCCTCCAGCCGTCATTCATAACCCATCTCCTTCAGACTACAAATGACGGCCCGATCAAGGCGCTGTGCTTCCGATTGCTGAGTTTTGAGCGTAATCATCAAGCGATGCATTTTCTCTGCAAAATATTCGCCATCATCTTCCTGTACCTCGGCACCAACGTACCGTCCTGGAGTGAGGACATGGTTATGCTTGCGAATCTCTTCGAGCGTTGCGCTCTTGCAGAATCCTGGTACGTCTTCGTAACTGCCGGCGTCCTTTTCTCCGCGCCAGGCGTGGTAAGTGCGTGCGATTTTGCTGATTTCACCGTCGACGAGATCACGGTGAGTTCGATCTATCATCTGACCCATGTTGCGTGCATCAATCAAAAGAACCTCTCCCCGCCGATCACGGAATCGACCATTCTTCTTGTCTCGCGCTAGGAACCAAAGACAGGCTGGTATCTGCGTTGAGTAGAAGAGCTGACCGGGCAGTGCAATCATGCAATCCACAAGATCTGCTTCGATGATGGTCTTGCGGATCTCGCCCTCCCCGGAGGTGTTTGACGACATCGAGCCGTTAGCAAGGACGAAGCCAGCAGTTCCAGCAGGCGCAAGGTGATGAATGATATGTTGGACCCAGGCGAAGTTGGCGTTTCCGACAGGCGGAACGCCGTACTTCCAGCGCTTGTCCTCACGCAAGCGATCGCCGCCCCAATCGCTGACATTAAATGGTGGGTTGGCGAGAATGAAGTCCGCTTTTAGGTCAGGAAATTGATCGTTGTGAAATGTGTCACCGTGCGCAATTTGCCCTTCGATTCCACGGATGGCGAGATTCATTTTTGCCAGCCGCCATGTTGTGTAGTTTGATTCCTGTCCGTAAATTGAGATATCAGCCTTAGCCTTGCCACCGTTACCGTTGCCGGTAGCGTGCGCTCGAATGAATTCCACTGACTGGACAAACATGCCGGAGGAACCGCAGCATGGGTCGTAGACACGTCCCTTGTATGGTTCAAGCATTTCGACAAGGAGCTTTACCACGCAGCGAGGCGTGTAAAATTCGCCGCCTTTCTTGCCTTCAGCGCTGGCGAATTGCGCAAGGAAATACTCATAAACTCTACCAAGAACGTCTTTGGCTCGGCTTTCTTGGTCACCTACCTTGATGTTGGTTATCAGGTCAATGAGCTGACCCAGACGTTGCTTGTCCAGAGCCGGCCTGGCATAGTCTTTGGGAAGCACACCTTTGAGAGCAGCGTTGTCGCGCTCAATTCCGGCCATCGCGTCATCAACAAGTTGCCCTACTGTAGACTGCTTTGCCTGGTTCTTTAGATGCGTCCAGCGAGCCTCTGGCGGCACCCAAAAAATATTCTCTGCGCGATACTCGTCAGGATCTTCAGGATCGGCGCCATGAGACCGTTCTGCTTCGAGCTGTGCGTGCTTTTCTTCGAATGCATCGGATATATATTTCAGAAAAAGCAAGCCAAGCGCAACGTGCTTGTATTCGGCTGCGTCCATACTTCCACGAAGGGCGTCCGCCATTTGCCAGAGCTGGGCTTCATAGCCGACGTTCGCACCGCTTTTGGATGTAGGCGCAACGTTTTGGCCTCTCAGATCCGATTTGCCTTTTGTCATTTGTCTTGGCATCCCTTCGAAATTTCACTTGATAACGCGGCGCAGCATTCGCTGGTGCGTCGTATCCATTCTTTCACTAACTGCTTATCCGGTCTAGTTCAGCCTTGCTAAAGATTTTACGAACCCAGCCAGTTTTAGGCACCGTATATAGTGGCAATATCGATCAATGTATTGATGCGTTGTTGCTGGCGGAGAGCAGGCATGCATTGCTCTCCGCATGAGTTTGATTGTTTAAGTTTGAGCGTTATTGAACACCCAAGCTGTGGCCTCTGGGCTAGTTCTGGGCTAGACCCCGCTAGGCCCCACCCAAAAAGAAAACCGCCTTTCGGCGGAGACTTAGATGGTGGGCGAGGTGGGACTTGAACCCACACGTATTGCTACACTAGATCCTAAGTCTAGTGTGCCGACTTAACCAACACAGATTCCGTCTGAATCACCGTCTGAAGCCGCTATCTGGCGCTCTTTTGCGCCGAGCTCGACATCTGGGACACCCCTAAGCGAATCGACCATCACTTCGTCTTCATTATCCTGCAAGCATCGAGTTTCACAACCATTCTTTGCAGGTCCAGCTTGCTTGGAAGCTTCCACCGGAATGCCGTCTTGGCATATTGCTCCGCGTGCTCTTAAATATATTTTTAACCTTGTGTAAGAGTCGAAATTTTGACCGCCGCTTGCAAAGTGATCAGCCGGTTAAACCGCTAATAGAAAATCGGCGCCCTTAATTCTCCTCGTCCAGCTTCGCCTCTCCGTTCCTTGTCTAGCACGCTATCTTCTTAATCTCTCCCATACGCCGCATACCCCACCAACAACCAAAACAACGAGTTCGCGAAAAGCGTCGGGTGACCAATACAGTACTCCACAGCGCCATGCACTGCCACCATCGCGATAAGCGATGCAAGCAGCAACCTTCGTGCCGATTTCATTCGGTAGCTTGCCAGACCTCGTCTCTTCTCTCCACTATCCGCACGCCTTCCCCCTATCGCCTCATAAAGTAACCACCCCAGAATCAACCCCAGCAGCACCGTCGCTATCGGTCCAAAATAAATCGTCGTCCCCAGTATCAAGTTATGCGGCAATTGCTCGCTGCCGACTGGTGGCAGCCCCATGCCCCAGGGGTGGCAGGCTATCTTGGTCAGCGAATCTTGTAAGACTTCCATTCTTTCGTAAGACGACTTATCCCCGCGCCAGGCAAGTAATTGCCAGACGGCGAAGCCCGCTCCGGCCAATAAGCCCAACTTGCAGACCGCGCGGATGAAGCGCGGCCGCATCCTGTCGAGCATGCCCCAGACTCCGAAGCTCACCACCAGCGAAAGTATCGCCCCGCGCGAGAGCGTCAGTATCGTGTGAGATGCCGTGAGAAATCTCGACGCGCACACCATCTTCTTCAGCCATTCCGCAGATACTATCGCCTCGGTTTCAACCGCAATTGCCGGCAGCATTAAGAGGCTGGCGGCAAGAGTGTTTGGGTTCCAGGTGAGCCCGGTGACCAGTTGCCCGCGCTGCCCGAATACATATTGAGCGCGCCCAACCAGGCAGGTGATGTCACGCCCCAGGAAGCTATGGGTGTTAGTCAGGCAGAGCCAGATGGTGAGCAGTGTGTGGGCAGAGAATATCGCAAGCAGAATCAGAAAGATTGCCACGTAATTGTCGCGCCGCATTATTCTGGGGCAAACGTAGCCGAAGGCGAACATCGGTAAGATTGCCAGCAATGTGTGCTTAATGTTGATAAGCAAGTCGCCGCTGCTGCTGGTGAAAGTCGTGACCGTGAGCAGCACCAGGGCGTAGGCGGCGATAAACCAGAGTAGCGTTTTGTCGCCGGGCGGAGAGGTTGCCACATGGTCACTGGCAGCAATCTCACTCACTCTATCTTCACTTCCCCCAGCAGCCTTCGGTATTACGAAGTAGAGAAAGCTCAGTCCCAGCAGTAAATTCAAGTCTAGCCTGGCAGCGGTAATTGCGTTTAAGCCAAAGCGGTAGTTCAACACCGACTGGTTCAGTATGAGCATTACCAGGTCTGCCGCCACCAGCGTGGTAGCAAGCAGGCGCCATGCCGAACCCTTGCGGTTGCGCTTATCTATACCAGCCGCTTGCAACTGGTCACCCTCCAACACCCGGCAGCCCGCCTTTAGTTTACCGTCGAGCCTGTTTGAGCGCCCAATATAAGCCCTCTGTAATGGAAGTCATGTGCTGCTTGGGATAGGCTAGCACTGACTGAATCAGGGTATCGATGCTGAGTTTAACTCCTGTTAAGAGTGCGCCCGACACCGAGCTTGCGTCGTCGCAGATGGCGAGCGCGGCGGCGGGTGTGCCCTGTCGCCCGGGTGGTAGATTACGCGAGATTCTCTGGTGCCTGGCGGCGGCGGCTTGCGGTGCCATTGGCGGGCTTGCCGCGCCAGGGTTTGAGCAGAGCTACCTGGCGTTTCTTGCCCCTTGCGCTTTTCTGATTTTGCTGGCGCGCGCCTCCGAACCCTGGACATCCGCCTGGCGCGGCTTCGCCTTCGGCACCGGGTACAACCTCGTCTACCTGAGCTGGTTTCTCGCCTTTCGACCAGTATTCGCTCAAAACTCCTATGTTATTCCAGGTGAATTGCTCGGGGGCATTTTCTGGATACTTGTGTCAGCCTGGCAGGGCGTGTTCATTTCGGTTTTTGCCCTGCTGCTCAAGTGGCTGCCTTTGACCGGCGGCTTTCTGCCCCGGCGCGTCAGTGCCTCCGAAAATCAACCCGCCCGCTCCCACTCTTACGCACTTTCTCACTCTTTCGCTCGCTGGCGACTGCCAAGCTTCATCGTGGTGCCCTTGCTCTGGGTGCTGGTGGACAGGCTTTGCAATACTACCCAGTTGCTTGGCTTTGCCTGCTCGGCGCTGCACTACAGCCAGTATCAGAATGTGGTGCTGCTGCAGATGGCTCCGTTTATTGGCGGGGTGGGCATCAGCACTTTCATCATGCTGGTCAACACAAGCCTGGCTGCCCTTGTGGCTTATGCCTTCAAAGATAGAGCTGGCGGTAGCAGCCTTGCCGGTTTGACCATGCCGGACAGAAAGTCTCTTTTGCTCAACAGTTTAGGCATAGTGCTTCTTTGCGCCGGCGTTTATATGTATGGGCAGACGCGCCTGGCGAATTACCCGCCGGCTAGTACGGCTGTACCGGCTACTGCGCCGGTGTCGGCTAATGCAACTGCGTCGACCACTGCACCTGCATCTACCACTGCACCTGCATCGGCTAGTGCTCCTCCGCCGGCTACGGCACCTGCATCGACTAATGCGCCAGCGCCAGCTGCGTTTCGAGGTGCAGCCGCGCCAACCTCCACTCGCACCGTCGTGGTCTCTGCCATCCAGGCTGGAGCCAACTCCCGCGCTCACGGCGTCAAGCCCGTGAGCCTTTTCACCAAGTACCTTTACCTTTGCGATCAGTGCCCGCGCGAGAGCATTTGCATCTGGCCCGAGTGGTCGATGCCTGTTAACTACAGCTCCACCGAAGGCACCCTGCCTCAGTTGGCGGCGCTGGCAGCTAAGAACCGGCAAGCCTGGGTGGTAGGCATTCGAGACACTGATAGCCAGGGGCGCGGCTTCAACGCTACCTGCGCGGTCGATAGAAATGGCGCGCTTTTGCCGCAGGTTTATTACAAGCAGCACCTGGTGCCCATGGGCGAGTACGTGCCCGACTGGATTGAGCGCACCCCCATGCGCTACCTCTTTTTCGGCACCGGAAGCCATTATCCAAGAGTAAGTTGCGGCGACAAAACCGTGGTATTCAAACTGCAAGACGCCGGCGTCGGCTCACTCATTTGCTTCGAGAATGCCTTTCCCAAGTTGAGCTGCCAGGCGGTGCGCGCCGGGGCGGAGATTCTTGCCGACAGCAGCGACAATGCCTGGTTTAAGCGGTCGATTTTGAGCGACCAGATGATTTCGTTCAGCGTCTTTCGGGCGGCTGAGAACAATCGCCCCTTCGTCTTTGCCACCGCCCTTGGACCCTCGGTGATCGTGGACGCTCGGGGGCGCATCTTGAAGCGGTCCGGCAAAGACTGCGCCGATGTCATAAGCGCGCCGGTCACCATCGAAACTGCGCCGTCGCTCTTCAGCCGCTGGTGTTTTTGACCGTAGGCTCCTTAAACTGCTGGTTCTTTTAACTGCTGGCTCTTTTAAACGTCGACTCTTTTCGCCGCCGGTTCTTTTAAGCGTAGGCTCTTTTCACCGCTGGTTCTAGTAAGCGTCGGAGCTTCGGTTTTTCTATTGGCTCGCCCCAGCCTTAGCCCCGCGCTCAATTTCCCACACCGAATATATGCCGTCATCGTAGAGCTTCTTGCAGCTTCCCTGCCTGGCGGCGTGGTTGAGCTCATTGGTCAGGGGCGCGCTGTTTTTAATCGCCAGTGTGTTGATTTGCCAATTGTCTAGATAACTGCGCCAGTTGAAGGTGTCGGTGACTGAACCATTGAGGCAGTCCTGGTACTCGCGGCAGAAGGTTTTGCCATAGAGGTCGAACCGCGTATCGATGAAGACCGGCGTCTGGTCTTCCAGTATGAGGCTGCAACCTAGCGCCGCGTCGCAAAAGAGGCGCGACCTGAGCCGGCTATTTTGCTTGAGAAAGGCGGTGACCTTCTGGTTGCTGTCGTTGTGGGTGAACCATATTTGCTTCTGGCTCTGGCAGTAATTGAAGTAGACGGCGGTGGCGAAGATGGGGGCAACCAGGGCCAGGGCGGTGGAGACCGGTGAAACCAGTTCGCTTGCGTTTTCCTTCGCCTTGATTACGCTTCCGTCCGTTTCGCTTGCGCTTTCCTTCGTCCCGCTTGCGCTCCCCGCCGACCCCTGCTGCCCTCTGCCCAGGGCGATTGATAAGTAAGACCAGGTGATGAGCACTGCTACCGCCGCAAATCGGTAGCACACCACGCCGGTGAAGGTTGAGAGGGCGCAAAAGAAAAGCCCAGTGAGAGGAATCATGGCTCTTCTGGCTAGCAGCACAGACCAGGCGATGACTAAGTAGAGCCAGATGCCGCGGTGCCCCAGGGGGTTGGTGAGCAAGGTTGGTTGCAGTTCTGATATTTGCCCGAAGTCGGGCTCGCTGACGAAGGAGAGCGTGTGTCTCACCAGCTCGGCGCCATAGGGGTTGGCTAAAGGTGCCAGGCAACTTGTGGCGAGAATTCCCACCAGATGCCGGCGATACCTAAAATCGACCTGCTTTTGACTCACCACTTGTGGTGCCAGATAGGCCAGTATCAGTGCCAGACCCATGAAGCAGAACGCATGGCTGTTCACCCAAACAATTAGAAGGAAGGGCAGCAGCCAGAGGCGTTTTCTATAACCGTTCCGGCGAAAGTCTTCCAGCAAAAGTATGAACATCGGCAGCATGAAAAATGACACTAGCTGCGGTCTTGCCCAGTACCAGATTGGCATGTTTATGAGCGTAAGCAACCCGAATGTGTAGACCGGTTTGACGCCCCGTTTGAGCATCATATACGGTAGCAGGAAGAGCAGCAAAAGCGCGGTGGCAATATAGGTGAGATAGCCTGCGGCGACGAGATTGGTAGAGGCGATATCCACGCCGGCTCCGTTTTGACCGGCGAGTGCCCCCACTTTGGTGGCTGCCGCCAGAGCCAGGGTGAAAAGCCACTGGTAAATAAGCACCGGCTGACCGCAAGCAGTGAAGCTAAAGGTGTCGCCCTGGTGCAGGGCGGCAAATAAATTGCTGGGTCCGGCTTGCCAGAGCAGAAGCCCGGTTTTGATAAGCCAGGCGGTATCGGAAGATTGGAAGACGCGCTCAACCATGCCCGCAACTTGCAGGAAAGCCTGCACCATGAAGATGGCGGCAAAGATTATCTCAAGGGTTTTGAGGCTGGAGGTTCCCTCAGCGGGCTTCATTGGTTGCCGCCCGCGTTACCGTCGTTCCGGCAAGACGGTCTGCCAGGCGGCGGCGCTCACCTGTGAGCATCAAGACAAACTCTACGAGGGCAATTGCCACAGTCACTGCCGAGCAGACCAGACTCAAGCTATCGGCATCGGTCGTCGTCAGAGATGGTGCCCAGACCTGATAGACGAAGTAGGGCAAGAGCAACACCAAGTTTCTAAGCACAGACTGCTTGATAGTAATTGCATTCGCGCTCTCATTGCCGCTTACCTTCTGGCTAATGTTTAGCCCCACAAGCCGCTTGCCCAGCCCGCGTCCGCCCCAGGTGGCGTCGCGCAGCAAGAAGAGCAGCAGGGCAAGAGTTTGCAGGGGAATTGGCGGGTGAACTGAGTTATTAGATAGGAAATTAATACTTGTGTAGACCGCTGTGGCTAGCCACAGGCAGAGCAAGTAATCGTATATCCATGCGGCAACCACGCGCCGCATTATCGGCGGTTTGAGGTTCGTGACCGGCTTTGACCGGGCTTCGACTGTGGTTGCTACGGCTGAATTCATTGGCTGCTCGCCCGTTTGAGTTGACTAGATTTTAAGCGAAGCCTGCCAATGGGTAGATGTCAATCTATTAATATGAAAGCGGATTCTTCAAGCGTCAGAGGAAGATATGAGCGAGAGAAAGAGAAATCTCAAGAGTCTTTTGATTTTGGTGCTCTTTGTATGCTCCGTGGCTTTTGCAAACACGGCCTGGGGTGGCGGTTCTGGACTTGGCACCAAAGGCGAAAGCGACGAAGAGAAAGCTTTCAAGGCAGCAATGCAGCAGAAGGCGTTGAACGATTTGTTAAATGCCAACCGCACTAATAACAATAATCCTAACCAGTAAGTAATCGGTGCTCTCTCACTAGCCATAGCGTTCTCGCTAGTTTTGCTATGAAGCTTTAGCCATAGCGTTCTCGTTAGTCTTGCTGTGAAGCTTCAGCCTACTAGCGGCTATTGGCGGGAAGATATATTTTTTGCACCATGCCATTGCCGCCTGTGGCTCCGGCGATTTGATAGTTGGCTTTGATGCTTGCCACGAGTTCTTCCGGCCAGATGTATTCCATAGAGTATTTTGCGTCGCGCAAATTTATGATAATGGCCGCGTAGCGTCTTTCCTTTATGCCCGCTTTGATTTTCTCGAAGCTTTCCGGGTGCTTGCCGCGCATATTTAAGAATGTGGTGGCATCTACAATTACCGGCTGGCGCTCCGCCAGTAGTGGCAGGGTGGGATCTTCACTCAGTATGTAAGCGTCTTCTGGCAGTTTCTTGAGCAGTTCCACGGCCTCTGCGGTATCGGCTCTGTAGCCGATGCGTTTCGATAGATTGTAGGAAAAGACAAGCAGCGGTATGAGGCTATAGATTGCTGCCGCTATATATGCTGTGCGCATCAGGTTGGGAGTCTTGTCGAGGCGCAGCGCCACCGCCCAGAGGAGCGCCAGGATGGCACAGAGCAGATGATTGTGATAGGCACCTTTAAGCCCCATTGTGTAGAGCAAGACCAGAGTTGAGAGCCCAAAGAGGAAGATGGGCAGGGAGGTAAGGGCTGCAGTTGACTGCTGCTTGTCGGAGATTGGTTCTGGTGACTGAGGCTTGGTAGAGATTGGTTCAGTTGACTGCTGCTCGTCGGAAATTGGTTCTGGTGACTGAGGCTTGTCAGAGATCGTTTCAGTTACATGGGGCTTGTCAGAAAGCGGCTCTTCCGTAAGTGCGGAATCTGAATTCTTTCGTAGCAGCGGATAGATAAGTATTGTCAGTGCCACTATTGTCTTTGCATCAAAGAGAAAAGGCAGTAGGAAGTTTGCCAGGGTCTCCCACTGCCAGTCTAAGCCGCTTGCATAGGTGAGATGCTGAAAATAGCCGCCGGAGATATTTTGCAGGTAGAGCGAAACCAGTGCCGTCGGCACCGCGAAGAGCCCCAGGTATTGCAGCGCAAGTTTGCGCTTGCCTTTCCAGAGTGCGAAAAGCAGGCAACTGGCAAATACAACAAGATACTGCTGCTTGGCGAAGTACGCCAGAATAAACGCCGCTGCCGCCGATAGCTTTATGATGGGTCGAGATGCTTTACTGTCTGTTTCTTTTGAGCTTTTTGTTTCGCCTGTGCTCTCTGTTTCGTTTATGCTCTCTGTTTCGATTAAGTAGGATTTGCTGAATCTTTCGAGCGCGATGATTGATAGAGCCAGACCCAGAATGTCTACCCGTGCCACCGTTGACCAGTGCAAGACCGGTAGGCTGGCGGCGAATGCGGCGAGGGTCATGATTTTGCTCAGGTCGGTGACGCGGCTCAAGCTGAGCAGTCGCCAGAAGGCAAGGAAACTAACAAGCGCCGAAGCCATGGAGAGCAGGCGCAGTGGCTCATAAGTGCCGCCCGTCAGCTTCTGCAGGAAGGCGCCCAGGGCAAAGTAAAGCGGGTTGTAGATGACTACGCTGTAGGGCTCATGGGTGAGTGCCGTAAGACTGTAGATGTTGGCGCCTCTTGCCAGTGTCTGGCAGGCCCAGAGCACATGACCTTCGTATTCAATGGAATATGGGTGGTGGCGTGCTACGCCCCACGCTGCTGTGTAAAGAAAGGAGAGCAGCAGGCAGAGAACCATGACCAGCGCTATTTGAATATTGCGCGAACTCAAGGTGAAGGAGGGAGGCATGAGTTATCCGGTTGCTTTCCATAAAGTGGTATGCAGCATGCCTGGCTTTGGCAGCTTGAGCTAAGTGAATTAGAAGGTACTGTGCATCCAGAAGGTGCTTACCAGCAGCACTAAGAGTATAGAGCATGCAAACTCTGTGCAAAGCAGTATGAAAGCCCTATCGATTTGCTGCTTCAACTCCTCATGGCTTTGTAATTTGAACTGGCGAGGTGCGGATGTTCCGGTCGCGCCCCTTTCGACCCAGGAAAGAAGCCATTGGCTCAGTTCATCAGCGCTAGATTGCTTGTTTCTATAGAGCGCTAGATCAATCTGCTCGCAAATATTTTCAATGACCGCCCAATTGTTGGCGTCTCTTGCAGAGTCGAGAATGTCGCCTTGTGGACCGTTCGCTAGCATGCTCCCGTCCTTTAGCAGCGAATGGAGCCTGAGTTTAAGGCTGAAGCAACGCCACAGAACAATTGAAGCTTTCACGGTGGCGCCGCCCATACCCGTTAGACCGAATATCCATACGTACATCAAGAGTCTCGATACCGGCTCCGGCAGAGAGCTTGAGCTTTCCTTCGAATTTGTTATCTTCTGCTGACGGTCTATAAGTCTAGGTATCTCGTAATCATGTAGTTTAGTGGCTGCTGATTTGAGGTCGAAAATAGTCCGCCGACTTAGAGGGTGTTGTGCTTGGGGAATCAATTCAGCCGCCTCCTTGAGATGGCGCTGCGCCATCTCTGGATTGTCTCGGTAGCTTAGAATCGCCATAATGCTGAGCGCATCCAGCGCCCCACGTATATTGCCGTTCTGGAGATATAGGCTTTTCGCTTTCATGTGAAACCAGGAATCGCAGTAGCCATGGTATCCGCTACTCATACCAAAGAACATCAGCAGGTCAGCCAGTTCATCGCTCTGGCTTCCGTAGACTGTTGCAACAGCCAGAGTTTCCTGGACACCTGTTTGGAAGGGGAATGGCATTAGGATGCTACGTTTTGCGGCAAGGCTGCTGTCCCCATCCCTGTTGCAAAAGATTTTGTAGATTCTTTCTGATAGTTCAAATTGACCGCAGCGGCTTGCAACATGAGCTGCTATGAAGCTACTTTTTGAGAAGCCCAGCCGAACGTTGTAGCAAGTGAATGCCAATAGCAGCATGCACGCGGTGACTAGCAGGAGCAGTCTGCTGAATTGCAGCGCGTAGTTTCTATGCAGAATCTTTTGCCAAACTTCCTTCTCCAGTCTAAATCTTGTCAGGTTGCTGGTACTTGTTTTGTGTTTTTGCAGAATACGCCAGGCGCCGAAATAGGCGATTGCACCCAGAAGGAGAGCAAGGCTCTGTCCTACTTGGTCCCAGCAGCCATTTGACACGCGGTCAACCAGGCATAGACCTAAAAGAATGTTCGGCAGTAGATGAAGAGCTCCCACTATCAGAATGGCATATCTAAGAGAGTGAAGGCAGCGAATTAGCATTGCGCTATACCGGGCGAGATAGAAGACTGAGCTGCGCTCCAGGTGACGGCGACTATTTGGGCAGCCTGGTTATCAGTTTAGCCCCGGGCACCAACTCTGCCAACTGTGGGAATACTAATGACGTTTGATGATTGCGCTGGTTCTGGAACACATGGAGCATGACAAACCCCGCCACCAGAGGGCTGCCGATGCCTACCGCCCCAGTCCCTCCGACAGCATCCTCATTGCCCCTGGCGTCGACGGATGGCGGCAATGGCCAACCGAACCTGGCGTCCGGGTCCGTCGAGATGCCCCAGCGTCACGTTGCGCCCACGTTCGGCAGGGCGGCGCCATGTCGCCTCACTGAAAGGATATACCAGCACCGACGTCTACGTGGCTTCAGGTCTTCCGTCCATCGTTACTTTGACTAGTAAGGAAACCAAGTCAGCGAAAGGAATAATATCTTGATTGATACTTGCATTCTCTAGTGCGCTCAAGTATTCAGTTCTGCGTGTTACAGGCATCACTGTCCATGGATATCCGCCCGAAGCAAGCATCACATTCATTAAAAAGCGCCCTGTGCGACCGTTGCCGTCCATGTATGGATGGATATACACGAACATGAAATGTCCGAGCAGCACCCGGACCGCTGGCTCTTTCTCGTCGCGCAAGAGATCAAACAGCGCAGGCATCAAGTCTCGAACACTATCCTTGCTTGGTGGCACGTGTTTGGAATGACGTATGAACACTTGATCCGTTCGGTAGCCCGCCAGATCAGCCGGTTTTAGGAGTCCAGCGGTTACGCTCGGAGCAAATAGCTCGCGGTACCAAGTAACGTGATCATCGTCGGCCACGTTTCCTGCACTTTCGCCGCGAAGGACTTGGACGAGGCTCTGTCGAACGGCCTGATAAGCCTGCCAATATCCTCTCGCGGCGAGAGCATTTCTGAGTTCGCGATCTTTCTCATCAGCATCCGGATTCCAATTTCCGCTTCTGACTTTCTCGATCAAATCCCGGCTGACTCTGTATCCTTCTATAGACAGAGAGTGGTATGCGTCTGTGACATAGTTGTCTTGTACTTGCTTAAGATAAGCTTCTTGATCGTTCGGCAAGCCTGGTGGCGGTGGAAAACGCTCTAGCACTGGTTCTCGCATGGTCTCCCACATGAGCTTGATGCGGCTAACATAGGGGCTTCGTTCTGTTCGACGAAACTTAATCGGTGCAGGATCGGTGAATGGATCTTCTTCGTGGCAATCGTATCCAGCAGCTCTCATTGTGTTTACGATGTCATCAGCAATTCGTGATCTGCCGATGTTGCGGAATGCTCCTGCAAGGCGTCCAGCCACCACGGTGCGCCCTCCATCAAGCAGTACATTTAATACTTCCGAAGCATTCGAAATTGCGGAGAGGGCTGCGCGCGTTTCGGTTGGGCTTTGTCGATAGAGCGTAGGAGAGCAGAATATCAATGCAGTCGGCAAAGAATAAACATTGAGTCCCTCAACTTTCTCGATATGTTCTTTGGCTGGGATTGCCAGTTGGACGTCTAGGATAGAAGTGCGGTGTGGAAATGGCGTTGTGTTGTTCTTGGCCTTAGGTGAGCGAACAACAAGCTGAAGAGGGACCGCGCGGTTGCCGACATGCAGCAGTAACGAATGCTCCGGAGAAAGACACCATTCATCTCCGAATCTGTCTCTCAAGTAATCCACACAGAAGTTCCAAAATGACGCGAACCAAGCCGTAGATTCTCCTGTGGGCTGGTCCGGTCTTGTCGGAATATACCAGCCTTTCATCACCTCTTTCAGGAACCCGTTTTTGACTAAGCGTTCGCGATGGGACCTCGGGAGGTCCGCGCTGCGGATGGCGACTTTCCCTTGCGCCTGGAGTTGCTCCAGGACTTCTAGTGATTTTGCGAGGTTTTCAACAGGTGTGGGCAAAGCGGTGGTACTTGTTGATTGTGGGGGGGGGCCATTTCTAGTTTATCACGCTGGACGGTTTCTAGTTTATTGCGCTGGACGAGTTTTAGTTTATTTAGTTGAGTCAATTCTAGTTTATTGTGCATTGTGCGTCCCTCCCGCTTCCCTGCGGCGTTGGCCGCGCCCGCTAGGATGAGTACCTTACTCCTTTTGGGTGGTATAAGCCGAGCCTGAAAGCGACGGAACCGCCGTCAATAAGTAGGCGCTTTTAAAGCGCCGTTTACACTTTGTGCGCAACTATTTTTCGTTGCGCGCAAGCATGTTCCGTTGTGCGCAATCAAAACTGCCTTGACGGTCGGCCGGCACAACGAGATTGTTGCGTTGGAATCGGGTAAACATGTAGCAAAGTGATCCCTGAATTCGACAAGGATACAGATCTTGGAAGGGAGCCTGAGTGAAAGCCGCGCGAGAAGTGGAGAAGGCGAAAGCCCTCAGCGGGAGGAAGGACAAGAAAGGTCCGAATGGCAAAAATTAAGAAGGCTCTCGCGTAATGCAGGGAGGATTCATTTCATTGTCAACATTCGATAACGACCACATTGAAATTGCTCTGGAGATAAGGCGTGCTGTAGCCGCTGACTTTGAGAGTCTGGTGCGGTTACAAAATGCCAATATGGCAAGCAACCTTCCTGCGGGCGAGCGTCAGTCTGGTTTCCTTTCTGTGGGCTTCAGTGCCGAGCAGTTCGCCGCCATGAATGACAATTTAGCGGTTGTCGTCGCTGTGCAACAAGAGCAAGTGAAGGCTTTCCTGTGCGCCAGTACAGTTGAGTTTAACCAGGCAGTCGCCCTTCCGGCGGCGATGATTGCCAGATTCCCCCGGGCTAAGTATCAGGGGCAAGCTCTTTCCCGCTTATCTGTATGCATTGTCGGTCCCGTTTGCGTCGACCAGTCTCTTCGCGGGCAGGGTGTGCTAGCCAGGCTCTATGATTGCTTCTTTGCCATAGCGCCGCAAGAATTCGAGGTCGCCGTTGTCTTTGTTTCAGCAGACAATTTGGCTTCCATTAAAGCTCATGAGAAGCTTGGCTTAGAGACTATCGACGAATTTGAGTTCAACTCTGCCAGGTACTTTATTATGGCCAGGCGTTTTCGGTTTGCCCAATAGGTTGGGAAGTAAAGGTGGAAGGAGCGAATGATGGTTAGTTCACCAGTGAGGATGGCCAGCCTCGCGCTTATGCTATTGAGTTCCTTGCCACAGTGTGGCGCCATTGAGCCAATAATTTGCGACAGCCGAGTCTCGGTTTTTCAAGTTACCTCTTCGACTGACGGCAAGGCTCCTGCGGTTGACATTGCTGCCTACTTCTCTGTGCTTGATCAATTATCTCGCAGCGATATCACTTTTCAGCAGTTTATGTCATTCAGGCAGCGCTACACCTTCAATCATGAGGAGCTACTTCAAGGGGGGACTTCGATGCGGCTTCTGAGTCCGCAGAAGTATGCGTCGATGCAACGCTACCCCATAGCCGAACTGAGAAATCGGGTCGGCTTTAAGGAGCTCATTCAGCGGCTGCTTAATAGCAAGTGTGAGTATAATCGTTCGCTCGGTTCTATAAGTATTGCTCTTGCCGGCGACACATCATTCAACGGGCGCCTCTTGAGTGCGCTCAAGACCGAGCCGGTTAAGGGCTGTCGTTTTTTCGCAGGTATGGCTCTTATGTACCTTAACGATAACCATACTACCGAGCTCTTCGACTTTATTGTTAGAGACGAGGAGTTCGGCGATCCTCACATTATTCCTGTTTTCCTAAAGCTTGATAAGAGCTGGCTGAAAAATGCGGCTTATCAGCGCATTGATTCGACCGATCCCAAGGCGAGGGTCTTGGCTGTTAGTGTTTTGTCCCGTACCGGTGCTGATGCACGCACGGATTCGGCGCTCAGGAAGGCGATTCGAGATTGGCCGCCCCAGCAGTGCGGTTATGCCATTTCCGCTATGCGAGAGTTGGGGGGTGGCGGACTTAAGAGTATTCTCGAACCCAAGCTTCAGGTGTCAATGTTGCGCGGAGTCTCTTTGCAGGCTTTGGCTAACAGTCCCAGCCAGGAGGACAGAGACGTTGTATTTGCGCTCTTACCACAAGAGGGCGCCGTGCCTGACGACCTTGCCTTTGCCTTAATGCGGTCGAACAGAACCGAATGTGTCAGAAAGTGGCTTGTGCTAGTGCGAGAAGGGCGAGCCGTCGGTCGTCGTATGAGTAATTTTGAGCGGACTATGATGGAATTCGGTAAGGGTGCATTGGGTTCTGCTGAACTTACTTCGGATGTGATCGCTACCATTAATGAAATTAAGGACCGGCCTTCAAATAAGGCGGATTTGTTGATAATGATTGAAGCGCTGGCCGGTCGTAAGGATGCGGCATCTATCGGCACCTTGAAGGCATTGTCGGCAGCGTCCGACCCTGAGATCAAAAGCTGCGCAACCTTAACATTGAGTAACTGGAGGAAGATAGAAGCCCATTAGATTGGGGCGTTCTGTTTAGACAATCTTGCCGAGTTTCTTGAATTCAGCCCATTGGCGGAAGCCGGCTATCACACCAATGAGTCCCCATAGCAGCAGTGCTGCACCTGCGGATGACCAGGTGAGAGTCTCTTTCTTAATTGCCTCTAGCGAGTCTGTGTGTATCCAACTGGCATCGCCTGTAGGGTCAAGGCGCAGATGATCTTCGCATTTTACAACGCGCCCTGCTACCAGCACTTTACCATCTTGTGGTATTGAACGCAGTGTCACATCGAGAGAGTCTTTCCACTCGGCCATCTTCTTGTCTATTGAGTTCTCAAAGGTTTCTGCCATCAGATTTCTGAGACCTGTGTTCTTCCAGTCTTTGTTCAGTGCAGATTCCCAATCTAAAGGCAGGGAGTTGTTGTCCGGATCGTTGATGGTTACTTCTATTTCGTCTTTACCGTCTTGCAGCCAGGCTCGCCCTGGTGCCCAGAGGCAATAGGAACTGTGGTTGTCGGAGCCATGGCAGATCGAAATTCTTATAGCCTGCATGGCATACTTATTCTTGCCGTCGCGAGAGGATAAATCTTCATCGCTGTGCAATGTGCCTTGCATGATTATGTTTTGCTTCTTATCTACAAAGTCGCCGGCTTTGCTGATGGCCACTATTGGTGTGTTAAAGGCTAGATTTAGACTTTCCAGGTTTGTGCAGAAGATAATTGCTCCCAAAAGTGTGGGTACGCCAGCCATAACAAAGGTTGTCGCCAATGGACCGGAAGATAAGATGTTTCCGGAGGGAGCGGCAGGCAGGTGAACATATCCGTCTCGCTCCGGATGACTGTTTATTACGGTACTACAGATGGTGTAGAGGTAGGAAGCGTTTTGCAGTTCGTCAGTGAAGCTTACCTTACCAGTGCTTCCGTGCACCGTATAGGTGTAGGTGCCACGGTATCTGGTATCGGTTAGTGATTTGGCATCTTTCCAGAGAATTCGGTTCTTTCCAAGACAGCTTCTCGTCTCAAGACCCTGTGAGTCCACAATCGCGTCGGCCGTGACTACGTGCCACACATAGGCACCCGTGGCAGCCATCGCCGCCGACATCACCGCACCTAGCCAGATTAGTGTTCCTGCCTTTGCGAAGGCTATCAGGGGAAGAACAATAAGCGCGCCAAACATGAGGGTTAGTGTGGCCAGCGAATAATTGGATATATGCCTTTTGAAGACCAACGCTTTGTCGATCTTGAGTCTCTTTTCCATCGGATTTTAACTCCGGGCTAACTATTTACCGGGATGCCTTCAGAGGTGGATTCCTTGAGACTGGGATGCCTAGATACCTGTGTATTGGTCGAGGGCGCTAATGGCCGATGCTGGCAAATTTAGCTCCTTGACTAGCTGGCAGAATAGCAGAGAGCTGAGTATTGTAGCTTTGAGCGCCTGGCGCGGGGGCGACTTTATCTTGACAGGGTGTGAGCCTGATACTGCAGGCATTAGCGTTATTGTCTTCCTTCTTGTGATTGTTATTTTAGAGGCTAGCCGATTAGTTTAATGCTTCCGATTGATGGCCGGGAAGTAGCAGTTTGTCATAATCATGAGCGTTCGTCGACTATATAGGAGCCGATATGGCTAAGGTGCTTTCCCCTTCGCGTGTCTGGATAAAAAGCGGCGCCAGTCGCTCTGAGCGTAAGGAGTTTGGCAAGGCGGCGCGGGAAAAGACCCCGCTTTTGTCGCATGCTAAACCCATGATTTCTGCACATGAGCGCGACGTGGTGCGCATTCTCGAAGATTCCAATATCGGGCGTCTGCCTGACCTGGTGCCGCTGCGCTACGGGCGCATGCTTGCCTCTCCTTTCAATTTCTTCCGCGGTAGCGCTGCACTCATGGCTCGCGACCTCGCCGGCACGCCTGTTTCCGGTTTCATTGTGCAGGCTTGCGGTGATTGTCACATTCATAATTTTGGTGCTTTTGCCACGCCTGAGCGCAGCATTGTCATTGATATTAACGATTTTGACGAGACCTTGCCTGCCCCCTGGGAATGGGATGTGAAGCGCCTTGCTGCCAGTCTGGTCTTAGCGGCTCGTGAGCGGGGATTCTCTGAAGATCTGGGACGTGAGGCTGCCTGGCGCATGGCTCAGGGGTATCGGCAGCATTTGAATGAGCTTTCCTCTATGTCGGCTCTGCAGGTTTGGTATTCCAAGATTTCTGCCGAGAGTTTTCTCAGTCGAATTGGCGCCGACACCAGGCACCGGGTTGAGCAGAGTTTAAAAGCCGCTGCGCAGAAGTCTTCCACCGAGGTCTTGACCGAGAAGCTTACCGTGGTATCAAATGGCAGAATGCGCTTCAAAGATATTCCGCCCCTTCTGTGCCATATGGATGATGTTACTCTGGGCGAAGAAACCATGAAGGCCTTTGAAGATTATCGTAGCACTCTGGCTGAAGATAAGCGCATTTTGCTCGACAAATTCGAGATGGTAGACATTGCCAGAAAGGTTGTCGGTATTGGCAGTGTCGGCACCTCCTGTGGTGTCTTGCTCTTGGCTGGTGCTGAGAAGGATGTGCTGATTTTGCAGATCAAGGAGGCGCGACCGTCGGTTCTTGAGCCCTACGCCGGTGCCTCTAAGTTTCCGCACCATGGCCAGCGAGTTGTGCTGGGGCAGAAACTTATGCAGGCAGCTAGCGATATGTTTTTGGGTTGGACCACAGGCCGCAATCAGGCTAAGCGACATTTCTTTGTTCGCCAATTGCGCGATATGAAAGTCGGAGTGAACACGGCGTATTGGAGCAAAGAAGACTTCAAACTCAACCCGGTTGTTGCCGGGGAGATACTTGCCCGAGCCCATGCCCGTGCCGGAGACGCTGCCGTTATGCGGGGCTATCTTGGTAAGAGCGAGGACTTTGAGGATGCCATTGGAAAATATGGCGTCGCCTACGCCAAGCAGGCTGAGCGAGACTATGGCGTATTTGTGAGCGCCTGTAAGTCAGGTATGCTGAAAGTACAGATGGACGAATGATGGCAGAACAGCTATTTGGTGGCGTAAATTACCTGAGAATGCCCCCTGCAGCCATATGCTGGTGCAGAGTGTGCGCAGTGCGCTACTTCTCTTGTATGTCTACGACGAGTTCTGTAACCTCCGAGGAACCTCGCTTTTCTATCGTTTTGGCATAGCCTGTTGGAATTTCTTCAGTTGCCCATCTGAGACTGGAAGCTTTGTTTAGAGTACTTATCCATTCTTCGATGTCGCAAAGATAGGTGCGTGAACCGATTTTGATGGGAACGGAAAGGTCGTTGACTCGCCATTCTTCAGGAAGGCGAACGCGCGGTTGCTGGCGCTCATATCTTGGGTAGTCCGTCTGGGTTACTACTTGCCGCAACTGTTTGCCGTTCGATTTGTCTTCCCAGGTTAGAATTTCCTGAACTGAGCGGGCTAGTTCATCGTTGCCGCACATTGGTACGCTCGTTTCTAACTTCTTATATACATTGCAAAGTATGCTTTTGCCGCCGATGAGCAGGTGCTCTTCTTTGATTTTTGTCTGTGGTGTTGTGGTGACTAGTGGATTCGCTCTAGTTCTGGAGCCGTTATAGTGGCTCTGCTTTTGTCGTTGTCCCGAGGAGGCTGCGTATTCGACTATGGAGTAGTTAGCTTCTTTCTTCACTAATTCGTAGCTGGCTTTTTCTCTCAACTGTATTTTGCCCTGGTCTGTAAGAGTCTTTTCTACTTTTACGGTTGTGCCGACCTTGAAGTTTTGCCAGCAGTTCTTTGCGATCTGTGCTTGTGCCGGTTTGTCACTGCCGGCGCTCAAGAGAATAATCAGAGCCAGCCCCGTTACTCTGCCTTTAGTAAGTGCATTCATGTTGTTTTTCATGGTTCTTGCTCCATGGCGTTCCAAGTTTCAATGAAAGCGCTTTCTAGCCGACTTTGTCGGTCTAGGTGTAATTGAAATCCGGGGGCTGGATTGCGCGTATTGTAGGATCTAGTTCTGCTAGCTTACCTGGCTGGCTGCGCTGTTCCCACCGTCTTTGTACTCTGCTTCTACTGGTGAAAACCCTGGGTTGGTTTCAGGGTGCCGCCATCGACGTGCTGGATGCCTACCGACCTTAGTTGTAAGATAAGGTGTTAGCTTTCGCAGGGCATCTTCTTGACTGAGCCGGGAACCTCAATTTTAGTTGTTGATGTCGATTTACGCTCGGCGGTGGAGCGTGCGTTATTGCCTGGCGAGAAACTTCTCTCAGTGGGTCGCTACGACATGGCTTTTATCCATAGTCCTGGCGGCAAGCATTTGTTTCTTTTCTTCTTTCAGCTTTTAGCTGTTTCAGGCATAGTTGTCTGGAAAACTAGTTGGGCTGTCCTGTTGATCTCTTATGCTCATATTTTCTCCAATCCCTATTCCTATGTGGCGCTTGCTCTGGTAGTTGCCGCACAGGTTTGGCATCGCTCTATCAAGAGAGCCCTGGTAGTGACAGACCAGAGACTTCTGGTCGCCTATCGGCTACCCTTTGCCAGAGCACCGCGGGTGGAGGCCTATGTCTTGCGCGATGTGGTGAAGTCCAAGATTTCCCATTTTTGCGGAATTCAGGAGTCCAGAATCCTCTTGAAGGTCGGAAGAAAAAGAGTGTTTGTGGACTGCTCAGAACTGTCTAATGCAGAGCAGATAATCCAGCATGTGCGCTACAGCAGCAGCAGCCCTTCACTCATTGAGAAGAAAGAGTAGGCTTGTAGTTTGGCCGTGAGTCATTACCTGATTGCCTGAATGTATGTATGGACCGCTGGTTTGATATGGCTCTAGGGCTTGAAATTTCCTGTGATATCGCGCCACTCCACGTGGCTTGGTCGCTCTTGCGCTGAGGCAAAGGCGGTCATAAGGTTCGCAGCCTCTGGTGCACCCAGTTTTTCGTTCTCCATGACAGTCATGTGAAAGGCGTTGGATTTGATCTGGACTTCCTTTGTTTTGTCTCCAACTTTGGTTCCTGCGACATAGTGCTTGAAAGCACCGCCTGAGTACTCTCGCCACTCTAAGGTGTAAATACCATCGCCACCTGCGATTTGCACATAGTCCTCGGTGCCGCGCTCCATAAAGAGTAAGGAGGGACCACCTTTGGCAGTCAGTGAGTTTACCGCTTCTTCAATTTGCTTCTTTGTGGGCGCAAGGTAGCTTGCCTTATCTTCCACCTCTAGCGTTACGCCGCTGAAGCCGTCCGGTCTGTATATTCGACTACTCTGGTAGTCCAGAAGAGCGAGCTGGTTTTCTCTACTTAATGCCAGAAGTTCAGACAGTATTGCCGAAGCCTTGTTATAGCCAATATTTAGAAGCAAGCCGGCTCCTTGTATCTGTGCTGGGGGTGGAACGCTCCAGCTGTCCGCCGATTCACCGGCTTCATTCTCTGCCGGGAATTTGGATAACAGCAGGGCTCGAAACTCCAACAGGGCTTTCTGCTCTTCTAGAGTGGGCTTTATGTCGTCAAGCGTTTTCCAGGTTGCGGCATCCGATTCATCCAACCGATTGACACATACAAGTAGATCGTAACTCACTGTTGGTTCGCTTTCCTTTGTTGTTGTTGTTGTTGTTGTTGTTGTTGTTGTTGTTGTTGTTGTTGTTGTTGTTGTTGCGTCATTTTGACACTTCCGACAGCTTCAGCTCCAGGTACTGCTGCAGTTTCATGAGCGCTTTCTCTTCGTTGCCGGCGGTGTCTTTGCCGGGGTTGGCGTTGGTAGAGCCTAAGGCGCGCTTTGTTTCTGCTAATGCCGTCTGGTAGAGTAATTTGGCTTTCTCTTTGTCGCGAAAGTGCTGAGCGGCAGTTCCGTACTCCGCCGCCAGTTGCAGGTAGCCGAGCCTGTCTGTCTTCTTGTTTTGCTGCCTGATTCGCATTTCAGCATCGAATAGTGAGTACTGTTCCTTTTTGTCTTCTCTGTTACTGGCTCGCGCCCTTACGAATCTGAGGAATTCGCAGAGGCGGGGGCTATCGCCTCCTAGCTCGGTCTTTACTGAGGTGAGAATGTCTTTGAAGAACTTTGTGGGCAGAAGCCTTTCTGTCTTTATTCCTTCTGTTGTGTCATAGAGGTTTCGCTGGCTCATGCTGACCAGGGTGGAGGCCAGCATTGAGTCTTTGCTCCTATCTTTGAGAATGTTGCGCAGATATTTCTGCGCCTCTGCATCCTTACCCTGCAAATAGAGGCTTCGCCAATTGAACCACAGAGGATTGACACTACCTCTAATGCCATTGAGGTCAGCCATTTCATCTGTTATTGCTTTGTCTTGTATTAGGGTCTTTCGTTCTTGAGTGGTGCCCTTTAAGTCTTGTCTTGTGGGCTGTCTGTCCTGTGCTTCCACGGAAGATGTGCAGAAGGCGAGCAGTGTTAAAAATGCAGTAGAGGTGATTCTTATGCAGCCGCGGAATCTTTGTGCCTGCTGACTCGCTCGAACTTTCAATCTGCTTGTCATACTGCCGTTACCGCCCTCAACCTGCTATTTCTGCGCGCAGCATTCTTAGATATTTTAGAGTGATTCTAGACTAAATAGGTAGTTTCCAACCAAGTCTTTCTTCCTCATCTTTCAAATGCTCCATGGCAACTTGCACGTCGAAGAAGTTGGCGGAGCAATCACCCACAGCGCAGAATGCCGGGTTGTTATTGAATATTTTCCTGGCATTTTCTAAGTTGACTCGGCTTCTTTCGGTGCCGGCCAGAATTGTATCGGGGTGGCACCAGGGAAGTCCGGAGCCGTCTTCAAAAAGTCCGAAGGCGGCACCAAAGAATGTGGGAATGAAATCTATCCCTTCCTTGCGGCACAGATCTTCCAGTTTTCGCATGCCCACTGCGGCACCGGCGGGAGTACCCATAAGTATGCGCTCGGGCTTCTGTGCGTTTTGAAAGGCGGCTTCCAGCCCTCTTACCAGGGTGGCGCCTGTTGCGACGGTGTCAAGCATGCACCATACTGGTGCCACTGAATGTAGTCGCATATAGGTGACCCGGGCGTCATAATTAGTGTAGCCCTCCGGTGCTTTGTCTGCCAGGGCGAAGCGGCTGACTCCCATGAAATTATCGCCCCGGTAGATGTCATCATTTAGTACCGTGGATAGTGCACCTGATAAATTGTGTCCGGCCGCTTCCGCCATGACGGTTACCGTGCAAATATCGGTGGCTGAGTGGGGAAAGTAGCCTTCAGCCTTCATGGCGCTCAACCAACTTACCGTTGCTGCAAAAGCTGCTTGCTGGCGCTTATAACCGAGAAGTTTTCGACCGGGGTTGATGAGCAGTTTATCTATGCTATCGGCTTCTAGAATGTATGGACTGGCAAGCCCTTCGATGGTGACTTTTGTGAGTTGGTAGTCTTCCATGGTGGTCCCTTACTTGAGCAGAACTTCTCCGGTACCGGTGGTGTTGCCGTGCTGGATGCCCTTTACGTCTTGCCAGTTCCAGCCGGCTCTAGACACCACCTGGTGGCGCCTGAAGCTTTCGCGGCTGTCGGGATGATCGCCGCGGAAGTGACCGCCGCGAGATTCGCATCTGTTGAGAGCGGCTGTGGCGATAAGGTCTGCCACTAGAAGCATATTGGCTGCTTCGTATTCTTTTGCAGTCTGGGGATGACCCTTTGGATGTTCATGGTGCATGAGTGCACCGGCTTGCTCTTTATGCAGGCGGGCCAGCAGTTTCTTGAGCCCAGTGCCCGTGCGCACCAGACCGGCAAACCTGTACATGTTTGTTTTGACCGCAGCAATGTCGGAGGGCACCGCTAGATTTTTCGGCTCGCAGTCGGCATCGAAGTCTTGGGTGTCGATTTCCGCCGGGCTCAGTGGTTTGAAGTTCTTGGTTATGTCTGCCGCTACCGCCGAGCCTGATACGCCCGCTTCAAGGAGGGAATTGCTTGCCAGCCTGTTGGCACCATGAAGACCTGTGGAAGCGCATTCACCTATCGCGTAGAGTCTGTCTACAGTGGTGCGGCCCGACACTTCGGCGACTATGCCGCCCATAAAGTAGTGGGCGGCGGGACAAATTGGTACAGGTTCTGTAGCCGGGTCGATACCATGGCTCTTGCAGAACGCCACAATGGCTGGAAAGCGTGCTTCCAGGTGCTTACCGATCGGTCGCATATCTAGACCGACGGCACTTAAATCTTGTTCGATCATAATGCTGTGGATGGCCCGGGCGACGATGTCGCGGGTGGCAAGCTCGGCGTCTTTATGGAAGCGCGGCATGAAGCGATGCCCTTTGCTATCTAGAAGAACGGCTCCTTCGCCTCGCACTGCCTCTGAGATGAGAAAAGCCGGTGCACCGGGCAGACAAAGTGCGGTGGGGTGGAATTGCACGAATTCCATGTCGCGCAGCAGGGCTCCGGCTCTATAAGCGAGGGCGATACCGTCGCCGGTGGCTACCAGGGGATTGGTGGTGCGCTCGAAAATTTGACCGATGCCGCCGGTGGCAAGCACCGTATAGGCGGCTATCACTTTGGTAGTATCGGTGGTGGCTGCTCTGGTAATCTGATCGATGGTTGCTCCGCCAGCGCCGGCCTCGTCTGCACCTGCTTGGTCTGTGCAATCTAGCAGGGTGGCACCATAAACAGTGCCGTCTTTGACGAGCAGTTCGCTGGCAAAGGCGTATTCTAAAATGGTCAACGTTTTGCCGCGGGCGGCTTTCTCTTTCAGCTTGGCAATGAGGGCTGAGGTAATGGCTCTACCGGTGGTGTCTTTGCGATGTACCACCCGGGCCCTGGAGTGGCCACCTTCTCTAGTGGCAGCTAAACCACCGCAAGCCTTTCTGTCGAACTCTACGCCTAGCTCTACAAGCTTGGTTATGAGAGCGGCTCCGGCTTCTATGATTTCTCTGGCTACTCCTTTGTCGCAGAGTCCGGCACCCGAAATTACCGTATCTTCCAGATGGGCATCGGGATGATCCAGCGAGCCTGCCAGCACTGCCGCCACGCCGCCCTGGGCGTAGCTGCTGTTAGATTCGGAAAGTGCACCCTTGCAGGCCAGTACGACCCTGAGACCGGTGCGGCTCAGTTCGAGAGCGGCAAGCAGCCCGGCTAAGCCGGAACCCAGCACAAGAACGTCTGTTTCTATCGTTCTCGGGTGCATTTTTGACCTCCCTTTTTCTTCGTTGATCTTGCTCTTTTGTATGGAGCAAGCAACTTATTTTCGTCTAACTTGACTGTGCTTTCTAAAGGGTTCAGAAAATCGAAATCATGCGCTCAATCGACTTGAGCGCTTTCACTCTTACATCTTCCGGCACGGTTACGTGATAGACGTCTTCTGCCAGTGCATGGTGCAGGTTTTCGACGGTTATCATTTTCATGAACTTGCAGCTCATCTCATCTGAGATGGGCAAGAATTGCTTGTCGGGGTTTTGCTTTTGCAGTCGGTGCAGAATGCCTATTTCAGTGGCTACCACAAACTTGCTGCAGGACGATTTACTGGCTTGCGTAATCATGCCTTCGGTAGATGCCACCTGCAATCTGCTGTCGTTGCCGCCCCGCGCTACTTTGTCGAGATAGGGCGTCAGGCAGCCGCATTCGGGGTGAATGAGCAATTCGGCATCGGGGTGCTCTTTCAGTTTGGCTTCCACTGCACTGGGGTGCACACCGGCGTGAACGTGGCATTCGCCCATCCAGATATGCATGTTCTTGCGCCCGGTCACCTTTTGTACCCAGGAGCCCAGGAACTGGTCCGGTAGGAAGAGTATTTCTTTTTCGGCGGGGATGGATTCCACTACTTTCAGGGCATTGCCGGAGGTGCAGCAGTAATCGGTTTCAGCTTTCAGTTCAGCGGTGGTGTTGACATAAGAGACCACTACAGCGTCTGGGTGTTCGGCTTTCCAGGCGCGCAGCTCGTCAATATTGATAGAGGAAGCGAGGGAGCAGCCGGCATCCAGATTAGGAATCAGCACCCTCTTGTCGGGGCAGAGAATGGCGGCAGTTTCTGCCATAAAGTGTACGCCGCAGAAGACGATTGTTTTGGCTGAGGTTTTGGCTGCTTGCTGCGAGAGCCCCAGAGAGTCGCCCACAAAGTCAGCCAGGTCTTGAATCTCGGGAATTTGATAGTTGTGCGCCAGGATAACGGCGTTGCGCTTCTCTTTCATTTCGCCGATCTCTTTGATCATGCGTGCCAGGTTGCCTTTGCTGGCATCGATGGAGACTGGTATTTGCGAATCTTTGGTGATGGCGGTCATGGGTTTTACCTGGGATGCGAGTTTCTGTTCGGATTTGATCTTTTGTGCCGGAACCGGCATATTGTCGGCAGATTGTGTTGATGCAGTGTTACTGACTTGAGACGCTTGAATTCTGCCGAAGATCCTACAGTAGTCTTGATTTAATCTTAGTACTGTTGCACCTTAAACTTGGTCTGAAGGGGGGTGGCTACGCAATCGGAAGCTCGCCTTGCGGCCGCATTAAGTCTGGGATGCCCCGTGGGTTGCCGGTGTTGGCGTTTAATGTAAAGTCGCCCGGGAGTGCCTGTTTGCAACAAATTACTAAGGACAGAAGTCCAGAGTTCCGCCCCGACGTCGTATTTATGAGCCAGAATCCTCTGCTTTCGCTTCTCAGCCTATAATCTTGAGCATTGCGTAGGCCGAATCTATTGGAATTGGCAGTCTGGGTATGAGAGCGGAGATGAAAGTGCGACTTATCCTCTCCTTTTGCATGGCGATAGGCGGGTTTACCGTTCCATCTGCGCTTCTGGCACCTTGTGCCGCAATCGAACGGCTGTCAAATAAGGACACTTTTAACTTGGCAAGATGCCGGGGTGGTGGGAATTTACCCGCCTGTATATGTGTCGCCTATGTGCCGGATCGCTTTTGCCGGGCTGCCTGATCGATTACTATGCCATCTTTGTAACGGATAATCATACACCACGCCGCAAGCCGCGGCGGCTGGTCGGCTCGCATAGACCGTTTGGTCATTGCCGAGGGATTGGGTTTCTTTCTTGTCTTTATCACGGAGTAGCCATGACGGAAGCTAGCACTGCATTAACCGCCTCCCAACGCGTCGCCGACTCGGTCGGTTCGGAAAGTGCCTGCCTGGACGATATTACTTCGGTAGTCATTGTTCCGGATTGTTCAGCTAGCGAATTTGCGGCGGCAGGCACCCTGCTTGCGCCCATGGCGCTGTTTCTTTCGCCGCGTCAGGGAAGCGGCCTCGATGAGTATTTGCCGGGTTTTGAGCGCGCCTCATTTGAGAGTTTTGAGATGTACCTGGCTGAGGTGCTTGCCAGCGCCACCGAGAGTGATACCGGTGTTCTACTCGATAGCCTCTGGGAGTTAGCTGCAAAACTAGGGTATGAAGGCTCCAATATTTTGAAGTCGCTCACCTGTTATGAGCTGGTGCTTGAGAGATTGCGCCGGGAGCAGCCGGGCAACTCTTCTGCCATCGCTCAGGCACTGAGCGCTCTTGCGGAGTGCTGGGAGTTTCTTGGCAATTCTCGAAGAGCGATGGATTATTTCAAGCAAGCGGCGGAGGCTTGCGAGGCTGGTGGCGAACCTGAAAACGCCATGGACCTCTGCTTCTTCGAGAATGCAGCCTGTGCCTTGTTTGATCTTGAGCACTATTCTGAAGCCCGCCCCTTTGCTCAGAAGTGTCTGACCGGGCGGGAGAAGCTTTTGGGTCGCTGTCATTTGCTCACAATTATGGCTCTCAGGATGCTTCTGAGAATCGAAATCGGCATTAAGCGCCACGGCA